>CANRFC010000001.1 GCA_947629795.1 uncultured Oscillospiraceae bacterium
GGGGGAAAGGACGGTCTTGCCCTTGGCGGTAAACTCTTTTCCGGCACAGGTGAATGTGGCGGTGACGGCCTCATAGAGGTGAAATTCAAAACTCAGGTTCCACCCGCCCTATGACCCACCATGGTCTGCGGCACACCTACGCCGCCCGGACCTATCAGGAGTTGATCGACAAGGGTGTTTCTCCCACCGATGCCCACTACCAAGTCTCCCGCCTTCTGGGCCACGAACGCCCCGACGTCACCGACATCTACCTGGCTTCCCTCACCCCCAAAGAAGGTGGCCCAAATGGTTGATCCTGGCATGAAATCCTTTCCTCCGGCGCAAACTACCGCTGGAGGTGTATCAATGGAGCAACAGGATATCCAGCTTGGCCCGGTGACCTATGAGATCCAGCGGGTCTACCGGGGCGACCAACCCATTCAGGAACTTGTGATGGCGCGCCTCGAGCGCGAATATTTGGCACATCCTGCCTTTGACGGAGACACCAAGGATACGGTATAATAAGTTCCGATGGGTCGGTTCGTCGAAGGAGGGAAGCATGAGAACCGACAAAATGACACTGGCCTTTGCCTATCTGCGGCTCTCCAACGAGGAGGCCCGGGAGGGGGAATCCTCCAGTATCGGCAGCCAGCGCATGATGATCCAAAATTATTGCAAACAGCACGGCATCACCCTGATCCGGGAGCTTGCCGACGGCGGCTGGTCCGGCGGCAACTTTGACCGCCCGGCCTTCCAGAAGATGCTCGACCAGCTGGAAAAGGGCACGGCCAACCTGGTCATCACCAAGGACCTCAGCCGCCTGGGCCGCGATATGCGGGAAGCCAGCTACTACGCCGAGCAGTTTTTCCCGGAGCACGGCATCCGTTACCTGGCCCTGGGGGACACGACACCGAGCACGACAACATCATGGCCTCCTTCCTTTTCGCCATGAATGAGGTCTACCTGCGGGACGGCTCACGGAAGGTCAAAGATGTGCTCAGGAGCAAGCGGGAGAGCGACCAGTACTGCGCCTGTCCTCCCTACGGCTACCGAAAGAGCCAGGAGGACAAACACCATCTGGCTCCGGACGAGATGACGGCCCTCGTGGTGCGCCGGATCTTTGAGTGGACCGCCGCCGGGGACTCCTCCCGGAAGATTGCCATGGACCTGAATGGGGATGGGGTCATCCCGCCGCTGAAGTACCGGGTGCTTTACCGGGACGAATTCAGCGACGAGGGAGCCACTCGGGCGTCGGACACCTGGAACTGCACCACAGTGAAGCGCATCCTGAAAAACCCGGTATATCTGGGCCACACCCTGCTGGGCAAGAGCCGGAAGGTGAGCGTGAAGTCCAAGAAGAAGGTACCGGTGGACCCTGAGGAGTGGGTCGTGACGGAGAACACCCACCCGCCCCTGGTGACGAAAAAGCTCTACGAGCGGGCGCAGATCAATCTGGGCCGGGGCAGTCGGGACTACCGGGCCTATGACCACGTCCGCAAGAGCATCTTCGGCGGCGTGGCGGTGTGCGCCAAGTGCGGCCACGCCCTGTGCTCCTGCGGCACGGTGTACAAGGGTGAGCGGGAAAAGTACTGGTATCTGGACTGCACCCACAAGCGCCGGGACTTTTCCGACCCCTGCAAGGGAGTACACATCCTCTATGTCGACCTGATGGATCTGGTCCACCGGGGCCTCAGCGCCTTCCTCTCCCGCAGCAACCAAGACATGGACGCTCTGTCCAGAGGGGCAGTGCGCCGGGTGGGCTGTGAAGAGATCGTCAACAGGCGGAAACGCTGGCAGGAGCAGGCGCGTCATCAACAGGATGGTGGCAAAACTGTGCCTGGACAACACCGATGGCGGGATCGACGATGACCGTTTCCAACGGCTCTTTGGGTTGGAACCTTCCCCCAGCAGAACTACGTGCCCGCCAGTACCACAGCATCCAGGATCTTGGTAGCTTCCCCATCAAACGGGCCTCGCAGACGCTGTGCACTCTGTCGGCTACCCCTGTGGTCTCTCGCTTCTTTGAGGTACAAAAATTTGAAATCTACCCATGAATTAGCATTGGCCCGGGCGCATATGAATGTGCGCCCGGGCCAAACTATGCTCGGATTCTCGATCCACGAATCTCAAACCAACAAACAGAAAGAGGAGAGAAAATCATGAGCAAGAGCAATTCTAATCAGCCTGTCGTCCCCACTGCCCGCGAGGCCCTGGACAAGTTCAAGATGGAGGCCGCCAACGAGGTGGGCGTCAACCTGAAGCAGGGCTACAACGGCGACCTGACCAGCCGTGAGGCCGGCTCCGTGGGCGGCCAGATGGTCAAGAAGATGATCGAGGCCTACGAGAACGGCATGAAGTAATTTTTCCCCTCCGGGAAAAAGCATGCGCCGGGGGCGGAGGGAATTCCCTCCGCCCCCGGTCCTTTTTGTCTTCCGTCCATACAGCACCGAAGGGGCAGCCCTCCGGACCGCCCCCTCGGAACTCTCTGTCATTTTTTCAGCAAATAGGGCACAAAGCGCTGGAACATCACAGCCACCTCGGCTCTGGTAGCGCCTGCGGACGGATCCAGCACCTTCCCCGGTCTGCCGGTGACGATACCGCTCTCCACTGCCCAGGCCAGGGCCTGATCTGCCCAGGAGGAGACCTTGTCCCCATCGGCATAATCGGTGAGCCCGCCCTTCACCTCGGGGCAGCCGGCGTAGCGCCACAGCAGGGTGGCAAGCTGCTCCCGGCTCACCGCCCCCTCCGGGTCGCTGCCGTCGGTGAGACCGCTCTCCACGCCCCAGGCCAGGGCCGGACCGTACCACTTCTCCCCCACCCCGGGGGTCGGATCGCTGCCGTCCAGCCGCGCCAGTACGGTGAAAACCATGGCCCTGCTGGTACCCATATCCGGGGAGAAGGCTCCGCCGCCGGTGCCCTGGAAGAGCCCATGGCTGGAGACGAACCCGGCGGCTCCCGTCGCCCAGTGGCTCCCCATGTCGGCATACTCCACCGGATTGTCCACGATCTCATACTTTCCCTCGGCGGGAGCCACGAAGAGGACCTGATCGGCCTCCACCAGGCTGACGGGCACGATGTGCCGCTCCCCCTTGGCGTCCACATAGGCCACCACCTCGCCGGCCTTGCCGGTGGCCTTCCCGGCGTCGGGGATCATGGCCGCCACATCGGCGTCCTTGGACAGGGTCCCCGAGGGGATGATCACCGTGACCTTCTCGGTCTTCACGGTCACCGGCGCCTCCTCGTTGGCCTTCACCACCGCCTGGGCCTGGGCCTTGGAGACGGTCTCCTCCCCCTCGGGCAGTTCCAGCAGGGCCGAGCCGTCGGGATTCGTGGTCACGGCAGGCGCCGGGGTGGGCGTGGGGGTGGGCTCGGCCACGAAGCCGCCACCGCCGCCTCCGCCGCCTCCGCCGCCTCCGCCGCCTCCGCCACCGCCGGAAGTCCCGCCGCCACTGGGATCGGCGGGGGTGGGAGTGGGCGTGGGAGTGGGCTCGGGCTTGCCCGAGACCGTGACGGTATAAGTCACGGGCCGGGCCCCCTCCGGGGCGTCGTTATCGCTGGAAAAGTGCAGGAAAAATGCCTGTTCTCCGTTATTCAGAGTACTTAAATAGGTCCCTTTGAACACCACGGCATTGAGCCGCAGCGGGTCGTCCACAGGGGGATCTTCCAGATTTTGGGCCGTCTCATCGGCCCCATTTTGGGTCTCTTCAGCCCTGTTTTTGGTCTCATCGGCCCCATTTTTGACCTCTGCACTGGTCTCATTTGACCCATCCCGGGCCACATCCTTTTGGGTCGTCTCATCGGCCTTGGTTTCGGCTTCGTCATCCACCTCCTGGGCCTGGATGACGGTGTAATCGGTGTCCTTTGTCAGGGTCTCCTCACCCAGGGTCACCGAATCCAGGGTGGCGCCGTAGGTGGTCATGCCCACTGTGAGGTCGGGGGCGGGGCTGGCGGCGGCGTCAAAGGTCCCAGAGGTGCTCTCCAGCACCGGGGCGCTGTATGGCAGGGCACCCACGGTGAGGGTGAGCTCCACCGGCGCGCTGACGATGGGACCGTCGGCGGCGGTGACCTGCACGTGATAGGTCTTCCCGGCGTCGGCGGCGGCGGGGGTGTAGGTCAGCGCGGAGCCTGCCAGCTCCAGGCCCACGGGCAGCGTGCCCTCCGGGTCAATGGGGGCGATGGCGTAAGTCAACTCGGGAGCGGTCTCACCGGAGGTCTCCTCGGCCAGGGCGGTGGCCGAACCCTCTCCGCCGGACTCCCCGCCCTCGCCGGAGCCTGTCCCCGGCTGGGTCTCAGTCGCCCCGGTGGTGAACCAGGTTGCCACATCGGCCGTATATGCCGTTGCCTCCGTCTTTCCGTCCAGGGAGCCGGGGGTGGCCTCGCCGGTCTGGGCCTCCACCGCCGGGATCGCCTTCACATGGCTGGCGTCCACGGTGACGGTGTAGGTCTCCACAATGCTGGGGTCCTGTGCGGTGATTTTTATGGTCCAGACCTTATTTCCTGTCGTTATGTCCATGGTCGATTTTTCCACACTGCGCGTAACCTGTACCCCGCAATTGGAAAAATCGGTCCCCTTGGGCACGTAGATGGTGATGGCGTTGCCCTTCGTGGTCTGGGGAGCGTCCTTATATTCTGTGGTCGTGTTGGTGGCATCGTCGTGGCTCCAGAAATAGACTTCCTTCAAAGTCGCATCGGTGTTGAGCCACTTGGCGTAATACTCCTTATTAGCCCTGGTCTTACCCTCCAGCTCGGTGACCCCGGTGCCGGAGAGGTCCTCCTTCTCATACCACCCGGCGAAGCTGTACCCCTCCTTGGTGGGCACGGGCAGGGCGATGGTCCCGTCGTAGCTGTGGTAGGTGGCGGTCACCGGGGTCTCGGCAGGGGTCTCTCCCCCGGCGGGGGTATCCCCCTCCGCCGCCGGGGCGGCCTGGGTGGGCATGGTCCCGCCGTTGAGGTGGTAGGTGATGGTGTAGTTCTGGATCTCGGCCATCATCGCCGGGGCGTTGATGATGCCCCAGCCGTAATCGTAGTCATACCCCGCCTCTCCCGCGTCCTTGGCGGTGAAGGCCAGCAGGTCCTGGAAACCCTGGGGGGTAAGGTCCACCTTTTCCTTCCTGGCCTTCTCCAATGCCAGGGCCGCCAGGCCGGAGACACAGGGTGCGGCAAAGGAGGTCCCGCTGCCCGAGGTGTACCCGTTGGGATTGGTATAGCTCAGGCTCCAGATGCCGCTGCCGGGGGCGGCCACCCAGACGCTGTCGTTGCTCTGGGAGTAGCTCGCCTTGGCGCCGGCGCTGTCGATGGCGCCCACACCCACCACCTGGTCATAGGCGGCGGGGTAGTAGAGGGCGGTGCCGTACCCGTTGCCCACGGCGGAGACCACGATGATCCCCGCGTCCACCGCCGCCTGGGTGGCGGTGTTCATGGGCTTGGAGGAATTGTCCTTGGTGGCGCCGCAGCTGAGGTTGATGATGTCGCACCCCTCATTCACCGCTTCATTGATACCCCGGACGATGAGGGAGATCTTGGTGGTCCGCCCCACAAAGCACTTGATGGGCAGGATGGTGGCCCCCGGCGCCACACCGGCCACGCCCTTGCTGTTGTGGGCGGCGTTGATGATGCCCGTGACCATGGTGCCGTGGCTCAGCTCATCGGTGACCGCTTCCCGGCCCGGGGTCTTGGCGATGGTGCTGCTCCCCTCGGGGTAGGCCAGGCTGAACCCCTCCAGCACGTGGCCGTCATAATCCAGGTCCTCATGGTCAGGGATAAGCCCCGAGTCCACCACGCCGATCTTGACGCCCGCGCCGGTGTAGTTGTCCCACACCCCGGCCAGGTCCATGCCATATCCGCCCTGCAAATGCCACTGGTCTTTATACTTGGCATCGGTGGGCGCGGCGAAGAGCTCCACCTCCCCGTCGGGTTCGGCAAACTCGGCCAGGCCGTCCTCCATCAGGGCCCGGGCCTGTTCCTCCGTGACCAGGAACATCCCGAAGCCCAGGGCGGTGTCGGCCTCCTCGTCCGCCGAGAGGAGCATGGGCACATCCTCCCGCAGCTTGACAATGTAGGTCCGCTCCTCCGCCGCGGTCGTCTCCTCCGCGGCCCACGCAGCGGCCGAGGGCACACAGAGCACCGCAGCCAGCACAGCGGCCAGGACCCGTGCCTTTTTCATATAAACTCCTCCCGGGAAGCAAAATCGTTGGCAGACTGAGTGCCAGATTACATAATTGTGCAATATTATCATAGCAAAAATGGAGGAAAAAGGCAAGAGAAACGTGGAAATCCTGCCCCCGCCGTGGTATGATGGAGGGGTCCCAAGAACGTGTCCAAGCAAGGAGGTCTTCCCATGCCCCCCCATCTCACCGTCTTCGTCACCCTGGCCTGCCTGGCCCTGCTGGTGGGCCTGACCCTGCTCTTCACCCTGCCCACCCTCCGCCTGCGGCAGGTGGCCCGGTATCTCCGCCAGGTCCTCTCCGACCCCGCCGCCTGCCCCGACCCGCCCAAGTCTCTGCGCTCGGTGGCCGGGGACCTCACCGGCCTGCGGGACCGGCTCCGGCTCCAGGCCGAGGAGGTACGCCAGGCCGAGCGCCGCCGCCAGGACCTCATCGCCTTTCTGGCCCACGACCTGAAGACCCCCCTGACCTCGGTGCTGGGCTATCTGGAGCTTCTCCACGACGAGCCCGACCTGGAGCCGGACCTGCGCCGGAAGTACACCGACGTGGCCCTGGACAAGGCCAAGCGCCTGGAGGAGCTGGTGGGGGAGTTCTTCGACATCAACACCATGGACCTCACCGCCGTGGGCACCGAGGAGGTCCAGCTCTCCTTCCTCCTGGAGCAGCTGGCCGACGAGTTCTACCCCCTTCTCTCCGCCCACAGCCTCACCTGTACCCCCGATGTGGAGCCCCACCTGGCGGTCCGGGGGGACGGGGATCGGCTGGCCCGGGTCTTTGACAACGTGCTGCGCAACGCGGTGAGCTACTCCACCCCCGGCAGCGCCGTGGGGCTTACCGCCCGGCGGGAGGGGAACAAGGCGGTGGTGCGCATCAGCAACCAGGGCCTGGAGATCCCCGAGGGGGAGCTTTCCAACATCTTCCAGAAATTCTACCGGCTGGACGCCGCCCGGTCCACCCGCACCGGAGGCGCCGGCCTGGGGCTGGCCATCGCCAAGGAGATCGTGGAGCGCCACGGGGGCACCATCGCCGCCGAGAGCACCGGCCGGCGCACCACCTTCGTCATCTCCCTTCCGCTGATCTCATAGAGGCTGCGGTTTGGGGCGGGGGGATCTGCCATATGATGCCGGCGCCAACGACATTCTCCATTGCATGATGTGAGGAGGCAATACGTATGTCTAAGAGAAGAACCTCTACGATTTCTGTCCAAGGCACACCGGTTACGATTTTGAATCTGGACTAGGATGACTATATCAGCCTTACTGATATGGCCAAGGCCCGGACGGATCCTGTGCGGGCAGCGGACGTGATCAAAAACTGGCTGCGCACTCGCTCTACCCTGGAGTTTTTAGGTGCCTGGGAGTTGATGTATAACCCGGATTTTAAAGTGGTCGAATTCGACCACTTTAAGAGCGAGGCTGGTCTGCACACCTTTACACTCAGTGCGAAAGAGTGGATCGAGAAGACCGGGGCCATTGGAATGTATGTCCAGGCGGGACGCTACGGCGGCACCTATGCCCACAAAGACATCGCTTTCGAATTTGGCTCCGCCATCAGCCCGGTGTTCAAGCTGTATCTGCTCAAGGAATATCAGCGGCTTAAGGCAGAGGAGACTGACCGTCTGAAACTGGAGTGGGACGCCAAGCGGTTCCTGTCCCGGAATAACTACCTGATCCATACCGACGCCGTCAAGCACTACGTTCTTCCCCAGAGCAGCTACACAAAGAGCACGGAATGGCTGGCCTATGCAAACGAGGCCGACCTCCTGAATGTGGCCTTATTCGGCTGTACCGCCAAGGCGTGGCGGGACTCCGATCCGGAGCTTGCCAGGAAGGGCAATATCCGGGACTATGCCACCATTGCGGAGTTGACCGTCCTCTCCAATTTGGAAACCCACAATGCCGGGCTGATCAAAAGCGGAGTTCCCAAGGCTGATCGGTTTGAAACGCTCCGGAGGATCGCCCAGTACAGCTTCAGGTATTGACTGAGGCAGAGCGGATCAAGGAACTGCCGGAAATCGGTACTGTATGAGTCTTTCCTCTTCTCCCCACGCAGAGTCCTGCTGCCGGGGACATAAGCATTCCAATGTACAATGCTCTCGGTCAATGTACATCTATTCTGATCACAAGGATCGCTAAAGGATGGGCAAGGGGCCAGGCATCTGATTTCAGGTGCCTGGCCCCTTGCCCTTTCCACCGGCTGAGTCCGGTCCGACTTGTGCTCTTGCGGAAATCATTCCTTTGAGATAGGGCGCGTCAGCTTCCCCGCACATGGCATAAACGCCGGAAGTACCTGGCGGCGTCCTCTCTGGGCGGTTCATAGGCTGCATGTCGGGCCATGCTGCCGAAGGCAAGGCTGAGCAGCCAGTTTTTCAGAGGTTGACACTCCCCATGCCTAAAGGCAAGGGCTTTACGCCACATTTTTCATAAACGAACTGGAACGGTTTTGATCCACTTCCAGCCTGCCGGGGCCGGTAGGCTGTGGGAGACGGAAGTGCAGACTTGATGTGATCTGCGCCTGTCGGCTCATGGGTCCAGCATGACTGCGGCGTAGAAGATGCCGTCCTCCCACTTGAATTTCGCCACGCCGCCATACCGGGCGGCGATGTCCTTCACGGACTGGGTCCCGATGCCGACGCCCTCATGGCGGCTGGAGAGGAACTCCCCGTCCCGCTGTTGGGGCGGCGTGGGGGCGGTGTTGTCCACCACGAGGATAAGCCTTTGACGCTGGGCCTCGATGACCACCCGCACCCAGGCCTCCGGCCCGGCGCTCTCGCAGGCCTTCAGGGCGTTGTCCAGCAGATTGCCCAGGATCACACACACGTCGGGCTCCGCCGCCGGCAGCTCCTCGGGCACCTCCACCCGCAGCTCCAGCCGCACCCCCAGGGCGGTGAGCTTGTCCGCATAGTAGCGCAGGATGGTGTCCACCATGGAATTTTTGCTGTACCGCCGGTCGGAGACGTCCGCCAGGCGGTTGGTGTGCTCCGAGAGGTAGGCCCGGAGCTTGTTCAGGTCCCCGCTGTCCAGATAGTTCCGCATGACGTTCAGGTGGTGGCGCAGGTCGTGGTGGGCCCGGCGGGTCTCCTCCACGCTCTTGCGCAGGCCCTCATACTGGGCGGTCTGGAGGGCGAGCTGGTCGTTCTCCCGCTGGAGGCGCAGGTTTTCCCGGCCCTCCTCCAGCAGGCGGGCGATGAGGTTGGTCACCAGCATGGACCCGGCGTTGATGATCCACAGAAACAGCACGTTCTTCCAGGAACCGGAAAAGGCCCGCAGGCCGCCGCCGGTGAAGAGAAGGTAGTAGTACACGGCGCAGAAGGTGGCGGGGACCGCCCACAGGTAGTGCCAGAACTGCTCGGCGTTTCCCGCCGTCACCTGGGGGCGGATGCGCTTGTCCAGCATGCGGAAGTAGAAGGGAAAGGGCAGGAGCAGACCCAGGGCGTACAGGCCGATGTACCCCCAGGTGTAGAGCTGTGTCACCAGCTCCGGGGCCAGAGTCAGCATAAGGAAATAGGCGGTGACCGAGGCAAGGCTTGCGAAGTTCATAATGATCAGCAGCACCGCCAGCAGCTTCAGCGGCCCCGCCCGGACTGCCGCCAGGTAGAACGCCAGATAGAGGATAATGGACAACACGGACAGGAGCGCAGCGGACGCGCCGTGCATGGACCACCAGGAAGCGGCGGCGTTGACCATACACAGGAGCAGAGCCAGGACCGCGATCCCCCACGCCCGCAGGCGCAGGCAGTCCCGGAAGGGCAGGATCGCCAGGGCCGCCAGGGGGAGGATGTTCACCATGGTATACCCGATCAGCATCAGCCAGTCCGCCACGTCAATCTCCCCTCACGTCGTTGAATTTCCGGTCGGCCATGGCGTCCACCAGGGCCTGCCGCCGGCGGCGGCTCACGGGAAGGCGGGCCCCGTCATCCATGAGGATGGCCTTGGCCTCGATCCGGGAGACGTGGTCCAGATTGACCAGGATCCCCCGGCTGCACTCCACAAACCGCCCGTCCTCCGGCAGCCGGGAGCGGAGCTCCCCCATGGACAGGTCCGGAAAGCAGTCCCGCACGGCGGTGTGTACCTTCAGGCAATGGTCGGAGGCGGCGACGTACAGGATGGCGCCGGCAGAGAGCTCCATGTCCGGGGAAAAGTCCAGCAGCACATCGGGCTTGAGCTTCCGGGCCAGGCGGTCCAGGACCTGGTGAAAGCGCTCCTCTTCCGCAGGCTTCACCAGGAAGGCCGCCGCCTCCACCTCGTAGCCCTCCACGGCGAAATCCACCTCCACCGTGACAAAGACCACCTGGGCCTTTCCGCCCCCGGAGCGGTAGCGCCGGGCGGTCTCCAGCCCGTCGATGCCGCCCATGACCACGTCCAGGAATACGATGTCAAACTTCCCCCCGGCGGCCAAAAATGACTCGCCGCTGGGGTAGGTCTCCACCGTGTAGGCCCACTCCCGCGCCCGGGCCTCCCGGGAAAACAGTTCCCGCAGGGTCTCCTGGTCCTCCGCCTTGTCCTCGACAATGGCGATCCGCATCGTCATCATCCTCTCAGTTGACCGCTCGCGGAAAAAATTGACCGCTCGCGGAATTTTTTGTTGTGTCGTTTTGGGAAATCATGCTATTTTTAGGTTGGAGTGCATTGCCACAGGCCCGCAGGCTGCGACCACCGGCCCCTACGGCGTGGTGCGCATCATTCCGGCCACTTGGAACTATTATAGCACAGATGCGCAGCGGCGTTGTGCTATATTCATTCCAGTCAAAATAATAGCCGCTTGCGGCTATTATAGCATAAAAAGCCGGCGGTGAAAAGGCGGCAGCGCCCTCACCGCCCCTTGAAAACCACGGTGAATTTAGGGGGAAGGATTCTCATGATGATGAAAAAGCGACTGCTCAGCTCGGCGCTCGCCCTGGCTCTGTGCCTGGGGATGGTCCCGGCGCTCCCGCCGGCCCGGGCGGCCAACGTCACCTACGAGCCCAAACGGCTGGAGGCCGTGGTGCTGCCCAAAGCGGCGGCGGGGGACAGTGCCTTCCTGCGCACCAGGGTGCGGGTGGAGGACAGCCCTTTCCATATCGACAGCGGCTTCAAACGGGTGACGGCCCAGAGCCTGTCCACCAGCGGCAGCGATGACCACACGACCCTCTCGCCGGCACTCTCCTTCATGCACAGCGAGAATGAGAAGTGGAAGGCCTCCTACCGGTGGCTGTTCACCTCCGATTACGAGACCCAGAAGGCCTCGGCCCTCAACGACCTGATCCTGGCCGGCCAGCTGGTGGTCACGGCCCAGGCCAAGCTCACCCCGGATAAACACAGCCACCTCGGCTCCCACAGCAGCCTCACCGACCGGGCCCAGCTGGTCATCACCGACCACCGCAACGGCATCGAGGTGCTGAAGCTGCAAAACGACAAGTCTGACGGCGACGGCGTGGGCAAGGTCATGGAGGCCTCCGGCGTGCCCAAGGACACCCACTACCTGGGCCTCCAGGTGACCATGTCCTGCACGGACTGCTCCTGTGGCTCCTCCAAGGTCAGCAACGTGTACATCCACCTCTCGGACGTCACCGCCCCCACCGTCTCCGCCATCTACCCCAGTGACGCGGGCGGGACCAAGACCGCCAAGGAGTACTACAAGACGGGGAATACCATTTATTTCACCATGGAGTTCTCCGAGAACATCCGCTTTGCCGACGACAAGATCCACGACCTGACCCTGATACTGCCCCTCATCGACAACGCCACCGGCTCCACCTCCACCGTCCTGAGCAGCCTCCAGGCCGACCTTGTGGCCCTGAAGGAGAACAAGCTCATCTTCTCCTGCACCGTGCCCGACACGCAGCTGGACGTGCAGGTGGGCGCCGTGTCCCCCACCGCCCAGAGCTGGACCCGCCAGAAGACCGACCTGGCCATTCTCAGCGGTGCCGGCGCCGTGCTGGACAGCACCACCTTTGACGCCGACTGCCCCATCACCGACCTGGCGGGCAACGCCATGGTGTGGACCAGCAGCATGACCATGTCCGCCAAGACGGTCATCGACACCAAGGCTCCCCAGGTCACAAAGGTCACCGCCACCGCCTCCATGGTGGGGGACTATCAGCCCGGCGCCGACGGCGAGTGGCCGGAGGACATCCCCGCTTCCGCCATCTGGGCCGGAGCCTGGGACACCATCTCCTTCACTGTGGTGGTGGACGAGGAGGTGGGCTACATGGTGGGGAACGAGTTCCGCCGCTTTGGGGGATATCTCTCGTCCCCCACCGCCACGCTGAACCTCCGGAACAACGCCGGACCGATCAAGAAGACCGCCTCCAGCGTGGAGTACCGGGCAGACTCGGTGAACGACGGGAAGATCAGCACCATCTTCCACTTCGGGCCGATCCAGATCGGAAACAATATGCACCTGCCGGAGGGCGAGGACTATTTCCGCATCACGGGCATGTCCTTCCAACAAGGCATCTTCGACCCCACGGGGAACCCGGCCCACATTGATTTTACCAACTTCCCGCCCCAGGAGAAGTTCAAGCTGGACGTGACCAAGCCCACGGTCACCCTTGACGAGAATCCACTGCCTGAGACGGACGAGACAGACGCCACCACCTTCTACCGCACGGTGCCCTTCACCATCACCGACGTGGGCTCCGGCGTGGACCTGGAGACCGTCAAATGTAAGGTGGAGCTGTGGCACTGGGACGACTCCACGGTGCGCTGGTGCGTCACGGACAGCCCCACAAGGCCCACAGATGATGACGCCTATCAAACGTCAGAGGAGTTCCTGTACCAGCCCCTGGCGGGCGGCCAGATGTACCTGCACGCCAAGGTGGAGAACGTGGATCCGACATACAGCACGGTGCGCCTGATCTGCACCGTCTCCGCCAGGGACTACGCCGACAACTGGAACGAGGCCGTCAAGTGGTACACCGTCGGCACGGACACCAGCGCCCCCCAGGTGACCGGGACCATCGACCTCTCCATGGCCCGCAAGATCACCGCCCACGTACAGGTCTTCGACAATACCAGCGTGGACAACCTTCAATATTGGTGGGAGTTCAACGGTGAAGCACAGGATCCAGTCACCGTATCTGCCGGGAAAAAGAGCGTGTCGTTTGCCGCCTCGACGGGGTATCTGACCGGGCAAAAGGGCGAGGCCACCCTGCATGTCTCCGCCGAGGACCCGGACGGGAGACTCACTACAGAGACCTTTGGGCCTGTCAGCTTTGACTTCTCGGCGCAGAAAGCCAACTACACCGTAGAAGACCCGGCCACCCCCGCCCGGACGCCGGTACTCACCATTGAGCCGCCGGAGGATACCGACTCGTCCGATTACGTGACGGTGGCCATCATCGGCATAAACGACGGCAACAACAACGGTTTTAGCTATAACGCATATCGCATCGATACGGCCGTTCTTGCGCCCTTCAACGCTGCGCCCGCCGTACAGCCGTCGGCATTATGCCAGCGGCCGGAAGAGCTTCTCAATGCCGGCGTCAGCGGAGCGGTCACCATTCACTGTGCTTCCAACCCATCGAGTTTCAAGGACTTCTCCTCCGACGCCAACGGCGAGGTGGAGGTCTTCCTTGTCACCGGGCCAAGTGATCAGGTGAGCACAAGTCAACTGACCATTGACGCCAGCACCACCATCGAGTACTTCACCATCGCCTGCGGCGTCGGGCGGAGCTATGGCATTACAGCCACGGCCAGGAACGTGGTGGTGGGAAATGAGACGGCTGTGCCCGCCAACCCCGTCCAGACCCTGACGGGGAAGACGGTGTCCGTCACCGTCACCCCCAACGTCTCCACCTCCTTCAACTTCCGGGACCTGGACTTCTCCGGGGCCAGGGCGTGGCTGGAGGACGTCAACGGCGACGTGCTGGAGGGCAGCGAGCAGGAGCTGCCGCCGGCCACCGTCGGCGAAGGCAGCTACACCTTCAACTACCTGATCGCCAACCAGTTCCCCCAGGAGAAGGTCCACTGCAAGCTCCACGTAGAGATCCCCTACACCGAGAGCATGGCGGACGGCGAGACCAAGACCGTCTCCGGCGACTTCTGGCTCTACATGGACGACGAGCCCTTTGACGACTACTACCCCGTGGCATACGAGCAGTATTACGGCATGGTCTCTACCACTGACCCCACATACGCCGCCCTGGGCTTGCGTCAGGAATCGTTGGTGGTGACGGATGAAGAAAGCGGCACCTCCTATGTGCCCCAGTTGACAGTGGGCCTGGCGGAGGCGCCAACGACGGGCTTCGGCTACGAACCCTCCCGGACCCTGACTTTCGCAGCCGAGCGGGATGGCGAGCTGCTGCCTCTCCAGGTGTGGACCGGAGAGACGCCGCCGGAGGGCGGCACCTTCCTGACCAACGCCTCAAAGACGGACGACGGGTATTACGCCCTGAGCCTGGTCCTGGGCGATGGGGGCGACACCAACTGCGATAAAGAGCTGACCCTTCGGGCCGGGGAGAATCGGGTCTACTACCGGGTGCAGCTGCCCAACGGCACCATGACCACCACCAAGGTGCTCACCGTGGTGGGAATGGCCCAGCAGCCCAAGGCCGCGATAACCTTTACCCAGGCCGGCGACAGCCTGATCTCCATCGCCGTCACCCCCAGCGACAACTACACCGCCCAGCAGATGGACCTGACCGGCAACGAGATCATTGCCCGAAGTGTCAATAACACAGGCAAGCACCTTCAGCTGGACGCTGCCCGGCAGATCCGGGTGGAGTTCTGTGAGGAAAACGAATACCTGGCCAATTCCTCCAACTACTTCCTGGTGGACAGCTACGGCAACCTGGGCGTGGCCACCTGTGAAGACGAGGACTGGTCCCACTACGCCAGCAGCTACAACGTCGCCCAACACTTTGACCTGTGCGCCCCCACGGTAACGGTGGAGGATCAGGGGACGTCCCTCTATGGCGCCGGGTCGTACTCCCTCAGTATCACCATGAAGGACAAGGAGAACGCCCCCAGCTGGGCCAACCAGTATAATACCAAGACCGGAACCCTGGACCTGTCCACCCTGCAGGTCTCGGTGGCGTACACCAACGCCGCCGGGGAGAGCGTGACCAGTACCCTCACCCCGCCCCTGCCGGCCGGCTTCGACCCGGACACATATGTAGCGGGCGGCAGCTGGTACGATCAGATCACGGACGGCAGCGGGCCCTTTGGAATGATCTATGTGGGGCTCGAGAATCCCGATTATTCCGGTTCCAAGTATGATAACCTGCGCTTGTTCATCGCAGGCATCCTTCCCCCTGAGGCCCGGGCCGCCGGGGGCAAGGTCTTCACCGTCACCGTCTCCGACGACGCCGGGAACGTGGGCCAGGGCACCGGGACGCTGACCTTGACGGAAACCGTCCCGGAGGCCATCACCTTCACCCAGTCAGAGTCGGGAGGAAACTCCTTCACCAGCTCCTCCCCCGTGCGGCTCCTGTCCCCCATTGAGGAGGACACCATGTGGACCTCCCATGACAACCTCCCCTTCTACCAGACCGGCACCTACACCGTCCGGTTCCTGGACCCCTTCGGCAACATCCACACCCAGGAGGTGGCGTACACCGCCCCGGACTACTATACCGTGGAGCTCTCCACCGAGGACAAGACCACCGGAGAGGTCACCGTCACCGTCACCAGCACCTACAACGGCAGTGAGGGCACCGGAAACCTTCTGGGCTACACCCTGGGAAGCGAAGTGATGGGCACCCCGTCGTGGAGGGACGTCACACATCAGATTGAAGGAGCCCCCACCCTCACGGTCACGCTGGACGCCAACGACACTCTCTATTTCTGGCAGGACCAGAGCGGGGGAACGCCCGATGACTACATGCCCGCCAACGGCATGGTGCGCATCACCAACATCGTCACCGCGCCCGAAACGCCCCCGGTCAGCACCGCCCAGGTCGTCTGGTACGACGGGGACGGACAGCGTCTGGAGGGGTCCGTTTCGGTCCCCGTAAAGGGCCCCGTCACCGCCCTGGTGGAGTGCGATGACGAACTCACCGGCGACACCCGGTACATGTTCCCCTGCGGCTCTGCCGCCGGGATGAGCCATACCTTCACCTTTACCGACAGCTTCGGCAACGAGAGGACCCTCCCCGCCGCCCTGCCCTGGGCCGTGGCGGCGGCGGAGCAGTCCGGCGTCTCCCCCGCCGATACCGACGCGCCCACGTACAGGGCCCGGCTCTACCAGCAGTACGGCGGCCTGTGGCAGCAGACGGCCACCTTCGACTCCCAGCTCCTGGGAGCCACGTTGGAGGACGGGTCGGCGTCTCCCCAATCGCCCAAGAACCTGTCCGCCGCCATGACCAACGCTCTCGCCACCGGCTGGCAGGCGGCCTTCTCGGCGGAGGATGCCTCCCAGGTCAAAATGGTGGTCAAGCTCACATCGGCTCCGGTGACTTACAGCAGCGCCAACGATACCGGCCTGCCCGCCGGGCTGACGGTGGGGGCGGCCTCCCTGACCTGGACGGGGGAGACGGCCTCCCCCACGGTCTATGTCTCCCTGGTGGACAGCTTCGGCAACGCCACCGAGCCCCTGCCCGTGCAGTTCCCCGGCGTGTATGTGCCGGGCAAGCCCACCGCCACGGTGAAGTACGCCTACACCGACCACAACACGGTCCGGGCCTACCTGGTGCCCGGCGAGAACGCCGAGGGCTTCACGGTCCAGGACCCGGACCATAAACTCACCCTGGACAGCGGGGGCGGCACCTACAACGGCCTGTACTATTACGAATTTGCCGAAAACGGCTCCTACACCTTCTCCTTCACCAACGCCGGCGGCAAGTCGGGCTCGGTGACCGCCACGGTGGACACCATCGACAACCGGGAGATGAAGGTCACCTCCGTGGGCTGGCTGGCCGGCGGCAATTGGTACGACGGGTCGGTGGAGGACGGGGAAGTGACCTGGGACCAGGCCGAAGTCTTCACCAACGCCAACGTGGTGGCGGAGGTCTACACCACCCTGCCCATCCAGACTGTGGAGTTCCCCGATTCCGTGGCGGTCTCCTACGCCGCCAACAAGGCCACGGTGGTCTTCCACGACAACACGGATGCGGCCACAGGCCTGCGCCTGTTCGGACGGAACGGAAAGGTCGCCGCACTCTCCTTCCCGGCCATCACCTGTATCGACAGGACCGCGCCGGTGGTGAGCAGTAGTGCCGGAACGATAGAAAACGGTGTCCTCACCGTCTCCGGTGACGGAAAGCGGACGGTGACCGTGACCTTCACCACCAACGAGAAGACCAGTCTGGACGGCGGGTCGGAGCTCGCCACGGAACACACCTACACCGTCAGCGCAAACGGCGACTACGACCTGACCTTCGCCGACCGGGCGGGGAACGTGACCCCCGTCAGGGTGACCGTCACCGACCTGGACGGCAAGCTGGAGATGCGGTTCTCCAAGTCTTCCGACGGAGCTAACGCCACCGCCAATCCCGGTAAGGACTGGAAGGGGACTCTGAATGGCAACGACACCTTCTACGTACAGTTCACCCGGGCCGTGACCGCCTCCCTGGCGGGCGGAGAAACGAAGGGCTACGCAAAGAATGTCTGGAATGAGTTCACCGTCCCCGCGGCGGGCGGCCTCCTCACCCTGCGGGCCGAGGACATTGACGGGAAGGTCATCTACACCTACCTCCAGGCCAACTCCGCCGACTCCCAGCCCCCCACCATCCTCTTTGCCGCCGGCACTGTCTACGGCAAGGCGGGCATGGCCCAGGCGGAGAGGGATGCTCTCCTGGAGGGCGGCGTCACGGTGCGGGATGACCGGGATACCACCCCGGTGCTCACCGTAGCCGACAGTGCCGTCAACTGGAACGCTCCGGGCACCTATACCGTCACCTACACCGCCACCGACGACAGCGGCAACGCCGCCACTGCCACCCGGACCCTGGTGCTGCTCTCCCAGGATTCGGCCACCATCCGCATCAACGGCGAGCAGGCCATCCCCTTCGGCACCAAGGTGCTCTCCACCAGGGAGCTCAAGGTCGCCCTGGAGGGCGTCACCGGCCCGGTTTTCGTCTCGGTGAAGCCCGGACGGCTCACCCAGGCCCAGATGAAGCTGGGGGCCAAGACCCTGCTCTCCAACGAAGCCTACACAGTCCCGCTGACCTACACTCTCACCCGGTCCGGCTTCCACACCCTGTACCTCCGCACCCAGGACCGGGGCGGCATCCTCATCTACCTCTACGTGACGGACTGACCGGAAAGGAGAAAGGAATATGAAACACAGGAACATGCGCCTGCCGGCCGCTCTGCTCACGGTGTCCCTTCTGCTTGGGCTGCTGCCCTCCGCCGCCGTGGCGGAAGCCCTGGACAGCACCGCCTCCATCCAGAACGCCAACATCCTGGCGGAGGTCTCCAAACGCACCGGCGGCTTCTCCATCCGCACCCTGGAGGGAGACGCCATCCAGAAGGACGACGACAACAAGAACCTCCTCTTCCCCCTGGGGGACGATGACACCTCCTTCGCCTCTCTCCGGGTGACCCGGGGCAACGTCACGAAGGACTACGTCTTCGGCGGGAAGTATGACGGCTCCAGCGACGTGGCCGTTGCCGCCACAGACACTGAGATCACCGCCACCTGGTCCGTGGACGGCATCACCGTCACCCAGACCCTCCGGCTGGCGGGCGGGAACGAGCACGGCATGGCCTACCTCAGCTACAGTGCCAAAAACACCGGTGCCCCGGCGAACGTCCAGCTCCGGCTGGTGATGGACACCGCCCTGGGGACCCAGGACTTCGGCCATTACCAGGTCTCCAGGACCACGGGGGAGGGCGGCGGCTACCTGACGGTGGAAAACGAGAAGACCGTCACTTCCTACGGCAACGCCTTCATGACCTACGACGACCTGCGCAACCCCAGCGTCATCGCCTATTTCCTCAACGGCGCCGTGGGGGATGCCGTGTCCGTTCCGAAGCAGGTCACCTTCGCCCACTGGGTCCACCTGGCCTCCACGGTGTTTGACTATGAGCCGGACCCCGATTTCTCCTTCGTCACCCCCTACAACGCCGAGACCCTCACCGCCGACTCCGCCTTCGCCCTCTATTACGACCTGGGTGAGGTGGCAACGAACGGCACTGGGGCCATGGCGGCCTACTACGGGGTCTTCTCCAACCAGGGGGTGGCCCAGAACGACCGGGTGACCATGAACTTCACCGCCCTGCCCGAGGCCCTGGAGCTCACCCCAGACAAGAAGGGCTACACGGACGGCGGGGACTTCACCGTCACCATGCAGCTGCAGAACATCACCGCCGAGACCCTCTCCAATATCCGGGTGGCGGTCTACCCCGGCACCGGCATCACCCCCTACGACGCCACGGGGACCGCCCTGAAGGAGGAGGCCACCTATCTGGACCCCCACTACCTGGAGGTGGTGGACCTGGCCCCGGAGGGCAGCCGGTCCCTGACCTTCCGGTTCCACGCCACCCCCGAGCGGGCCGCGGCCTACCGAAAGCTCACCTTCCGGGCCTGCCTGATGGACGGGACCGGCGATACCTTCAAGCAGAATAACCTGCTGTGCGAAAAGACGGCCTGGATCGTCTGCCCCGGCACCGAGAGCGCTCTGCCCGAGGTCACCTTCACCGGCTCCTCCCCCGACCTGCTGTATGTGGAGGGGACCCGCTCCCTCTTCCTCACCGGCACCAACTTCTCCATCCTGGACCGGCAGCGGGGCAGCTACATCCTCACCCTGAAGCGCACCGACGGCAGCAAAATTGACGGAAAGGATCAGCTCACCGTCTTCAACAACAGCGAGGAAGCGCTGAAAAACCGCTTCCCCATCGATGTGGACGCCAACACCGCCCAGGTGGTGCTTACCGAGGACCTGCTGCCGGGAGAGTACCAGCTGACGGTGGACTACCAGGACACCCAGACAGCGGACCTCACTGCCCCCGCCCTCCGCTTCGCCGTCACCGACGACCCGGCCTACCGCAGCGACGGCTACGGCGTGGTGACGGTGGAGAACGACGGGAGTAACCGGTACTCCATCCACGCCTACCGGAGCGAGGAGGTCTACGAGTCGTCCGGCAAGGAGCTGGACAACGAGACCGTCCTGCTGGAGTTTCGGGGCCTGTTCACCGAAGAGGACGGGGGCTACACCGCCGTCTCCCTGAACAAGAACGACAACCCCGTCTCCCTCAACGGTTGCCTGGACATCCGGGACGGCCGGGTGACCATCACGGACCAGGGCGGTGTCATTAACGTGGACTTCGACGCCTCCCTCACCCTGCCCGGGGTGGGGACCTCGGTGTGGAAGGGCCCCTGCTGCCTGACCTCCATCGAGGATGGAGAGGAGGCCGCCCTCACCGCCTACGATGAAAAGGGCGAGAGCAAGGGCGGCACCATCACCCTGCTGTGGCCCAGTGTGGGCCAGGCCGCCCAGGAGCTGCTGGGCCTGCTCTTCGAGTTCAAGTACGGCGAGCTGGGCATCCTGGACGACGGCACCGGCGTCATCGGCTTCGGCGGCGCCCTGGACCTGTCCTTCCTGGTGCCTGCGTCCCTCCAGAGCGAGGACGACCCCAACGCCCTGGACCAGGCCCGGCAGGAGATGCTGGAAAGCGGCGGGGGCAGTCCCCAGGACCTGCGGGAGCTGGAGGAGCAGATCCCCCACGACGCCTACACCAGCCAGCCCTTTGAGACCGCCACCGACACCGGAGACGGTGCCGACGCCGGGGACGGGGACAGCCGCTCCGCCTCGGTGGAGGTGGACGACATCCTCTTTGGAGACGGCCGCTTTATCGGCGTCAACTTCGCCGTGGCCATCGGCCTGCCCAGCTACATTGAGGGGATGCCCGGCATCGAGGGCGTGCTGCGGATCAACACCATCGACAACTGGTCGGTGGGGGTGTCCGGCGCCGCCAGCTTTGCCACCTTCAACCTGTCCGCCGAGATCTCGGTCATCAGCCGGAACAACATCCCCGTGCCTGACACCCTCAGCTTCTTTGTGGGCGGTTTCGTCCCCGGGGTGAACGTGGACGGCTTCGGCGTGCTGTGGCTCCAGGGGGCCGGCGGCGGCATCGAGAACCTCTACGACACCATCTTCCTCACTGAGGCCGTCCCGCCCCTCCAGCTCATCCTCCAGGCCCAGTTCTCCATCCTGCAGGTCATCTCGGCCAAGGCCACCCTGGAGCTCTCCCTCCGGGGCATCGGCGCGGAGCTCAGCAACGGCACGGTGGCCAATGCCCTTGTGGTGATGGATTCCGCCCGGGTGGAGCTGGACTGGTACCCGGAGTTCTTCTTCCTGTCCTCAGTGAATATGAACATTGCCGACGTGATCACCGGCGGCGGCTACATCGTGGTGGAGGGGTCCGGCTTCTTTGAGTTCTTCATCAAGGCCGCCCTCCAGCTCCCCGGCTCCCTGCCCCTGATCGGCGGGCTGACCCTGGCCGACGTGGGCCTGGGGGCCAACGCCGACAAGATCTGGGGCGCGGCCAATGCCCTGGGCGTCGACGTGGGCGTGACCTACTTCTGGGGCGGCGACCTGGAGTGGAACGGCAGCTCCGCCGCCCCCAGCTATCCCGACCTGCTCAGCGTCCAGGCGGTGTATACCTCCCCGGACACCGGGCGCACCCTCTACGCCGGGGTGGGCAGCAACCTCACCGTCACCGCCCGCAGCGATAATCAGGGGATCATGCTGCTGGCGGATGACGGCGATACGCTGACCAGCGCCGACCTGAAAACGACCCACACCCTGACGCTCCAGGAAAGCGATCAGGCTGCCGCCCTGTCCATCACCTGGGACAGCGCTTCCCTGGCGGACGCCCAAAAGGAGATGGCCCTGGTGACCGTCTCCGGCGGCTCCTTCACTCTGAAGCCCGTCCGGCTCAATGCCGACGGCACGGTGGACACCAGAGCGGAAGCCAACACCTCCGCGTCCTATGACGAAGCCAACAAGAAGGCCATCATGACGGTGACCTTCCAGCCCGACGAGGCCGGGCCCTACGCCATCACCACCCCCAAGGCCGCCGATCTGACCCTCTACCGGGTGGGGGCCCTGCCCAAGCTGACCGATGTCACCGTGGCCGGCGATAACAGCAAGGTCACCGTCTCCGGCACAGGCCTTGACCAGTACAGCACCATCTACGTGACGGCGGTGGACGCCGCCAACCCCGACAACACCCGCCTGCTCAACAGGGTGGAGGGTACCTTCGTCGGCAGCTCCGTGGATGTGCTCCTGAATATCCCGGCAGACCTGCCCTCCGGCAGCTACACCATCCGGGCCGCGGCCTACGACGCCGACCGCACCGTCACCGGCCTGGCGGAGACCGAAACGCCGTGGACGTACGCCAATCCCAACCAGCCCAATGCGCCCACGGTCACCGGGACCAAGCCCGCCGGTGACTGCAAGGTCTCCTTCACAACCACTGGAGATGCGAGCATCGCCGGTTATCGGGTGAATTTCTACGATGCAGATGGCAGCATCGTCCCCGGCGTCAGCGGCGTGGAGCTTGCCAGGAGCGACAATGATGCCTACACCGCCGGCGGCCGGTACACCAACTACTTTGAGAAATTCCAGGCGGAAAACCCGGCGGCAGACGGATCGGTCTCCGAGACCATGGGCCTCCAGCCCAACATGACCTACACCATGGGCGTCTCGGCCTACACGGAGACGGCTGATGGCGTCCGGATCTATTCTGAGGAGGCCAAGACCCAGGTCACCGTCCCCGAGCCCACGCCGCCGAAAATCACCTGGTCCGCGACCGAAAAGGCCGTGACGGTGACCCAAACCCGGGGGGATGAGACCTTCCCCACCGACGCCTACACCATCAACGCCTTCACCGCCACCCTCACCGCCGACCAGGCGGTCACCGGGGCCTGGACCCTGGACGGCGGGGCGGAAACAACGGTCAGCAGCTCTAAAAACGTAGATATTCCCCTGCAAAATCTCTCCGAGGGCAGCCACACTCTCCAGTTCTGGGGGACCAACGCCGGCGGCGACGCCTTCCGGTTCACCAAGACCTTCCTGGTGGACACGGTCCCTCCCCTGCTCCAGCTCTCCGGCCCGGTGGACGGCAGCTTCTTCGGCAGCACCGCCGTGACCCTCTCCGGCATGGCCGAGGGGACCACCCTCACCCTGGCGGTGGATGACGGAGCGACGCAGGAGATCGATGTGGTCGGCGGCATCTTCTCCGTCCCCCTCACCCTGGATGCCGACAGCGCCCGCCATGTGCTCACTCTCACCGCCACCGACGAGGCCGGCAACCAGACGGTGCGGACCCGGACCCTGGTCAACGACCGGCTGGGCCAAATGACCGGTCTGGCCCTCTACCGGGACGGGGTGGACATCACCGGAAAGACCGTGGCCCATGGTGGGACCACCCTGGAACTCCGGGCGGTGCTGGAGGATGGCTCCACCCTGGTCCTCAACGACCCGGCCATGGTGGAGTGGTCCCTCCAGACCGTGGCGGGCAGCCCCACCCTGGAGGACGGCGTCCTGACCTTCCAGAAGGGTGATATCGCCATGATCCAGGCCAGCTTCCAGGTGCTGGACGCCGAGGTGCGCACAGCCTACGCCGTTCTGGACTCCACCAAGGAGGAGACCGACCCGGCTGGGCCCGGCTCCGACAGTCCCGGCACCTCGGTGGTCCCCTCCTCCGGCAGTGGGTACTATGCCGTCATCTCCCCCCAGGTGTCCCACGGAACGGTGACTGCCTCCCCCACCAGGGCCCGTTCCGGCCAGACGGTCCAGCTCACCGTCACCCCGGAGCAGGGGTATGTGCTGGCGGCTCTGACCGTGGAGGACAGCCGGGGCAGGCAGCTCACCCTCACTGACCTGGGCGGTGGGAAGTTCAGCTTCCAGATGCCCGCCAGAGCCGTGACGTTGAAGGCCGTCTTCCAGCGCGGCAGCCCGGCCTCCTCCTGCGACCGGGGTCCGGCGTGCCCTGCCGCCGTCTTTGACGATGTGGTCCTCACCGCGTGGTACCACGATGGCATCCACTACTGCGTGGAGGAGGGCCTGATGATCGGCACCTCTGCCACCGCCTTCGAGCCCAACGCCCCCACCAGCCGGGCCATGATCGCCACCATCCTGTGGCGGCTCCGGGGCAGCCCGACGGTCCGGGAACCCCTCCGCTTTGCCGATGTGGCCGAGGGCCAGTGGTACAGCGAGGCGGTGCGCTGGGCGGACAGCCAGGGCATCGTCGAGGGCTATGACGCTGAGACCTTCGGCCCCCACGACAACATCACCCGGGAGCAGCTGGCCGCCCTCCTCTGGCGCTGCGCCGGAAGCCCGGAGAGTTCGGGCAGCCTGGAGCAGTTCACCGACGGGGAAACGGCCGGCAGCTGGGCCGCAGCCGCCCTGGCCTGGGCCGTGGAGCAGGGGATCGTCACCGGCAAGGGCAACGGGATCCTGGACCCCAGGGGCAGCGCCACCCGCGCCGAAGCCGCAGCCATGCTCATGCGGTATTGCGAGTCTCCCAGCACTCAGTAGACAAAAGGGAGCGTTGCAGAATGAGAAATTTTGCAACGTTCCCTTTTTGTCTGCGACGGGGGATGCGGAAAAAACATGTGGAAAAAACGGGG
This sequence comes from uncultured Oscillospiraceae bacterium, assembly GCA_947629795.1. Taxonomy (GTDB): domain Bacteria; phylum Bacillota; class Clostridia; order Oscillospirales; family Oscillospiraceae; genus Vermiculatibacterium. The sequence continues at coordinate 24,645 of CANRFC010000001.1, forward strand.
TCTGTTTTGCTGTTATTGGTATAGCAAAGCCGGCTCCGGAGAGAAACCCGGCGCCAAATGTGGAGAGGGCTGCTCAGATGGATAAGTTTGGTATAAATCTCGCCGCCTCAGTCCACATTATCCAGCAAGGAGGCGGTTAATGTGGAAATTAAAACGGAGCCTGGCGGCAAAACAGTGGAAATATGGCTGACCCAGGCGGAAAGTCAGGACACCGCCATCCAATCGCAGCTAAAACCGCTCTACCAAAAGTGCAAAGCGCAGGGTTACACAGTGGTCGTATTCTGCTCCGGCAGCGAGGACTTGGTCGACACCACCAGTACTCTGCTCTGCTCCAACCGAAATCGGATGGCCCAGGCCGAAAACAGTCTCGCATAGGACAGCAAAAGGCCGGGTGCCAACGGCGTATCTCGCCGTCGGCACCCGGCCTTTTGCGAAATGTGGTCATCGCTGGAGGAACATCACATAGTAGATAGGCAAGTAGACGATCTTGCCCTTTGTGGTGATCTCCCGCTCGTTGGAGAGCACAAGGGCCTTTTTGACATGATAGTCCTCGTTGGCGACGAAGGCATTCAGCGCACTGTGGACGGTGTAATCCTTGCCCGACTTCACCTCGATGGGCACGGCGCTGAGGCTGTCGTAGTCGTCAATGAGGTAGTCCACCTCGCCCTTGGTGCGGTTGTCGTAGTAAAACAGCTTGTGACCGTGGGCGATCAGCTCACTGGCCACCACGGTCTCATAGACCGAACCCAGGTTGACACTCCGCTCGTCACCCAGAATGGCGCGGATGTTGCTGCCGTACAGGATGCCCGTCAGGATGCCCACATCGTTCAAGTAGAGCTTCAGGAGGTTTTTGCCCGACGACTCTACCAGCGGAAACACCGGCGTGGAGATAGCCTGGACATTCAGGGCAATGCCGGCGCTGATAAGATATTCAAACTCGTCGTGGTAGTCGCCGAACGTTTTCCCCTTTTTGTTTTCGATGCGCTGGGCCACCACTCGCTTTTTCTTGTTCTCCATGTTGGAAGGGATCATGTCGTAAATGCGCCGAATTTGCAGCTTTTTCTCGGCATCGTACTTGGAGGCGTCGGCGCCGTAATACTCGTGAATTTCCCGCTGGATGTCCCGGACGGTCTGGATGTTCTTTGTCTCCAAATAGGTGTTGACCGCGTCGGGCAGACCGCCCACCAGCAGGTATTTGCGAAACAGATCCATCATCTTGTTGTGGGTGGGTTCGTCCAGAGCTTGCAATTGCTGAAACTTCCCGCGGATAGCCGAAACCGCCGTCGCATTCATGCCGTTGGCGTACAAAAACTCCTCAAAGTCCAGCGGAAACATCTGCACCCGGCGGATGCTGCCCATTGGGATGGAGGTGGTTTGCGCCAGAGTGACCCCCAGCAGGGAACCGCTGGCCACATAGGTGAATTTTCCATCCTGGGAGAGGAATTTCAGCAACGTCAACAGATGGGGATATGCCTGGATTTCGTCCAGAAAAATCAAAGTGTTGGACTTCTCCTTCATCTGGTTGCCCGCAAGCATACTGACCCGAAGATAAAAGTCTTCTACCGTCCGTGTCTCTGCAAACAAGCGGGGGCCTATGGAGTCCTCCACCATGTTGAGCTCAATAAAGTTTGGAAACAGCCTTTTCCCCACATAGCGGACAATATAGGTCTTGCCGATCTGACGGGCGCCATCGATCAAAAGGATCTTGTCCGAGCCTGATTTCAGGTGGTCTTCCAGGGCTGCCGCAATTTTTCGATAGAGCATGAACGCACCTCCAACCAACTTTTCAAAAAAATTATGCTACGCCAAATCAAACTTTTCAAAGAAATAGTACCACATCAAAGCCAACTTTTCAATAGAAAATCGTCGATGCTTTTCCAACTTTTCAAAATCCCGATGGCTGGCGGAACATTTTTCCGACGTCTGCCATTCAAAATATTCAATGTGGAACGGTTGCGTCTTTACTTTTCCTTTGACACTCCCCACGGCTAAAGCCGGGGGATTCTCGGCTCAACCACCACCGCCTGCACCAGCGAGGTCTTACAAGGTGTCCCCGAGCGTATGGGTTCGGGCGTGTCCTGCCCTACCATATAGACAGACTATGCCAGCAGATGCAGCCCTTCGTTCAGAATGTTCTTCGCGGCGTTGATATCCCTGTCGTGGACGACCCCGCAGCTTGGGCAGGTCCACTCCCGGACGGAGAGGTCTTTGGTTCCGGGCCACTGAGTGCCGCAAGCAGAGCAAAGCTGACTGGACGGGAAAAAGCGGTCAACGGTGACCACCTGTTTCCCATACCAGGATGCCTTGTATTCCAGCTGCCGCCGGAACTCGCCCCAGCTTGCATCAGAGACAGACCTTGCCAGCCTGCGGTTCTCCACCATTCTCTTGGGGGCCAAGTCCTCAATACAGATGATATCGTTCTCTCTCACCAACTTTGTGGACAGCTTATGCAGCATGTCATTCCGCTGGTTGGCGATGTGCTCGTGGAGCATTGCCACCTGCACCCGTGCTTTCTCCCTGCGTTTGCTCCCCTCTTCGCATCCACGAGTGCTTCCGCATTGATACCGTCACCGCAGGAAAGGTGGTAAAAGAAAACGCCCTCACCATCAAGGGCAAGGGCGGGCTGGTGCGGACGGTGCCGCTGAACGATCTGCTGGTGAAACGGCTCCAGCTTCATTTGGAGACGACGCCACGTGGTCACAAACTGTTTGTGTCTGATGATGAACAAACTCATGAGGCTATCAAGCGGTTCCAGGCGTTCATCTACCTCCAGCGCCAAACTGTGCAAGACCCGGACTCCTCCCGCCCTATGACCTTCCACGGCCTGCGGCACACGAAAGCCGCGGAGTGGTATCAGGAATTTATACAGGAGGGCAAAAGCCCCTATGAGGCCCGGAAGGCCGTCTCCAAACTTTTGGGGCATGGCAGAGACGATGTAACCCGTATCTATCTGGCGTCCATCAAAAAAGAGGGTGGCACAGATGGATAAGTTTGGTATAAATCTCTCCGCATCAGTCCACATTATCCAGCAGGGAGGCGGTTAATGTGGAGATCAAAAGGGAGCCTGCCAGCAAAACAGTGGAAATATGGCTCACTCAAGTGGAAGGCCAGGATACTGCCATCCAGGCACGACTGAAACCTCTCTACAAAAAGTACAAGGCCCAGGGTTACACGGTGGCTATCTTTTATTCCGGTACACAGGATCTGGCCACCGCCACCAGTGACCTGCTCTGTTATAACCGCAAGCATTTGGCGTAGCATTTGTGGAGCCGCAGGGTAGCCTGCGGCTCCATTTTGTTGTTGTCATACCATCAAATCTATGATACAATATTATCTAAAGAAATGAAACCGGGGGTGCATATAAATGGATAACAAGCCCGTGAAATCCGGTGAGGTGTTGCTTTACAGTGACGGCAGCGGCAAGGAATTTGTCAGTGTGGTTTTTCAAGATGAGAATTTCTGGCTGACCCAAAGCGGTATGGCCCAACTTTTTGACTGTACCCCGGAGAATGTACTCCAACACTTGAAGAATATCTACGCCGAGGAAGAACTGGAGCAGGGGGCAACTACTAAGAAATTCTTAGTAGTTCGCCAAGAGGGCACACGGCAGGTCCAGCGTAACCTGGATCACTATAATCTGGACGCCATCATCGCCGTGGGATATCGTGTTAACTCCAAAAAGGCCACCCGATTCCGCCAGTGGGCCACCAAGACGCTGAAAGAGTACATCCAAAAGGGCTTCGTCCTCAACGACGAACTGATGAAGAACGGCAGGCCCTTTGGAAAGGACTACTTTGACGAGCTCCTGGAGCGCATTCGGGAGATCCGAGCCAGCGAGCGCCGCGCCTACCAAAAAATTGCCGACATTTTTGAGCAGTGCAGCTACGACTACGACAAGAGCAGCGAGACAACCAAAGCCTTCTACGCTTTCGTCCAGAACAAACTCCACTACGCCGTCACCGGCAAGACGGCGGCGGAACTGATCGCCGAGCGGGCTACCCTGGACAGCCCCACCATGGGGCTCACTACCTGGAAGGCCGCCCCGGACGGGAAAATCCTGAAAAGCGACGCCCTCATCGCCAAAAACTACCTGAACGAGAAGGAGATTTCCCGCCTCAATCGCCTGGTCACCATGTTCATCGACTACGCCGAGTTGATGGCAGAGGATCAGCAGCTTATGAGCATGAAGGATTGGCTGGACGAGGCGGACCGCTTCCTCACAAACAACCGCCGGAAGGTGCTGGAGGGCAAGGGTACCGTCTCCCATGATGAAGCGGTGCGGAAAGTCACTGCTGTCTACGAGGAGTTCCGTAAAAAGCAGGATGCCGACTACATCTCCGAGTTTGACCGCCAAACTGCGAAATACCTGAAGGGTGAAACCGATGATTGAAAGATTTGACCTGGCCGGCTACTGCCGCATTTCAGTGGACGAAGAGCTGGGCCGGGACAACACCTCCATTGAAAACCAGAAGGTCATCATTGAGGACTTCGTGAAGCACAAATTCCCCGGCTCCACCCTGACTTTCTATGAGGACCGGGATAAGTCGGGCTACACCTTCGACCAGCGGCCCGGCTATCAGGTCATGCGGCAGGAGTTGATGGGCCACAAAAAGGACATCCTCATTGTCAAGGACTTCTCTCGGTTCTCCCGGCGCAACAGCCGGGGGCTGGTGGAACTGGAGGACCTGCGGGACGCCGGTGTCCGCATTATCTCCATCGGAGACAACATCGACTTTCCAAACGATGACGACTGGCTGAAAATCCAGTTCCAATTTCTAATTAACGAGATGCCCGTCACCGACGCCAGCAAGAAGGTCAAATCGGTCATCCAGCGCCGTCAGGCCGACGGCAAGTGGATCTGCGCCGCCCCCTACGGCTACATCGTCAACAAACACCAGGAGTTCGAGATCGTCCCCACCGAGGCCGAGATCGTCCGGGAGATCTTCCGGCTCTACATCGACGGCTGGGGCTATAAGAAAATCGCCAACTACCTCACCGGCCGGGGTATCCCCACCCCCCGCACGGCCGAACAGCAGCGCCGGGAGGCGGAGGGCCAGGAGGTCAAGCGGCAGGCCAAGCTGACCTGGGCCATCGTAACGGTGCAGGGCATCCTGGACAACGACTTCTACATTGGCACTCTCCGCCAGGGGAAGTACACCTGCAGGAAGATCAACGGCAAGGACGTGAAGCGGGACGAGTTAGACCACATCGCCATCGAGCATCACCATCAGGCCATCATCGACTACCGCACCTTCGCCACCGTCCGGGCCCTGCGGGAGACCCGCTCTACCGCCCACTACCGGGGCCAAAAGAAGTATGACAATGTCTATTCTGGATTTCTTTTCTGCGGGGACTGCGGCTCCCCCATGTTCGCCATGAGCCGCCAGGAAATTAAGGACGCATACCGCTGCGGGGAGTACCACCGCCGGGGCCTGAAGGGCTGCACCAGCCACCACATCCGGGTGGACAAGAGCTGGACGAGCTGCTGAAAATCTATGTCCGCAAGGTGAAGGACAACTCCGCCGCCATGCTGGATCGTCTCAACGCCGACCTTGCCAAGGAACAGGAGGATGTGGCAGAGACCGAGCAGGCTGCCGTCCATTTGGAGGAAGTTCTGGCCGACCTGCAGGAGGAGTTGAAAGCCACCAAACGCCAACACATCCGGGACATTATGAAGCACCCGGAGCAGGAGGAGACTCTGGAGGAAACCTACAACGAACTGGAATCCGACCTTCTCCACCGCATGGAGGGTATCCAGAACCAGATCGCCATGACCCAGGACAAGCGCAACACCATCATTCGGGTGAACCGGGCGGCCAAGACGGCCTTGGATGTCTTTGACGACATTCTGAACAAGCCCAAGCTGGACCGGAACGACCTCCAACTCATCATCGAGAAGATCAGGGTCTACGAGGACCACATAGAAGTCCAGCTCAAGGCCGACATCGACAGCATTCTCCGCTGCGGGGAACTGCCGGAGGAATTCACTGAGGAACAGCCCAAGGCAGTGGCAGCTATGGCCCCTGTCAGCCTGGACAGGCCGGAAAAGGCCAAGCCCTATGAAATACAGATCATCCAGGAGAGCGACAAGCACCGGGGCAAGGTTTTCACTGTCAAGGTTATCAGTAACGGCGAGCCTTGCCGAAATTGACCGGCAAGGCTCGATTATTTTTGTAAAATGTTCACTCCCGGCGCACTTTTACGAGCAGCAGGCGTCCCTCCCGGACTGTGATCTCTGCCTTTTTTCCCGGGAGCACCTCATTGCTGATACAGTACTGATACTCGCAGGTGATCTCCCCGTTCTCCAGCGGGTACTTGGCGTTTCTCACGGTGATCCCCCTTGCCGTCCCGCTGATATTCAGCAGGGAGAAAAAGCCATAGCTGTCTTCCACCCGGGCCGGCCCGGAGGAGACGATCCGGAGCTCCGAATAGTCGTCCAGCGCAGCCGCTTTGCACCCCGCAGCGTCCAGCATCAAGAGGATGGACACATTCCCCAGCGTATGATCCAGCCGGCCGCCGATCACGCCCACCAGCAGGAAATCGGTAAAGCCTCTCGCCAGGGCTTCCTTTACCGCAAACACCGTATCGGTATCGTCCTTTTCACAGGGGAGCACGATGGTCTCTATGTCCAGATGGGGATCTTCGTGGGAATCAAAATCCCCGACGATCAGGTCAGGCACGATGCCAAGTCCCTCCCGGTGCTTCAGCCCGCTGTCGCAGCAGACATAGAAGTCATCCTTCCCGAGCTTTTCCCGGATCAGATCATAGCGGCCGATGTCCGCCCCGCCGATAATGACACATCGATTCATCTAATCACCCTCAGTCCCGCTCATACCACGCCATATCCCAGAAAGCCGCCTCATAGCGGGAACAGGCCACAAAGACTTCCTCCAGATACTTCAGCTGCGCCTCGGTATAGTCTGCAGTCAGCCGGTCCAGCGTCTCCATCAGGATCACATTGTTTCCGGTATAGCGCTCGGTGATATAGCCGCGCACCCATCTTCCATAGACCGGGTGATTCGGCGCATCGGGGACCTCCTCCACGATCCTTGCGGCGATCACCTCATAGCTGTAAGCGCAGGAGAGGATCGCCGTCAGGATCTCGGCCTCCCCGCCTTCATAGGCCACACGCAGCATATAGGAGGTGTAGGAGCGGTTGTCCTGCGCGATAGGCGTACTTTCCAGCTCCTCCCGGGAGATGCCCAGGTCGGTCATATATCCGTTGTGGACATTGACCTCTCCGCCCAGGATCGCCTGAATGTACTTTGCAAACAAGTTCATGGTCGCCACGCTTTTGCTCTTGGCAACGCCAATGCCGAAGACCTTGGTATAGTCCATCAGGTACCAGTAGTCCTGGATCATATAGCGGCGGAACTTCCGAATGTCCAGCGTTCCGTGCTTCAGCCCCTCCACAAAGGGGTGGGTGTGATAGCCCGCCCAGATCTCCTCCGCCGCCTTCAGCAGCCGCTCCGATGTCTTCATTTTGCTCCTCCCTTTCCGCTTACCGCCCGCTGCAGAACGCCCAGCGGCAGCATGGACACGATCAAAATACTCAGGACGCCCTCCGGCAGCCGGGAGGAGAGGTTGAAGGCCAGGCTGTAACCCCATGCGCCCCAGCCATCCCACGCGTTCTGAGAGTAGAAGATCACCCCGCTGAGCACGTGCCCGCAGATGCGCAGAAGCACGGCGAGGGACATACCCATGACCGCCTTCCACTTTTTATCGCTCCCGAAGGCCCCCGCATAGCCCAGGCAGGAAAAACAGACCAGCTGCTGCACGAAGATCTGCGCCCAGTGGACGGCCTGCCATCCCGGAATGAGGATCATCACCAGGAGGCCGCAGATCCAGCCTGCAAGCATGGCGAGCCGGTGATCGTAGATCAGGGCCAGGACCATCAGCGGGATCCAGGACCCGCAGGTGATATTGGAGCCGGTGGGCAGAGGGATCCGGATACCGGCCAGCACCACCGTAACGGCACATACCGCGCCGCCCAACGCCAGGTCCCGGGCACTGAGCCGGAGCCCCCTGCACATCCATATCGTCAGGATCAAATATCCCACCGCAAACACGGCGGTCATCACAGCCGTTATCATCTCACAAACCTGCCGTTCAGATCAAAGAGGTGGTCCATAGGGCCGCGGCCGCGGCCCAGGTCCAGCTGGGCCGCCAACGCGCCGGAGATGTACTCCTTTGCCAGGCGCACCGCATCCTCCAGTCCTTTTCCCTTTGCCAGATTGGAGGCAATGGCACTGGAGAGCGTGCAGCCGGTGCCGTGGGTATTGGGGTTGTTGATGCGTACGCCCCGGAACCAGCGGCCCGCGCCGTCCTTCCAAAGGAGGTCGTTGGCGTCGTTCAGATCATGCCCGCCCTTGCAGAGCACCGCACAGTGGTACTGCTCGCTGATGAGCCGAGCAGCAGTCTCCATGTCGGCGGGGGTCCGGATGTCCATCTCCGCAAGGATCTCAGCCTCCGGTATATTGGGCGTGACCACTTCCGCCAGATGCAGCAGCTCCGCTTTCAGCGTCTCCACGGCGTCCTCCTGCAGCAGGCGGGAGCCGGAGGTGGACACCATCACCGGGTCGACCACGATGTGGCGGGCCTCATATTGGCACAGCTTCTGTGAAATGACACGGATCAGCTCCGCCGAGGATACCATGCCGATCTTGACCGCATCGGGGAAGATGTCGGTAAATACGGCGTCCAGCTGTGCGGCAAGGAATTCGGGGGTAGAGTCCAAAATGTCTGTGACGCCGGTGGTATTCTGGGCAGTCAGGGCGGTTATTGCGCTCATGGCATATACGCCGTGGGCGCACATCGTCTTGATATCTGCCTGGATCCCGGCGCCTCCGCTGCAGTCGCTGCCTGCAATGGTCAATGCTGTTTTCATGTGTTTGACTCCTTTCCAATTTCAGCATTGTTTTATTATGCGGCACAAGGTGGTGCCCCCAATGTGCCGCCTGAGGACCTCAGTTATTTTCCGATAAGCATCACGCCTTTGCTCCTATTCCCAGCTCTCTCGCCCGATCGCGAAGGTCCATCGCGGCCTGCTTCGGATCCGCTGCTTTCATGATCGCGGAGACCACGCAGATACCGGCGATGGGGATGCCCTGAAGCACATGGATATTGTCCTTGTTCAGCCCGCCTATGGCATTGACGGGGATGGGGACCGCCCGGCAGATCTCCCGCAGGGTCTCCGTGGAGGTCAGGACGGTCTTGACCTTGGTGGTGGTGGGATAGATGGCGCCCACGCCCAGATAATCTGCCCCCTGCTCATAGGCCTCCAGCGCCTGAGGGACCGTCTTCGCCGTTGCGCCGACGATCATCTCTTCGCCCGCGATCCGTCTGGCAAGGCCAATGGGCATATCGCTCTGCCCCAGATGGACCCCCTCCGCACCGATGGCCATGGCCACATCCAGCCGGTCATCCACGATCAAGGGCACGCCCCAGCGCAGGGCAAGCTCATGGGTCTTCTGCGCAAGGGAGAGGTACTCCCGCGTGGATTTTTCCTTTTCCCGGATCTGCAACAGCGTAATGCCGCCCTGAAGTGCCGCCTCGGTCCGGGCCAGAAACGTCTCCTCGCTGAGCCCGGTGCTGTCGGTGATGAAATACAGGCTGGTGTCAAGGTCCTTCAATTCCGATCTCCTCCATGTCCATGTATTGTTCTATGTCCCCATCCGTCACAGTCGAGAGCGCGTCCATCAGCCCCACCATAAAGCTGCCGGTGCCGCGGTCTGTTTTAGCAAGCTGGCCGCAGATGCCCAGCATCACGCAGGCGGTGACCACGGCGTCCATATCCGGCTGGACCGACAGGTAGGCCGCCGCCAGCGCGCCCAGCATACAGCCGGTCCCGGTGATCCGGGAGAGCTGCGGGGTGCCGTTTTTGATGTGGATCAGGCGGGAGCCGTCGGTGATGATATCTACCTTGCCGCTGGCAAGGATCACCGTATGACAGGTGCGCGCCAATTCCGCGGCAGCCCGGTCCATCACCCGCTCGTCCAGCCCGGGATCCGCATCCACCCCGGAGGAGCAGTAGTCCTCCCGGAGCAGCGCGTTGATCTCAGAGTAGTTCCCCTTGAGCACCGTCGGCCTCGTTGTCTTTATCATCCCGCAGACATAGTCCCGGCGCATTTGGGAGCAGGCCACGCCCACCGCATCCAGAAGGATGGGGATCTGTCTCCCGGCCGCCGCCCGGGCGGAGATCTCCATGGAGGTCATCCGCGCATCCGTGATGTTTCCGAGATTCAGCATCAGCGCCCGGGCGGAATCCGTGATCTCCCGGACCTCCTTCGGATGCTCCGCCATGATGGGGCGGGCGCCCACGGCAAGGATCGCATTGGCGCACTGGTTGATGGAAATGGGATTTGTGATGCAATGGATCAACGGGGCCTGCGCCCTTACCTTCTCACGGATCTTATGAATGCGCTGCATCGGTCGTTTTCACCTTCCTGACGATATAGTAAATGATCGCCGCCACGATACAAGCTCCCAGCGCAGCATAGGACAGGATATCCCAGACCGGACCGGCCAGCTCGAAGATCCCGGCTGCCAGCTTGATCACGACAAAGAGGATGGCGCCGAAAGCCGCAATGGTCAGCGCATCAGAGAACACGCTGCTTTTATCGGTATAGCTCCTGGAGTCCAATTTGGTTTGGATCTGGGCCAGCATCCCGTTGGCGGCAAACTTGCGCAGGAAGACATAGGCAATGCTTCCCCCGATCAGCGTACCGCAGATGAAGGAGGGGACATAGAACAGCCAGCTCAGCCCCTCCTTCCCCCACAGGAAGGTCATGACCGGGTAGGACACGATGGCCCCAATGATACCGGTGCCGATGATCTCGCCGATCACCGCGCAGATGATCTTCCCCTTGGACAGCCGGTAAAACACCCCGGACAAAAACGCGCCGAAGATGGCGCCGGTCAGGGCGAGGGGCGGGATGGCCATGGTGGCCATCCGGATGATGCCGATCAGTGTGGCACAGACCAGAGAATACCACGGGCCCAGGAAGACCGAGCAGACGATGTTGATGAAGTGCGCCATGGGGCACATGCCCTCGACCCGGAGGATGGGGGAGATCACAACGCCCAGGGCGATGAGCATGGAGAGCACCGTCAGCTTCAGCACACGTTTTGAGTTTTTCACTTGGATCGCCTCTTTCGTATTTGATACGAAGCAACAAACTTCGCCCGGTCGAGAATCCATTTTCTCCTCTCACCCCGAAACACGGGTTCCCATCGCAAATTACAAGACACAAGGCGCTCCCCTTCTATCCGCCCGAAACCACTCGGGATAGGTCTCCCACATCCTCTCTTTCAGAAAAAACAAAACGGAAGTTACCCCTGATCCGGGTAACTTCCGCAGCATGCGTAACACAGGCGTCCCTACGTTGGCATTATCCAAATCAGGTTATCGGTCGAAGGTCACACCTTCCTCTCAGCCTGTCACACAAGCTCCCGTCTGTTCAATTGTGCTTTTATTATACGTGCGTTCAACGCAGATTGCAAGCAGAATTTTCCCCTGGCCCCACATATTTTCTGAGTGCCCGGCATGTCCTCAGCAGGTTGCCCAGCACCTCCCTGCTAATTTTGCGCCGGGTCTCTGCCTCCTCCTCTTCCGTCGGCTCCGGAAGTCCCAATTCCGCAAAGACCTCCTCCGCAGGAATGTAATACTTCTCCTGCTCCTCCTTCGGAAGCTTTCTGATCTCCTCTGCCACCTGGAGGGAGTCGGTCAGCTCCTGCCGCTTTTTCTCCACCGTCTCCTCGTCAAATCCGAAAAATGTCATCTCCTGAAGGATGCCGGTGCACAGTGCGTCGGCGCCCACCTCCTGCACATTGTCCGGATCCACCTCACAGCCCAGGACCTCCTCCCAGGGGGAGAGCTCAAACCCATAAGCGTCCGGAAGCCGCGTCTCCTGTGCCAGCCGCTGGATCTCTTCCTCCGCCAGCCCCTCGATGCCCTCCAGCCCTGCAAGCTCCCCCGGGGCTTCCCAGCCTCTCAGGTCCTCCTTGCGGTACAGGCAGGGCTCCAAACACACTTCATCCCCATGGATACGGGAAATGCCCAGGATCACCCTCCCGGTATCAACGGGCTCCATCCTCAGCAGCTTCCGGACAAATTTCCCCATGAAGTCCACGGCCTTTTCTCTGTTTTGGCCGCTCTGGGCGTCCACCCCGATCCTCTCCGCAAAGGCAGAGGCGATCTTCTCTGCCGGTCTGTCCATCATCAGGTCCTTTACGTTCATCTTTGCACCTCCTGCGATCTCCTGGTCTCTCTTCTCTCTTTTGGCGGCCCACCCGCTCGGAGCGGAAATCCCATTTCACGGTCTGCCGCCTTCTTCTCTCCCCGCATCCCCGGGCGCTGCGGAGGCACAGGCAGTCCGCCCATGCAGGATCCGGCGTCTCGCGTCATCCGATGCCCGGGTCTCCTTCTTCCTTCACTTGGCCGCCCTCGCCAGGAGCTCTGCCCCCTTCTCCCGCAGCCAGCGGTGCCGCTCCCCGTACTCCGGCATCACCTGCAGCACCTCCCGGTAGAACCTGTCCGAGTGGTCCATCACCTTCCGGTGGCACAGCTCGTGGACCACCACGCTGTCCAGCACCTCGGCCGGCGCCAGCATCAGCAGGCAGTTGAAGCTCAAATTCCCCTTGGCCGAGCAGCTCCCCCACCGGGTGCGCTGGCAGCGGATGGTGACCTTCCCGTAGCTCACCCCCACCAGAGGAGCGAAAAAGGCCACCCGCCGGGGGATGTATTCCTTGGCCGCCCGGGCCAGCTCCGTCAGCTCCTCCCGGGTGAGGGGCTCCGCCGCCTGGGCCTGGGCCTGCCGCGCCAGGGCCTTCTGGAGCCACCGCCGGTGCTGGCCCACAAAGGAGCGGATCTCCTCCTCCGAGACCCATCGGGGCGCCCGGACCACCAGTTCCCGGTCCCTGAGCTCCATGCTCAGCGTCCGCCGCCCCGACCGAATGACCGTATACTCCACGTCTCCGCCCCCTGTCTTCTTTTATTTTACCACATCTCCCCCTCCCCGTCCACCTCTCCGCCCCTTTTCCTCTGCCTTCCGGCCCCTCTCCTGTCTGTGCGCTCCAGCAGAAAGACGGCCCACAAAAGGGCCGTCTTGCGTCTTTTCGCGCCGTTTCAGAACTCCTTGTCTCCGTTGGCCGGGCCGTCCAGGACGGTGCCGTGGCGGTCAAAGCGGGAGCCGTGACAGGGGCAGTCCCAGGTCCCCTCCTCCCCGTTCCAGCGCAGGGCACAGCCCATATGAGGACACCGGGGCGCCGTGGGTCGCAGCAGCCCCAGAGTGGACTCCACAGCGTTGAAAAGCAGCTGGGGGTGGAGGACCGAGCGGGAGGGCGAAACCGACACCGCCCAGGGATCCTCCCGCTCCAGGATCAGGTCCCGCAGCACCATGGCCGCCGCCATGGCCCCGGTCATGCCCCATTTGTTGAAACCCGTGGCCACGTAGAGGTTGGGGGTGTTTTTGGAGTAGGGGCCAATATAGGGGCGGCCGTCCAGGGTCATGCAGTCCTGGGCCGCCCAATGGGCCACCTCTTCGGCCTGAGGGAAAAGCCCGGAAACCATGCGGCCCAAAGGTTTTCCGTCCTCTGGCTGGGGCAGCAGGCCGGCGGCCTGACGCAGAGCCCGCCAGCCGCCGACGGGCTTTCCGGGGCGGACGGAACCGCCGCCAAAAAGCAGCAGATTTCCGGAATTCCGGAGGGAAAAGCCGCCTTTTGCCTCGTCAATATACATTCCGTCCACGGAAGGGGCGTTTTCCAAAGCCAGGACGTAGGAGCGGCTTTGGTAGAGCTTGAGAAAATAGCTCCCATGGTTGTTGATAAAGGGAAAATGGGTAGCTATGACTATGTTTTTGGCAAAGATGGTTCCATTTTCAGTAACTGCCCGGCCGGGCGCCCAGGCCAGGACACGGGTGCGCTCATAGATGGGAAACGGGGGATTTGGAAAATTCTGCGCAGCGCCCAAAAGGGCGGAGACAAATTTCAGGGGGTGGAACTGGGCCTGGTGGGAGACCCGGACCGCGCCCAGGGTGGAGAAAGGCAGCTCGGGGGTGTCCGTCAGGTCGGCGGGGACCCCCAGGCGCTCCAGGGCCCGCACCTCCCGCTCCAGCTTGGCGGGGTCGTTGAGGGAGTAGACGTAGTTGTCCTTCTCCTCAAAGTCGCAGTCCACCCCGGCGCACAGACTCCGCCAGCGCTCCAGGGCGGCGCGCTGGAGGTCCAGGTACCGCCGGGCACCCTCCTCCCCCAGGAGCCGGAGCTGGTGGTGGGCGAAAAGTCCGTGCTGGAAGGTGATCTTGGCGGTGGTATTGCCTGTGACACCGCCGCACAGCCGCCCGGCCTCCACCAGAGTCACGTCCACGCCGGCTCTTTGAAGCTCCAGGGCGCAGAGAAGGCCGGCCAGGCCGCCGCCGATGACCAGGACGTCGGTGTGCAGATCGCCCTTCAGGGCGGGATAATGGGGCAGGCTGACGGTCTGATGCCAGAGGCTTTTGGCCCTGGGGCTGTCCTTGTGGGTGGTGTTCACGCAGCATCCCTCCTGGAGGGAGTATTCCTTTGTCGTGGAGGATCTATTCTGCGTCTGATGCCCCCCGGAACACCAACGACGGGAAGTTTGAGCAGACAGCGGCAGAGCCCGAGGATGGCGGCGCTGTTTCGGCAGCTTGCCGGCGTTTCCCATGGTGGCCCATACCGTCCATCCTGCCTCAAAACCGGTCTGTGCGAGTGTCTGGTCCGCACCTGCACCGACGGGGAGCAGGTGATGGCAGCCATCTGCGCAGGAAGCAGCGCAACGGCGCCGGCCGTGTCGGCCATTCCGCCATTTTATTCTGTGCGTTCAGCGCCTGCAATCCCTGTGCCATTGAGCCATCCCCTTCTTGCGGATAGTTTATGCGACTCGCATATACTTTCCGCTGCTATATGGGGATCTTCTCATACTTGCCGCTTTCTCGCATGCCGACAGGAAATTTGACGGTTACCAAAAAAACAGGAGTTCACGGGTGTGAACTCCTGGCCTTTTGCCGGGGCACCTTTTACAGCCCCTTTTGTTGCGTATCTCTTAGCAGTCATTATCCGTATGCCAGCGCTCCAGTACTTCCTCGACCTGTTTGATCAGCTGCTCCTTATCAGGCATATAGAGGACATAGCGGGAAGCGAAGATATTGTTTGAAAGGCCTCCCAAAGCATACTCAGCGGCTACGTTATCCTTATCAGTGCAGAGAATGATCCCAATGGGTGGATTGTCATCCGGGTCGTTGACCTCGGCGGCATAGTAGTTGAGATACATATTGATTTGCCTCGCCGCCTCGGGGGTCAACTTCCCGGTTTTCAACTCGATCAGCACATAGGCCCGCAGGATCTTGTTGTAGAAAACCATATCCACATAATAATGTGTATTGTTCAGAGTCACCCGTTGCTGTGTGCCCACAAACATAAATCCTCGGCCCAGTTCCAACAGAAACTTCTCAATTTGAGCCACCAACGCCCGCTCCAGGTCGCTTTCCAACAGGGGTTTGTCCTCCGGAATGCCCAGGAACTCAAAGACGTAGGGATCGCGAATGATATCGGCAGGCCGCGCCAGTTCGATGCCGTTTTGGGCCAGAGACAGCACTTTCTCCTTGTTGGTGGCTCCATCAGAGAGCAGTAGACGCTCATACAGAGAGCTGTTGATCTGCCGCTTTAACTCCCGCACCGACCAGCCAGAATTCAGCGTTTCCCTTTCATAGAAGCTCCGTTTGTTCTCGTCCGAAATGGTCAACAGTTCACAATAATGCGACCAACTCAAATTGCCAGACAGTGTCTGGCAATTTGGATAGGCGAGATAGAGTACACGCATATTCTGCAAATTGGACCGGGAAAATCCCTTTCCAAACTCAGCCGTCAAAGCCTTGGACAGCTCTCGCAGTGTCTGTTTCCCATACTCTGCCCGCAGTTGATTCTGCTGCTCATATTCCACGATGATCCGCCCGATCTGCCAGTAGGTGGACAAAAGCTGCGTGTTCACCTGCTGGGCGACTGTTTGGCGGGCAGTCTCCAACAGGGTGCGGATTTCCGCTATGATAGAGCTGTTTCGTTTTAGATCATTCATATCGGCACCCCACCAATTCAGTCAGGTTAATTGAAGTATAACACTGAGCTCCTAATTTTGCAATTTATCTTCTCCTCTTTGCCACCTAAGGTTATTGCATTGAGTGTCTGAATGGATTTCCTGCTGCCCCTCACAGCACCGGACGTGCGATTTTCCCGCATCCGGCCCTTCAAGCAATCTTCATATCTGTAGTCAAATACGGCTCCTTGACGCTCCCCCTGCCTTTAGGCTTGGGGAGTGTCAAGCTCTGCCCGCTGTTTCTGCATGCCGATATCCGTGCCGCCCACTCTGTCATTTTGCCCTGCGCGTTCAGTGCCTGCAAGCCCCGTGCCATTGAGCTGTCCCCCTTCTCGCGGATAGTTTATGCGACTCGTATGTACTCTCCGCTGCTATATGGGGATCTTCTCATATTTGCCGCTCTCTTGCAAGCCGACTGGAAATTTGACGGTTACGTTACTTACAGAGGAAGCCCCCGGCCGGTGGCCGGGGGCTTCCTTGCGGTTTGGTTCTTTTTTGCGCTCGGGTCCTCTGCGCTCAGGACTGGGGGCTGCCATCGTTGGCGTCGTCGTGGTAGCGCCAGCGCTCGTCGATCCAGACCTTGGTCCACTTCTCGGGGGGCTCGGGCTTCTCGGGGTCGGGCCAGTCATAGTTGTGATCGTTGGCGGCCTCGATGATCTCATAGTAGGCCCAGTGTCCCTTGGGCACGTCGGGCCAGGTCATGTACTCATCGTTGCCGTCGCCGCTGTTATTGCTGGCCACGCCGGTGTGGACGTACTCCTTCATGCCCTCCAGGCCCTGGGCATCCACGCCGCGGCCCAGATAGCCGTTGAAGATCTTCACGGCCTCAGCCCGGCGGAGGTTGTTCAAGGGGCGGAAGGAGCCGTCCTCGTAGCCGTTGACCCAGCCGTTGGCATAGGCAGTGTAGACTCCGTCAGCGGCCCAGGGAGCCACGTCGTCCCCGTCGATGAAGGGGGTGCCCTCGTTGGTCTGCATGCCGGCCAGACGGGCAATGACAGTGGCGAACTCCTGGCGGGAGATGGCCTTGTCGGGACGGAAGGTGCCGTCGTCGTAGCCCTCAAACACGCCGTGCATGGAGCAGAAGGAGATGGCGGAATAGGCCCAGTGCTTGGTCACATCGGAGTAGCCGCCGGGGTTGCCGTAGTCGGAGCCCTCCACGAAGCCGTCCAGGCAGGCCCGGGCGATGATGGTAGCCACCGATCCCCGGGTGATGTCATCCTCGGGGCCGAAGGTGCCGTCGGGATAGCCGATGACGTAGTGAGAGTGGTCAACGATATCCCCCTCGGCGCCGTAGACGGCGTAGAAGATGGTGTCCTTGGTGATGGTCACCTTGGTGGGATCCACCAGCTCGGGCTTCTCCCCCGCCTTCAGGGTGGCGGGGTCGGTGAGGGACCAGCCCAGAAGTTCGTCCTCAGTGAGAGAGGTGACCTCGGGAGGCGCCTTGGGGGTCTTGCCCTTGACCACCGCCTCGGCGGTGAGGTCCTCGCTGACCCCCTGCTCCCCCAGGACGTAGTTGACCTTGCAGGGGCAGTCTGCGGCAGCGGCGGGCAGGACCGCCGCTGCGCAGAGCAGGGTGAGGGAGAGGAGGGCCGCGGTGCATTTCCGGATGAGTTTCATCTTGTCTCCACTCCTTTCACATTAACCCTGGGGGCCGTCGTTGGCGTCGTCGTGATAGCGCCAGCGCTCGTCGATCTTGGCGGAATCCCAGGTCTCGGGGGGCTTCTTCGTGGTCTCGTCTCTGAAGTAGAAGGTGTGATCGTTGGCGGCCTCGATGATCTCGTAGTAGGCCCAGTGCGCCTTGGGCACGTCAGGCCAGGTCATGTACTCATCGTAGCCGTCGCCGGTGTTGCTGGCTACGCCGGTGTGGACGTACTCCTTGAGTCCGGAGAGGCCCTCGGCATCCACGCCGCGGTTGAGGTAGCCGTTGAAGATCTTCACGGCCTCAGCCCGGCTGATGTTCCTCAGGGGACGGAAGGAGCCGTCCTCGTAGCCGTTGATCCAACCGTTGGCGTAGACGGTGTAGACGCCGTCAGCGGCCCAGGGAGCCACGTCGCTCCCGTCGATGAAGGGCGTGCCCTTGTTGGACTGCAGGCCGGCCAGACGGGCGATGACAAGAGCGAACTCCTGGCGGGAGATGGCCTTGTCGGGACGGAAGGTGCCGTCGTCGTAGCCCTCAAACACGCCGTGCATGGAGCAGAAGGAGATGGCGGAATAGGCCCAGTGCTTGGTCACGTCGGAGTAGCCACCGGGGTTGCCGTAGTCGGAGCCCTCCACGAAGCCGTCCAGGCAGGCCCGGGCGATGATGGTGGCCACCGAGCCGCGGGTGATATCGTAGTCGGGGCCGAAGGTGCCGTCGGGGAAGCCGATGACGTAGTGGGTGTGCTCGATGAGGGTGTGGTCACCGGTGGAGTAGACTGCGTAGAAGGTGGTCTCCTCGGTGATCTTCACCTTGGTGGGATCCACCAGCTCGGGCTCCTCGCCCTGCTTGAGCTTGGCGGGGTCGGTGTCGGTCCAGCCCAGGAACCTGTAGCCCTCCAGAGGTGTGACGGTGGGGACGGAAACGGGGGTCTTGCCCTCCTCCACGGTCTCAATGGTGGGATCGGAGGTCTGGCCGGAGAGGCCGATCCAGTAGTAGACGGGGTAGCAGCCCTCGGGGACCACCACGCCGCCACCGCCGCCGGGGCCGGGGTTGGGAGTATTGTCAGTAACGGGATACTCCTTGGAGATGGTGATGGTATCGTTGGTCTCATCAACCGTCACGGTCACAGGACCAGCTGCGGTAGCGCCCGTGCCATCCCAGGTGGGGAAGAGCTTTTCGATGACATTATCCTGGGTGATGGCAGTCCAATCAATGTTGCTGCCGGGCTTGGGCTTGATGGTAACACTGGCCTTGTACTTCTGGTCACCAGTGGTGGGCACAAACGTGTCGGTGGAAGTCATCGTACTACCGTCAGGTTTCGTCCACTCCACATCGTGGCCATTCTTCTGGACAATGTCGAAGCGGGTGTTGTCCTCGGTATTGGCATCAAAGTCAGGAGTCTGATCCTTCTTGGGGGCGGTAACATCCTTGACGCCCACGTTGGTGACGGTGTACTTGGCAGTGTAGGTAGCTTCACCGTCCTGGACACCCTTGACGGTGATGGTAGCGGTGTACTCACCGATGCCCTTTGTCAGCTTGTTGCTGCTGAGCTTGGGGGTAATGGTGAAGGTGCCCGTTTCGGTGGTCTGCTTGCCCATTTCCGTGTTGGTGTTCAGCTTGGTGTCGGACTTGACAGTCACGGTGAAAGCGCCGTTGGTATCGCTGGTCGTGTGGGTGACCTTCTGAGCGTCCTGGTCGTTCGTCACGTCCACTTCGGTCTTGGGAACATCGGTGTAGGTCACGCCGGTGTAGAGGACGCCGAAGTTGTGGCTGTCGTTGGGATCGACCTTGTCGCTTACGGAGACGCTGTATTCGGGGGCCTCGACAAAGAAAGCGGTAACTACTGCGTCATGAGTGGGGTAGAAGGTCGTGCCGGCGTTCTTGGAGTTGGCGTCGGTCTCAGTGGGGCTGGCCTTGAAGCTGCCGAAGGCGCCGTAGTAGACCTTAGTCGTACCGCTGTCATCGTTCACTTCCCAGTAATCGAACACGTAGCCGGAATTGGGGATGGCCTCGATGGCCAGGCCCTGCTGACGGAGGACGGCATTGTCCGGGCTCTTGGTCGTGCCGGCTGCGGGCAGGCTGTTCACCTTGACCAGGCCCTTGGTCTCATCCGTCCAATCGTTATCATTGTCGGTATCCTGGACCTGGACGGTGACCTTGTAGGTGGGCTTGGCCACGGGGACCTTGTCGAAACGCTTACCAGTGTAGTCGCCGGTGCCGGTAGCGATGACATAGATACAGCCGTCGGAGTGGGCGTTCAGGATGGTGTCCACTGTGGCAGCATCCAGCTTCCAGGTCTTTTCGGTCTTTCCACCGATGGCGACCAATGCGGAGCTGGCCGGATTGTTAAGGTCGGGAGAGGTCACGTTGGGACCGTAGTACCACTGATAGGTAGCGGTGACGCTGGCATCATCCGTGGTGAACTTGGCCTTCAGATCATCGTCGGCGGTAACGGAGGTGGTGTAAGAGGCATCACTGTTATCAGGATCGACGATGTCCACCGGGGGCAGGGTCTTCTGGGTGTTCTTGATGGTGAGGGTGACGGTGGTGTCGTAATCCTCACCCTTCACGGTGTCCTTGTAGGTGACGGTATAGCTACCGGCACCCAGGTGGGCCTTCACATCCGCCGCGGCAAGCGCTTTCGTGCCGGAGGTAGTGATGGTTTCAGTCTCCGCAACGACCCAGCCAGTGGTCTTCTCCCCAGGTATCACCATGGTATTGGGATCGTCGGGGGTAATGATGATTTTCACAACTCCGGAGCCCTCATTCACAGTATAACCAAGCTCAGGCTCTGTGGTGTTGCTGGTGGCACCCGCACCATAGTCATAGGTGTAGTCGGTGCCGGTCTTGGGCGTAGCGCCCTTCGCATAGATGTTCAGCTCAGGGAGTTGGGCGAAGATAGCCTGGAGCTTCACGTTGGTGGAGGGATAGAAGTCCACGGAGGCAGTGTCAGCAGTCTCATCGCCAGTCTTGCTGCCGAAGCCGCCCTTGTCAGTGGCCTTGCCCTCTACCTGCCAGCGGAGGAAGGTGTAGCCGGAATCGGGAACGGCTGTGACGGTCACCTTACCGCTGGAGGGCTTGCCGGTGGTGGGGTTGATGGTGACGCTGCCGCCGCCGGCGGTGCCGGTGTCGGTGTCATCCTTGTAGTCCTTGAGGGCTTCCACAGCGACTACCATGTCCACGGTGACGGTGCCGGTAATGCCGGTCCCCTTGTAGTTGTAACCGATATCGTTCGTGGAAGGATTCTTAGCCGTACCACCCTCGGGATAGGCGGTGACATCGCCGGTGACGACGGCGTAGATGGTCTTGCCGGCGTCCGCGTCAGTGATGGTGAGGGAATCCTTGTTGACGTTACGGCCAGTGACACTGCCGGAGTAACCAAGGCCCTGAATGAGGGTGTCGGTGCTGGGATTCTTTGTTTTGCCGTCCATGTAGTACCAGTTGACAACAACTTCGTTCTTGTTGTAGACGGGCTGGGTAACGCCATTTACGTTCCGAAGGCCGGCGCCTACACCATTGGCGGTGGGAGTGACGGTAAGATTAATGGTCTCAAGCAGGCCGGTATTCTCATCATCGACAGTGGTAAGCTTCACATCGTCGTCCTCAATGAGAGGCGTGGAGTCAAACAGTTCCATGGTCAGAGTCTTGGTCACTGTGGAACCGCTATCATTGTGGAGGGCAAACTCCACAGCGAAGACGTCGCCGTCCTGGGGCTCATAACCCGCAATCTTATCCATCATCTGGAGCCAAGTGGGCTTACCGTCCTGGGCTGTAAACTTCAAGAGAGCCTCAGACCAGTCGTCCGTTGTCTGGGCAAAGGAATAATAGGTGACAGAATCCGAATTGACCAGAGCCTCGTTTACAGTGTGCGGCGTTCCGTCACGGGTCCAACTGACCAACTTGACGGCAGATTCAGCGTGGTCATTCTTATCCTCGCTATCACCATCGTTCTGGCCCAAGTAGCGCCAACCGTTGGTAGTGATCTTCACTTCCCAATAGGGAGCCGCATTAGAGGGGTTAACGGACTGGGAGTGGTGGGTCGCATCGGTCTCACCAAAGAGCAGATACTTGGGATCATAGTTGTTCAGATCCCACTTCACCCGGTTGGAGGGGTTGGGGATATAGCCGTCGTTGGAGGCGATGGTAAGACGCAGGTCGGCCACATCATAGATGGTCTTATTCTCCGCATCGTAGGCCCACAGCTTGGCGAGATAGGTGGTGGTACCGTCGGCATTGACTGTGACGTTGCTGGGATCGATGGTCGCCAGATTTGTGCTGTTTACCACGCCGGTGGCGGTCAGATTATGCCCATCATACTTGCCGGCCTTTACCGTCAGGTTGGCATACTCACCAGCGCCCAGCACATAGCTTGTGCCGGAGTACTTTGTCGTCTCTGCAGTGAAGTAGGTAGACGCCATACTGGGGTCTGTAAAGTTGTCCGCTGTCGCCTCGGTCTTGGTAACGACCAGGGTCACGTTACCCTTGAGGCTTCCGGTACCCACGTTGGTAACACGGCCATCTGCGGCGGCCAGGAGGACGAAACCATCGGGATAGTCCGAACTGACCTGCTCGCTGCGCATGTTCCACGGGTCACCATCATTGAGCTGCAACGCGGGCTGCGCGCCGAAGGTGGCGGTAATCACCGCATTGGCTGTGGGGGTAAAGCTCGTAAAAGCGGTGCTGGCATCCGGGTCCCAAGCGCCGGTACTGCTGGCCTCAGCCCAGTTGTCAAAGACGTAATTGGTGTTGGGGTCAGCAACGAGGGTCACAGTGCCGCCGGGATTCGCACCCTTAGGAGCCTGAACATAGACGGTAGTGCTGGTGGTGTCCTTCACCTGGTCATTGTTCTGGCCGTTGGGGTTAACAGGGGTCACGGTGAGGCTGCCATAGCTGGTCTGGTCATCGGCCACCTTCACATCGACCTTATAGTCGGTGGTGAAGCTGTCCTGGGCCACCTCGGAGACATTGTCAGCGGTGGTCTCCCTGTCGGGCACGGTGACGGCATAGACGTAGTAGGTAGTGCCGGTGGACAGGCCGTTGATCCTCTGGTTAAGGCCCGTCAGCTCCACCTTACCACCGGCGGCGGGGCCGTCCACCTTGCCGTAGGCGCCAGCCACAACGTTACTAATACTGCTGGGGTCGGTGACGATCTTGCCGGCTTCGGGGGCCGTGTTGCTGGTGGTGACCACGTAGTAGAAGTCCACATCGGTGGCACTCTGGGCGGTGAGCTTGGTGATCTTGCCGGACTCAAAGGTGGCGCCGGACTGGTGGGGAATGGTCTCGGCCTCCACGGTGACGCCGCCAGCGGCGGTGACCGGGAAGAGATAGGTCAGGGTGAGGGTGCTGATACCAGCATCATTGGTGCTCACCGTGGCGGTGACCTCGCTGGCGGTGGAGTTCTTGGCCAGGATGGTGTAGTTGGCGACCTCCTCACTGCTGAAGATGTAGTTGGCATCCTTGGCGGTGAGGATAACCTCCACCTTATAGGCGGTGCCGGCGGCGAAAGTGGAAGGAGCGGGGTTGCCGCTGGGACCCTTCCAGGAAATGCTGGTGACCTTGGCGGCGCCAGTATCCGACGTATTGGTCGCGGGGCTGTTCACCTGGAGGTTCTGCAGACCGGGAAGGGTGGTCTGCGGCGTCTCGCCCTTCTTGGGTGCGGTGATGGTAACCACGTCCGCCTTGGTGATGACGGTGGGGCTGACAGTGTACTTGGCGTGGAACACGGGGCCAGTGGCAGTTGTCAGCTTATTATGGGTGGGCGTGAAGGCGGCGGCGTGGGTACCCTTGCCAATGCCGGTGGGCACATCCACGGGGATGGTGAGGTAAGCGCCCACGGGGAAGTTGAAGCCATTGTTCTTGATATTGGCATCGTTAAGGTTGATGGTCTCGGTCGTATTGTCAGCCTTATGCAGGGTCGCGTTCCAGGCCTTGCCGGAATCGGGCCAGTCTGTGCTCAAAGTGGTACTGGTGGTGGCGTTGCCGTCGAGAGTATCCTCGGCAAAGGGCAACTTGAGGCCGTTCAGGTCGGCGGTGCCGGTGTTGGTCAGGCGGATGGTGAAGTCGTTGTTAGAGTTGTACTTATAGGTCAGATCAATGGTGTCATTGGTGTTCTGGTCCACCACAGTGTTACCAGCCTTTTCCACGGACCACTTGACCGAGTAGCTCTCGGCGGTGATGACGACCTGGTACTCGTGACCAGCTGCAGCCGTGGTAATGTCGTTGGTGACAGTGAACACTGCATCCGTGGTCTTGGTGGTGCCGTCAACCTTGTAGTTCTTGATCACGGTGGAGGCGCCAGGGATGGCTGTGATCTCGTAGCTACCGGCAGGGACTTTGAAGGTGATCTTGTCTCCGTGATGGCCGTCGCTGCCCAGGGTGCCATTGACGGAATAGGTGTTATTGCTTCCGCCATCCTGGTAGTCCAGCTTGGCGCTGGCTACGCTGGAAGTGTTTTCCTGGGGATCGGCCACGATGTCGAAGACCACGGTGTAAAGCTTCTGGGTGAGGGTGGCAGTGACGGGGGCGGCAGCGGTACCAACGGTGGCAGTGACGTCCGTCACCTTGGCAGTGCCGGCATTGGCATAGGTGCCATCAGCACCCTCCGCGGTGGCCACAGTCCAGCTCATGGTGTAGTGAGGTTTGGTATCATCGCTGTTCCAGGTCTTATTGTCGGTCTGGGTCGCGGCTTCCTTATTCGCCGTAAAGGTGATGTCCTGGCCCTTGAGGACCTGGCCCTGGTCCTTCACCGCCACATCGCCAACCTCGGCAGTAACAGTGTCAGCGGCATAGGTGCCGGTGATGGCAGAGGCGACCGCGACGCTGCCCTGGTTATTGACCTGGATGGCATCCTTGAGGTGGACGGTGTAGTAGTCCACGGTCTTGGTCTCTTCGGTGCCCTTGGCAGCGAAGGTCGCAGCTTCCACCTTGGTGGTGTCTCCGGCAGTGTTGGTGCTGGCAGCCCAGACGGTGTAAGCCTTGGCGGGGTCAATGGAAAGCCAGGTCGAATTGCTACCGTCAGTCTTCTGCGGACGGTAGCCGTTGGCAGTCTTGTCCCAAACCAGGGCTACAGCCTCCGCATCGGTGGTGCCGTCATCGCCGGTCAGGTCCATGTAGAGCTTGTAGCCGGGGTCATCGTCACCCGTGACCGGGGTGCCGTCGGCCTTCACCTGGACCAGGGGAATGAACTGGGTCTTCACGGGGCCGGCTACGATAGCACCGGCGGCGTTGGCAGTGGCGCCGGTCTGGTAGATAGCCAGGTAGAGGTCGGAACCCATGTCATCGGCAGTGACGGTGTAGGTCTTGCCGGTCTCCCCACTAATGACCGTACCGTCAGTGACGGTGAGGGTATAGGCAGCCGCACTCGTATCCAGAGCCACGGTAGGTGTGGTCCCGGCAGTGGCCCTGATCCATTGGTACTTGATGTCGGGGGTAGTAGTGTCCAAAATCTCGGCATCCTTGGCGTTGGTGTCGGCAGTGCCGGTAAGGATGATCTTGCTCAGGTCGGCAGCCTGCCCTTCAAGCTGGGCAGTATCGCCCACGCCGGCGGTGACATCGGTGCCGGACTTGCCGGCAACCTCTGTGGTGGCGCTCTTCAGGGTCAGAGGATCAACGACCAGCTTGTAGGTGTAGGTGACAGCAGGGCCAGTGGCTCCGGTGGTAGCATCCTTGGAAGTGAAAGCGAACTTGTACCACACGTCATCGCTGTTCACCAGGCCGGTACCTACTGTGAGGGTACCCAGAGTTGCCTCATCGGCGGTGCTGGTGGTACTGTCATTCTTCGCCAGAGGAATGGTCGTGTTTGTGTCATCCACGATGGAGTCTTCCAAGGTCACTTCTGTGTGGCTAAAGACCGGGGTGCCGGTGGCATCAGCGCTGCTCCACTTCTTGGTCCAGTTGGAGCCGCCATCGGTGCTCTCACTGATCTCCAGGCTGACAGTCAGGGGGCTGTTGCCCTGGTTGGTGAGCTTGATGGGTGTGGTGATTGCGGAGCCATAATGATAGTAGATGGTTTCGGTATAGTCGCCCTCACCGGCCTGAGCAATCGTGCCGGTGATATCGCTATGGCTGGCGTTGACGGTAAGACCGTCCTTCGCCGTTTCCAGCTTCACCGTAAAGGTCAGGCGGTCCTGGTCGCCGTCCTTAGGAACGTTTGTCAACACGATGGTGTTGGTTGTGGTAGCCGTCTCGCCGGCAGCCTCCATGCCAATAACAGACTTGCCCTTGGTGGAGTCCGGTGTGGCGGTGATGGTGTAGGTGCCCTTGGGGACCTTGAACTTTACAGAGTTCGTATCGTCCAGGGTGGCGGCGTTGTAGGTCTTCTCGCCGCCGTCTGTCTTGTCAGCGCCGGTGGTGAAGGTCACATTGCCCTTTACCAGGGTGATGAGGGACAGGTCGGTGCCCACGCCGCCGGTGATGGTGCCGGTGACGGTGTAGGTGTTCTGGGTCAGCTTGGCGGTGACCTCGGTCTTGCTGTTGATGGTCAGGGTCTCGCCGGTGGTGCTGGCGGTGGTGCTGTCCTGGTTGGCACCGGCGCCGGTGGCATCGGTGTAATCGGCGGGCAAGGTGCCAGGAGTAGCGGTATCAGCCACCTTGTTCTGCCAGGTCAGAGCGTAATCCTGAGACCAAGTGGCAGCAACCACCTTAACCTGCTGTCCCTTAAGGACGGGGGTCTCAGAGGTGTAACTCGCAGCACCATGGGTGGCGGAGAGACCGGGGATGGGATTGGTGGTGTCAAAGGTCTCGCCAGTACCGGTCTTGTATTCCACAGTGGAAGTCGGTTTCACCAGCTTCACGGTGTAGTAGTCCACCGTCTTGGCCTTATCGGTGTAGGTCACATCAAGGTTTGTATCCACCAGGTTGGCGGCATCGCCGGCGATGGCGCTGGCCTTGATGGAATAGGTGTGACCGGTGATAAGGTCCTCGGCCTTGAAGGTCTTGGAGCCGTCATTCCAAGTGGCAAGAACCTCAATGGTCGTATCCGCGTCGTCCACCAGTGTGATGGTGTAGGCGGGGTCAGTGTTGCCGGTGATGGCGGCACTGTCCTTCTGCACCGTGATGGTGGCGGTGTACTTGACGACAGCGCGGTGGGTAATGACCGAGCCGGTGACAGGAGAAGTGGCATCCTTGGGCTCGACGAGAACGTAAATGTCCTTGCCTTCATAGGTGTCGGCAACACCCGGATAGGTATCTGTGGTAACGCCGGAAATGACAGTGGCCTTGTTGTCGGTCTTCAAAGTTTCGAGAGAATCCTTATCAGTGACGGTCTCGTCATGGTCCACGGCATACCAGGTGAATTTCAGGTCGGTGTGGTCAATTTCCACATCGCCGCTCTTCACAGTCTCGACCTTAAGGGTGTCACCCACTTCGACATTTTCAGTATCATCCGCAATCTTCACATCGGGCTCAGGCGTGGTGTCATAGAACTCTGCGCTGCTCAGCCCCTGGGCCTGGACATTCAGGACCAGGATATAAGTCAGCGTTGTTCCATTGCTGGCAGTCCCATCGGCCTTTGTGGCGAAGTTCATGGTGTACTTGGCCACATGGACGCCGGCGGGAATAGGCTTGCTGTCCTTCTTATCCTTAATGGTGATCTTGAAGGATTCGTTCTTGCCGTCCTTCGCAATATCCGGCGTGGCGCTGGCGAAATCGCCCATGGTGGGAACAAAGATATCCCCATCGTTGGAGCTATCAGCCGCAATGCTCACCTTGTAAAGAATATCTGTGCCCTCGTTGACCAGGTTCACAGGGACTTCCACATCGCCAGTCCAACCGTAACTCTTCGTCACCACCGCGATGTAGGTGTTGCTCACCTCGGTGGGGGTGGGAGAGACATTATTTGTGGAACTGTAATCGCCGGTGTGGCTCTCAGTTACCACAGCGCTGATCTCGGATGTCTTGGTGTGGTCGGTAATGCCGTCGTCCACTTTCAGCTTGAACAAGGACCCTTGCAGGTAGATACCGAAGCTGTGGTTGGCCGTGGTATCAAGGGCGTTCGCCAATGCGGTGTCACCCTCTGTAGCGCTTGCATCATAGGGGACTTTCAAGCCGGTGGTACCCTTAATGGAGCTACCATCCGCCAGGGTAAAGCCAATCGTATAGGTCCCCTTGGGAACTTCGAACTCTGCAGTGCCGCCACCGGCAAGGCCGGACACTGCGCCGCCTATGGCATTGAACTTATGGCTGTTCGCGGCTCCGCTCGCGGCGGTCGTGTAAGTATTATGACCGTCGGACATGGTGATCTCGGTGGCCGTACCAGTGCCCTTGACGTACGCCGTCACAATGTAGGTCTGCTGCTTCAGCTCCGCCTTGATGGTACCAATGGCAGTGCTGTAGGTCTTGGTGATGCCATTGTTGGTAAACGCCTGATCCGCCGTGTCAGCGGTGGCGTCCACAAACCAGCTCAGCTTGTAGTCCTGGGTTCCCCAGTCCTTGGTCTCGGCGAACTTGACCTCGGTGCCGGTGAGGACGTGCTTGCCGGAGGCTACCACAAAGTCGCTGGCCGTAGGCACGGTGGCCTGGAGCTTGTAGTTCGCATCGGTGTTTTCGATGATGCCGGTCTCGTCCATATCCTCGTAGGCGTTCTTGACGGCGGCGTGGTCGTCCAGGGTCACCGTGTGGTAGATCACGCCGGCGCTCTGGCCCACAGCCGCGATGGTCTTGCCGGTGTTCTTCATGGTGCCATCGCCCTCGGCGATGTTGGTGAAGACGTAGTAGGTGGTGCCGGGAATGAGGTTAGTGACATTGTAGTGGTTGGTGTCAAATGTCACTCCAACGGTGGCATCCTTCGTGTAAGTGTCACCGCTCTTGGTGTAAATCTCCACGGTATAGTCGGTGCCGCCCAGCTTGTTGCCGCTGGTGGAGTCCTCATAAAGGGTCACGGTGGAATCATAGGGAAGGGCAGTCACCGTGGTGGTAGCGGTACCGGTGGCGTTGTTGGCGCCCTTGACCCGCAGCCACAGATACTTGCCGGCGTCGCCATCGACGGAGGTGTAGGTTGCCTCCGTGCTTACAGCACCAGTCGCATCAGCGGCAGGCTCGTCGGCAGTCTCGGTAATGAACCACTCATAGGTCACGTCGGAGTCAGTCTTGCCAGCGCTGTTTTCCTTTTTCAGCGTGTAGGTATAGGGCTTGGTAGCGTCATCCGTTGCCCGATCCTCGCTGTCTGTGTAGGTAATGGTGTCGGCGCTAAAGGTGCCGCTGCTCTCCTTCATGGTCACGGCGGTGATCTTGGCCTGGAGGACGGTGTACTTCACCGTGTAGGTCACGGCGGGGCCGTCGGTGGTTCCGTCCACCTGCTTGGAGGTGAAGGCCAGGGGGACGTCATAGGAGGTCACGGTGCCGTCGGTCTTCTTCACGTTCAGGCCGTCGGCAAAGGCCACCTTGAACTCCTTGGACGCACCGGCAGCGAGTTCAAAGCCGGTGCCGTAGGTCACACCGTTAGGCACGGTAACAGTGATCTTGCCGGTACTGTCGTCCATTGTGGCAACATTGGGGTCGGCAAGGCTCACCGTCAACTTGGTGTTGCCGGTGTTGGTGAGGGTGATGGTGTAGGTGTTGGTGTTGTAGTCCAGCTCCACCGACTTTGCCAAATCTTCGGCAACTAAGGCGCCGGTGCTCTCGGCGGTCACGCCCTCGCCCTCGGCCTTCAGCTTGTAGACGGTCTTGTCCACATAGACCCGCAGGACGCCTGTGGCCGCACCGCTCACCGTGTAGGGAGTGACACTCGCATCAGGATCGGTACTGCTTGTCGCGTTCGCACCGGTCCGATAGCCCAGGATGGTGCTGCCGTCGGCCTCGGTGGCACCCAGGGTGTAGCCGGCATTGGTGATAGTACCGCCGGTCAGGCCGCTCTTGGGAACGTTGAAGGTATAGGCTCCATCCGTGGGCGTAACCTTGAACACATGGCCGTCGTTGGTCAGGGTGACTTCGGTCACCGAAGCGCCGTTGGTCTTGGCGTAGACGTCGCCGGTGATCTCATAGGTGTTCTGCTTCAGGACGCCGCCGATATAGGTCTTGGCGGTCACTTCAGTGGTGTAGCCGGTGCCGGTGGCGGCAGTCTTATCCTGGGGATCGCCCCGATCGTGGCTTTCCGCCCAGGTGGGCTCTACAGTAACGTTGTTCGCCATACGCCAGGTGAGCTTGTAGTCCTGGTCCCAGCTCTTGGCCTTGGCGGTCACCTTGGTGCCGGTGAGCACGGCGGTGCCGGAGGCTACGTCGATCGCAGCCTCGTTATCATTGCCGGTCTGCAAGGTATCCACAGCGTAGGTGCCGGAGGCAAAGCTCTCGCCCACCTCGTTAGTGTCGCTGTCCTTGGCGTGCTCCTGGCTGAAGTTGGAGGTGGTCACGGTGTAGAAGTTCACCTCAGCCTCAGGAACGGTGGGGGTCACTTCCTCACCGGTTTCCACCTTGGGAGACGTGGTTCCGGCCACCCGGTTGATGGTAACGCTGTAATCCACGCCACCCACAAGGGCGGAGCTGGAAGTGCTGTGCTTGTCGCTGCCGAAGTTGGCTCCAGTCAGAGTGACGTTCTTTGTCTCGTCAGTGGGGTGCACAAGAACTATCTCGTAATTGCCCTTCGCGGCATCCGCAATGGCGTTGTCATCCACATTCACCACCACGCTGGCGTCGTAGTCCACGGGGATGACGTTGGACAGAACGGAGTTGGGATTGGCGGTCTGCGCGTTTTCAACCACGCTCACCACTGCGTAAACGTACTTACCCTTGGCGGCGGCGGGCACCTCAATTGTGCCGTCAGCCTTGGCGGTAATCTCTGTGCCGGTCTCGCCGGCAGTAACATTGCCGGGTTTGCTGTCGGCGTAGTACCAGGTCCAGATCAGCTCGTTGGGGTCGATCTTCGAGTCGGTATAGCTGACCTTCTCCACGAACTTGTGATCATCATGGTCCACATTGACGGTGCCCACACGGGTACTACCGTCCCCAGTAGCCAGCTTGACGCCGATCTCAGCCTTTGTGAGGTTCTTCTTATCGGCTGTGATGTCCAGCGTGACAGCCTCAGTCTTCGCGTTCGCCTTGGCGTTGGGAGCATCGGTCGGGCCCAACTGATAGTCGGCCACGAAGGAATAGCCATTCTTGACGTCCTTTGCCTTGAGCCAAGCCGGTTTCAGAGTATAGGTGACCACACCGGTAGAGTCGTCCTTTGTCACGACAACCTTATCGGCTTCTGCTGTCAGCTCATTGCCGTCCAGCGTGATCTTGTTGAGATTGGTGCCGCTGTTGGGGGTAAAGGTCAGCACCACATCACCCGTGCCGTCAGTCTTGCTGTATGTGTTCGGATCAATGGCCAGCGTAGCCACCTTATAGAACACAGGCGTCAGGGTGATGGTGTCACCGGCCTTAATGGTAGCATCGGTGGGATCGAAGACAGCGGGGTTGGAACCAACGCTGGCATTTGTATCGCCAGCCTTGGCAATCACGATACCAGTGCTACCATTCTCGCCAGCAGTCACATTCCACTGCTTGAAGACATAGCCGTCGGGCACGGTGACCATAATGCCTGCGGTGGCGTCAGCGCCGGTGAGGTACAAAGAAGTCCCAGAGTTGCTCCCAGCCGTCACAGTGCCGGTCACGCCGGAAACTGCGGCGCCCTTATCATCCTTCGCAGCGTCGATCTTCACAGCATAAATGGGCTTGTACGCAGCAGTGAGGACCACCTTTTCGGTGACGGTCAAATCAGAGTTTGCTGTCGTAATCTCGCCGGTGCTGTTGTCGCTCTTCGGATAGGTATACTTGCCAAAGGCATATTTGGATGTCTCCGTGATTCCTGCGGCCAGCTTTACTGTTGCGCCGGAGGGCACAGCAATGCGCTTCGTAGAGGTACCAGCACCAGCGGCATCGTTGTTCGCCGTGCGGACAATGGTGTTTGCTGTGATGGTAGGCTCACCGCCGGTAAAGGCCTTATCTGCCCACTCAATGCTCAGCAGGTCAACATTGAACGGCTCATCCGGATTGCCGTCCTGGTAGTTGTCAGATGTGATCTTAGTCGTAGTGGCATAGCCATTGACATAGACCGTGTAATCAACGCCGGTCGTCAAATCCTCAAATTTGTAGCCCTTACCGTTCACACCTGTACCAGTGGCATATTCGGTCACAGTCGTGCCATTGTTGCCGTGCAGTGCAATGGTCTCAATACCAACATTGTCGGTAGCCGTGTGCGCAGTATCATTAATGTAGGTATCCACCAGAGCGTAGAATTTGCTGCTCTGGTTGACCACCAACTTCAGGGGTACCTCGATGGTCAGGTCACCATCCGTGACCTCCAGCGTAGCGGTATAACCATCGGTCTTCACGGCCTTGCCGGCCTTATAGGGCACCGTAATGGTAGCACCTGTGGTGCCAGTCACCAAGGCTGCGCCACTGACGGTGCTGGTAGGATCACCGAAGGCATCATTCGTATCATCGCCCTTAATGCTGATCGTCAGGTTACCGGTGGCCACATTGCCCAGGTTCTTGATGGTCACAACAGCGTCACCGGCAGCATAGCCAGCCTCCACCGTGATGGTCACACCGGCAGTGGTCATAGTCTTCGTCTCGCTCCCCACCGCATACTCCGTAGCCTGGAGGTTCTTGAAGTTCGCAGTGAGGGTAGTGTCGGCAGTGGGATGGAAGAACACAGGGTTGTCGGTAGCAGCCTTATCGTTTCCAATGGCCGCAGTGCTGCCGAACGTGCCCTCACCGCCGTCCTCAATGCTCCAACCGGTAAACTTACCCCGATTGATGACGGTATCGGTGGTCACTCCGGCTTCCACTTCGGTCCCCGTGCCGTGGTCCACCTTGACCTCGCCGGTGGGCTTGGTCACAGTGCCCACGTCGGTGGCGCCGGACCGGACCTTCACCGTGTAAACGGCGGTAAAGTCAGCGGTGAGGGTAATGTCATCGGTGCCGTCCGCTTTGGTCGCGTAAGCTGTCCACCCCGTGAAGCTGCCGCCGGCAGACCCGTCCGTCCACAGAGTCTCCCCGTCCTTGTTGCTCAGACGGTAGCCCTCAGCCTCCGTAGCGGTCAGCTTAATGGTCTGCGCCACCCCGGAGGGAACGTAGAGGGCTACACAGGCAGTGTTATACGGGCCAACATTGGAGTTGGTCTGGATTTGTGCCTTGTTTGTGGAAGAATCAACAGTAGTTCCGTTCTCGGATACCGCCGTGACCACTTTCAGCATAGGTACCGTAGCCACTACCGCGCTTCCATCAGCCACAGATTGGAAATTCGAGCTCGCCGGTGTGGGGCACCCGTTCACGTAGATCTTATAGGTAACGCCACCGCCACCCACACTCAGATTATTGACCGTGTAAGTGCCGTCATTATTATCCTTGATCTGCTTTGTACCGCTTTGGTCCGTGCCGGCCACAAGCGTCTCGGTGCTGCCGTTTACCTGCATGACTTGAATATGCATGCCCTTCAGATCGGCAGACACAGCATTCTTGTAGGTCAGCTTAACGGTTGCAGTAAAGTTGTCATCCTCCATGTTGGCGGTCATGGTGACATCGCTGGTGGGCTGCACATAGAGAATGGTCTTCGTCCCATCCTTGTAGAGGCCACTTATAGCGTTTACCGCACTGCCGCTGGTCGCCGCGTCATAGGCGCCCTCCAGGGTGCCGGTGGTAAGCGCCCAGCCCTTCAGCCGCTTGCCGCTGGCGGCGGCCACGTTCACGCTGATCCGCTTGCCGGCGTCCACGTAGGCCACAGCGCTGGAGGCCTTCTTAGTAGTGTCCGCAGAGACTTCAGAAGCCCAGGCGGCACCAGTGGGTGTAAATGTCGCCGTCACCTTATACTGCTGGGTCAGGTGGGCAGTAATAGCCACGTCAGCATCAATGCCGGCGATGCTGTACGTCTCTTCAACAGCATTCACGTTGGCTGTGGTAAGACCGCTATTCTTATCGGTAGCCCCGGCGGCAGCGGTCCAAAGGTTATTGGCATCGCCGCTCTTATTCAGGCGGTAATGCTTGGTGGTGGAGGTATTCAAGGTAGCCTTTACACCCACGGTAGGCGTTCCGTCAGCAGTGGCAGGCACGCGGATAGGCCCAGCGCCATAGCTGCCGGCCGTGGTCTTGATTTGCACCGTGCAGGCCCCATTCTCCAGGGTATCATCCGCCGTATCGCTCACAGCGGCCACCGTAAGCTCATACATGACGACGTCCTCCGACATATCTTCGGCGGTGTCGTACTTGATTTGCTGGGTGGTCTTGTAGCCGTTGACGTACACATCGTACACCGGCACACTATCCAGAGTGGATCCTGCGTACACCTCGGTATTAGTATAAACACCGTTGCTGCTCGCCGAGGTCAGGGTATAACTCTTAGTGCTGTCGGCAGAGTTGACCAGCTTCACCTCGGTGACCAGAGTACTGTCGGCAGCATTATTATACTTTGTAGTGACCGTGGCGGTGAACTCGTCCTTCACGAACACCGCCTCGATGGTGGCGTTGTCATCCGCGGGGAAGAAGTAGGCGGTTTCCTCGGTGCCATCGGCGGTTGTGCCATCAGAAGCAGCCGTCTTCTTCAACTCGCCGCCAATGACCACCCACTTCTCAAAGCGGTAGCCATCATCCGGAGTCGGGTCACTCAAAGTCACATAGCTGCCCTTATCCACCTGGGCGTTGCCGCCGGTGGCCGGCGCGCCGCCAATCGTCGCCGAAGGCGCCTTCACCTCGGCGGTATAAACGCCGTGATCATCGCCATTACCCGTCGGCGTAGTCGTATCGCCGCCGTCCACCAGCTTGTACACAGTGTACTGCTGCTGGAAGTTGGCCTGCAGCGTGACCGCATTCGCGGGCATAGCAAAGGTATTTGCCGCCGTATCAGTCTTGAATCCTTCGGGCACATCCGTAGCCGGATCCCAACTGTCAAAGCGGTAGTCGGTGGCAGCGGTCACCGAGGTGGTCACGCTGGTCCCACTCTTGCAATAGACGGTCGTTCCGGTTGTGTTGTTCACCGTCTGCCCAAGGGCGGCAGCGCTGTTGCCCGTGGAACCGTCGGTCTTAAGTGTCAGGCTGTACAGCTCAATAACGATCTCAGCCAGATCCTCGTTAGCGCCTTTGATTTTATCAGCCGCCAGGGTCGCCTCAGCACCCACAAAGGTCTTCGGAGCACCCGTCGGCCCGCTCACTGTGAAGGTATAGGGAGCCAAAGTGTCCTTGATCCCGTTAAATGTGGCGGAGCCACCTGTCGTGACCTTATCCTCTACCTTGTTGTTATCCTTATTCGTCAGGGTCACAGTCAAATCAGTCTGCGCCGTACCGTTGATTTTCACAATGACCTTTTGGGCATAGGATTCCAGCACAAACTTAGCTGTCAGTGTAGCCTGGCTTGTGCCCACGGTATAGGTGGCCTTCCAATTGTTGGTACTATCAATTGTCAGTCCAGCAGTATTAGCGCTCGCCGCCCAGGACGGGTTACCCATCGTATAGTTGGTCTTCGGCTTGGCAGCCACAGTGACAGTCTGCCCAGGCAGATAGTAGTTGGTCAGATCGTTGGTTTCTGTTGCTGTCAACGGCTGCGTTGCACCAAACGCCACAAAGCCATTCGCCTGGTCCACCGGGTCCGTCGCCAGGGTCACACCGTAGAAAATCACATCGGCAGTGACAGTGCTGCCGTCAACAGTGCTTTCAGTGTCGTTGAGTGTAACGTTCACCGTGCTGTCCACATCTCCGACGAAAATATCATAGTCGGCGGCGTCAAATGCGACGTTAGCAAAGGTAGCCGATTGCCCATCAGCCGCCAGAGTACCGGTATACTTCACGTCTGTACCCTGCTTCAATGTCACCGCCGTGCCGGCGGTCAGGGCATGAGCCGTACCCTTAGCGTTCTTCCAGAAGTTCACCGTCACATTGGCGGTCTTCTTCGCAAAGGTAGCAGTATGGCTGGCAGCAGTGGTGATGCCTGTTTCCTTCAGGGGATTGGTCGTGCCCGTTCCGCTGTCCCAGTGATCCAGCTTATAATTGGCAGCCGGTGTGGCGGTCCAGGTCACATCCGTCCCGCTCAGCACCCACAAGACAACGGAAGCGTTGCTGGTATCAGTCTCGACCGTGGTGTAACCCGTGGCCGCCACCGACACCTCGCCGTTATCCCCAGCCGCGCCCGTAGCCGACACCAGGGGGACGGTAACGTCCGTTCCCTGGCTCAGGGTATCTGTCCACTTATGCCCGTCTACGTACACATCGTAGGTCTTTCCCGCCGCCAGAGCGGAGAACGTGACCGCGCCGGCCGCATTCGTCGTCCCGGTAAACGCCGCATCTGTGGAAGCAGCTGCGCCGGCCTCCCGCAACGCCACCCCCGCAGTCGTCCCGCTGGCAGGCGCCGCGCCGTCCCAAGTCACGGTGACAGTCTGCTCATAAACGCTGGATTTGAAATGGGCAATATAGGTTTTGGGTGTATCAGCGGTAGAGAAATCTATAAGCGTAAGCACATTATCGGTCGCCGTTTCTGTAGAATCATCCGGAGTTCCACTTTCTCCCACGGTCCACTCCACAAACTCGCAATTATCCTTCGCCGTCGCCGTTATCTCATAAGTGGAGCCTAATGTATCCTCGTCAACAATAAACGTTGCGTCTGTGACGCCCACGGTATCCTCAACCCCATCATCAGCGTAGGTCAGATAGCCCAGGTTGGCGTCATTTACCTTCACGTTCACGGTATAGAACTGCAAGATCTTCTCCGTATTAGCCGAGATCTTGATATCCTCCGAATAGCTGCCTTTAAGCAAGCTGTCGTTTGTGATCTTGATCGTATAATCCCCGGCAGACAGCTCCGCAAAGCTCACGGTGCCATCGGCGGCCACCGTCCCAGACTTCAGCGCGGTGGCCCCACCCTTTTGATACAGCTCCACAACCTGGCCGATCCACGGCTTGGCGTCGGTTTCCCGGTCCTTGTTTACCGTCAGGTTCAGAGTATATGTAATGGGCTTTACTTCCTCATAGACGGCAGTGACAGTAATGCCGCTCGAACCGTCCATTGAGGCGCCATCGCCCCAAACTGTGCTCGCTACAGCAAGTGAACCAGTTAGATCATCCGAAGCAAGTGCCCATTTCGAACGACTGTCCATCTATACTGCATAAAACCACTCGATACACCGTCGGGGTCAAGAGTGCTTGATGCAGTACAGGCAGTCGTCTTTTTATTGGTCTCAAAATAGTTCGTGTCAAATATACCTTTTGGTGTTTCCGTTATAAATGACAATGTATATACAGTGCCATCCTTACTGATGGGCACATTTGTAAGTTCAACAGAACCGTTAACCGAGCCATCTTCACCAATACTGAGTTTCCATGATTTCACGCTTGCCAACAGCAGCTCGATTTCCCCATCGTCCTCCCCAGTTCCGAGCAGATCAATATCAGCCCCTCCCTCGGGGGAGGTGCTGGTAGTAGGGACGGGTGTGGGCTCTATCGTGGGCTCCCCATCGGGCGCGGGCTCAGTGTCAGCCGGCGTAGGTGTGGGTTCCGCGTCAGGCGGCGTAGGCGTCGGCTCTGTGTCCGGCGTCTCCTCCGCAGGCTCCACGCTGGACGTGGTCTCAGCGTCTGCCGGTGCAGACGTCGGTTCCCCACTGGGCTCCGAACTCGTCTCGGCAGTAGGCTCCACGCTGGCGCTCACCTCCACCGGCGGTTCCTGCGTCTCCTCTTCCCCCAGGGCAAACGCCGAGGTCGGAAGCATGGAGATCAGCATGGCCGCGCAGAGCATAGACGCCGTCATTCTCTTCAAGCTTTTCATGGTAAAATTCCTCCTGCCGAGTATTGATACCAGCTTCATAAGTAGCCGTTTAAGCTCGTACATATTTTCTGGTGCCGATAGAACGCACCAGTTTATGGTATTATAGCACCAAAATTATGTAAATGGAAGTGCAAATCCCGGATTTTTCCCCTCTTTTTTCCGTTGGCTTCCTGGTAAATTCATGAAATTTGTAAAATTTTACCAGTTGCTGAGTAAAACAAAACCTGACAGCCACGTCAGGTTTTGTTTTTGGGCCTTTGAATT
Source organism: uncultured Oscillospiraceae bacterium (assembly GCA_947629795.1). Lineage (GTDB taxonomy): Bacteria > Bacillota > Clostridia > Oscillospirales > Oscillospiraceae > Vermiculatibacterium. The sequence continues at coordinate 62,373 of CANRFC010000001.1, forward strand.
TCAACATCGCTGCACGGAACTGGCCTGGCCGGCACGGCTCGCCAACACCTCCGGCGGCAGGACCCAAGCCACCGCCAACACCTCTGCCGTCTCATCCTTTGGCAGCTCTGTGGCGGAACCGCCGGTCTCCTCCGCAGGTGCCTTGGTCTCCTCCGCATCGGTCGTCTGTGTCCCTTCTGCCGCGCCGGCATTCCCATCCGTGGGAGTCTTTTCCTCATTCTCTGTTGCCGTTGTCCCATCAGGTTTCTGCGTCTGCGCAGCTGACGGGGTTTCCGGCTCCGTAGGCTCCGTTGTCTCTGTTGGCTTTTGCGTCTCTTCCGGAATAGGAGTCTCCGTGGTCGGTTCAGAGGGCTCCGGTTCGATGGTCTCCTCTGTCGGCTTCTGCGATGTCTCCGGCTCAGGGCTGTCCGTGGACTCCGGCGTGGGACTCTCAGTCTCCGGCTCTGTGGTCTCAACCGGCGTATCCACCTTCTCACCGGTCCCCGGTTGGAATATCTCTTCCAAATCTGTAACCTCAGCCTCCTGTTGGACCTCCGCTAACTGGAGGCCTTCTGGCAACAGCATTTCGATAATAACCAGTTCTGGATCTTCTGTTATGCTGATCCACTGCAAATTCCAACCACTTTTTTCTGTTGTCGCCTTTGCGGCAGCTTGATGACTGAACCCTTCTACCTCAATGTGATTTTTCACCACGGTTTTGTAGCTGATCCGCAAAATGCTGTCACAGCCCAGGAATCGAATACCACACTTGCTTTCAATTATATTTTCAATGTCTATAATTGTATCGCCAGTATCTGTGACCACCTGGGTACAGTTGTCTGACTTCGTCTTGGTCCTCTCATCCTCCGAAAGCACTTCCTGAACTGTCGCAATAATGTCTTCAACATTTCCAGCTATGCTGATAGTATTCGACTCGGAAATTGAACTTGGCTTCCAGGAGTAATCGCCGTCATTCAGTGCACTGTCCGCCTTAACACCCGCTCCCATAAGATACGCTTGCACCTGTTTCCACGTCATTTGCGCATAGCCGCCATCCGTAACGAGTGCGGACAGGAAGTCCTCCCAGCCATCCTTTCCGCTCTTTCCATAGCACAAGGTCGCCAATGTATCCAACTTCTTCGATATCTCTGTTACGTCTGCCGCATCGCTGCCGGAATAGAATCCTTGGTCTACTCCGCTTACAGGCTTTTTCTTGAGCTTTAGCTGATCCAAATACTTCGCGATCTGCTCCTGCAGCTTTGCATCGTCTCCTCGGACCGATTCTCCAGTCCACTTCCTATTGATCGTACTCGCCTCTACCAGCAGTTCCTTTATCACCTCGTCTGGGTCAAATCTAACTTCGCCCGGACGAAGTCCGTCACCTTGCTCTGTCCACCAATAGGTCTCTCCAACAGGCGACGCATTGTATACGCCCCCATTGAAAAGGCCATCTTGGGTTTGTAGCCAGCTCAGTTCCGTCGGATCAACGATCCCTGCCGCATATGCATTTTGCACCAAGGCTTCCATCAAATTCTTGAACTCGTCCAAATTGTCACTGGCAAAATGTTCAAGTTTGCTAAACCCGTCCCCAGCCTTTCGCTGATCCTCAGGTAGGTCTGCTTTTGCAAGGAACAATTTGTTAACTGCATCGGCCTGCAAGGTTTTCCAAGCATTTGGATTTGGTGTACTGCCTGTCACACCTGTGCTGCTTACTGCCGCCTGAAGCATCTCTTTTAATGTTGTCAAAACTGCTGGGCGGGTTCCACTTCCGTCAGCCTGCCACCAATAGGTGTAATTCGTGTCAATCTTTGACGGATCAGGCTCATATATGCCCCCATTAAACAGAGCATTAGCCGTGGTACTATCACCAACGTCATATCGAACATAATAGACATTATCACTAATTGGCGTATAGAGGTAACTTGTATAGTCTAGCCCCTCCCCCGGCTCATAGCACGCCTTCACATAATATACCTTGTCCTTTTCCAACTCAGAAAAATCCTGGAAATGAAAATAGCTGGACTCTCCGCTGGTGGTATAATTTCTAAATCCGTTTACGTTGGCAGGGATATCGCAGTTGTCGTTGTTGACCGGAACCGGCTTGCAGTCCACCAACTCACCGCGGTAACCGCCCATGGTCGTCCACACATCATCCACATTATTGCTATGCACTTTCTCTGCCGGCACCACGGCCCAGCCATTGGTATAGGGATATTGCACCGCGCCCTGGTCAAGAGTCGTCTCGTTCGCCCAATCCCCGGCCTTCATGGGCTCCCACTGAATGGTCTCATCACCGTTCAGCTCGCCGCCCTTCGGGTCCTCCGCCAGGCCGCCGTTTGCCGCTGTTGCAGTCGAATTGGGCGTTCCTGACCAGCTTCCATCCGGGTCTGCCAGCACGATTCGCTTGGTGGGATGGGTATAGAAGGCATAGTCCAGCTTATTGGTCAGCTGGAAATCGTCTCCGCTATTATCATATGGTCCTGCTGTACCCGGCCCCTCTGCGGGATACGTTTCATCTCGATATGTGTCAATTCGCTTCACCGAGTCGATCACATTGTAATAAGCGTCAGTATTTACCGTGTATTTCGACGCCCGCACATCAGTGGCGATAAAGTTCTTCTCAACGAAATCATTGACTTCCTTTCGCGCATCTCCGGGCTCAACGCCCTGAACGCCGATCAGGGCGTTGTCCCAGTCGTAGTAGACGATGATGGCTTGATCGCCACCACCGCCCTGGGCAAAGGACAGGCTGTTCACCAGCTTGAAGCTGACGCAGGGGGTATAATCCCCCTCCGCCGGCTCAGCCGGTGCTCCATTATTCAATTTTCTCAACAAGTTTGTGGTCTTACTCCACTTATCCGCTTCCGAATCGGCCTTATCGGGGTCCACCGCATTGACGATCTTACATTTACTCTCACTCAGCAGTTCGGACCAATAAAATTCATTGGTCCCACTAATATAGTACACCTGTTGTCCGGCAAAGGAGAACATAATGGTGCTGCTGGGGTCGGTAATGACTTTCAGGATCTCCTCCTCTGTGGCATACTGGATCAGCCAATGGCCCTTCGTTCCGTCAAACCAATCATCAACATTCGTAACATCTGTCTTGGTCTCGCCAATCGTAGCTTTTCCGGCCGTAGTCGCCCAGGGCTCAAAGGCGTCCTTGTCATAGTAGAACCGCACCACACCCAGCAAGGTGCCGTCAGGCAGGACGGCCTCACCGTTGGTGGCTTCCACCATGAAATAGAGCATTCACAACGGTCTTGAAGCTCTCGTTGGCTGAGAGACTGTTCCAGTCCCGCTCATAGTCCGCCCCGGTGATGGGGTAGATCTGGTCCACCACCTGGTCGTGGTAGGGGTTGGTGAAGGTAATGGAGCCGGCGGCCTGGGTGGAGCCGTCGTAGGTCTTGTCCTGGGCGGAGAGGGTGAAGGTCAGGGGAAGGGGGTTGACCTTGAGCTGGAGCTTCTCGGTCACGCCGGTGGCCACCTGAGTGGGCAGGATCTGGGGCTCTACCGGGGTGGTATGACCGCTGGAGAGCTGTGCGGAGACGATGAGGTATTTCCCGTTGGCGGAGAAGTCCTTCCCCTGGAACTTCTCATGGGCGGGGGCGATGGTGAGGTGGTCCCCGGTGGCGGCCGCGGGATACTTGCCCTGGGGATAGGTCCCATCGTCATTTCTGGCGCCGCCGAAGATCTTCAGCCAGTCTTCGCTTTCCTCCTTCAGGGTCTCGCTGTCGTAATAGTTGACATAGAGGCCCTCGCCGGCAAACTGGTCCCGGCTGTAATACTCCACCCGGCGGGTGCGGTCGGCCAACTCCTCGCCGGGGATGCCGGTATAGACCACGCTGACGGCAAGGCCATCCAGGTTCAGGTCCTCGCCATAGGTATATTCCCGCTTTGTGGGAAGCTCCACGATCTGGATGCTCTCAATGGAGCGGTTCATGATCATACCGACAGCGGTGTCGCCTCCGGTCAGGATCACCGCGCCGCTGCCGCTCTGCTCCAGGATGTAGTTCTGGTTCTTGCCGCCGGAAGCCAGGGCGGCGCTGGCCACCTTGGTGCTCCAGGTACCGGAATAGTCCGCCTGAGTCGGCTTGTTCAGGAAGTCCACCATGATGTCCAGAATGAGCTTGTCATTCCCGTAGACAGGGGTCCCGGAGGTCATCTCAAGGCTGACCCCATCCACTACATATCTGAGGGTCGAGGGGTCGGTAAAGGTGACCGAGGGCTCCTTGGCAGAGTCCTTGGGAAGGTTGGTAACGCTGGTGTAGAATTTCAGCGCCGTAGTGTTGGCATAGATGGTGTAGATGGGCCTATTGGCATCGCTGATAAACTTTTCGATTCTGATCATCCGGGGGTAGATGTGGAGCTCGCCGGGGGCGTAGGCAAATTTGTAATTGGTGAGGGAGCCGCCGGAGAGGGTGATGTCGTAATAGCCGTTGCCGCCGTCCTTCACGTCGCTGCCGGGAGTGGCAGCGGTGGCGATATCGGGGTCGTCGTAGGTATAGCTCTGCTTCCCTGCCAGAGTGGTGAGAACGGCATTTCCGTCGGCGGCGGCATCCGTCCTCCAGGCGGCATTGACCTGGTCAAGGGCCTTCTGGTCGGGCTGGGCCAGGTCGGCGGGCTTGAAGGAAAACTTTAAGTCCAGGTTGCTCTCGCCGTAGGCCCGGTCCTGGCGGTTGGCGGTGAGGAGCAAGGTTTTCTCCTTTACAGTCAGTTTTTGGGTGGTGGCGTTGGAATGGATGGCGCTGCTGCCCTGGTCCCGGACCACGGCGATGTGCTTGCCGTTGTGGGTGCCCACGGTGAGATAGTCCTTGTAGGTGAGCTTCTGGCCCGCCGTGATGGCTTGCTCCACGGTCTGGCCGTCGCCGACATAGTAGAGCTGGAGGTGGCGGGCCTCAAAGGTCGTAACAGGGGCGCCGCTGTCGTCGTAGTGGCTGACGCCGAAGGTGATGATCTCGGAGGTCTGGTTCCTGGCGTCGTTGTTGATGGCGGGGTCACTCTCGTAGACCAGCTCGATGCGCATGGGGTTGCCCTGGCCGTCGTGAAGGGCGGGGTCGTAATACTGGCCGTAGGTGTACTCCATACGGGAGGGAGAGGAGATGACCAGGCCGGTGACCGGGCGGAGGATGACCTTGGCCTGGGCGCTGACGGTGTCCCCATCAGCCGTACCGGCGGTGGGGATATAGTAGTTTTTCTTCTGGTTGGTGACAGCGCCGGCCACCACGTCGCTCCAGCGGCTGAAGTTGGCGGGGAGCTGGCTGCCGGCGGTGAGGTCATGGAAGTAGGCACCGTCGCTCTTCTCCACGTTCTCGATCCCCACATCGAAGAGGAGCTGGGCGCTGCCGTCGGCCATCATATTGATCTGGGCGCCCTGAACAGAGAGGGTGGGAAGGTCCGCTTCCAAACTGACCACCATCAGGGTAAGGGGTGCACTCAAGGCCACGGCCACAGCCATACTGGCCGCCCGGGACATCCAGGGCCTGTCCTTCATGCTTTTCCCCTCCTTATCTGCTAAAATTTTACATTTTTGTTGGAATTTACCTGCCTATGGGCAGACTCCGAGACATAGTGATACATTTACATAATACTCGTACATTTTAATTCTGTCAACATAAATCGTGGGAAATATACCTATTTTTACCACATTGTAACCCTTTTTCAGAAAACGCGCAAAGGCGCGCGGCCACTGGGCCGCGCGCCTCTGTTATGTGCTGAGTTTCCCTCCCCGGATGGGGCTCCGGCTCACGCCGGAGGCTTCCCATCAGGTGTTGGGATCGTAGTGCTGAAGGATGGCCTCGTACCGGGAATCCGGGTTGTCGCGGTAGCAGGACTTGTTCGCCGTCATGCCCCAGTACATCAGCAGATAGCTCAGGTCGCTGGTGTTCAGGTACTTGTTGCCGTCGAAGTCCAGGACGGTGGGATCCCAGGTGCCGGCCTTGGCAGCCAGAACCATGGCGGTCTCGGCCACCAGGTCAGCCACCTCGTCGGAATCCAGAGCCAGATCCCGGCTTACCACGGTCTTGACCAGCAGATCCATGACGCTCACGGTCTCCTCCTCGGGCTCGGTCTCGGCCTGGTCGGCGGGCTCTTCCGCCACGATCTCGGGCTCCTTGACCTCGCTTTCGGTCTTCTCGACCTGGGTCTCGGTCTTCTTGACCTCGGTCTTGGCGGCGGTGGAGGAACTGGTCTTGGAGGTCTCGGACTTGGCAGGCTTGCTGACGGACTCGGTCTTCGCGGGCGTGGAAGCCTCGGTCTCGCTCTCGCTGTCGGAGGTCTCGGACTCGTCGGACCGGGCAGGCTCGCTGCTCTCGTCGGAGGTCTCAACAGAGGTCTCGGTGGAGGTCTCTGCGGAGGTCTCATCCCCGCTGCCGGAGGTCTCGTCGGAGGTCTCGTCAGCGCTCTTATCCTCGCTGTCGGAGGTCTCATCGGACTGGCCGGCGCTCTCGCTGGCCGCGGGCTCGTCGGGCTCGGTGACCGCGGCGGGCTCATCGGCAGGCTCGGACTCGGCGTGGTGGAGCTCGGCGACCTCGGCGGCCTGGACCTCCACGGTCTCCTCGACCTCAGCGGCGGGCTCCTCCGTCTCGGCGGAGACTTCGGCGCTCTGGTCGGCGCTCTCGGTCTTGCCGGACTCCTCAGTGGAGCTGGGCTTCTCGGCGGAGCCGGGCTCGTCGGCGCTGCTGTCGGTCTCGGACTCCTCGGTCCTGTCGGAACCGCTGTCCTCAGTGGTCGTGTCGGCCTTGTCGGCGGTGGCGCTGTCGGCGGGCTTCAGCTCCGCGTCAGAGACGTCGGTCTGGGTCCCGTCAGAGCTGCTGTCCTCGGTGGTCGTGCCGGCCTTGTCGGCGGTGGCGCTGTCGGCAGGCTTCAGCTCCGCGTCGGAGACGTCGGTCTGGGTCCCGTCAGAGCTGCTGTCCTCAGTGGTCGTGCCACCCTTGACAGCGCTGTCGCCGTCGGCGGGCTTCAGCTCCGCATTGGGGGCGTCGGTCTCGGTCTCGTCGGCGCTGCCGCTGTTCTCAGCGGGCTGCTCGTCGGTGCTGTCGGTATCGGAGACGTCGGGCACGGTGGGCTCGGTTTCGGTCCCGGTGCCGGGCACAACGGGCACCTCAGCAGGCTCGGCGACCGTGAGCTCACAGACCTGATAGACCAGGAACATGGGCATCGCGCCGTCGGCGGTGTACATGGCGATGGCGTAGAGGTACTTGGTGCCGGCGCTGGCGAAGGTGTAGCCGTTCGCGGCATTCACCTGGCTGGTCTCCTCACTGGTGAGCTCGGTCTCGCTGGTGGCGTTGGGCACGGTGCTGACCACGTAGGTCACGTTCTCCAGGTCAATGCCGTTGTAGGTCACCTGGATGCCGGCCAGGTCGGCCAGGGCCAGGGTGTCGCCCACGGTGAACTCCGTTGCGGTCGGGCTGCCGGTGTGTCTGAGCAGCTCGGCGGCGGTGGCCCGGCGGACGGTGACCTCGACGCCCAGGCGGTAGAGCACCAGGGTCTGGTTGGCGCCCAGGTTATCGTCGGTGTACTCCACCACAGCGTAGAGGTAGTAGATGCCGGTCTCATCCGCGGTGAAGGTGTGACCGCTGGTGACCTCCAGGCCGTTCCTGGTCAGGCCCTCGGCGTCACTGAGCTGACGGTAGGTGCTCAGGAAGTACCGGACATCGCCGAAGCTGGGCTCCTCGGGGAACTGGGCCAGGATCTCGTCGGTGGGCGTATCGTAGTCGCTCAGGGCCCGGCCGGCGTACTTCAGGGTGATGCCGGCGAGGTCGGCGGCGGTGATGGAGTCGCCCTCCTTGAAGGTGGTCTGGCTCAGAGTGCCGGTGTGGGTCATCTTGGTGGCCACCACACGGCCCACCAGCTCGCGGTAGACGCCGTCCATGGCGGTGGAGAACTGGTCGAAGAGCTCCATGTCCTTCTCGCCGATGACGCCATCGTGATCCAGGTCGCCGGGACGCATGGCCATGGCACCGAAGTCGTACTCGGCCTCAGCCCAGGTCCGGTAGATCAGGATGTTGTCCAGGGTGTAGTCCAGATAGCCGTCCCTGCGGAAGACCAGCATGTAGGTACCGGTCTGGTCCACATCGCCGTCGTCGCTGAACTCGATGTGGTACTTGCCGGTGTCCTCGGCGGTCTGGCCCACGTAGGTGGACAGGAGCAGGCCCTCAGCGATGAGCTTATCCAGCTTGTCGGTGAAGGTGTAGGTCTTGCCCTCCTCGATCCAGCCCTTGCTCTCGGCGAACTGATCCCAGAACTCGTCCACGGTGTAGAGCTTCATCTCCTCGGCCTTGCGGTAGAGGGTGTACTCAGCGGTGTAATCCTTCTTGTAGCCGGTGATGGTGGTGCCGTCGGCTGCATAGACGGGATTATACTGGCTGGCGGTGGAGATGCTGCCCTTCACATGGGTCTGGAGGATGAGCTTGTCGGGATCGTCGGCCTTGTCGCGGAAGACGGTGAGGTAGTAGGTGCCTTCCTTGCCGGTGAGCTTGTCGGTGACGGTGAACTGGAAGACCTGGTCGCCGTTCTTGGACGGGTCGAGACGGAAGCGGTGCTTGATGATCTTGTAATCATCGCCGCTGCTGGCGGTCTGCGGGTCGTCCACGCCGTACTCGGAGATGACCACCTGGTAACGGTAGTGGGTCTCGCCGGTGGTCTCATCCACGTAGGTCTCGTCACTGGCCTCGGCGTTGAGGTAGATGTAGGTGTCCAGGACCTCCACCATGACGCCGTAGTCGGCGTACTGGGCGTTGCGGTCGGTGCTGTAGATGTCGTGCTTCTCCTGGCTGTCCAGCCACTCGGCCACCTCGTCCTCGGTGTGGCCGCCGGTGAGATTGCCATCGGTGTCATACCAGCTCTGGACCATGTCGTACTCATCGCGGCCCTTGTCGGTGTCGTGGATGAGCCACATCTGCTCGTAGTGCTCGGGGATGTTGTCCTCGGTGTCCGACTTGGTGGTGTCGGTGACCCACATGTTCTCCAGGTACTCCTCGTTGATCCGGCGGACCCAGATGACATAGGTGGTGGCCTGGTCGGCGTAGCCCGGATCGCCCCGCTTGAGACCGTCGGTGTGGACGGTGACGAAGACGAAGCTCTCCCGCTCGGCCTGATTGAGCTTGACAGTGAACACGGTGTCGGCGGCGGTGTTGTCGGGATCGAGGAACTGGTTGTTGTACACCACGCTGACATGCTTGGTGGCCGTGACGGCCGTCAGATCCAGGGCCAGATACTTGGCGGACATGGGAAGGGTGGTGGTATAGAGGTAGGCGATGTCCTTGTTGAAGCCGGTGATAGGCTTGGTCTCATCACTGTTCTTCAGGATATCCTTGTACAGGGTGCGGACATCGTCCTTCATGTACCAGCTGCCCCACAGGCCCACCTGGCTCTTGTCGGTGACGCTGGCGTCGTCAAAGTCCGCGCCCTTGGCGCCGGCCTGGACCAGTACGCCGCTGTTGGTGGTGTGGAGCTCGCCGGAGGCGGGATCCACGGCCTCGACGGCCTGATCCTTGTCCATGCCGAAGTAGAGGTCCAGATCCAACTGGCTGCTGCTGTCGCTGCGGCGCTCGCGGACCACCCAGATCTTGTAGTAGGAGGTGTTCAGGCCCTCGGTGACCTTGATGGTGACCAGAGTCTTGAAGTCCTCGTCCTTGTAGTAGGCGTCGCCGAAGTTCAGGTAGGCGTACTCACCGGAAGAGGTGAAGCTGTGGTCGAACTTGGAGGAGTAGAAGTAGCTCTCCGGGTAATCCTTGGTCACATCCTCACTGGTGATGGAGACCTTCTGCTTGGTCAGGTCGAACTTGGTCTGGAGCCAGACCTCGTTGATCCGGTGATCCAGGACCAGCAGGTAGTAGGGATGCTCGGGATCGAAGTTGGGGCTGACGTCCTCCACGATGTTCTGCTCAAGGATGTCGTCATACTTGGGCCCGGTCATGATGGCGCCGATCTGGTACAGGGTCTGCTTGGTGTCCACCTTGCCCTCGGAGGTGTCCTTCCTGGGATCGGGCTGGTAGGCGGACAGGTCCTCCAGCTGGGTGAAGAGGATGGGCACGTCGGTACGGGTCATGTGGATGACGTAGACGCCCACGCGGTAGTCGGTGATGACCTCCTTCTCGTCATCGGTCAGGTTGGCCGGGAGATTACCGGCAGTGTAGATGACCTTGCCATCCTTGTCAAGATAGTTGCCGGTGGCATCCTGACGGTAGCCGTAGGGGTAGGTCAGAGTGACTTCCACGTCGAAGAAGTCCAGATCCCAGGGCAGGTAGTTCTGGGTGTCGTCGCCGGGATAGAGCTCCACGGGCCCAGTGGCGTCCACCAGGGTCTTGCCGTCCTCGGTGAGGGTCTCCTGGGGGAAGTAGCCCACGAAGTCGTTGTGGCCGAAGGGATTGCCGTCCTTGTCCAGCATGGTGTAGCGGTAGATCTTGTCCTGTCCGTTCTCCTGCTCGAAGGTCTCGACATAGCCCTCCTCGCCGACGCGGATGGTATGGGTGGTGCCCTCGCCGTCGGTGTAGGTGTAGTCGATCAGCTTCTTGTAGAGGGCGGTCATCTCGATCTTGCCGCCGCGCCAGTTCTGGACCTCGGGGTCAAAGTACTCGGCCTTGGCGTGGACGCCGTAGCCCTCCTGGAGCTTGTAGACCTTACCGGTGTACTCCCGCTTCAGGGTCTCGAACTTCTCGTTCATGCGGGCGTTGACCAGGGTGATGTCGTCCACGATGGGCGAGTCGGTGGGATAGACGGTGAGGATGTACTCGTTGACCAGCTCGTAGCCGCTCTCGGCGTAGTGGATCACCCGGAAGCGCAGGGTGGTGGGCAGAAGCTCCACATTGCCCTCGCCGTCCACGGTCTTGTTGAACGGGAAGACCTTGTAGCTGGCGTCGCTCTGGGTCAGGGTGTAGCGGCTGCCGGCTTCGTCGAAGACCTCGATGTAGGTGTTGTCCTTGGTCAGCGGCGCCACATCGAAGAGCTCCACGTCCTCGGCGTAGGTGGTAGCACTCTCGGGCAGGACCGAGGCGAAGATCCGGAAGTTCTCGCCGGCGGCGGTGGCCCGGTAGTAGAACACGTCACCGCGGAACATGGTGGTGAAGGTACCGGAGTCCACGTTGCTGCCGTCCTGGCTCAGGGAGATGCTGCCCAGCTGCGGGCCGGTGAGAGGCTCGTCGGTGTAGACGATGCTGCCGTTCTCATCCCGCACCGGCTGGTTGGTACCCTTGTGGACGAGCTCGCCATTGCTGTTGTACCGGTCCACATCCAGCTCGGGCTTCCTGGGCGCCTCGGCGTGGAAGACGTCCACCACATAGCTGACGTTCTGGACGGTATACACAGCGGGAGTCAGGCCATCATGGGAGGCGTCGCTGGCCATCAGGACGTAGTCCACACGGATGTCCAGGCGCTCCTGGTAGGTGGTCATGGGCAGGTCGCTGACGATGTAAGTGCCAAACTTCTGGTGCTTATCATCCTCGTAGACGCTGCTCTCATCCAGGACGGCCAGGTGGCCGTTGACGCGGACCCGGGTCTCCAGCCTGTTCAGAGCTTGGCTGCTGTCCTCCTTCTTCCAGGACAGGACCACGGGCAGGCCCACATTGGCGGTGACGGCCACCGAGTAGGTGTCGGGGCCCTTCTCGTGGGTCACGGGGTCCTCCTCGTGGGTCTTGGGCAGGAAGGCGTCCACCTTGCTGTAGCCGGACACCAGAGCGGTGTCGAGCTTAACGCTGCCCTCGGTCTCGGCGGTGTTGCCGGTGAGGGTCACAGACTGGATGATGTTGTAGGGATACTCGGTGTAGCCCGCGATGGCGAAGTCGTCGTTGCCGCGGATGATGGTGACGGTGTAGTTCTTCATGCTGCCGTCCGCAGCGGTGACGTTGACGATGGCCTGGGTGTCGCCGGACTGAGCCAGGTTCACGGTCCAGCCGTCCTTGCCGGTGTCCTTGGCGTGGCCGTTGACGGTGATGACCGCGTCCTTGTGGGCGGCGTTGGCGGTGAAGAACACGCTGTCGGCATCCTCGCTCACGTACAGGTAGTAGTTGTACTCGTTGAAGGCGAAGTCAGTGGTGAACTCCCGCTTGGTCTCGGTGACGGTGCCGTCACTGCCCTTCACCCTCTGAGTGGCGGTGAGGGCGGACAGGGCGGTCTCAACGGTGGTGGTCTCGCCGGTCTCCTCATCGGTGGTGGTCTCGGTGGAGACGCCGTCGGCAAGGTCGATCTGGATGCCGTCCTTGCTCATGCGGTGGATGACCACGGAGTAGACGCCGATGTAGTAGGGATAGCCGCCGTCGGGGATGGGCCGGTCGTCGTAGAGGTAGATGCGCACCACGTTCTCGCCCACCTTCAGGCTGAAGGTGTCCACGGCCTTGCCGGTGGCGGGATCGGTGAGGACGCTGATGTTCTTGCCGCCCACCAGCTTGGCGCTGGTCTCGCCGATGGTGGCCAGGATATCCACGTCCACCTCGCTGACGTCGTAGGGCACGGTGACGTTGTAGTTGTGGATGGAGCCGTGGTAGACGCTGGTGAGGGTGCCTTCGCTGACGCCGATGTACTCCAGCTCGGGCGGCAGGTACTTCTCGGGCAGGCGGACCACGTTGACGATGGTGCGCACCCGGGTCTCGGTCTTGTTGCCGTCGGCGTCCATGCCGTAGGCCATGACCTCGATGTTGTTCTCGTTGCCCACCTGGAGCGGGATCTCCAGCTTCCGCCAGCCGCTGAGCTCCTCAGCCAGCTTGGCCTCGGCGGAGGTCAGGTCGGTGACGTCGTCCACGTTGATGCTGGCGATGCGCAGCTCGGCGGCGTTCTCGGCCTTGGCCCAGGCGTAGAGGTGATCCACCTCATAGGGCACGATCACATTGTAGTAGTAGATGCCGTCGTCGAAGGCGGGCAGCAGGACCTGATCGTCCTCTTCCTTGCCGTACAGGTCCATGTTGACCCGCAGGCCGGTGATGATGGGATCGGGCCGATCGGCGGGAGCGGTGAACTCGGCGTCGCCGCGGTTGATGACCACGGTGTAGGTCCGCTGCGCGCCCTCCAGGCCGGTGATGACCACTTCCACGGTGTTGTCGCCCAGCATCAGGTCGCGGACGGTGAAGTCCTGGCCGGAGGCCACATTGTGGCCGTTGACGGTCACGTTGTAGCTGCTGGTCTCGTAGGTGCGGACATAGCCGGTCTCGCCGTACTTCTTGCCGTTGGCGTCGGTGACATACTTGCGGCCGTTCTCATCGTAGACAAACATGTTGCCGGTGGCCGTATCGGTGACGGTGGTATTGGCCAGGGCCGGGTAGAGCTTGTAGTAGGTCCCGGTGACGGCGGAGACGTTGACCTCGGTGGTCTCGGTAGGCACGTTGACGTAGTAGAAGTTGGTCTCCTTCTCGAAGGTGGGATTGACCTCGAAGAGCTTGGTGCCGCCGGTCTCGCTGACCTTCAGGGTGGTCTTGTCGGCCAGGGTGGGCACGTTGCTCTCGTCGTCGGTGGCGTCCCGCCAGGTGGCCACCCGGTACTCCTTCTTGGTGACCTGGCCGTCGGCGGCGGTGACCTCCACCACGAAGAGGAAGTCGGTCTCGCCCTCGGGCAGGCTGCTGACCTGGAAGCTCCAGGTGTGGGTCTCGGCATCCAGGTGCAGCTTCTGGGAGGCGGTGCCGGTGCGGTCGCCGGTGACGGGATCCACGGAGGACCAGTACACGGTGACCTGAGCCCGGGTCTCCTCCTCGGGCCGCAGGGTGGCCCGGAAGTACAGCTTGTCGTTGAGCTCGTACTGGTAGACGAAGCGGCCATTCTCGTCCTTGATGGGCTCGCCGTTCTCATCCAGGAGCTTCACGGGCAGGCCGTTCTCATCCAGGACCAGCTCGTCGGAGTACATGGGATAGCTCAGGAAGTAGTTGACCAGCTCGCTGTTCCACACGGGAGCCAGGTGGCCGCCGGTGGTGTTCTGCATCCAGATGATGTCGCCGGTGTCGGACCGGGTCTCGGTGTGGGCGCCGTGGGTATCCTCGCCGTAGCCGGTGTCCTCGCCGTAGGTGACCTCGTACTCGTCGGTGGGATAGGCCACGTAGAGCTCCACCTCATAGGCCCGCTTCTGGGTGACGGTGGAGACCTTGCCGTTCTTGTCGGTCACCTTCTGCAGGGTCTTGGCGGTGATGGTCACCCGGTTCTCGCCGGGATGGAGGGTGATGCCGTTGGCCTTGGCTACCTCGGTCCACTCGGTGAGGTACTCGCCGCCCACGGTGCGCACCCGGAGCTGGGTGATGTAATCGCCGTCGTCCTGGCCCCGGGCCACCAGATCGGCGGTCTGCTCGCCGTCCTCCACGGCCACGAAGTAGTCGTAGATGTTCTCCCGGAACAGAGGCACGGTGGGATCGCTCACCGCCAGGTTGGACAGGTGGGTGTCGGTCTCGCCGCTCAGGTCGCGGTAGACGGCCAGGGAGGCGTAGAAGGTGTTGTAGCCGGTCTCGGTGTCCACCAGCTTGATGACGTACCAGTTGTCGTTGTCGGAATAGCTCAGGGCGTAGTTGCTGAACTGGGCGCCGCTGATGGGCTTCCACTCGCACTCGTGGTCGAAGCTGTTGTAGGTGGCCATGTCGGCGATGAACGCCTGATAGCCGCTGTTCAGCACGTAGGGCAGCACGAACAGGGACAGGGAGCCCTCGGTGTCGATGGTGTTGGCGTAGTAGTTCCTGTCGCTGCTGTGGTCGGAGGCGGAGCGCACCAGGGCGGCGCCGTCCAGGGTCATGTCGCCGAAGGGACTGAACTGCTTGCGCTCGGCCAGGGTGGCCACGTTGGTGACCCGGCTCTCGCTGGCGGCGTTGCGGGTGAAGTGCAGGTAGTACACGGTGCTGCCGCCCCGGGCCTCGTTGACGTAGCTGACGGTGATCTCCACCCAGAAGGTCTCCTCGGGGGCGAGGACGGGCACGGTGATGGTGCCGTTCTCCACATCCAGGACCACGCCCACGTCGCCGGTGATGGCGCCGTTGCGGTAGGTGGTGTAGCTGACGGTGTAGTCCTCCTTGGGAGCGTACACCACGGGCTTCAGGGTCAGCTCGTGCTCCATGAGAGCGGAGGCCGCGAAGAAGTAGGTGGTCAGGTCGGGATCGAAGACCGGCGAGAAGTCATAGTAGGCGTTCTGGCCGTTCTCGGGATGGATGATCTGGATGTCCATGAGCTTGGCGGCGTTGGCGTCCGGCTTCCGGCGCATGGTGACCTTGTAATCCTGGGTCTTCATGCCGTCCTCGGAGGTGACCCGGATGCGCAGGTCGTTGCGGCCCACCTGGAGCTCCACGCCCCGCAGCTCGTTGCGGTAGACCACCTCGGTGCCCGGCGCCAGCTCGTAGTCGGTGCCGTCCACGGTGGTGACGGTGGTGATGCCGGTGGTCTCATCGGTGACGATGCTCCGGATGGTCTCCTTCTCCAGGGTGACCTTGCTGCCGTCGGCCAGAGTCAGGTCGGCCTTGGGATCCAGCTCGCCCACGGTGCCGTCGGGCAGGGTCACGGTGGCGGTGGCGCCGTCGCAGGGCAGGATGTCGGTGAAGTCGATGCTGCTCACCGGGTTCTCCACCACGATGGAGTAGTTGGGATTGATGGGCTTGGCCACGAAGTCAGGCGTCAGGTCGGCGGGGATGATGGACTTCAGGTCGGGATCGTCGGGATCCACGTGCTCGCCCTGGAGGTTCACCAGGTAAGCGTCGTTCCGGTAGCGGTAGATGTGGAGCATGAACTGCCGGCCGGGATCCTCGCTGTCGTTCCGGTTGTCCTTCACCCGGACGGGGATCTCCATGTAGTCCTTGCCGGGCTCCAGGGCGAAGACGAAGGCCTTCTCCTGAGGCGCGGGCATCATGGAGAAGTTGTTGGTGCCCTTGGTCGAATCGTTGGGGTTGACATCGCTGTTCCGCCACTCGGTGGTGCCGATCTTCACCATCTGGAGGTTGTTGGTGTTGTCCTTCATGGTGGTGACCCGGACACGGACGTACTCGGTGTCGTAGGGCACGCCCACCACAAAGGCGTCTTTCTGATCCTCATAGGCCCACTTCTCGCCCAGGGTCCACTCGGCCTGACGCGGGTTGTAACGGTCGGTGGTGGTGGGCAGATAGGTGCCCTCGTGGGTATCCACCTGCATGCGGACCATGTTCTCGTCCACCTGCTGGATGGTCAGGGAGTAGATGCGATACTGCTCGATGGTGGTGGTCTTATCGTAGGTGCTGGTCTCGCTGTCCACCAGCTTATAGGTGATGGCGGTACGGGTAACGATGCCGGTGTGCTCGTCCAGCCCGTTTTCGTGGACCTTGCTCGGGGCGTAATTGTTGCTCCACACCACGGAATCGCTGGCGCCGCCGGGGACAGTCACACGAACGGTGGACTCCAGAGTGGCGGAGACCTTGATCTGGACCTTGCTGGGCTGGTTCTCATCGCCCACCAGGGAGACGGCGGTGATAACGGCGGGCTCGCCCACCTTGACAGCGCTTTCGCTGCCCACGGTGTAGCTCTTCTCGGCGGAATTCACTTCATTGACCAGGAAGGTCTTGGCGTAATCCAACTGGGTGGCCAGAGCCTGGACCTCAGGCTTGCTGCCCGCCTTCACGTAGGCCAGGTAGGTGCCGTCGGTCTTGCGGATGGCGTTGGCGCCGTCCACACGGACCCACTCCAGAGACAGGTCGATCTCCTGCCGTTCGATGCTGATGAGGTAATCGCTGGTGGTGCCCTTCTCGCTGGTGACCCGGACGATGAAGTCGTTGGTGCCGGGCTCCAGGTTGGTCTCGTGGGTCAGGCTCAGGTCGTTGCCCCGGAGCTGGACCTCGCTGCCGTTGGCCAGGGCCTTGTACAGGGCCACACGGGCGCCGGTGCCCACGTGATCGTGGTTGATGTAGGCGAACAGGGTGGCCTGGGTCACGGCGTAAGGCACCACGTAGTTGTAGGTCCACTCATAGGCGCCGCCCTTGACGCGGGAGGTGGGATTGTACCCATACACGCCCATCTTGGGATACCAGTTGTCCTCATCGTACTGCTCATCGGTGGGCTTGAGGGAGCTGTCGTCGGAGAGGACGTGGTAGACCACCTTGTAGGTCACGGTGTGACCGGTGGCGGGCACCGTCAGGGTAATGGGGATCTCCAGGTAGTCCTCGACCTCGTCCTTGCTGATCTCCATCACCCGGGTGCTCATCTGCTCGGTGGCCTTGTAGGCATCCTCCGCGCCGCTGGTGTCGGGCTCGCCGATGTGGACCATGACCTTCTCGTCGGCCATGGCGGCCTCATAGCGCACCTTCCACTTGGTCTCGATCTGGTCGGAATAAGAGATGTCGTCATAGAGCGGATTGTGCTGGTCGGCGATAAGGTTCCTGTCAAACGCGGGATCGCTTTCCTGCTCGCCGGCAAGGATGATCTTGGTCTGCTGATCCAGCCAGTCTTCCCTCTTGCCGCTGAAGTCCCTTGCCAGGGCGGTGTAGATCATATTGTAGAACTCGTTGTAGACCTCCATCTGGTAGTAGGCGCTGTAGACCTCGCCCATCTGCTCCACCAAACGGGTGTGAGAGGTGGTGGCGTCGGCGAAGACCCGCAGGGAGCCGCTGCCGTCATCGTTGGTGGTGTAGTCGAAGCGGTAGTCGCCCAGCACCCGCGGCGTGAAGTGCTTGCCCATGAAGCTGATGTAGGTGCCCTTCGTGGCATCCGGCTTCTCGGCGTCGGTCAGCTCCTTCACGTCGAAGACCTGCAGCTTGTCAAGGTACACGTCCAGGTTGAAGTAGTTGATGATGACCACGTAGTTCCGCTCGGGATAGGTGCCGGTGGTGGGCGTGACGGTGACGTAGAAGTAGTTGGTGCCGTCGTTGAGGCTGCTGACGTCCACGGTGAGCAGGTGATGCTTCTCCCAGTAGTCGCCGGTCTTGGTGACGTAGTTCTCCCCGTTGTCATCGGTGCGGAGGGTCTCGCCGTCGTTGGTAACGGTCTTCTTGCTCACCAGATTGCCCTCGGCGTCGGTGACATAGACGGTGTACTCCGCCCGCTCCATGTACACGTTGGCGGTGGTCTCGGCGGACTGGATCTCGATGGTGGCCGTCCGGGTGGTGTTGTAAACGGTGGCCATGGCCTCCAGGGTGTTGTTCTGGGGATTGCGGTTGAGCTCCAGATCCTTGCCGTCCACGCGGATGAAGTCCAGCCACTGATCCAGGGCGTTCTTGCGGATGACCGCGGTGAACTCGGCCTTCTCGCTGCCCACCTCCAGCTGGATGGGCACCAGGGTCTCGGCGCCCGAGATCATGGTGTAGGGGTTGGTGGTGTAGAGCTCGTCGGCAAGGCCGCCGGTCTCGGTGACGGTGGTCTCGGTGGTGCCGGGAACGATGGTGGTCACGGTGACCTGCTCGGTCTTGGCAGCCGTGGGATGATAGGTGAAGGTACCCTTGGACTGGTTGCCCAGCTGCGGCTTGCCGATGTTCAGGGTGAAGGAAGGCGAAGTGGCGCTGAGCTTGCTGCTCAGGTCGGCGAAGGTGGCGCCCAGGGACACGTCGGTCTGGGTCACGTCGAAGACGATCTCCTGATAGATGTCCCGGCTGGAGAGCCGCTGGGCATAGTCGGCGTCGGTGGAGAGCAGCCGGTAGAGCAGGCCGTCGGTCTCGTTCTCATTCTCCACCAGGATCGCGGCGCCGTTTTCGTCCAGCCGGACGTCGCCCTTCTTGTGGATCACGTTGCCGCTTTCGTCCTTCTCGTCCTCTTCGTACCGGGCGGTCTCCCAACGCTTGCCCATGTAGAACAGGGACTTGGTGGCCAGCTCGTTGTCGGCGGGATCGGGATCCTCCACCAGCTTCACGTACCGGAAGTAGCCGGTGTTGGCTTCCCGCTTCATCAGGACGGTATCCTGGATGCGCACCAGCAGGTCGGAGAACTCCACCTCGGTGTTGTAGATGGTCAGGGTGTAGTCGGCCGAGCTGTCGCCGGCGGTGACCCGGATGTTCAGGTCGAAGCTGGCCACGCCGCGGCGGACCACCACCTCGCCGGTGAGGATGGAGGAGGGTGTGGTGGCGCTGTTGTTGGAGCTGTCCAGGATCTGGCTCTCGGCCAGCGGGATGATCTTGCTGTTGGCGTCCTTCACGGTGGCCCACTCCACGGGCTGCCCGTCGGCATCCTGGCCGTGGTCGTACTTATAGGCCAGGTAGTTGGCCGCGCCGGTGTTCACATCACTGAGCTGGATGGTGGCGCCGCTGGCGGCCCGGATGTAGAAGGGCACCAGGACGTACTCACTGTCAGTGGTGGTCTTGAGGGTGGTCACATAGGCGGCGTAGGAGCGCTGGCCGGTGACCTGGGCCTCCTTGTCGGCGGTGGGGCTGATCTTGCCGTCGGTGCTGGTCTTCCGGCCCACCATCACGTCCAACAGGCCGGTGTTGGTCATGGTGTTGTCCAGAATGATGTCGTAATCCTTGTACTCGCCGTTGGGGGCGGTGACCCGCACCCGGGTGGTGACCTCGTTGACGTTCAGCGGGTGGCGGTTGTTGATCCAGGTCTCGTAGGTCTCCTCGTCGGTCCAGTGCCACTCTCCGCCGCCGTCCTGGGTCCAGTACTGGATGGTAGCCAGAGGATCGGAGGTCTTCAGGTGCAGGTTGGTGGTAGCGGTATTCTCGGGCAGACGGATCCGGTACACGCCGATCTCGTCGCTGGACTCCACCTTCTTGCCCTGCACGGGGCCGCCCAGGGTGTTGCCGTTGATGCCCAGGTGGCCGGCGGCCTCTACCAGGATCAGGTCGGTATCGCCGGAATCCCGCTTCAGCTTCAGCTTATACACCCGGTACTGGTCCTCGCCGGGGATGCTGGCCTTCAGGTACACGTAGGTCTCGTTGTCGGTACGCAGGGTGGTGGTGACCTCAGACCGGAAGAAGTCGGAGCCCAGGAGCTTGCCGTCCACGGAGAAGATCTCCACGCGGGTGGTCTCGGTGGCAGCCACGCCCATGACCATGGCGCTGATGGCGCTGGTGCTCACGGTGGACTCGTAGTTGTAGACGGTGGTCTTGCCGGAGGCGACGATGGTGGTGGGCACCTCGGCGTTCTCGGTGACGGGCTCCGCGGCCACCACATTGGCCTTGCGCAGGTTGGTGCGGTCGCCCAGCTGCTTGCCGGTGAAGATGTCCAGATCCAGGTCGGTGACCCACTCGGTCTTGGAGATCTGCAGGACCACCAGGCCCACCTCATCGGAGAGCTTGGAGCCGTCGGGCAGGGTGTAGAAGTCGGCAGAACCCACGAAGATGGGATAGAACATGGTGTCGCCCACCTTCATGCCGGCGGTGTTGACGTAGCTGCCGGTCTCGTACATGCTGTCATGTCCCTTGGTCATGGAGAAGTTCTTGTCCACGTCCACGTACATGGCGGGATCGGCGGAAATGACGTTGAGCTTGCCGGTATTGCTGTCGGCGGGGATCTGGATGCTGTACACCCGGACCGAGCCGGTGACGGCCTTGTCGTCGCTCCAGCCGTCGTTTACCTTCTTCTGGAAGGAGATGCTGCCGCTCTCCAGCAGGGCCTTGATGAGGTCGGATCCGGTCAGGAGGGTGGTATCCACCTTGTTGCCGCTCTCGGGCTCAATGGCGGCCTTCAGATCCTCCACCAGCTTGCCGCCCACACTCAGGCTGCCGTCGTCGTTCAGGGCGAACTCCACCTGGGCCCCGCTGACCAGCGCGGCCTTCCGGTTGTTGTAGTAGATGCTCTCCGCATCCAGGTTGTTGTGCTTGCGCTGGAGGTTCACCTGATACTTTCTGGGACTCAGGTCGCCGTCCACGTTGGAGATCCGGACCTGGAAGGGCACGGTGTCCACATCCAGAGGCATATCCAGCCCGGTGGCGGTGAGGACATGGATCCCGCTGGTGATGCGGTTGTAGTTGCCGGTCTCGCTCTCGGCCACCTTCACGTACTCGCCGTCCACCAGCTTGTACTCACCGTTCTCGGCGCTCACGTAGAACTCCATGGGCTTGTCGCTGAAGTCGCCGGTGGTCTCATCGTAAGCGTGGAGGGTGACGATGGCGGTGCTGGCGGTGGAGGTCAGCCGCAGGTCGGCCTTGGTGGTGGTGGCCGCCACAGGCACGTTGATGACGTTGGTGGGCGTGCCCACGGTGGTCCAATACTGGTTGGCGCCGCCGGCGAGCAGCTCCGCCTTGTCCAGGGTGCGGATGTCGGAGACCCGGTTGATGTGCACCACGTAGCGGCGGTAATCCTCGTTCTCCTTCAGGCCGCTGCGCTGCTGTTCCATGCCGGCGCTCTCGGAGATGACGTAGACATAGAGGGTGTCCGCGATGGCGATGGACCGGTCAAAGACGTTGGTGGCCCAGCCTTCGCCGCCGTAACTGTCGGTGTTGTTCACGTACACGTAGGAGTTCTTGTACTCGGCCTGGGCGCTGACCTGGAGGGTGGTCACGTTGGTGCCCACGCTGGCCTGGAACTGGAGCGGGATGTACTCCCAATCGCCAGTGGGCTGGCCGTTCTCATCGTACACCGGCTTCTGGAAGGCCTGATCCTTGTCCTCGCCGGTCTCGCCCATGTCGCCCTTGGTCACATAGTCCACGGGGATGGGCTTGCCGGAGTCGTCCAGCACCGCCTGCTTGGGATCGGTGGTGGCATAGCGGGTCACGCCGTTGATGTCCACCGCGGTGGCGCCGACGGCGCCCGCCTTGGCGGTGTAGAGCACCTGGGCGTTGGGCTTCAGGGTCTCATACTGCTTGGAGCCGTGGCCGGTGGCGTAGACCCACAGGCCGTAGCCCTCGTAGGCCTCGCCGTCCTTCTCGCCCTCCACATAGTTGAGGTTCAGGTTCTCGGTGTCGGCGTTGCGCAGCTCCAGCACGTAGTAGCTGACCGAGCCGTCCTGGGCCTCCACCTGGAAGTAGACGCTCTCCACAGGCTGCTCGGCGGGATACTCGGGGTAATCCCGGGTGCCGCCCAGCTTCCCGGTCCAGTCCACCACGCCCTTGCTGTCGGTCATCTCGTCAATGAGGGCGGCATTCTTGTAGTCCGCGGAGTTCTTGCTGATGACGTTGCTGGTTATCACTCTCGTACCGCCGCGCAGGGTGGTCATGCCCACATAGCTGGACTCTTCCATGGCCACCACGTTCACGCGGCTGGTGCTGTTGGGATGGACCGTGGCGCCGGCCTTGTTCCAGACGGCGGAGGTGGGGATAGAGGCGTAGTAGACCTGGCGCTGGGCGATCTCCTGCTTGTTGCCAGCCCCATCGGTGTACGTATAATAGCGATCATACGTGGTCTGATACCCGGTCTTTTCGGCCTCCACTGCCGCCTTTTTGGTCTCCAGTTCGTTCTTTTCGGCGTCACTGGCGGCCGTATCGATCTGGACACCCAGGTCAGTGATCTGGGTCTCCAGCTCGGCGATCTTGGCCTTCAGGTCGGCGGCGGTGCGGTAGACGTTGGTGACCTTGCCGCTCTCGTCCAGAGCCTGGGCCACGGTACCGGTGACCAGAACGGCGCCGGCGCCGGTGGTGGTGCTGGTGGAGGAGGCCTGAACGGTCACGCTGCGCACCCCGGTGTTGCTGGGCAGGATGGTCAGGTTGAAGGTATAGGTGGCCTCTTTGCTGCCGTCCTCGGCGACCACCGTAACAGGCTTCATGGTGGCCTTGATCTCGCCGTACCGGTTCACGGTGGGCGTGCCGGTGAGAGGAGCCCACACGTCCTGGGCACGGCCGTTCTCATAGGTCTGGCCGTCGGCGGTCTTGATGGTGCCGGCGGGCACACCCAGGATGTTCTGGACCATGACCAGATCCACCTTCACCCAGAGCTGGTCCTCGGAGAGCTGGCTGGAGCTGACGTAGAAGGCGTAGTTGTGCTCGTCCGTCTCGCTGCGGTAGGTCTCGCCGCCCACGGTGGTGACGTAGGGATCCTCGTTGTTGGCCTTCACCATATCCAGCGCGGCCACGCTGCTCTTGCGATAGACGTCGATGATGTAGCGGTTGAGGGCACCGGACTGGGCCACGGACTCCACCACGATCTGGAACTTGGGCGTGGTATCAAAGTCGGCGGTCTTGGTGATCTTGGAGATATCCAGCCGGTTGTTGCCAAACTTGGCGGTGTTGACGCCCTCGGCAGCACCCTCGGTATAGGTCAGGACGTCGCCCACTTGATTACCCTCAGCATTCTTCAGGGTGATGGTGAAGTTATCCAGCTTGTACTCCTTGTTCACCTGCTCCACCCACAGGTCGAACCAGTCCTGGGCGGCGGTGGTGATGCTGTAATTGTAGGTGTACTGGGCCACGCCCTCCACGATCTCGGCCTCGGCACCCTGGAACTTGGTGAAGCCGTCGTTGGTGGCGGGCACCGCGGCGTCCTTGGCCTGGGCCACGCCGGACAGGGCCAGCTCGTTGCCGCTGGCATTCTTCCGGGTGAGCTCCACGTCGTACTGCTTGTAGGTGGGCACCACCTGCTCGGTGCCGTTGGACAGGCTCATACCGATGCGGACCTTCACCATGGTGGTGGCGTCGGCCAGCTTGGAGATATCCACCCGGTCGATCGAATCAGCGGCGATCTCCTCAGAGACGGACAGATGCTTGCCGTTGTAGTTGGTCTCGGCAGCCGCATCAGTGGTGGGCGCGATCCAGGAGGTCCACACCAGGCCCTGGTAGGCGTCGCTATTGGCATCCGCGGCCCGCTCCTCGGCGGTCTTGGCCAGGAAGGCCTGGTACTTGTCCAGGGTGTCCACCACGGTGTAATCCACCCAGGTGATGCCGGTGTAGGTCTCGTCGTAGTTCTTGCTGACGGAGGCATACTCAGCCAGGAGGTCGGCGTAGATGGCCTTCACGTCCTCGGAGGCGTCCTCGGCGGGAACGGCGGGAGCCTTCAGGAAGCCGTACATCACCCGCAGGGCATCGTTGTCCAGAGTGGGATCCACAGCCAGGAACTCGCTGGGCAGGTAGTCGGCCTGGATGTTGCTGTTGAAGGTGTCCACCTTGTCGGTGTTGAGGCTGGCAGGCACGTCGATGAGGCCCACGTTGGTCGCGAACTTGGAGACCTTGCCGTTGAAGAACACAGCCACGCTCAGGTCCACGGGCTTGATGACCAGCTGGTAGTTGGCCGGGGCGTTGCCATAGTAGTTCGCGCTGGCCAGGACGTCGATGGGCACGGTGGTGTCGGCGTTCTCGGCCAGGGCCTCGGCGCCGTGGGTGGCGGTGTGGCGGACGTACTCGTCGTCCTTGACCCGGACGTTGGCGTACCGGTCCTCGGTGACGGCGGTGATGGACTCCACCTGCTTGACGGTGTTGGGCAGGTAGACCACGTACTGGTCGGTACCGGCGGTCCGGTAGGCCGGGGCGGTGTAGGTCACGCCGTCCAGGACGTAGGTCACGGTGACGCTCTCCAGGTTGTCGTTGTCGCTCCACTCCACCAGCTGGACGTACTCCACATTCAGAGCCTTGGGAGAGTATCCGTCAACGGGGTTCTGGACCTCAACGCCGTGGATGCCCACGGGGATGTAGAACGCGCCCGCGTCGGTCACCACCAGTGTGACAGTATTGGTCGTCTTGCCCAAATCAGTGGGAGTAAAGTTTGTCGTACCCCAGGCCGCGATCTGGCCCCGGGCCTTGGCGCTCTCCAGCACGGCGGTGATGGAGACGGTCTCGCCGTCCTTCAGCGTTTCAGGATCGGCCACGGCCACGATGACCCGCTCGTCCTTGCCGTCGTTGTCGATATCCTTCACCTCGGCCACGTCGGACAGGCTGCTGTCGCCGCTGCCGGCCGCGGGAGTGACGCCGGCCTTGGCGACGGTCTTGAGGACCCGCTCCATGTCGTAGAAGTGGGTGGCCCGGAAGCCCTCGCCGCTGGCCAGGACGGTGACTGCCAGCCACACGTGGGAGGCGGTGTCGTCGCCGTTCTTGGGCATGGTGAAGGTGCCGTGGAAGGTATTCTCCGCGTCGGAGAAGTCCACGCTGTTGGTCTTGAACTCGCTGGTGGCCTTGGTCCAGAGCTGGGCCGCCACCTTGGCGCCCGAGCTGTTGGCGGTGAGGTCCACGGTGAAGACGTAGTCGGTCTCGGTCTCCTTCACGGTGGTGAAGAAGTACTCGGGCAGAGCGTTGGTGACAGCAGACTCACCGGGCAGCTTGGACTCGTTGGCGGCCAGAGCGGTCTCGGTCAGGTCCTCAATCTTGGTATAGGTGGTGGCCGTGCCGTCCCGGACAGCGGGCTCGCTCCAGGTGTAGGTGGCCTCGCCCAGGGTGGTGTCGCTGTCCTTGCGGAAGACGTCCACGATGTAGACCCGCTCCACGGCGTTGGACTTGTTGATGGTGTCGGTGTCGTCCTGCTTGGCGGCGTAAGGCGTGGCGGACACGGTGATCTTCAGCCGGGTATCGGCCTGGTTCACGGCGGTATCCACGGCGCCGGTCCACTGGAAGCCCTCGGCGGCGGGCGCCACGGTGGCGCTGGCAGTGATGGCCTCCACCTTCACGTTGACCTCAGCGCCGGTCTTGCCGGCGGCTACCAGGTCGGCCACCAGAGCATCGGTGTGGTCGGCGTTGTCATCGGGCACGTAGGTCACATAGTGGATGTAGGTCTTCTCGTCCAGGGTGACGGTGTCCTTCCGGCTGGAGTCGGTGAGGGCCTGGTCGTCGGTGACGACCTTGTTGTCCTGCTGCTTGTCGGGGGCGGCGCTGGTCAGCTTGCCCAGGCCCAGGTCCACGGTGTGGATGGTGAGCTCGTAGACCTCCACCCGCAGGTTGTTGGAGGACTGGACGTAGGCGTAGACGGTGTTGCCCTCGGCCACGCCGGCCTCCTTCAGGGTGGCCACGTTCCGGGTCATGCTGGAGGGAGCGGGGATGGAGGCCGAGACGTTCACGTCGATGGGCTTGGTGGACAGGCCGATCCGGGCGCCCTCGGAGGAGGTGGTGAAGGTCAGGTCGCCCACATCCACGTCGGCGGGGACGTAGAGGACGTACTTGTTCTTGTCGAAGCTGCCGTCGTCCTTCTTCAGCATCAGGCCATTCTGCTTCAGGCCGGTCTCGCCCATGTTGTCGTAGGTGAGCACCACGCTCTGGAGGTCGGCGTTGTTGCTCCGGCGGTAGATGCGCAGCAGGTACTCGGCCTCGTAGGTCACGTCGTGGCCGGCGGCGGTCTCGGTATTGGTGACCTTGATCAGGGCGCTCATCAGGTCGGTGTTGGCAGCCAGAGTGGGATTGGTCTTGTAGGTGCTGTGGGCCAGATCCATGGGGGGATTCCAGGTCTCGCCGCCGTCCACGCTGATCTGGACCTTGGCGGAGCCGCTGTCGCTGGCGACATAGTCGTTGGTCATGGGCAGCTCGTCGCGGTTGTCGGCGGCCAGGGCGCCCACCAGCTGCTCGTAGTAGCGCTGGAGCTTACCGTCTACCACAGTGGGCTTCATGGTCACGATGGGCGTGGTGCCGGGCTGGGCCAGCTTGTCGTCCACGCTCACCGTCTTCAGGCCCACGTCGGCAAAGATGACGTCCACGGGGTACTTGGTGTCGGTCACGGTGCCGTCGGAGGAGGTGACGAAGAAGTTGACGGTGCGGTTGGCGGTACCCAGCTTCTCCAGATCCATCTCCAGGGCGTAGATACCCTTCTCGGCGGCCTTGTTGCCCACGGTGGTGCCGGTCTCGGCGGTGGTGCCGAAGATGGCGGCCATGGGATGCTGGGTGTAGCCGGTGAGGGTGGCGGACACGGCGGTGCTGGGCAGCACCACGGCGTACTTGCCGGTGGTGTTGTCCTTGTAGACCTCGGCGTCGCCCTCGCCTCCCAGGTCGTCCACATAGTGCATGGTGAACCGGGCCATGTTGGCGTTGGCGTCGGGGGTGTAGATGCGCAGGTAGGAGGTGCTGTTGGTGTGGCTGCCGGTGGCGCTGGCGTTGACCTTGATGGTCATCTGGGTGTAGGTGACCTCGCTGCCGTCCTCGTAGGTGAGGACGCCCGCCTTATCCAGGTTGACCGCGCCGTCGGTCCAGATGCGGTTGTAGCCGTTGCCCTCGGGCATGGCCACGTCCGTGGAGCTCAGGCCCGCGTTGGTCAGGGCCCGCTCGCTGCGGGCGGTGGCCTCCACGGCGGCGGTGACGGTGCCGTCGGCCAGGGCCTCCCAGAGGTCGCCGGCGACGGGGATGTTCTCCTCGGCGTTTACCGCGAGCTGCTCGTCGCGCTTCACGGCATCCTTGCCGTCCACCTTCACGCTCTCCAGGGAGGCGTCCTCGCGGTAGATGACCACGGTGTAGGTCTTCTCGGTGCCGTCGATGGCCTGGACCCACAAGGGCTCGGTGGTCTTGTCGCCCACCACGGGCACGTTCTCCACCAGGGCCTGCTTCCGGGTGGCCTCGGCCATGAGGGTGGTGAACTGGAGGTAGCTCAGGTCGCTGGGCCCGGTGGCCAGGATGTCCACCTGACCCACGTGGTCGGGCACGAAGGCCACGTACTCATCGGTCTTCTCGTCCAGAACGGCCTTGCTCTCCACGATCTTGCCGGTCTCGTCGGCGTAGAAGATGGTGACCTCCTGAGGCTTGGTGTCGCTGCTGGAGCGGTACACCCGCAGGTAGCTGGTGTGGCTGCGCCAGTTCTCGGTAGTCCAGGTGCTCTCGTCGTTGAGGTTCAGGTAGTTGCCCACCTTGATCTCGAACTGGCTGCACTCGTCCTCAGAGAGCTTCTGGGTCTTGCGGAACACCCGGGAGCCGTCGTAGACGGTGGGCTCGGGGGCCTGGCCGTCCAGTTCGGAGACGGTGAGCCGGGCCTGCTTCTGCTCGGCTTCGCTCAGCTCCACGCCCCACTGCTTCGCCATATCGGTGGGGTTATTGTGGGCCTCCACCTCCAGGGTGATGTACCGGGCGTGGGCGTCGGCGATGTCGTAGTAGATCACGTAGTCCTGACCGTCGATGGTCTCGATGTAGAACTGGAGGGGCTTGCTCTCCTTCACGGCGTAGCGGTCGTCCACCGCCACAGTCTTGAGCTCCAGGTCGATGATCTCGAAGATCATCTCATAGGTCTTGGTGGCCTTGCCGTCGGAGGAGGTCACGGTGACGGTGGCGCCGGTCACGGTGCCGCCCACCTCGGTGAACTCCACGCTGGCCTGGCCCCAGGCGATCTCGCCGTCGTTGATGCTGACCTGGGCGGCCTGGCGGTTGGCGATGGCGGTGAAGGTGGCCTGGGAGATGGCCTGGGCGTTGATGGCCGAGATGAGGAACCGGTAGCTGCCGGCGTACAGGGTGTCGTCGTAGTCCTCCTGGGCCACGCCGTGGACCTTCAGCTTCTCGGTCTTGTCGCCGCTCTCGGCTCCGTCGGGATAGTCGTACTCCAGGTAGACGTCCTTCAGGCCGGCGTCGCTGTTGGTGCGGTAGATCTCCAGATAGGAGGTGACATACTGGTCGGCGTAGCCGTCCTCGGCCCGGATCTTGATCTCGAAGCGGGTGAGCTCGTCGGTGCCGGTGAGGCTGGCGTTGCGGATGACCACCTGGCTGCTGTCGCCCTGGGCGGGATCGGCGGCCGAGCCGTTGGGGGTGCTCACGGTGACCATGGCGGCCTCGTCGGTGGCCCGGATGGTCAGGTTGGCGGTCTCGTTGCTGTCGTCCACCAGGATGCGGTAGACGTCATTGCCGTTGGCGTCCTGACCCATGAGGATATCAGTCAGGTTGTTGGGCGTGGCGGTATCCCGGTCGTACTTCTGGGTCTCCAGGTCGGGGGTGGTCACCTGGACGGACTGGAGCCGGGCGTCGTCGTTGACCCGCACCAGGTGGATGATGTACTCCTGGGTGAAGGCGTACTTTCCACCCACCAGGCCATAGCTGACCTCCACCGGCACGTAGACCTCCTTGAAGGAGACGTTGCCGATGTCATACTTGTCATCCGAAGTCGAGTGGGTCAGCCAGGTCAGCTCATCCAGATTCAGGCTGAAGCGGCCGACGCCCGTTTCGGTGACGCCTTGGCTGTTGCTGGTGAACACAGCCTGGATCACGGGGGCAACAGTGGTCCGGATGCCGGACTGGCTGCCCGCCTTGTAGCCCAGCTCCACCTTGTTCTTGCTGTTGGCGGGAACGATGGTGAGCTCGGCCCACTTGTCCTCGGAGCCCACATTGAGGGTGTAGACCACGAAGGGGTTGCCCGCCTTGTCGGGCACGGTCTCGGCCTTCAGGGCCTGGAACTTACCGTTGTCCAGGCCGGTGCTCTGGCCGTCAGGGGTACTGCTGGGCTCTACGGGGGCGTTTTCGCCGTGGGCCACCAGGACCTGGCTCAGGCCGATGGCGAACTCGTCGGGCTGGGCCACCAGGGTGAAGGACCGCTTGGCGGACTCATCGCCGTTCTCAGGCGTGACCTCCACGGTGTAGTGGTTGATCTCGCCGGCGGTGAGAGTGACCTTGCCGGTCCAGGTGCTGCCGGAGACGGTGCCAGACAGCTCGGTGTCGCCGTCGAAGACCTTCACAGTGCCGTTCTTGGCGGCGGTGATGACCAGGTCCAGCTCGCCGGTGGCGCTGCCCACGTACTGGAACACGCCGCTGTCCTCGGCCACGGCCTCGCCGGCCAGGGTCAGGGAGGCGATCTCCGCGTCGGAGTAGGTCTGCCGGATGGCCAGGGTGTACTCCTTCACGTTCTTGCCGTCGGAGGAGGTGATGCTGGCGGTGAGCAGGTTGGTCTGGGTGTCGGACAGGGTCTTGCTGACCTCCAGCATACCGATGCCGGAGACCGTCTTGCCGCCCACTTCCGTCTCGATGACGGCGTTGGGATCCTGGGCGGTGAGGAAGACGCGCACGCTCTTCTGGTCCCTGTCCACGGTCACGTCATAGTGGAAGGTGCCGTCGGAGAGGGCCACCCGCTTCTCGGTGTCCACGCCCTTGTCCACGATCATCTGCTCCAGCAGCTCGTTGGAGCTGGTGCGGGTGATGGACACGGGATAGGTGGTGTAGCTGGAGCCGTCGTTGGCGTTGAAGATGGTGTAGCTGAAGCGGTTCTGGGCCTCCAGGCCGGTGAGGGACCACTCGTAGTGCTTGCCGATCTCCACGCCGCCCACCACTCTGGGCGTCTCGGTGCCGGTGAGGAGCTCGCCCTCATTATTGTAGAGGGCCACACGGTGCTCCATGGACTCGGTCTCGATGACCAGGGTGCCGGCGGTGACGCCGCTGTCCACCACGAAGCTCTGCCGGCCGTAGACGTCGGCCACAGCGGAGGCATTGTTGAAGCTCACGCTGCTGGCGGAGTAGTTCTGCGGGTCACGGTTGATGGTGAGGTAGGTAGTGGTGGCGCTGGTGGCGGTGTAGGGATAGGTGTAGATGGTGATGGGGATGCGCACCTGGGTATCCTTGGCGGTGAGGTTCAGGGCGATGTCCCGCACGGCGGAGCCGAACTGGGCCACGCCGTCAGAGCCGATCTTCACCTTGGCCAGGGCGCTGTTGGCCTGGACCTCCACCCGCACCCGCTGGGCGTTGGGGGTCACCGTGTAGCTGTACCCGTTGCGGCGGCGGATGGTCTCGCCGTTGACCTTCACGCTGCTGGCGTCGGCGTTGGCGTGGATGAGGTAGAGGGTATAGCTCTTCTCCGTCACCTTGTCGATGGCCTTGACGGTGAACTCCTTGGCGGTGATGCCGGTGGTGGTGGCGATGGCCTCGGTCTCGTTCATGGTCGTGCCGTCGGCAGCGATGAGCTCCTGCTGGGTGTTGTTGCGCTGGATGGTGTACAGGGCGTTGATGGCGCCGGTGGGGATGGTGGCCATCCAGATCTCCCGGCCGCCGTTGGCGGCGTCGCCCATATCCACCTGCACGGCCTGGGTGGTCACGCCGCCGGCAGTGACCTGGATGCCGCTGATGTCAGCGTCGCCGGTGGTATAGTAGTCCAGGGTCACCAGATAGGTGGCCTTATCCTCGTTGGTCACGGCCTGAATGGCCTCGTCGTACTTCCCGGCGCTGAGCAGAGCCTGGATCTCCTCCTCCCGGGAGATCCGGGCGGAGAGGACGGTGACGTTGAAGTTGTTCTCGCCCATCACGGAAATGGGCACGTTCTCGAACACCCCGCCGCCCCGCTTGGCCACGCTGGCGCCGGTGACGGTGTTGGTGAGGATGACGGTGCTCAGGGCGTTGTAGGCGTCCACGGTGAGGTTCACGGCCTCCCGGCTGCCCACCTGGCGGTAGTAGCGGTTATCGGTCTCGTTCCAGGTCAGCTCTTCCAGGTAGTCGGTGCGGACGCCGGCCGTAATGTCGGTGCCCTCCACGTACACGCCGCTGAGCGCGGTGCTCTCTTCCTGGCTGTAGATTCGCAGGGTGTACCACTGCTGGCGCACCTTGGAGGAGGAGACCACGTAGAAGTTGACCTCGTTGGCGCCGGCCTGGGAAATGATGGTCCGGCCCTCAATGAGCAGCCAGCCGGTACCCTGCTCGCTGGAGCCGGCAGGTATGCCGGCGGCACCGGCCACTTCGATAAGGGTGGTGTAGGCGTTGGAGGCCTGGATGCCCACCTTGACCATGTTGGCCTTGCTGCCGGTACCCAGCAGGCTGTTCTCGCCGCTGGTGGGGATGGCCACCTCATAGATGGTGGGATCCTCGGGCCGGGCCACGGCCTCCAGGAACATGCCGACCTCGGGATGGTGCGGGTCGATCACGTCGGGATGCATCACGATGATGGAGCCGATGCCCGTGTCGTGGGTGGAGCGGAAGATGCCCACGGTGTAGATCTTCTGGGCGTTGGGGGTCAGCACCCGGCCGCTGGCGTCCACGGTGTAGAAGTCGGTATCCCGCACCTGGAACTTCACGTAGGCGGTGTCGCCCTCCTTCACCGAGTCGGGCACGTTGTAGTGGGTGCGGAACTCGCTGGCGGGCTTGTTGACCTCGATGATGCCATTCTCGTCCTCGTTGAAGCCGATGACGTGGGTGGGATCCTCCTCGGTCTCGATAAGGAAGTCCATGGAGCTCTCCGAGATGTTCACGTTCCACTGGTCGCCGCTCTCGGTGGCGCCGATCTCATTGGCGCTGACGTACTCCACATCCACATTGGCGTCCTCCCGGTCGAGCACCAGGTAGTAGACGTTGGCGGGAGAGGTGGTCTTGCCGTCCTGGGCCATGGTGGACACCTTGAAGTACAGCGTCCCCGTATTTTCGGGCAGGCTGAGGGTGGCCGGGCCGTACTTGACGCCGGTGGTCTTCTCGAAGGTCAGGTTGCCGGTCACGTCCTTGGACACGCCGCTGAAGCTGCCGGCGAACTGTTCCACCTTGGTGATCTGGGCATAGGGATCCACAGGCGCGATCTTCAGGGTAGACTCGGTGGTGGCGGGCGCCTTGCCGGTGTAAGGATCGGCGGTGGTGCCGGCCACGAGAGTGCCGTCGGCGTGGACCTGGTCGTGCCAGATGTGGTACTCGTTGACGGTCCCCTCGGCCACCTTGAAGTCCACCCGGATGTCGTCGGACTTGTCCTTCACGGTGAGGAGGTAGACCTGCTTGTTCCCGCCGTCCTGAGACAGGACCTCCACCATGTAGGTGCCCCGGGCCATGTCGTTCTTGGTGAGGGCGCCCTCGGTCATCTCGCCGTTGGCGTCGCCGGAGTGCCAGCTGTCGGTGACAGCGTTGCCGTTGCCGTCGGTGAGCTGCTTGTAGTGGATCTTGGCGCCGCTGGACGGGGTCATCAAGGTGTTGGAGCTGACAGTCTCCGGCTTCAGGGCGTCGTAGGCGTCCAGATACAGGGTGTACAGGTGCTCGCCCTTCTCGTTCAGCCCCTCGTCCTTGGCTTCGTAGTACTCATCGCTCTCGTTCAGGTTCTTATTCACCGCAGTCAGGCCGGCCTCGTTGCTCTGGCGGACCAGACGGATGGTGTAGCCCCAGCCGTTCTCGTCGCCGCCGGCATAGGTGCCGTCCTGGGCCTTGGACTGGGCGCCCAGCTCGAAGGACTGGCCGGCCTGGCCCTTGTACAGCTCCACGTTGTCCAGCTCGGCGGTGAACACCGCGCCGCTGGCGGCGGCCACGTTCCACACCTTGGTCCACTCGTCGGTGGCGCCGTCGGCACTCTTGTAGCTCTTCAGCGTGGGATAGCCGTTGGTCACCAACAGCGTGTTGGTGGAGGTGAAGCGGTCGGTCACATCGTGATCCTGCATATCCAGCATCAGCTGAGTATAGGCGTTCCTGGCCTGGAGGATGATGGTGAACTTGGTGGTGTTCAGCCCGATGGGGGCGGTGTAGATCTTCCCGTCGGCGCTGACGGTGGCGGTGAACTCCTTCATCACGCCGTCCACCTCATACCGGACCACCACGTCCATGCTGGGATCGCTGCTCATGCGCTTGATGTGCAGCGGGTAGTCCTTATAGAGGTCGGTGATGCCCTTCTCGGTGGAGAGCACCCGGATGATGTAGTCGGTCTGCTCCGCGTCGCCGGTGGTGAAGTAGGTGTGCAGCTCGCTCTCCAGCTTCAGCTGATAGCTGGGCACGTTGCCCCGGGTGGAGCTGTCGAAGAGCACGACCTGCCCGTCGGCGGAGAGGATCTGGTGCTTCAGGACCTGGTTGTTCTTGGGCGTGACCAGCAGGGTCTCGGCGGTCTCGTTGGTCTTGTAGTCGAACACGCTGTAACCGTCCTCGGTCAGCTCCAGAGTCTGGGCCTTCCGGTCGGTGGCGTTGGTGTAGCTCACGCCGATGTCCAGATCCATGTTGGCGGGCACCACGTTCAGCGGGTACACCGTGACGTGCTTGGCGTACTCGGCTTCCAGGGCGGCCTGGTAGTCGGCCTCAGAGAGCTTGTGGGCCTCGTCGGCGGCGGCCTGGGCGTCCTTGATCTGCTGGACGCGGACCTGGCCGTACTGGGACACCACGGAGACATAGAGCAGGTAGCCCTGGGCGCTGCCCTCGTAGAGGTCCACCAGGGTCTTGTCGTCGAAGCCCAGGATATACTCCACCACGCCGGTGTTCTCGTCCACCAGCTGGAATGCGGGGGTCTTGGCGTCGGCGGCCTCGTGGACGTCCTTGTACTCCAGGGCCATGCCGGCCTTGTCGCTGTTGGGGATCATGTCGAAGGGGGTCTGGATATAGCCGGCCGCCTTGGGGATGTAGGTCAGGTACTGGCCGTCCTCGGGCTTGTCGGCCAGGGCGGTGTGCTCATACTCCTCCCCGCCGTTGGCCACGATGCTCTTCACGGTCCGGTCGGTGGACAGCCGCTCCAGCACGATGTTGGCCAGGATGAGGTCCATGGTCTCGGTGCCGTCGGCCAGGGTCTTGGGCACGTACATCCGCACGGGCACAGTGTCGGTGCCCTTGATGTTCACGCCGGCCTTGGTCCGGGCGCCGGTGGCGGCGTTGACCGAGTAGCCGTTGAGGGCGTACTGGCCCGCGCTCTGGTCGGTGCCCCAGAGGCTGGGATCGGCCAGCAGGCTGCTGTCGGTCTCGCCGATGAGGATGTACTTCACGGCGGACAGCTCGGGAGTCACGGTGAGGTCCAGGGTCTCCACGTTGTCGGGGATGGTCAGGACCCAGGTCTGGACCTTGCCCTCGGCGGCCTTGGTCTCCTGCTTCACGGCGGCCTGGTCGTCGATCTGCTCGCTGCCGGCGGTGCCGGTCTTGTCCACGTAGTTCCAGAGGTAGTCGGCGGTGATGGACTGGATGTTCAGATCCTCGAAGCTCCAGCGGAACTTCATCAGCCGCATCGCCACGGTGCCGTCCTCGGCCCGGACGTAGAAGGGCACGTAGATGCCGGTCTCCAGCGCCTTGCGGAGGGTATCGTCGGCAGCCAGGATGTTCAGTCTGCTCTCGTACAGGTTCAGCGGGTCGCCCTGGGCGTTGACCGCCTTGGCCCAGTCCTCATCGGTGGGCTCGTGGCCGGCCACGCTGGCGGGGATGCTGCTGCCCACGGGGAACCAGTAGACGTTGGAGACGCTCTTGCCCTCGGCGTCGGTGAGGGCCTCGCCCTCGTTGTCGGTGACATGGATGGTGGGCACCCAGATGGCGGCGTACTCGTCCAGGGTCTTGATCTGGAAGGGCACGATGCTGTCCTCGCTGTTGCGCTTCACGGCGGTCTCATAGTAGCTGCGCTCCACCGCCGGGGTCACGGTGGTGTCGTCCAGCTTCAGCTCGGGCAGCGGATCCACAGTGTCCTCCAGGTCGTAGGTCCGGACCTCCACGCTGGTGTCGTTGTCCTGATACACCACATGCAGGGTGTAGACCTTCTCGCTGCCGGCCTCGTCCACCACCCGGACGTAGATGTCCTGGCCCTTGTCGGCCAGCCGGGTGGCGTCCAGGTTGACCACGCGCTGGGCCACGTGGATGCGCCCATCGTTGCTGTTGTCACGGATGTAGATGCCGTTGCCGCTGGCGTCGGGCACCATGATGGTGGTGGTGCTGGTCAGGGCCTGCTTGCCGTTCTCGCCGGCCACGGCCTGGATGTAGATGGGAGCCACAGAGCCGCTGCTCTTGGGCACGGCCAGGTAGTAGTAGTCCACCTTGCCGTTCTCGTCCAGGACCTCCCGGACGATGTAGCGCTGGGCGGGAGTCTCGTCGCCCACGGCGGCGGGATAGTTGCCCTTGCCGTCGCTGGCGGGGCCGTACTCCTTGAGCTCCAGGAGCCCGGTGCCCTTCTCGGCGTACTGGAGGACCACCACGTACTGCCGCGGGGCCACAGACACGCCGCTGGTCTCCAGCTTGGTGCGCAGCAGGTAGATGCTCTGGCCCTCGCTCTCGTCGGCCAGGGTCACGGGCACCTCCACAGTCATGTCGGAGCCCACCTTGAAGTACTGGGTGTTGTCCTTGGCCTCGGTATACTGATCCAGACCCACCCAGGTGAGGAGGTTCTCGCCGGTGAGCTTGAGCTTGGTGGTATTCTTGTTGCCGCTGTCGGGATAGCGGACCTTCACCACGAACACGGGCAGGTCAGCCTTGTCCTCGCCCAGCTTCTCCACAATGGCGTCCTTGAGCTTGGTGCCGGCGGTGGGATCGTTGTCGGCGGCGTTGACCTTGGTCACCAGGTCATCCAGGTTCTCATAGTGGAGGTGATCCTGGTAGATGGGCTCGTGGGTGGTCTCATCCTCGCCCACCTGCACCGGACGGACCTCAGACTCGCCGGTGGCGGTGGCAGCCACGATCTTGGCCGCCAGCTTGCGGATGCTCAGGGTGTAGACCTTGGCGGGATAGTTGGGATTGGCGGGCACCGACACGATGTAGAACGGGGTGTTGGGAGAATCGGGATCCAGCTGGATCTTGTTGGGGTCAGCGGGATCGCCCACATACTTGTAGGGGCTGGCAGCCTTTTCGGCCTTGAGCTGATCCGTAGTCTTTCCTCTGACGCTGTCGGCAGCGGCCTGGGCGGCGGCCTTGTCGGTGTACACGCCGTAGATCAGGCTGTCCTTCACCATGGTGGTCACGTCGATGGACCAGGCCTTCTCCATGTCCTCGTTGGTGATGCCCACGAAGTACTCGTCGGTCTCCTTCTCGTAGGTGGCGGTGAGCTTGTAGCCGTCGTTGGTCTCGCCACCCTCGGCGGGCTCGTTGGTATCCAGGTCCACGTTGGGCGCCATGGCGTCCTCACCGGCGATCTCGTCGTACAGCGGGCCATGGGCAGCACTGTCCTCCTTGAAGGTGACCGTGATGTCCTTGATGCTGGTGGAGGCCTCTTCGGCGAAGAGCCGGATGGTCTGGGAGTCCACGTTGGAGGCGATGCCGCCGTGGCCGTCGCTCTGGCCCACGTTGAAGCCCAGGTCGTGATAGCCGTCCAGGTTGATGAGCTTGGCGCCGGTGGTGTCGGTCTGGTTGGTGGTGAAGACGAACTCCTCGGTGCTCTGGTTGGCCTTATAGGTGGTGTGGGTGCCCACGGAGTTGTCCACCTGGACCATGCTGCCCACTCTGGGGGCCACCACGGTCACATCGTGGGTACCGTAGTTGTTATCGGTGGAGATGCTGCCCACATAGCGGTACTCGGGCTCCACGCCCTCTTCCCCGCTGTCCACCCGCTGGATGGGCAGAGGATCATTGAAGTTGTCGTCCAGATAGACGTAGTAGTCGGTCTCGATGATCTTGATCTTGAGGTTGTAGACGGTCTCCACGTACTGCACGCCCTCAGTCCACGTGCCGGTGATCAGGCAGCCGTTCTCATCGAAGCAGGCGGGATCGGTGTAGACCCGGACCTTGACCTTCATGCTGTCGTCTTCCTCGTTGTGGCTGGTCCGGCTGGGATAGTAGGAGCCCCATTCGGCCTGGCCCAGCGCCTCGTTGGGCACCCTCGTATTGATGGTGTTGGTGGCCGTCTGACCATAGCTGACATAGGCGATACCGTCCATGTTGGCGGTGGCGGTCAGGGTCTCGATGAGCCGGGTC
The DNA here is from genome assembly GCA_947629795.1 of uncultured Oscillospiraceae bacterium. Classification (GTDB taxonomy): domain Bacteria; phylum Bacillota; class Clostridia; order Oscillospirales; family Oscillospiraceae; genus Vermiculatibacterium. The sequence continues at coordinate 99,524 of CANRFC010000001.1, forward strand.
TGGTCGAACACCTCGGCGGGCAGGACCAGCAGGTAGTCCTTGCTGTCGCCCACCTGGAAGGCCTGGTACTTGGTGGCGCTGCTGCCCGTGCCCAGAGTGGCGGTGATGCTCTTGAGGTAAGTGGCGTAGCTCTTGCGGTAGACGTCCAGGGTGTAGCGGTGGGTCTGGGCGTCGGCGTCGGGCTGGAGCTGAGAGGTGACCTCGATGGGGGCGTGCAGCTCGAAGCTGTCCTTGTCCATGGCGGTCTTCTGGGTGTCGAAATAGGCCTCGTGGATGCGGGAATAGACCTCATTCGCGGCATTTTCGGCATTTTCCAGAGTGGTTTCCGCAGCGGCGATGGCGGTGGTCAGAGCGGCGAGAATGGCGGTCGTTTCGGTGCTCGTACCAGTTGTGGTCAGGCCAGTTGTATCGGGTTGTACCTTTTTCAGCGCCTCCACTGCGTCGGTCTGGGCCTCGACTACCTTGTTTTGGGCCTCAGTGAGGTCTCCACCCGCGCTCACCAGGGCGTCATAGGCAGCCTGGGCGGCCTGGAGGTCGGCCTGGGCGGTCTGGAGGGCCTTCAGGGTGCGCTCCGCGGAGCTGTGGGCGGCGCCCGCAGCCTTGGCTTCGACGATATGGTCGGCATTGACGATCCGGTTGTCCACGCCGATGGTGCTGCCCACCTGGTCGGCCTGGCCGTAGACATAGAGGGTATTGCGGTCGCCGCTGGCCGCATCGGTGGCGGTGGTCCCGTTGTCGGTGACCTCATCGGGGATGATGTAGTAGAAGTTGTCGCCGTACTTGGCCTGCCAGGCGGCCAGGTCGATGCTGCTGTCCTTCTTGGGATAGGTCAGAGCGGGCTTGGGCTGGTCGTTGACGGAGCCGTCGGTGGCGGTGTCGTAGTGGGTGCCGGCGGTGACAGTCTCGCCCACCAGGACCCGGTCCACATCGGTGTTGACGGGACGCTCCACCAGGACCAGCTTCATCCAGGTGGACAGGGAGTACTTGTTCTCCTCGCCGTCCTCACCGGTGCCATTTTCGTAGGAGATCTCGGTGGGGTTGGTGAAGCGGAGGTAGAGGTGGGTGATCTGGTCGGCGGGGACCCCCTCGAAGCGGAGGTAGGTGCCCTCGGAGACCTTCTTCTCTTCGGTGCTGCCGGTGACCTCATCGACGAAGGTGAGCTTGTCGGCGATGGCCCTCTCGGCCTTGTAAGCCTCATTGTTGAGGTTCAGGCCGATGCCGGTGGTATCGCCGGTGAACTTGGTCTTGGTGGTCCAGACCTTGCCCTCGCCGGTGAAGGCATAGCCGGAGCCGGAGATGTTGGTCTCAGTCTGGTAAGTGCCGTTGTTGTTGTCCAGCCAGAGGTCCACGTCGTCGGAGTTGACCCGCAGGACGATACGGACGGTGACGGTCTTGTCGTCCTCGTTCTCCTTGGTGAAGTAGGCCACGAAGGCGTTCTCCAGGGCGTCGGAGATGGTGACGGTCTCGCCCTTGTCGGCAGTGGCCTTGGTCTCGGCGGCCTCGTTCAGGGCGGTGGGGACCTTGGCCAGGGCGGGGACGGCCTCCTGGCCGTCGGCGGTGTTCATGAAGGTGAACTCGCCCTGCTTGAGGTAGCCCTTGGCCACCATGTCGGCCAGGGAGCCGGCGATGGCCCGGTTCTCGGCCTGGGCCTCGTCCACGAAGATCTTCTCGGCACGGATGGAGTCCCGGCTGACCACCTGGAGGGTGGTGGTGAGGATGGCGCCGGTCTCCAGGTCGGTGGCCTGGACCTCGGCGGTGCCGATCTTCTTGGCGGTGAGGGTGTAGATGGGTGCGGCACCGACGGCAGCGGTATTCTCCACCTGGCCGATCTTGTTATTCTCGTCGATGGCGGTATTGGACTTGTCGAACTGCTTCTGGATGACCCAGTCATAGGTCAGGGAGGGAGCGGCCTCGCCGTTGGCGATGTGGAACTTGCCGGCGTTGACGCTCATGATCTGCTTGCCGCCCACGGGGAGGACCATATCCTGGGGCTTCAGACTCATCTCGCTGAGGACCAGGCGAGGCAGCATGGTGTCGTTCTCGGGATTGTCTTCCATGCGGTTGATGCCGATCTGGCCCCTGGCGTTGTTGCCGTAGGCGTAGACCGAGCCGAAGTGCTGGTTGGTGTCGGTGATCTGGATGGTCTGGGCACTGTCGCCCTCGCCCACAATCACGTCATTGGTAACGTCCGCGAAGCCGTAGTCATTGTTGGTATCCCGGATGACCGCGATGGCGCTGAAGGCGCCGCCGCCGGAGATGGCCTGGGCCTTTATGGGCACCTGGACCTCCACCGTGACGGGGTTACCCTCGGCATCGGTCTGCTGGACCTGCTTGGTGACGAACTGCACCTGATAGCTGCCGTCGTCCAGTTCCACGGCCTCGGTCTGCATGACCGGGTGGACGCCGACAGTCTCTGCGGCATCCTTGAGGCCCAACTGGCCGTAGCCGTTGTTGCCCCAGGTGTAGACGTACTGGTCAGAGGTAAGGACCAGGCTGTGGACGGCGCCGGCGGCGATGGCCACGGCATACTTGCTGCCCACGGAACCGTCAAAGCCGGGCAGATAGTGAGGCTTCACGTTGTCATACTTGTCCTGGTCACCCACGGCAGGCGTGCCAGTGCCCATCTGGTTCTCCACGTTGGAGCCCCAGACGATGACGGCGCCGTTGCTGAGCAGAGCCACCGAGTGGTCACGGCCATCAACAACGCGGATGACCTTCACGCCGTCGGGGAGCTGGCCCTCGACCTTCTCACCGTTGATGGTGGTGGTCAGGCCGGCGGTGCTGATGTGGACGATGGTGGGCTTGGGATAGTTGCCCAGGCCGCTGTCGGTGTTGATCTGGCCGTTGATGTTCTTGCCCCAGCCCCACATGGTGCCGTCGTAGCGGACCACGCGGACGCTGTCGCCCTTGGAGCCCTCGGACAGGTCGATGACCTTGCTCATGCCGGTGACCAGCTGCGGGGTGCCGGTAGAGGTGCCGATGACGGCGCCGGTGCCCAGCTGGCCCTGGGAGTTGGAGCCCCAGGTGTACACCCGGCCGGACTTGGTGAGGGCCACGGAGTGGCCGATACCGGCCACCATCTTCACCACGAAGTAGTCGTCGGAGGAGTCAGCGGTCTCGCTGAGCTTGACCACGGCGGGAGTGGCCAGGTACTGAGGTTCGGTCTGGTAGCCCCAGGTGAGGTGCAGGCCCAGCTGGTTGGTGTCGTTGCGGCCCCAGGCGTAGAGCCGGCCCTTGTTGGTCAGAGCCAGGGCGTGATACTCGCCGGCGGAGATGTTGACGATCCACTCGTCCTCGGCCAGGTCGGGGAAGATGACCTGGACGGGCATGAGCTCGTAGGGCTTCTCCTGGTCCACGGTGCGGCCCAGCTGGCCGTAGGTGTTGTCGCCCCAGGCCCAGACGGTGCCGTCGCTCTTCAGGGCCAGGTTGAACTGCTGGCCGGAGGAGAGGATGGGCGCCACACGGTTGAGGGTGTTGGTCTCGGGCTTGCCGTCGGCCTGGTCGGCGTCATAGGGGATGACGTTGACGTAGTAGACGATGAGCTGGCCGTTGTCAGCCTTGAGGATGATCTGGGTGAAGCCGTAGCTCACGCCGTGGATCTGGAACTGACGCTGGTTGGTGAGCTCGTCGGTGGTGATGTAGTAGGCGATGTCCTGATTGACGTTATAGAAGTGGGGCTGCTTGGGTCCCCAGAAGTCATAGAGGACGTTGAAGCGGTTGCTGAGGATGAAGTCGGCGGTGACGGTCTCGCCCACGTGGACGGTGATGATGTGCCGGTAGCTGGGCTGGCCCTTCTCGCCCACGATGATGGGCGTGTCGCCCAGGGTATCGTTCTGGGCCAGGGAGATGGCCTGGGAGCCGGTGAAGCGGCCCTTGGTGTAATCGCCCATGCCGTAGACCTGGCCGATGGAGTCGGAGGTGACGGTGTAGGCTCCGCCCGCGCTGGCAGAACGGGTGAGAACGCCCGCATCGGTGAGGTAGGTGGTATTCTCCTCGGGGAGAGTGATCCACAGGTTGTTGGTGGAGTTGCCCAGGCCCAGCTGGCCGGAGCGGTTGTTGCCCCAGACAGAGACCCGGTCGTTGTAATCCAGGGCCACGGAGTGGTCGTCGCCGGCATCCACGTCCATGATGAAGGCCATGCCGGGGATCTCCTTGGGCACGGAGGTCCAGGGAGAATTGCCGGTCAGGGCGTAGCCCAGGCGGCCGTCGGAGCCGCTGCCCCAGGTGTAGACGCGGCCGGAGTAGGTGCGCACCACGGAGTGGTCGCCGCCGGCGCTGGCCTCCACCACGCCGCTGACTCCGGAGACGGCCACGGGCACGTCGGTGTAAGAGTCGGTGGCGACGATGGCGTCAGACACGCCCAGCTTGCCGCTGGCGTTGGAGCCCAGGGAGTAGAGGTTGCCGTCGAACATGGTCAGCAGGGTGTGGTCCTTGCCGGCCGAGATGCCGTTGACGTTCATCACGGGCACCTTGGTGGGCGTGGTGACCTGGGAGCCGGTCCCCACGAGGCCCAGCTGGCCCTTGGAGTTGTCGCCCCAGGCGTAGACAGTGCCGTCCTCGGCCAGGGCCAGGGAGTACTTGCTGCTCGCGGAGACCGCCACGATCTTCTTCCCGGCCAGGGAGGTGGTGGTCTTGGCGTCCAGGACCTTGACGAAGTAGGACTTGATGCCGCCGGTGTGGCCCATGCCCAGCTGGCCCTTGTCGTTGTTGCCGGCGGCCCAGACGTTGCCGTCGGAGTCCACAGCCAGGGAGTGATCCAGGCCGGCGGAGACGTCCACGAAGGTGACCACGGGACGGTCGAAGGGATAGCTGCTGTCGGGATCGGTGATATCGGTGTGGTTGGCCTTGCTCTGCTTGGTGTAGGTGTCCACGGTGCCGGCGACCTTCACCCAGGTCTCGACCTGGCGAGGATCGTCGGTGCCCTTGTAGGAGCCGTTCATGTAGTCGCTTCCGTCGCTCTGGAAGCCGATGCCCAGCTGGCCGTAGTCGTTGAGGCCGTAGGCCCAGATGGTGCCGTCGGCCCGGAGGGCCAGGGTGTGGCCGCCGCCGGTGACCACCTTGGCCATGACCAGCTTGTCAGCGGGCTTCTGGTTGGTGACAGCGGTGGGGTTGTTGGCGGCGTTGTAGCTGGGCAGAGGACGCAGGGTCTTGGTGGCTCCGCCGTCGGCAGACAAGGTGGCGTCAACGTCGCCGGGGGCCATGACGGCCTCGGGGCTCTCCTTATCCAGGATGACGATGGGCACGTAGCGGGACTTGCCGGAGAGCTGGGACTCGGTGACCCGGAGGGTGTTGCGGCCGCCGTCGGTGAGGGTCTTCAGCGTGGCGACCTGGCTGGTGACTACGGCATCAGAGAGGTCCACATGGGTGTTCATCAGGTGGGCGTTGACCTCGGCGTTGGGGGCGTAGGTGGCGTTGAGCTTCCAGCGGACACTGTACCCGGCCATGTCGCCGGAGTTGATGGTGAAGGTCAGCTCGCCGGTGACCTGGGTGGGATCCAGGCTGTACCAGCCGTCCTTGGGCTCCAGAGTCTTGGTCTCGGTGCTGTTGTCGGACTTCCTGAGCTGGGTGGTGACGGTGAAGAGCTCACTGCCCTCGGTCCCCTCCTGCACCAGGGTGGTCTTGCCCTCCTCATCGGTCTTGTAGAGGGCGTAGAGGAGGTTGGACATGGCGTCGGTGATGGTGATGGTCTGCTGGCCTGCCACGCCGTCCTTCTGGCCGCGGATCTCCTCGGTATTGTTGTTGGCCATCAGGTTGTAGTCGTAGGTGAAGGCGTCGTCATCGGTGGTGAACAGGCAGAAGACGTCGAAGTCGGTGTCCAGATAGTAGGTCTGGTCGGAGACCAGGGTGAGCTCGCCGGCGGCCACGGTGCGGGCCAGGGTGGGATCGAAGACATAGTAGCCCATGGGCTGCCATGTATCATCAGTGTAGCGGTTATCCACGATGTAGCCGGTCTTGTCGGCGGTGTCGATGATCTCCTTGTCGGCCGCATTGGTCACGTCCAGCTCCAGTTTGGTCAGGAGATCGGCCTTCTCCTCCTCGGTGAGGCCGGCCCACTTGGAGTAACGGGTGCTGTTGCTGTTTATGGGGCCAACATACCGGTAGTCGCCCACGATGTAGCGGCCTTCCCTATTCCTCTCATAGAGGGAATAGTTGGCGCCGATGGTGATCTGGAGGGCGCTGTCGCCCACCAGGGTCGGGGTCCAGGTCTTGTCGCTGGCAGTGCCGTTGGCAAGCTGGTCATAGGTGTTGTTGCCGGAGGCCCAAAGCATGCCGTGCTCATCCAGGAAGAAGGACTGGCGGAAGCCGCCGAAGACGTTGATGTACTGGTTCAGGGTGGCACGGGGGTTCATGGCCTTCTTGGGCGCGTCGTAGCGCAGGGCGGCGTCGGCACTGCCCACACCCAGCTGGCCCTTGTCGTTCAGGCCCCAGGCGTAGATGGTGCCGTCGGCGGCCCGGGCGTAAGAACTGTACAGGCCGGCGGAGATCTCGGTGATGGTGTTGTCGGCGCCGGTGGTGCCGCCGGCGGCGGTGGTGCCCAGGTAGTAGACCGCGCCGGTCTGCTCGCCGTGACGGACCCGAACGGGCACATCGCTGGAGGCGATGAGCTCCTCGACGGGCTCCTCGTTGCCGGAGCCGGTACCCTCGCCGGAGCCGGTGCCCTCGCCGGTGCCTTCGCCCTCGCCCTCGCCGGGCTCCACGGGCTCGAGCTTCTCATAGGTCTCCTCGCTCTGGCCCAGCTGGCCGAAGGCGTTGGAGCCCAGGGCCCACACGTGGCCGTTGGTATCCAGGGCCAGCAGGTGCTCAAGGCCCGAGGCGATCTGGGTGATGGAGAGCTCCACAGCGTCCTCGCCCTCGCCCTGGACAAAGCCGGTGACCTTCTGAGGCAGGTCGCCCAGCTTCCACACCTCGCCGCCGGCGAGGGCGTACCCGCCGGAGAGCTGGGTGACGATGCCCATGCCGCTGGTGTTGACCTGGATGGGATCGGCGCCGGAGGTGGTGTAGCCGAAGCCGGCACCCATGAGGAAGGCGGTGAAGGTGTCGCCCTTCTCGGCGATCTGGCCGGAGAGATAGGTGGTGGAGATGTAGTCCTTGCTCTGGGCGTCGAAGCTGCTCTTCACGTCCACGGTACCGGCCTTGACGCCGTTGCCGTTGAAGGCGGAGTAGTCCCCGTCATAGCCCTGGGCAGGCTCAAATTCGCCGTCCGCGTTCACAGTGCCGTAGAGCTGGCTGTCGCCCATGACGGGGAGATACTCGGTCACGGTCTTGCCGTCCTTCTCCACCTGGTGGGCGGCCATCATGTACATGGGCCGGAAGACGTTGCCGTTCTTCACGCCGGCGGCGTCCTTGATATCGCCCACGCCCAGCTGGTACAGGCCGTTGGCGCCCCAGGCGTAGGCCCGGCCGGACAGGGTGATGGCGAAGGACACGCCGTTGCCCGCGGCGATGAACTGCACGGGATCCCGGTCGTCCCAGTTCTCCTTGTCCAGGACGAAGTCGTAGTTGCGGTCGCTGTACAGATACCAATCCTCGTAGGTCTTGATGGGCTGGCCGTCGAAGCGGGTGATACCGTTGGCCTCGAAGTAGTTCTTGGTCAGGTTATTGTAGTTCTTGGTGGCGATGACCTGCTCGATCATGTGGGGGAAGATGACCTGGCCCATGGAGTCGTGGGTCTCGCGGCCCAGCTGGCCCTTGGTGTTGTCGCCCCAGCTCCAGACGGTACCGTCGCTCTTCAGGGCCAGGGTGTGGTCCTGACCCACGGCCACCATGGGATTGGCCTTGGAGGCGCCGTCGGCCATGACCTTCACGGTGACGTAGGCCGAGGCAGACAGGCCCTTCACCCGGATCTGGAGAGAGGTCTGGCCCAGGTGCATACCGGTGATGTAGTAGTCATCGGCCACGCCGGTGAGCTTGGGCGCCTGGAGGGTCTTGTTGTCGTCGCCGGTGTAGAAGTCCTTGGGGGTGTAACCGTCATGCACATCCAGGGTGACGCCCTCGAAGTCGCCACCGCCGATGAATGCGTTGATATACGTGTTGAGGGTCGTGTACGGGTCATCCTCGGTGCCGGTGCCCTTGAGGCCACGGTCGTTGGCATTCTGGATGAGGTTCTCCCCCTTCAGAGCCAGCGCCATGTCGAAGTCGGGGTGAGCGAAGGTGATGAGGGTCTCCTCCGCGGCGCCCTCCTCCTTGGCCAGACCCAGGCGGGTGGTGACGATGTCGTCGTTGAGGCTGGTGGCGCTCCACTGGCCCTTGGCCGCAGGAGTGCCGCCGGAGGTGCCCTTGAGCAGCAGGTTGACGCCCGCCTCGTAGGTCACCTTCAGCTCCACGTCGCCGGAGTTGAGGATCTCGGAGATGTTGATGGTCTGGTCCTTGATGATGGTGATGGTGCTGGGCCGGGCGGTGACCACCTGGCGGCCCACCATGACCAGGACGTTGGAGTCCACGGTGGACACGTTGCCCAGCCGGCCGGAGCCGTTGGCGCCGGCGCTCCACATGTAGCCGTCTTTCTTGATGGAGATGAAGTGATCCTCGCCGGCGTTCACAGCCAAGGCGCTGGCGTTGGCGGAGCCGTCCTCGCCGGTGCCGAAGCTGACCTCGGTGGGATACCACTTCTGGGCGCCGCCGGCCTTGTCCAGGGCCAGCTTTCCGTTGATCTTGCCGGCATTCTCGCCCACGCCGTAGGTGTTGTCGCCGAAGGTGTACATCCTGTACAGGTCATCGGTGGACTTGGTGTAGCGGTCGGTGGTGGTGCTGCCGTCGCCGTTGACGGTTACCTTGCTCATGGACAGGGTCCGGGTGCCGGCGGCGGTGAGGACCTCGCTGTACACGTAGTCGGTGTAGGCGCCGTCCTTGTTGTTGAAGACGTCCTCCCACAGCTCCGCTGTCATGTCGTCATGGATCTCGGTGTTGGTCACGGGCTTGCCGTCGCCGCCGGTGGTAGTGGTAACAGTGACGGTCTCATGGGCGTAGACGGGGTCGGTGTGGTCCTTGGTGATGACGGCGCTGAAGCCGTTGCCGGTGGCCACACTGGTGACGTTGTCCAGCTGCTGATAGGTAGCATTCTTCGCATCTCCGCCCTCGGGGATGATCTGCTCCACCACGGGGGACAGGGAGGTGGCAACGCCCACGGCGCCGGCCTTCAGGCCCAGCTCGCCCCGGAGGTTGTGGTTGCCCAGAGCGTAGAGCTTGCCGTCCTTGTCGATGGCCAGCAGGTGCTTGTCGTTCACAGTCTCCTCACCGTCGCCGCCCTTGTCCACGGTATACTGGTCGGAGTGGGCGGAGATGGCCACGATGTGCCGGTTGTCGATGCTGCCGGCCTCGGTGGCATCCACGCCGTCTCTGACCCGGATGACGTCGGGGCTCTTGCTGCTGTCAGGCAGAGCCCAGACGGTGCCGCTGCCCTTGAGGATGTAGCCGTGGCCCACCTCCAGGGTGCGGGAGAGCAGGGCCAGACGGGTGGGCACGTAGCCGTAGCCGTCGGTGTAGGTGTCGTCGCTGTCCTGCACCCGCTGGAAGTTCTCGTGAGAGCCGAAGGCGTAGAGGGTGCCGGTGGAATCCACCAGGTAGCTGGTGCTGTCCAGGGCGTAGATGCCCACGATATCCACCTCGCCCAGGAGGCTGGAGAGCTCCAGACGGACGGGCTTGTTGTAGGTCATGCCCTCGCCGGCGGCTTCGTAGCCCAGGCCAAGCTGGCCGTAGGTGTTGTCGCCCCAGGCCCACACGTCGCCCTCGTTATCCAGGGCCAGGGCGTGACGGGCGCCGGCGGCGATCTTGGTGATGTAGCGGCCGTTGAGGCCGGCGTCGCCGAAGTAGAAGTTCACCGCGGTGGGAGTGATGTTCTGGACGTTGGAGATGTTCTGGCCCAGCTGGCCGTAGGTGTTGTCGCCCCAGGAGAGGACGGTGCCCTCGATGTTCAGGGCCAGGGTGAACCCGTCCCCGGCGGAGACCTGCGGCAGGGCCTGGAAGTAGTGCTCCACATAGGTCTGTTCCACGCCGTCAACGGTGGTCTTGGAGGTCTGGTCCTTGCCCAGGACGTCCACAATGGCCACGCCGGTGGTGGACAGGTCCTCATGGCCGGGCTCGCCGGCTTTGGGATCCTTGTAGTAGGCGATGAGACGGGAGGTGCCGAAGGCGTTGTCGTTGGTGGGAGCCTCCAGCTGGACGTCGCTGAAGTTCTCGATACGGATGCGCAGGTTGTCGTCGCTGATGGTGATGGTCTTCTCCCGCATGCCCTTGCTGTCCACGGTGTCGCGGGTGTCGGCCTGGTGCTTCTTGTAGATGCCGCTCAGACCGAAGATGCTGTCGTCCAGCACGCTGTAACGCAGGGCAAGGGACTTCTCCTCGTCCACTTCCTTGTCCACGCTGAAGGAGTACATGTACTTGCCCACCAGGGTCTGCTTGTTCTCCTCGCCCACCTTGATCTGATAGTGGTAGTCCTCGGTCTCGGTGCGCACGGTGGTGGCGGTGGAGCCGGTGCCGGTGGTAATGTCCTCCACCTTGAAGATGGCGATGTGAGGCTCGTCCACGTAGGTGGGCGTGACCTTGCCCTTGTTGGCCATCCAGTTCCACAGCTCATCGGAGATGACGCCGATCTTGTCGGAGTAGTCGGGGGTGCCGGGATCAGTGGCGGAATCGGGCCGCACGGTGCCCGTATCCAGCTTCTCGGTATACTCAAAGTTGCCCAGCTGGCCGTACAGGTTGGAGCCCCAGGTCCACACCACGCCGCGGGTGTCGAAGGCCGCAGAGTGGCTGCCGCCGGCCGCCACGGCCTGCAGCTGGACGCCCTCGGGCAGGACGTTGATGACCTTACCGCTCTCTTCCTTCTGGAAGATCTCGATCTGCTTGGCGCGGGTGGTGGGAAGCCGTCCGGTGAAGCCGGCCTTGGCAAAGCTGTTGTCGCCCCAGGCCCAGGTCTTGAAGTCACGGCTGGACAGGCTCTCCAGGCCGGCGTTGTAGACGTAGGTCTCCTCCATGGTCACGGCCAGGCCCTGGACGGTACCGCCCACGTAGCCGCCGAAGGTGACGTTGATCACGTTCTGGAGGGCGCCGCCCTCGTCCTCGCCGGACTGGAGCTTCACGGGACGGGAAGCGTAGCTGTGGATATCCAGGCTGGACTTGTAGCGCTCCTCGTCCGGCTTGGCGTACCTGTTGACCTCGGTCTGGACGAACTCGCCGGTGCCCAGCTGCTGGGTGGCGTTGTTGCCCCAGAGATAGGCTTCCTTGCCCTCGGTGATAATGGCGAAGTTGTAGCCGCGGCCCAGGATCTGGTTGATGTTCTCGATGGGCTCGGAGGCCATGGGCCGGCCGCTGAGGTCAAGGGCCTCGGCGCTGTACGCCACCTGGACCAGCTCGGCGCTGTCCTGCAGGATGTAGGCGGGATCCTTATCCAGGTCGGAGGTGGGATAGATCTTGCCGGTGCCCAGCTGGCCGTACTTGTTGGAGCCCACGGTCCACACGGTACCGTCCACCAGCAGCACGCCGGTGGCGCTGACAGTGGCGGCCATATCCAGCACGCCGCTGATCTTCTGGCCGTTGAAGCCGTTCATGGCAGTGGGGATATAGTCCCCGTTGGAGACCACCTTGGCGGCAATATCGCCGCGGCCTTCCGGCGTCATCAGCATATCATAGGTGTACTTGCTGGTCTCGCCGCGGCCCAGCTGGCCCGCGTGGTTGTCGCCCCAGGCGTAGACCACACCGGTGCTGGTCAGGGCCAGGGAGTGGTTGGAGCCGGCGGCCACCGACACGAAGATGGGCTCGACGCCGTTTTCGTCGGTGATGTGCAGGCGCACGGGGTAGCTGGTGGTCCGGTACTCGTTGGGGCTCAGGCCCAGCTGGCCGAAGGTGTTGTCGCCCCAGGCATAGATGTAGCCGTCGTCGTCCACCGCCAGGGTGTGGTTATCACCCGAGGCGATCTTCACGATGTCCTTGAAGGGCAGGGCGGGAGCGTCAGCCAGGTTCCCGCTGTCCTTGCTGTCCTTGTAGAAGGTGAGCTGGACGGGGGTGGTCACCAGCTCCTGGAGGGAGTCGATGCCCAGCTTGCCATAGCCGGTGATGATATCCTTGCCGTTTTCGTCCTGCATGTACTCGCCGAAGGCGTCGTTGCTACTGGTGCCCACAGTCTCTCTGTAATCGATCTGGCGGTAGGAGTTGTCGCCCCAGGCCCAGACGGTGCCGTTCTTCTTCAGGGCGGTGGTGGTATCCCGGCCCAGCACCAGCTGCGGGTAGGTCACGCCGTCGGTGACGATGACCCGGCTGAAGACGATCTGCCCGGTGATGATGTTGGTGGCCAGGACCTTGGTCTCGCCCTCACGGACGGCCTCCAGGGTGGCGTGCATGGGGTTGTCGGCGATGGGCTTGACCTTGACGATGGAGTCGTCCAGGCTCTTCCAGGCGTAGATGCCGCTGTTCAGGCCGTCGCCGCCGTAGATGTTCAGGAAGCTGCCCTTGGTGCCGATGATATTGAGCTGGCCGTCGGCAGCGCCCAGGTGCAGGCGCACCGTGCTCTCGATGCTCATATCGCTGCCGCCCACCACGGTGGGCACGCTGGTGCTCAGCTGGCTGTGGTTGCCCAGCTGGCCCAGGCTGTTGTTGCCCCAGGAGTAGGTGATGCCGTTATACTTGGTGGTGGTGCCCGTGGAGTTGGTGAACTCGGCCTCGCCCAGGTGGGCCAGGACGTGGCGGCTGTCGGTGGTGCCGGACATGGTGCCCATACGCACGATGTGGGACAGATACTCGCTGCCGATCTCCTTGCGGTAGACCAGGCCGGGCACCGTCTCGGCGCCGGTGCTCTCCCGGTTGCCCAGGATGCCGCCGATGGCGCCGTTGGCCCCGTTGTCGCCCCAGAGGTAGGTGTACCCCTCGTCGGTGATGGCGCCGGTGTAGGTGGTGCCGGCGTAGACCGAGGCGATGTTGGCCGAGATGCTGTTGTCCCGGAAGGTGTTGGCGCTGCTGACCCAGCTTGTGAGGTAGGTGGCCTGCTGGGACAGACCCTTGGCCAGGGCACGCAGCTCGTCGCCCTTGCGGACCATGTCCACCTCGGCGGCGGTGCCGTCAGCCTTCACAGTGATGTTCTTAAAGTCCTGATAAGCCTTGACGCCGGCGTCAAAGGCGGTCTTCAGCTTGGTCTCGCCGCTTCCGGCGGCGAAGGTATAGCCGGTGATCAGGCCGGTCGTGTTGTCCCTCACCTCAGTGGCGGTCACATTGACCTGCTGGATGAGGCCCTCGGTGACGACCACATCGTTCTCGGTCTTGCCCAGCAGGTGGTCCTTGGCAGCCTGGAGGAGGGCCTCCTGGTTGCTCACCCGGGCCTTGGCGCTGCCGACCTGGGCGTTCACCTTCTCACTCTCGTTGACAGAGAGCTTGTAGTGGGCGTCCACGGTGGTGTAAATGAGGGTGGGATCGGTCATGTCCACGTCCTTCAGGAGTTCCTCGTAATCAGCCTTGTTGCTCTCCAGATAGGCATTGTAGGCATTGCTGACCGTTTCGTCATAGCTGCCCTTGGCAGCCTGGGCGGCGTTGTAGGCCGCCACGGCGTCGCTGTGGGCCTGGTTCGCGGCACTCCTGGTCGCGGTGGCGATCGCCAGCCTGTTGGCGGCGGCATCCCACAGCTCGGTGGCGGTGCGGAGCTTGGTCTCGTTATGGGAGTCGGCCAGAGCCCTGTCAAAGGCATCGCTGGCAGTCTGCTGATTGATCTTCGCGGTGTTCAGCGCAGTCTCAAGGGTACCGACATTTTCGGCACCTTCGGCAACCGCCTTGTCATAGTCGGCCTGGGCTTCCTTCAGTGCCTTGTTGGCATTATTCAGGGTAGTCTTGGCACTCAGGATGGTCTGACCGTTGGGCGCCCCGCCCGCGATCGTCTTGAAGTCCTCGTGGGTCTTCTTCTCCGCCTCGTCGGCGGCGGTATACTCGCTCTCGGCCAGCTTCAGGTTCTCCTCGGTCTGCTTGCGGGTCTGCTCCGCCTTGGTCAGGTTACTCTGAATGATGTCGTACTCGTCGGTATTGCCGACATTCTTCAGGGCGCTATCCATGGCGTCCTTCAGGGCCTTCCACAGGTTCTCGTAACTCTTATACTCAGTCTGCATCTCCCCGGCAGCGACGGCGTCCACCTTTGCGGCGGCCAGAGCCTTGTCGGCGTCGGCCACGGCCTTGGCGGCGTCCTCAAGGGCGGTCTTCACCCAGTCGGGGCTGGTGGTGATGTAGTTGACCAGAGCCAGCTGCGCGCCGCCATCGCCGTTCGTCTCGTCGCCGGCCAGAGCCTCGGCGTCCTTGAGCAGCTTGGCAATGACCTCGTTGTCGGTGGGGTCAGGGTTCCCGGCGGTCGTCAGAGCCTTCTTGGCCGTATTGAACAGCTTATCATACTCCTTCTTCTTCTCAACCCAGTCGGGATCGTACCGGTTGCCGTACTTGAGCAGGTAGTCATAGGCGTCGTCCACCAGGGCCACCAGGCGGGCAAGCTCGGTGTCCTCGAAGAAGTCGTATTCGGTGGGCTTGTTGACGTAGTTGCCGCTGGTGCCGGTGATCTCCACGTCCGCCTTCAGCGTGCCCAGGATGGCGTTGACATCCTGGCCCAGCAGGTACATCCGCTTGGTCAGCAGTTCCTCGTTGTCGTCGTACTTCTTGTGCTCCAGGGTAAGGAAGACGGCCTGATGGTCGCCCAGGCCCAGGGAGGCCACGGCGGCCTGGTAATCCCGGTCCTCGCCGGTCTCGCCGTTGAGCATGGGCAGCGGGTAGACCGCGGCGCCCTCGTAGCTCACGGGAGTGGTCCCGTCGGGCAAGGTGTCGCCCCAGCCCGCGATGCGGGTGGCCTTGTCGCCGGCGACCCAGAGCTCGGTGCCCTCGGTGAGGACCACCATGTTGTTGTCGCTGAGATAGACCTCCTGCACGTGGTTCAGGCCGGGCACCTTGTGGGGATAGAGATAGTAGGTGGCGTTGTCCCGGGCGCCCAGGCGGTAGTTGGAGCTGTCGCCCCAGACGTAGAGCTCGCCCCGCTCGGTGATGGCGGCGGAGGAGTAGCCGTTGGCGAGGACCTTGACCACCTTGCCGGTGCGCTCGTCGCCCAGGTAGCCGGTGCCGTCGGGGCCGCGGACGGCCTGAGGCACGGGGTAGGAGGCCACGGCGGACACGTCGGTGTTCTGGCCCAGGCTGCCGTTGTAGTTGCGGCCCCAGGCGTAGACCCGGCCGTCCTGACCGGCGGCCAGGGCGAAGTTGTCGCCGGCGGCCACCGAGACCATATCCACCATCTCGCCGGCGCCGGTACGCACGGGCATGTGGGCGTCATAGTAGGTGGTGGTCATGATGTTCTGGCCCACCTGGCCGTAGAGGTTGGAGCCCCAGGCATAGACCTTGCCGGTGGCGTCCAGAGCCACGCTGAAGTCCACGCCGCTGGCCAGGGCGGGAGCCACCAGGTTGGTCTTCAGGGTCTTGGAGCCGTTCTCGCCCTTCACGTAATACTCGTCGTTGTTGGGCAGGACCTCCACTTCCAGGAGGGTCATGAGCTTGGTGTTCTTCTCATAGACCATGATGTTGGCGGTGCCCACGGCCTTGAATGTCAGCACGCCGTTGGCGTCCACGCTCACCGCAGACTCGTTGGTGGAGGCAAACATGTACTCGGCGTTCAGGTTGAGCGCCTCGGGGAGCTCCTGATAGACGTTGAACCAGGTGATGATGGGCTTGAGGTACCAGTTGGCCTTGTCCACGCCGCCCTCGCCGGGCACCAGGACATGGACCAGGCGGTTGTTGCGCACCCCATCGGGCTCATTCTGGAGAATGAGCCGCAGGCCGTCCACGTAGTTGGGCTGGTCGGCGTAGGACTCGCCGGTGAGCGGATCGGTGCCGATGATGCGGTTGCCAAGCTGGCCGAAGTCGTTGACGCCCCAGGCGTAGACCGAGCCGTCCTTGCGGATGGCGGCGGTGAGGCCGGCCTGGGTCCGAGCCTGACCGGCGTGGTCGGCCTGGTAGAGACCCATGGCGGTATCCACATCCACCATGCCGGCGATGGCCTGCTTGCGCTCCTCCTCGGTGGCCTTCTTGAGGTTGAGGATGTCGTCGGCGGCGTCGCCCATGTGGGTGTTCACATAGCTGTTGCTGTCGTAGGTGCTGTCCACGCCCAACTGGCCGGACTCGCCCAGGCCGGCGGCGAAGATGGTGCCGGAGCCGGCGAACTCGGCGTCGCCGCTCTGGATCTTCAGCGCCACGGTGGTCTTGCCGCCGGTGGCGCTCCGGACGTTGGTCAGGCTGCTCTTGGTGAACTGGGTGGTCTCGATGGCGTTGCCCAGGCCCTGCTGGCCGGAGGAATTGACGCCCTTGGTCCACACATCGCCGTTCTTGGTGGTGAGGATAATGTCGCCGTAGCCGGCATCCACATCCACCACACGGTCGCTCCCCATCAGTTCATTCAGGCCGGCATCCTTCCCGCGGCCGCTGAGATTGGCAGCATTGCCCACGCTCCAGGTGTTCAGCTCGCCGGTCCGGGTCAGGGCATAGCTGGTGACATTCACGCCGGCGGAGACGTCCACCACATCGGCGGCCTCCACCTTTACAGGCGTCAGCACAGCGGGACTGCTGGCCTGGCCCTCGCCCACCTGGATGTTGGCGCCGGAGCCCCAGGCAAACAGGTCGCCGTACTCGGACACGGCCAGGGCATAGCTCTCGTACTTGCCGTTATTCAGGGCCACGCCGGCGACGATGTCGGTGATGGCCAGGGTCTTGTTCACATCAGAGCTGTCCCGCAGGACCCGGAAGAGCTCCACCACGGTGGGAGTAGCCCAGACCTTCTCGGTGATGCCCAGGCCGTAGATGCTCTGCTCGCCGTTGCCGATCTGGCCCACATTGTTGCGGCCCCAGGTGTACAGGGTGCCCTCGGTGTCGATGGCCATGGCGAAGTCCATGCCGGCGGCGATCTTCACGATCTTCACATCGTTGTCGTACTCGGCCGTGTAGCTCTCCAGGTTGGCCTTCTCAGAGGGATAGAGCACCTCGCTGAGCCGCTTGTCATACTCAGCCACGGTGTAATACTCGGCGTAGCCCTCGGTCTCGGTGAGAGTAGCGGGCTTCCGGTAGCCCACCAGCTTGGTGAAGGTGAGCTGCACGGGGGCGCTCTCCACGCCGCCCACGCTGCCGTAGCCGGTGCCCAACTGACCGAAGTCGTTGCGGCCCCAGCCCCACACGGAGCCGTCGGCCTTCAGGGCCAGGGTGAAGTCCTCACCCACCGCCACCTGGGCGTAAGCCACGGCAGTGGTCTTGTCGGCGTCAAAGACCAGCTTGCGGCCCTCGTCATAGGTGAAGGTCCCGTCGGTGTAGGGCTTGACCACGGTGACGTGGAACTGGACTACCCGCTTGGTGGCGCCGTCGTTGATCTCCACCAGGATCTCGGTCTGGCCGTAGCCCACGGCGGTGACGATGCCTCTGCCGTTCTTGGACTCACTGGCATCATCCACAGTGGCCACAGTGGGATCCAGGCTGGTGTAGGTCACATTGGTATTGCCCACAGTGGTGCCGGCCTTCTTCAGATCGTTTACCACCTTGCGGTTGCCGCTGCCCAGCAGGTTGAAGTTCCAGCTGGCGGTGTAGTTGGTGGACAGGTCGAAGGAGGTCTCATAGAGGGCGTTGGCGCCCAATTTGGCCTTGTCGGCGCCCAGCATCAGGGTCACCGAGTCCTTCTTCCCTTCCACGGTGAGGGTGGAGGCGGTCCGGAAGGCGGTGGCCTGGGACTGGTCGCTCAGGCCCTGGCTGCCCAACTGGGTCATGCTGTTCAGGCCGAAGCCGAACACGTTGCCGCTGTTGTCCACATAGGCGGTGTGGTACCCGCCGGCGGACACGGTGGCGCTGAGCACCCGGTCGGTGTCGGCCACACCGATGCCGAGCGTGCTGTTATCGCTCTTTACGACGTACTTGGCGTTCTCCGTACCGGGGGCCGCCTGGGAGACACTGCCATTGCCCAGTTCGCCGTAGTTGTTCTCGCCGCCGGTCATGGCCATAGCGCCCTTCTCATCCACGGTGAACAGGCCGCTGCCGCCGCCGGAGAGCATCACGGTGCCGCGGTAGCCGGCTTCCGTGGTTTCCTTATTGGTATCGGTCACCAGAGCGGGTGTGGTGGCATAGGCCAGGTTCTGGGGATGGGTGTAGGTGTAGTTCCGCTGGCCCCAGGCGTACAGGTTGCCGGTGACCGCGCTGGTCAGGTCGTTATTGAAGGTCGCCTGGTTGGCCACTTCCACGTACTGGCCGTCGTCGGTCTGCTTCATCTGGAAGACGGTGGCGTAGGCGCTGTTCAGGCCGCCGGAAACTGCCATGGCCCGGTAGGGCAGGATGGCATTGCCCCGGGTACCGCCGGTGCTGGCGTTGCCGATGGCGCCGTAGCTGTTGTCGCCCATGCTCATCACGGAACCGTTGCCCACCAGGATGTGCCCGGTGGCGGAAGGCCCGATGGCCACGTTGGCCACGATGCCGCTGGAGATCCGGACCGCGGTGGGAGCGGAGTAGCTCTTCACAGAGCTGAAGAGGCTGAGCTGGTTGGAGCCGTTGTCGCCGGCGCCGAAGAGGTTGCTGGACAGGGCGTAGCTCTTGGTCACGGTCTTGCTGCCGGTCTGGTCCCCTTCGTCATTATAGGTGTACTCGATGCTCTGCCGCTTGTAGTACACGCTCTGGACCATGTAGGCAAAGCCATGGGCGTCGTCCACACCGCCGGCGGCGATGTCCACGATCTCCTGGAGGTACCGGCTGGTGTAGCTGCTGGCGGCCTGGTCGCCCTTGACCACCTGGGTGGCGAAGGGCACCCGCTCGAAGTAGGTGAAGTCCTCCCCTTCCAGCTTCTGCCAGCCGCTCTTGCTGTGATCCTTGCCCAGGCCAAGCTGGCCGGCGTCGTTGCGGCCCCAGGACCACACGGTGCCGTCGTTCTTCAGGGCGTAGGCGAAGTTGCCCGCGGCAGCCACCTTGCGGACGTTATTCAGATATTCGTAGCGGACGAAGTTCCCGTCCTCGTCATAGACCTGGGCAATGACCTGCTGGGGCGCGGTGTGAGAGCCATAGCTCTCGCCGTTGCCCAGCTGGCCGTACTCGTTGGAGCCCCAGGCCCAGACGGTGCCATCGCCGGCCAGGGCCACGGTGAAGTCGCTGCCCGCGGCCACCATGGGATAGCCCACGCTCTCGCCGTGGTCGGCCTTGGGCGCCATCACGTTCTTCTGGACCGCGCCCACGGGAGCCGTCTCGTCGTAGGAGTCGTACATACCCTGGTACAGCCCGCCGCTGGGACCGGTAGGCAGCGCAGTCACACCGGCCGCCTGGTTGAGGGCGTTCAGATCGCTGTTATTCTGACCGATGACGTTGGTGCGGTCGGTAAGGCCCAGCCCCGCGGCCCCTGTCATCGCGCTGGAGACCTCATCCGCCGGGCGGACCTCCACCTTGAAGGAGCCCACGATGAGGGAGTCGTTGGCCACCGAGATGAGCACGTAGGTGGTGCCCGCCTTCAGGCCGGTGATGGTGGCCCGCTTGTCGGTCTGCTGATACTTCAGGCCCTTGGCCGTGCTGTCGGCCTCAGTGAGGGTCTCGTACTCCACCCTCACATAGTCATTCTCGCTGGTCTTGTAGGTCTCGCCGCTCATCGTCACGGTCCAGTCGGAGTCCTCCTCGGCGTCCCAGGTGAACCAGGCCAGCTCCTGCTTGGAGGCATCCTCTTCGATGTTGTTGAACACATTGAAGGCGGAGATGCGAGGCTCCACGTTGAACTGGAACTGCTCGCCCTCCCGGATGGACACGGAGTAGTCCTCCAGGATGAAGTAGCTGGCGCCCACACGCACGGGCACAGAGGTGGAGGTGGCGGTACCGTCGCCGATCCGGCCGGTGCCGTTCTTACCGTAAGCCCACAGGGAGCCGTTGTTCTTCATGACGATGGAGTGCTGGTTGTCGGCCTTCACCGAGTTCTGCACCACGATGACGCCGCTGATGGGAGCGCCGGCGATGTCCGCCGAGCCGGCGGAGACCTGGCCGGGCACGCCCCAGAAGCTGCCGGCAGTGGGATAGCCGTTCTCACCCACGCCGGTGCTGAAGTCCAGGGTGGTGCCGGTGCTGTCCTGGTTGCCGCCCTGGCCCAGAGCGGGACCGTAGAGCAGGCCCTTGGCGGCGTCGGAGGGGCCGCCCTTGCTCATCATGGAGAAGGGACCCACAGACCACAGGCTGGTGTCGTTATAGGCCACCTGGAGGTACTCGGAGATGTCGGCGGTGACCGGCATGCCGATGACCAGATCGGCCATGTTGGCGGTGTAGCCCTCGAACTGGGCCCGGCTGAGCTGGATGTCGGAGAGCTTCACATAGGGCTTGTTGGGATCGAACGCACCGGTAGCGGTGCCGTCAGAGGTGTTGGCATAGAGCTGATAGCCCACCAGAGTGTCGTCGGCGGCCCGGCCCTGGATGTACCCGTCAGGTGTCACGGTCTTGGCGCCGTCCAGCAGGTCGTCCACGGTGACGGTGTTGCTGCCGTTGGTGTAGCTGACGATCTTCTTGCCGTACTTGTAACCCTTGGACAGCTCGGTGAAGGTGGTGGGCAGCTCGTGGTTGCGCAGCACCCCGGGGATGGTGACGTTCTCGGTGGCCAGCACCGGCGCGTGCTCATCCACCACCACGGCGGCATAGATCTGGCCGCTGGTCTTGTTCACGGCGGTGTAGAGCGGGGTGGCCATCTCCTTCCAGTAGAGAGGCACCTCCCGGGTGGTGGGCACGGGCTCGGGGGTCTCGCCCTCGTCCTCTGTGGGCTCGGCGGGGATCTCAGGCTCCACGGTGACGGTGACCGTCACGTTGACATAGCTGACCACACCGTTGGCGTCCACGGTCTCGGTGACCACGGGCCAGGCGGTGACGTCGGTGGAGGCGTGCTCGGCCAGGTTGGCCTCGGTCCACTTCCAGTAGTAGCCGTTGGAGGCGTCGCCCATCCGGTCATAGCCGGGCTGGGTCATGGGCTTGCCGGTCTTGTCGATCATCTGCTCCCCGGCGTAGATGGTCACGTCGTGGAGGCCGTTGGCGTACCGGGTCTCGTAGCCCTCGGACACCTCGTAGTGGGCGGGGATGTTGTTCACTGTATCCTCGGGCACCAGGGTGTACTTGGTGGTGTTGTCGCCGCCCCAGGTCTTCACCTGGCCGTTGGTGGTCACGGCCACGGCGTTGTACACGCCGCCGGAGACCTCCAGGGCGCGGCCGCCCAGGACCGCCCGGTCGGGCGTCTCGCGGTTGGTGTTGTAGCCGCCGTAGGCGGGATGGTCGGCGTCGTTGACGCCCCAGGAGTAGACCTGGCCGTCCTTCTTGAGGATGCGCATGTTGGCGGCGATCTTGTCGGCGGACAGGGTCAGGGCGTCGCTCAGGGCGGTGTACTTGCTCTCGCCGCTGACCAGGGTGGGCAGGGACACGATGGTGCCCTTGTCCCCGGTGTTGACCATGGGATCCACCACGCCGTGGTAGTTGTAGCCCCAGCCGAAGAGCCGGCCGGTGCGGTCCAGGGCGAAGGAGTAGCTGCGCAGGGTGGTACCGTCGCTGGCGGTGAGGCCGGAGGCCACGATGTCCACAATGGCGGCGCTGTTGGCGTCGGCGCCCAGGTAGCCGCCCTCGGTGACGCCCTTGACCTTCACGGCGGTGTAGAAGATGCCGGTACCGGCGTCAGAGCCCTGGCCCAGCGCGCCGTTGGCGTTGTCGCCCCAGGCGTACACGGTGCCGTCCTCGGCCAGCGCCAGGTTGTGGTTGCCGCCGGCGGCGATCTTCACGATGCCGGTGAGCGGGATATCCACATCGTTGGCCTCGTCGTGGATGAGGACCTCAGTGGGGGTGGTGGACTGGGTGGTGCCTCTGGGCACGCCCAGCTGACCCTTGGAGTTGTCGCCCCAGCTCCACACCGAGCCATCGGCCTTCAGGGCGATGGTGTGGGCGGCGCCCACGGCGATCATCGGGAAGGCCACGGTGCGCTCGATATCGGTGTCGGGCTTCGGGGAGACCTGGACCTTGAAGAAGCCCTGGTTGCCCCGGTCGTCGGTGACGATGATATAGGTGTAGCCCGCCTTGTGCTGGGCCACGATCTTGCCGGTGGCGTCCACGGTGGCCACCTCGGGGTTGGTGGACAGGAACTCCAGATCCTCCAGGTCGGGGGTGTAACTGAAGGGGCCGTAGGCGTTGAAGCCCAGGTAGGCCACGATGTCGGCGGCCACGATCTGGAGCACGTCGTCATAGATGAGGCTGGTCATCAGGGTCCCCTCGGGGGTGATGATGGTCTCGTACTGCATGTCGGACACCGCGCCGTACTTGAACACCACCGTGACGTTGGCGTCGTCGCTGGGCATCACGAAGGTGGCCACGTTGTCCCCATTGATGACGGGGATGGAGTACACGGCGTAATAGTTCTCGCTCTGGACCGAGACCTGAGCGAAGTAGGCCTGGTTGATGGCGGTGGCAGTCACCGTCACGGTGTCGCCGGCCTTGGCGTTGAAGGTCATGCCGTGGGTCTTGTGGGCCGCGCCGGACACGGCCACGCCATTGACCGCCACCTGGGCGGTGTTGTTGGTGCCGGTGCTGTTGTAGTTGTCCACCACCAGGACCGTGCCCATGTACTCGCTGCGGACGCTGGCTTCCACGCAGCGCACCTGCAGCGGGATGTTCTGCTCGGGCTGGACGAAGGAGGCGGTGTTGGCTTCGCTGTCGAAGGCGATCTGGTGATAGCCGGTGCTGTCGGCGGCGTACACGCCCAGCACCACGTACCCGGCCTTGGGCACGATGGCGATCTCCATCTCCTCGCCGGGCAGGATGCCGGTGAGCTTGGTGGTCCCGACAACGGCGGCTTCGTCGCCCTTCCGGCGCAGGGTCATGGACTCGATGCCGGTCTCGGCAGAGCCCTCGGTCACGGCCACAGCCATGACTTCGGAGCTATAGGTCCTGGCGCCGTAACCGGTGGCGTCCTTCAGGTCGAAGTGGAGGACCACATTGCCGCTGGGCATGGTGAACAGGAAGGCGGTGGGGTCGCCGGAGAGGGGCTTCAGGGTCTCCACCACGCCGTTTTCGTGGAGCAGGACGGCGGAGGCGAACACCGCGCCGCTGCTCAGGCTCATCCGGGCGATCACCTGGGTCCCCGCCTCGGCGGAGAAGGTGGTCCCGGCAGCGTTGATCTCATCCAGGCCGGCATCGGCCTTGTACACCTTGACGCTGGATCCGGTGCTGTACCCGATGATGGCCGCGTTGGCGCTGTACTTGGGCGTGCCCATGTCGTCCGAGGGGTTGAGGAGCACGCTGCTGATATCCAGGTAGGACCCGCCGCCGTTCATGGTGGTCATGGCGGGCAGGATGCGGTTGGCGTAAGTGCCGTCGCCCACCTGGCCGTAGCCGTTGTTGCCCCAGCCGTAGACCGTGCCGTAGTTGTTGTCGTAGGCCGCGGCGGTGCCGCCGAAGGCGGAGGTGGCGATGTACATGATGCCGTCGATGGGGGCCAGCATATCCTTGGGGTTGGCATCGCCGGCCAGGACCTGGACCGCCTTGCCTGCCGTGGCCTTCTGGCGCTTGGCCAGGTTCACGCCCAACTGGCCGTAGGTGTTGTCGCCGGCGGCATAGACCGTCTTATAGGTGTCTTCCCCGTTCAGGGTGCCGTTGGCGGCGGTATCGGCGGCGTAGAGGACATAACCGGTCTGGCCCACGGCGGTCTGGACAGCCACGCTGTGGATGGCGGCGCCGTCCTTGCCGGTGTGGGTATTGTTGAAGGAATTGACGCTGTGGGTGGTGGTCTCGGTCTTCACCGTCTTGGTGGTCTCGGTGGCCTCGTCGCCCTCGTTCTCACCGGGCACAGTCACGGTGACCTGGGTGGTGGAGGCGGCGGAGGTGGTCAGATCCCGGACGGCCTCGGTGACCGTCTTGGGATAGCTCTCGCCGGAGGTGGTGACCTCGTCGGCGGTCTTGATGCCGTCACCGTTGGTATCGGTCCAGGTCTCGGTCACGGTGTAGACGCCCAACTGGCCCTTGGAGTTGTCGCCCCAGGCCACCACCTGGCCGTCCACGTCCACCGCCAGGACGCTGTCAGCGCCGGCGGAGAGGGTGATGATGTTGGAGCGCACGTCTCCCTCGGCGAAGCTGTAGCCCCGGAGGAAGCCGTTGTTGGTGCCGAACTGGCCCACGGTGTTCTGGCCCCAGGCCACCACGTCGCCGCTGCGGGTCAGGACATAGCTGGTGTTGGTGCCGGCCACGATGTCATAGACGGCGGCGCCGGAGGGCAGGTAGATCCGCTCGGGAGTGACCGCCCGGCTGCTGGTGGCGCCGAAGGAGATCTTGCCGCCGGCGTAGGAGCCCATGCCGTAGAGCTTGCCGTCCTCGGTGAGGAAGAGGGCGTGGTCACGGCCGGCAGAGATGTCCACGATCTTGCTGCCCGTCCAGGGCATCACGGTGGGCTTGTAGACATTGGCGGTATTGCCCATGCCCAGCTGGCCCTGGCTGTTGTTGCCCCAGACCATGAGACTGCCGTCATTCCGGAGGGCCAGGGCGAAGTTGGAGCCCACGGCGATCTTGGTCATGACGTTGTCGTCCTTGCCCTTGCCCAGGATCTGGACAGGAGAGTTGGAGTCGGTGACCTGGTTGCTGTTGGTGCCCAGGCGGCCGTCGCCCTCGGTGGCGCCGGCGGCGGCGTTGGAGCCGTAGGTCCACACGGTGCCGTTGTCCCGGAGGACCACGGTGAAGTTGTCGCCCACGCCGATCATGGGATAGGTCTTGCTGGGCTCGGAGGCGTCGCTGCCGTCGCTGGGCAGCGGCATGGCGGAGATCTTCAGGAAGGCGTTGTAGTCCTGGTCGGTCTCGGCGTCGTGATACTTGGCGATGATGTAGGTCACGCCGAAGCCCACCACCTGCACCAGGCCGTTGGCGTCCACGGTGGCCACGGTCTCATCCAGGGAGGAGAGGGTCACGGCACGGGGATCCACCTGGCGGACGATGTTGGCGTTGATGAGGTTGAAGCCGTCCCAGGTCTTGGTGCCGAACTTATCCACAGCCAGCTTGATCTCCTCGCCCACATGGAGGGTGTACTCGTACTTGGTGAGGGCGTACTCCTCCTCGGGCACCTGGACCGAAGCATCGGTCAGATTGTCCTGCTCGGCTTTCTTTTTTTCCTTGTAGTTGGTGGTCTCGTAGAAGTAGAGGGTCTTGAGCTGCTTATCCACGCCCACCTTCACGCCGGAGGTGCGCAGCGCGCCGGCGTCGTTCCCGGTGGGGATATTCACGTTGCCCAGCTGGCCGTTGGCGTTCTCGCCCCAGGCGTAGACCCAGCCGTCGTCCAGCACGGCCACAGTGTGGCTCTCGCCGGCGGCCACGCTGAGGACCCGGTGAGCGCCGCCGTTGAGGACGGTGCCGTCGGCCAGGGTGGCGGTGACGGGGGTGAGGGAAGCGGCGGTGGTGCCGTTGCCCAGCTCGCCCCTGGTGTTGTCGCCCCAGGTGTAGACCTTGCCGCTCTCGGTGAGCACGGCCATGTGCCCGCCGCCCACGGCGATCTGCTTGGCGGCCTCGGGCAGGGTCACCTGCACGGGATCGGCCACCTTGATCCGGGCAGCGCCGGCGCCGGTCTGGCCGTTGGTGTTGAGGCCCCAGGTCCAGACGGTGCCGTCCTTGCGGATGGCGGCGCTGTTGTTGGCAGAGGCGGCGATGTCGGTGACGTCGTCGATGTCCACCAGCATGGGCACGATCTTCATGGTCTCGTTGAGGGTGGCGTCGCTGTTGTCGGTGGGACGGTAGCTGTAATCCTTGACCGCGGCGGTATCCCGGGCATTGCCCAGCTGGCCGAAGGTGTTGTCGCCCCAGGCGTACACGTTGCCCCACTGATCCAGAGCCAGCACGTGCCGGGCGCCGGCGGCCACATGGACGATGTTGGTGAGGTAGACCTCGCCGGGATTCTCATAGGCCTTGCCGTCGTTGCTGCCGTCCTCGGCGATGGCGATGGGGTTGGGATCCACGATGGAGTACTTATAGCCGTCCCGGAGGGTCTTGCCGTACTCCACGGTGGTGTGGTCCTCCAGCCCGGTCTGGGTGCCGCGGAGCACCCGGACGGGAGTGGTGTTCTTGCCCAGGGCGGACTCGGCGTCATAACCGGCAGCGCCGATGTCGCCCTTGAAGGTGCGGTTGATGCCCAGCACGCCCATGGTGTTGGTGCCCCAGGTGTAGACATAGCCGTCCTTGGCCACCGCCACGGAGAAGCTGTCGCCGGCTGCCACGTCCACGATATCGGTGAGGGTCTGGGTGTTGGACTGGGTCTTGTCCTCGGCCTGCTCGCCGGCCAGGACCTGCACGGGGATGGGACAGATGGTCTCGCCGCCGGCGGTGTTGCCCAGCTGGCCCTGCTGGTTGTTGCCCCAGGCGTACACGTTGCCGCTGCGGTCCACAGCCAGAGCGTGACCGCTGCCCGCGGCGATCTTCACGATGTCCTTGAGGTAGTCGCCGTAGCTGTCGCCGGCGCCCTGGAAGGCCCGGACCTGGACAGGCTGGGCGCTGAAGGCCAGGCCGGAGTAGTTCACGCCCACGCCAAGCTGACCCATCTGGTTGCTGCCCCAGGTCCACACGGTGCCGTCGCTCATCAGAG
Organism: uncultured Oscillospiraceae bacterium; assembly: GCA_947629795.1. Classification (GTDB taxonomy): domain Bacteria; phylum Bacillota; class Clostridia; order Oscillospirales; family Oscillospiraceae; genus Vermiculatibacterium. The sequence continues at coordinate 126,087 of CANRFC010000001.1, forward strand.
CCACGGTGTAGTTGCCGTTGCTGACCACCATGGGCGTGGTGTCGATGCTGGAGTCCTCCAGCCACTCGGGATGATGATCCACATGGCGGTACTCCACCTCGATGCGCTTGGTAGCCGCGCCGTACCGGTCGGAGATGACCATCTCGCCAGCCTCGTAGCGCTGGGTCTTGACGGGGTTGGGAAGCATGATCCAGTCCTCGTAGGTGGTGAACCGGTCGGGGTTGGTGGAGACAAAGCTCATATCCTCGATGCGGTTGCTCTCCGAGGAGGTGGTGCGCTTGAGGTTGAGGTGGAAGTTATCCATCTCGTAGACGGTGCTCTTCTTCAGGATGAAGATCTGGTCATCGCCCAGGACCACCCGGTCGGGCAGCGGGTTGGCGGCGTTGAACACGGTGCTCTCGCTGAACACCTCGTTCATGTCGGGCACCCGGATGACGGCGGAGAACAGGGAGATGCCGAAGTCATCGTCCTCGGCCTGGGTCTCGGCCTCAGCCTCAGCCTCGGGCAGCTTGCCGGTGGCCAGGGCGTCGAAGCCGTAGTAATCCAGGAGATAGACCAGGCCCTCCACATCGTACTCCAGCATATCCTGATAGGCGTAGTCCAGGGTCAGGATGGCGGCGTAGCCCACCTCCAGCTCCTTGTTGGCGCCCACGGCCACGGGAGTAAGGCTGCGGTAGTCGGCGTCGCCGGTGCCCAGCACGCCCTTCTTCACGGCGGTGGACTCCTCAGCGGTGGCCCGCGTGCCGGTCCAGTTGCCCCAGCCGTAGACCTCGCCCTTGGCGTTCATGGCCAGCGCGGCGGTGTTGGTGAAGGTCAGGGGGCTCTTGTCAGCGGTGGCGGGCACGTAGAAGCCGCTCTTGGCAGAGAGCTCGGTGGCATAGAGCCGGTTGTACTGAGTGCCGTCGCCGATCTGGCCGTAGCTGTTGTTGCCCCAGGTGTACACCAGGCCGGACTCGGTGACTGCCATGGACACGCCGCTGCCGGCGGCGATGGCCTTCACGGGGTCGGCGGTGATCTTGGCGGCCTCGTTGCCGGCGCCCAGGACGGAGCGGTCGGGCTTGAGGACCTGGACCCAGCCGCTGGCGCTGGAGGTGGTGCCGTTGCCCAGCTGGCCGTAGGCGTTGCCGCCCTTGGCGTAGACGGTGCCGTCGCTGGCCAGGGCCAGGATGTGGTCGCTGCCGCCGGCCACGGCGATGATGCTCACGCCGGGCACAGAGCCGTTGCTGACCGAACCGTTGGTGCTCACGTAGTAGAGGGTGTTGCCCACATAGTCGGCATCCACCACGTTGGAGGCGACGGTGCTCACATTGTTGCGATAGTAGCTGGTCTTGCCGTCGTAATAGGTGCCCCAGCCGAAGGTGTAGAGGGTGCCGCTCTTGCTCAGCGCGGCGGAGGTGGTAGAGCCGGCGAAGACCTTGGCGATGTTGCTCAGGTTGCCCACCTGCATGGCCTTGCCGCGGTAGTAGTCCTCCCGCTGGGCGGCCTCGCCGGTGGCGCCCAGGACGTTGGAGGCGAACTTGTCGGAGTTCTGGTCGGCGGACTGGCGGCCCAGGCGGCCGTCGCCGTTGTAGCCCCAGGACCAGACTGTGCCGTTGGCGTCCACCGCCAGGGCGTGGTTGTCGCCGGCGGCGATATAGACGATGTTCCGCAGGACGTTGACGTTGCGGTAGCTGTCGTCCCGGACCACCTGGATGGGAGTGCTGTGGTAGGTATCGGTGCCGTCGGAGTCGTTGCCCAACTGGCCGTAGGTGTTGTCGCCCCAGCCCCAGACCGTGCCGTCGCCCCGGAGAGCGAGGGTGAAGTTGGCGCCCGAGACCAGCATGGGCTCGGTGAAGTCATAGCTCCGGTCGGGACCGTTGATCTGGCCGCTGGCCTCCAGGGTCAGCAGGAAGGACACGGCCACGCCGCTGACGGCGTCGGTGACGGTGACGGTGGTGGTACCCACGGCGGCGTCATAGACCTCCACGCCGTTCTCGTCCTCGGTGGTGGAGACCACGGGCCGCAGCACGAAGGTGCGCACGGTCTTGCCGTCCACGTTGGTGTTCTGCTCCAGAACGTCCACGATGGGGATGGACACGCTGACCTTGATGTTCAGGTTGTCCTTGTTCACCGTGCCGCCCAGGTTGAAGACGTTGAGGACCGAGTTGTCGTCCAGCAGCAAGCCCAGGTCGGTGAGGGTCATCTGCTTGTTGTTGGGCATATGGTAGGCGTTGTCGGCGGCGAGGACGGCCTCCGTAGCGGCCTCCAGGCCGTTGGGATCGATGATGGTCCTGGTCATGGTGAGGGTCCGGTTGTTCTCGGAGCCCACCACCTTGGAGACGGTCATGGGGGTAGCGACCGCGCCCAGGGTGCTGTTCCCGCCGCCCAGCTGGCCGGCGTCGTTGCGGCCGCTGGTCATCACATTGCCGTTGTCGTGGATCATGACCACGTGCTCGGTGCCCACGGCGATGGCGCGGATATCGGTGAGATAGCCGTCGTCCACATCCTGGGCGATGCCGGTGTGGTAGCCGGGATCGGTGGGGTCGGCGAAGTCGCCCACGCTGCCGGGATCGGTGAGGTTGCCCGCGTTATCCCCGGTGGGAGCGCGGCCCACATCGTCGGTATAGTGGTCGTAGTAGTTGATGGCGGCGTAGAGCTTGGTGGCGGCGGAGCCGTCAGCCAGCTGGCCGTAGGTGTTCTGGCCCCAGGTGTAGACCTGGCCGTCGGCAGTGAAGGCGTAGGAGGCGTAAGCTCCGGCGGCGATGCCCGCAATGTGCTCGATGTCCACGGCGGCGCCGGCGGTGTTCTGGGTGGTCTTCACCCGGACGGGATAGTAGGCGTTGTTCTGGGTGCCGTTGCCCAGGGAGCCGAAGTAGTTGTAGCCGAAGGCGTAGACGTTGCCCCGGTCGCCCAGGTTGGTGCCCGTGGGCGCCCCGGTCTCAGCCAGGGTGACCTCGCCCTCATCGCCCACGATGGGCGCATCGACCACACCGTCAGCGTTCACAGGCGCGCTGTCGTCGGTGAGGATCAGGGTGTGGCTCTCGCCGGCGGCGATGGCCACCACGGTGTGATCGTGGCTGAAGGTGTGCATGGTGTCGTCCAGGATCTCTCTGGGCTGATAGCTGGGGGTCTTGCTGTCCTTGCCGATGCCCCGCTGGCCCTGGTCGTTGTCGCCCCAGGTGTACACCGCGCCGCCCGCAGTGAGGGCCACGGCGTGCCGGGCGCCGGCGGCGATGGAGACCACCTCGTCCAGCTTATAGGGCGAGTGGGTGTTCTCCAGCTGAGCGGAGGAGGTGCCGAAGCCATAGACCGCCACAGGTGTGGTCACATTGGCACCGTTGGTGTTCACGCCGGCCTGGCCCAGGTTATTGCGGCCGAAGCTCCACACCTGGCCCTGGTCGTCCAGCGCCAGGGAGAAGTCCTCGCCGGCTGCAACAGCGGCGATGCGGATAGGCATGGTGCGGTTGACCTCAGAGCCATTGGCAGTGGTGTCGATGGCGGGGAAGGTCACCTTGGTGGGCGTGTGGACAGTGTTGGTGGTGCCGTTGCCCAGCTGGCCGTAGTAGTTCCAGCCCCAGGTCCACAGGTTGCCGTCCTCGTCGGCGGCCAGAGCGTGGCGGGCGCCGGCGGCGATGGCCACGATCTTGTGCTCCACCTCCACCTCCTCGGTGGTGGTGACGGCGGTGTCGCCCTCGCCGGTGGTGGTGGTCTTGGTGACGGTCTCGGTGAACTTCACCTGGCCGGCCACATTGGCGGGCTCGGACTCGGTGACTTCCCGGCCCAGGACCCCGTTCTCCACGGTGCCCCAGCTGTAGACCTTGCCGTCGGCGGTGAGGGCCAGGGTGAAGTCGTTGCCCGCGGCCACCATGGGCGCGTACTTGTTCTCATAGCCCTCGGCGGAGCGGTTGATGGTCACGGTGACCACGCCCACCTCGCGGTAGACCTGCTGGCTGTCCCGGTCGGTGCTGGTGCGCAGGACGCCGTTTTCGTCGGTGAGGGCCCGGATGACCAGCTTCACGGTGCCGCTGACGTTCTCCCTGGCAGTGAGGGAGAGCTCAGCGCCGCTGCCGCTGAGGGTCACCAGCTCCTCGCCGTTCTCCACCTCGATGGCGTACTGATACTTGGCGCTCTCGTCGGAGAAGTAGGTGCGGGTCTTGTACCAGATGAGGTTGTAATAGTAGGGATCGCTGCCCAGGACGCTGTTGATGGTCAGGGTCTGGTCATCCTTCATCACGATGTTGGGCCGCTCGTTGGCGATGGTAAAGGTCTCCTCGCCGATGGTGTACTCCACGGGCAGGATGCCGGACAGAGTGCCGTCCACCCGGACCAGCCGGGCCTTGTCGCGGTCATTTTCGGTGACGCCGTCCTTGTCGCCCAAGGTGGCCTCGTTGTCCACATGGACGCCGAAGACCGAGCCGTCGTCGGTGAGCACCAGGGTGTGGCTGTCGGACATGCCGGCGCTGATGACGTGGGTGACGGGGGTCTCCTCATCGGCATTCTCCACCTCGGAGAGGATCCACGCCTCGCCGCTGTCCAGCTTGTCCTCGGGCAGGCTGGTGGAAACGGAGCGCCACTCGTAGACTTCGCCATCCTCGGTGTAGCCTTCCTCGCTGGTGGTGATGAGGGCGGCGGTGTCGTGGTGGGCCACGATCTGATAGATCTTGTCGCCCAGGCTCACCAGCTCGGCGGCCTTGGCATTGTGGTTGTTGTAGGCGCCCCAGGCCCAGACCCGGCCGTCCTTGTCCAGCGCCAGGGAGAAGTTGCTGCCCGCGGCCACGGCCACGATGTCGGTGAGCGGGCCGTCAGCGGTGACTACCTGGACGGGATCGTCATAGCGGTTGCCGCTGGTGCCCACGGCGGAGCCCACGCCCAGCTGGCCGTAGGTGTTGTCGCCAAAGGCCCAGACGGTGCCATCGGTCTTCAGCAGCAGAGTGTGGTTCTTCCCTGCCACCATGTCGTGGACGTGCTCGGTCTTCAGCCGGAAGCCGTACTTGAAGTAGCCGTTGCCGTTGTAGTTCATCTTGTCCCGGCCCAGCTGCCCCTTGTCGTTGTTGCCCCAGGCGTGGACGGTGCCGTCCTGCATCAGGGCCAGGGCGAAGGTGTCGCCGGCGGCGATCTTCACGATCTCGTTGGTGTAGGTCTCGGGATAGGTCTCGCTGGCGGGCCGGCTGTACTTGCCCTCAACAGCGGTCTGGACCTGGCTGTTCTCAAAGGTGCCGTAGGCATTGCCGGCGGCGTTGACGCCGTAGCCGGTCTTCCCGTTATTGGGATAGCTGGCGTAGGTGTCGTAGGACTCGTCGGCGATGACCTCGCTGCCCAGGTCGGTCTTCTTGGCGCCGTCGGTGGCGGCGTAGTTGGCCACGGTGGAGGCCAAGCGGGTGTAATCCAGCACGATGTCGCCGGTGACGTTCACCAGGTTGCCCCGGCCCATCTGGCCCATGTTGTTGAGGCCCCAGCCAAAGATCTTGCCGTCCACGGTGAGGGCCAGCAGGAAGTCATCGCCAGAGACCAGCTGCTTCACCCCGGTGAGGTAGCCGCTGGGATCCAGGTTGTTGCGGACCTGGGTGGGCGTGAAGACAGGAGACTGGCTGGTCACGTTGGCCGAGCGCATCAGGTCGGCCTTGGCGTTCTTGCCCCAGCTCCACACGGTGCCGTCGGCCTTGAGGGCGAAGGAGTAGTACTCACCGTTGATGACGGTGGGCCGGGCGATCTGAGTCACCGTGCTGCCCTCGCCCCGCAGGCCCTGGGCGCCGATGTCCTTGTGGAAGAAGTTCACCCGGATCTGGGCGGTCCAGCCGGTCTCGCTGTCCTCCACCAGGACGGTGGTGGACATGCCGGGCTTGGCGTTGGTCCAGTTGATCTGAGCATAGCCGGGCTGGTCGTCGCTGAAGGTGATCAGGTTCTGATTGAGGGAGACGTAGCGCAGGCGCTTGCGGCGCTCCGCGGCCTCATCGCTGGTGCCGCTGTAGATGTTGGTATACCACACGGCGGCGGTGAGGAGGCTGAAGGTCTCGGTGCGCTCCATGACCACGGTCTCGGGCAGGATGCGGAAGCTCTGGGCCTCGTCCAGGTACAGGTTCAGCTCCCAGGGCGCGTGGGCGGAGAAGACGGTGTCGCCGTAGGCGTTGGTGGTCTTGTCGGTCACCGTCACCACATCCACCTGCTGGAGGCTCAGGTGCTCGCTGCGGTCCTGGCCGTAGTAGACCTGCTCGGCCTTGTCGGCAGTCACAGTGAGGGAGGTGTTGGACAGGTTGGCGCCCAACTGGCCCTTGGTATTGGAGCCCCAGGCCCACAGGGTGCCGTCGGACTTGAGGATGACGCTGGCGGTCTTGGACAGGGCCAGGCCGTAGGTCCGGCGGGCCCAGTCGGTATTATAGATATTGCCGCTGTCCTGATAGCTCTGGTCGTTGACCGCGATGCTGTCCACTTCGGTGGAGAGCACGGTGGTGAAGGCGGTCTTGCCGCTGCCCCACTGGTGGACGTCGCCGGCCTCGGTGAGCACGGCGCTCTGGGTGCCGCCCACGGCCACGTCGGTGATGCGGTCGGTGGCGGCGATCTTGGCGCCCTCGCCGTCGGTGAGGCCGTGGACCACCACGGGCAGAGTGGAGCCCTCTGTCCGGCCAATGCCCAGCTGCCCGGCGCTGCCGCTGCCCAGGGCAAACACGGTGGCGCTCTTGTCGGTGGTGTATTCCACATTCACCCCGGCGTCAGCCGCGGCGGTGGTGGGACTGCTGATGGTGGCTGCCTGCGTGCCCACGTGCTGGGCGGAGAGCAGGAGCATGTGGTCGCTGTCCGAGGTCATGCCCACATCCATGGTGAGCACGTCCCGGAGGTAGTAGCCCGGGGTGTTGTTGACCTCGGTGCCCTCCCGCACGGCCATGGGCACCCGCTGCCGGCCGTTGGTGCTGGCGGAGGTCCAGGTGGCGGTGTTGGTGAACCGGGAGGTGGATTCCACGTTGGGATCGGTGCGCTGGGTGTCGCCGATGTTGTAGGTCACATCGGTCATGGAGCCCCAGGTATACACCGCGCCGGAGTCCATCAGGGCCACGGAGTAGTTCCTGCCGGCGTAGACCCTGGCGGCGTGGATCAGGTGGCCCTCAGAGTAGAGAGCCTGGTTCTCCGCGTTGGTGTTGATGCGGTTGACATCCTCGGCCCCGTTCACCAGGCCGCCCCGCTCCACCCAGACAGGAGTGGTGTAGTTGCCGTTGCCCCGGCGCCGCGGGCCGATCTGGGCATAGCTGTTGCTGCCCCAGGCGTAGACCTTGCCGTCCTTGGCCACGGCCAGGGAGTGGTTGTAGCCGCCGGAGATCTGGGCCACGCCCACGCCGCTGAGGTTGGTGAGCTGGTCGATCTTCACGGGATAGGCGGTGCTGGAGGTGCTGCCGTTGCCCAGCTGGCCGCTGGTGTTCAGGCCCCAGCCGTAGACCGTGCCGTCAGAGGCGATGGCGAAGCTGTGGAAGGCGCCCGCGGCGATGTCCACGATATCGGTGAGGTAGCCGTCGCCGCCCACGTAGCGGACCTGGACGGGAGAGTACTCGTAAGCGCCCGAGCCGCTGGTGCCGTCGCCCAACTGGCCGTAGGTGTTGTCGCCCCAGGCCCAGACGGTGCCGTCGGTCATGAGGGCCAGAGCAAAGCTCTCGCCGTAGACCACCTTGGGGGCGGTGAGCTTGACGTTGGTGGACTCGGTGAGATCCACCCGCGGCCGCACCCGCAGGTTCAGCAAACGCGCGGAGCCGGTGGCCTTGTGGCGGATGAGGATGGTCACGTCGCCGAAGGCGTTGGGCATGGTGCGCAGCTCGAAGTAGTCGTCGTGGTTGTCCCCGGCGGCGCCTTCATGACGGTACACTGTGATGACCGCTTCGTTGGAGGAAATAACGTCGAAGTCCGCAAGGCTTAGAGCCCCAACGGTTTCGTAGACACGGCCGTCACCGATGGCATCGGAGTTGGATGCACTGTTGAAGTGGAAGAGATAGTCGCTGACGCCGGCGGTACCGCTGGTCTTATAGAGGTTGGTACCCACGTTCAGGTAGCGGAGCATGGCCTCTTCATAGGCGATTTCCACCGTCTCTACCCCGCCGGTTTCGGTCTCGTCGGCCCCGGTTTGGGCCTCGTCGGCAGTGGTTTCGGTCTCGCCGGACCCGGTTTCAGACGCGGTGGTTTCGGCGGGATCGGGAGTGACCGGATCGGCGGGATCGGGAGTGACCACGGGCACCTCATAGGCGCTCATGAGAGGCAGCCGGATGGCGTCGCCCTCGGTGAGGAGAATGGTGTCGGGGTTCAGCTGAGAGGTCTTGGCCACCTTCCCGTCGGTGAGCTGGGCGTTGGTGAGGGCGCCGTCCAAAAGGGTAGGCTCCGCCACCTGGGTGCCGGAAACGGTCAGACCCAGGAAGTCGGTGACGTAGGTATACTCCTTGAGGTAGATGGTGTCGTCATCCCGGGCGCCCACCAGGACGGGGTACTGGGAGCCGGCGGTCTTGTAGTTGCCCAGGTAATTGGTGGTGGTGTGATAGCGGACGTCGCTGACGCCATCCGCGGCGCCGGCGAGGTTGAGGCCCTTGTCATAGTCCCGGTAATAGAGGTTATAGTCGGTGGCCAGGGCGTCGGGGTTGGCGTTGTAGCGCACCTCGGTGCCGGTGAGCCAGCCGTTGCTGCCGCCGGCGTTGCCGCCGGTGGAGCCCATGGAGAACATATTGCCGCTCTGGTGATAAACGGTGGACTGGTTGCGGCCCAGAGCGATGGTCATGGCACCGGTGAAGGCGTCGGTGGTGTTGGGCACGTTGGGGGTGGTGGGCGCGTCCTTGCTCTCGCCGGCCAGGGCCTTGGCGGGAACGTTGTTGACGGCGTTCATGGTAGCCAGGCCCAGCTGGCCCTGGCTGTTGTCGCCCCAGACCCAGAGGGTGCCGTCGGTATCCATGGCGGCGGAGCTGGTGCCGCCGGCGAAGATGCGGGTGACGGCGATGGTCTGGGCCTGCCCGTTCTGGGTCTGGCCAGCAGGAGCGGTGCCGGTATTGACCACCTTCACGGGCAGGGCGGAGGTATCGCCCACGGCAGTGCGGGCGTCGCCGGCGCCCAGCTGGCCGTTGCGGTTGTCGCCCCAGGCATAGACCGCGCCGGTGGAATCCAGGGCCAGGACGTGGCCGTCGCCGGCGGCGATGTCCACGATGTCGTTGAGGTAGTTGGTGCCGTTGAGCTGGTCGCCGGCACGGACCTTCACGGGATAGATGCGGCTGGTGGTGGTGTTGCCGTCGCCCAGGGGGTTGTTGGCCTGGATGCCGCGGCCGCTCTGGGCATCGTCAGCCTGGGCGCCCCAGGTGTAGACCGAGCCATCGGCCAGCAGGGCCACGGCAAACTCCTTGCCGGCGGCCAGCTTGGTGACCCGGGCGGTCTGGTTGGCGGCGGGCAGGCCGGAGTTGGCCTGCTTGGCCAGGTCGCTGGTGAAGTCGGCGTTGACGCTGTTGTCGCCCAGGTAGCCGGTGCCGCCGGGGCCGAGGACGGTGACGGCGGAGGTCTTGTAGATGCCGGACTGTCCATAGTAGGTGAAGGAGCCCACGCCGCCGCAGTTGGAGATGTACTTGGAGGTCTCGCTGCCGGGGACGCCGTCGCCGGCCCGGGACTTGGCATTGAAGGAGCGGATGCGGTCAGGCACGCCGCTTCCGTTGGCGTAGTAGGCAAAGCCGCAGTCGGTATACCCGTGCACGTAGAAGCCGTAGTTCTGGGTGAAGTCCACGTCGGTGTAATCGGGGTCGCTGTACTGGCCGCTGTTGCCCCAGTAGGCCACGGTGCCGTCGGCGCGGAGGGCCATGGCGAAGTCCCGGCCGGCCACGATCTGAGTGGCGCTGTCCAGGAGGCCGGTGCCGCCCCGGGTGTCGGTGACCTTTACGGGAGAGTAGGCGTTGTTGTCCCGCATGGCCACGTCGGTGACAGAGTGGCAGCCGCAGTGCCAGCAGCCGTAGTACGCGCTGTGGCAGATGTGGTGGTGGACGCCGTAGACGAACTCGTAGTAGTTGTTCCAGGAGCCGTTGCCCACCTCGCCGTGGGTGTTGATGCCCCAGGCGTAGACCTGGCCGTCGGCGTCCATGGCGTAGCTGTTATAGTCGCCGGCAGCGATGGCGATGATGTTGCTGAGGGTGCCGGAGCCGCCGTTGCCGGCGCTGTCGTCGGCGCCCAGGACCTTCTGAGGCGCGGTGTAGGAGTGGAGGACATCGAAGCCCTGGGCGTCCACGGCGGTGGTCCAGTACTTGGTGTAATACCAGATGCCGCAGGAGGTCAGGCCATTCCGATTATCCTTGTTGACGGAGGCGGCGATACCCAGCTGGCCGTAGACGTTGGAGCCCCAGGCCCAGACGGTGCCGTCGGACTTCAGGGCCAGGGTGTGGTCCAGACCGCTGACCACCATGGGCACAGCGATGCCGCCGGCGGGATAGACCTCCAGCTGGAGGACGCTCTCGGCCACGCACTGGTAGGAGAGGTTCCCGGCGGCATCCTTGACGAAATCGGTATTGAGCTCGTTGCGGACGGCCTCGTAGACCTTGAAGATGATGGCGGTGGCACCGTACTCGCCCTTGCCGGCGGCACGGATGACCCAGTCGCCGTTGGCATCCTGGCGGATGACGGCGATGTTCTCGTCCATGATCTCCACGGTGACGTAGTTGGAGGGTACGGTATGGCTGACCGGGGTGCCGCCTTCTTCTGTCGGCTCCACGGTATAGGTGTAGTTGTCCACGTTCTTGGCCAGGGTGGCGATGGTGGAGCGGGTGCCGCTGACGGTCACGTAGTTGCTGGTATTCAGGCGGATCTGCTGATCCTGGTTGATGCGGTAGCGCCAGCCGCTGAGGGTGGGATGGGCGTCGGCGGCGTTGGCGGTGGTGGAGAGATGGCCCTTCATGCCGGCGGGGACGAAGTCCTTGTCCCCAGCCAGGGCGCCGGCGGTGACCACCGAGCCGTTGAGGATGGCGGTGATGTCGGTGGCGTTGACGCCGTCGCCGTCGCCGCTGAGCTGGGCCTCGCCCTGCTGGGCGTCGAGGTAGCCGGTGGAGCGGTAGCCGCTCATGACGGGGGCGTAGTTGTTGGTGGTGGTATTGATGACGTCGCCCAACTGGTAGTAGGTGTTGTCGCCCCAGGCCCAGAAGGTGCCGTCGTACCGGAGGACCGAGACGTGGTCGTAGCCGGTGGCCAGGAACTTGACCCGGGTGAGGTCGCCGGTGGTCTCGGTGAGCTTATAGCCGGGGGTGGACTGGGTGGTATCCACCACGTCGGTGGTGGTACGGGTGGACTGGGTGGCCTGGAGACGGTCCTGGGTGTCGCCGTCGGAGACCAGGACGGGATAGCCCTGGCTGACGTTGCTGTCGTTGCCCAGCTGACCCTCGTTACCGCGGCCCCAGGTGAGGACCTGGGCGTTCATCTTCTTGGTCTTTTCCTTATCCACGTAGAGGGTGTTGGGATCGTTCTCCTCGGTGGTGGTGTCGATGAGGAGGACGGCGGCGGAGTAGCCGTAGCCGGCGTAGACGGTCTTGACGTCCTTGAGCTCGGTGTCGGCGTCCCGCATGGCCCGGACGGGCATGGTCTGGAGACCGGTGCCGTAAAGGGCGCCGGTGGGACCGTTGGTGAGCTGACCGTAGGTGTTGGAGCCCCAGGCCCAGATGTGCTGCTCCTGGGTCTGGACGTCGCCCTCCACCTTGTTGATGGTCTGGATGGCCAGCATGTGGTCGTTGCCCACAGAGATGGTGGAGACGTTCTGGATGTAGTTGTCGGCGCTGTCGCTCTGGCCCCGGAGGACCTGGACGGGGGCGCCCTGGTTGAAGTCGCTGCTGTTGATGCCCAGCTGACCGGAGGTGTTCTGGCCCCAGGTCCACACGGTGCCGTCGCCCTTCAGGGCGCCGCTGGTGTAGCCGCCGGCGGAGATCATGACCACGTTGTTCAGGTGGCCCTCGCCCAGGTAGCCCAGGACCTTGGTGGGCTTGGCGACCACGGTGGAGTCGGTGTTGCTGGCGATGAGGGTGGTGGAACCGATCTGGCCCTTGTTATTGGCGCCCCAGGCGTAGATCTCGCCGTTGATGGTGAGGGCCATGGTGTGCCCGATGCCGGCGGCAACGGCCACGAACTCCACTTCCTCGCCGTTCTCCTGGATGGAGACCCGCTTGGCCAGGGCGCTGTAACCGGCGGAGCCGGTGTCATAGCCCAGCTGGCTGAAGTTGTTGCGGCCCCAGGTCCAGATGTGGCCCTGGGTGTCCAGGGCGACCATGTGGTCGCGGCCGGCCGCGATCTGCTTGATGGTGATGGTCTGGGTCTGGCCGTCCACCGTCTCGGTGAGGGAGCCCAGGAAGTCCACGGTGGTGCCCACCTGGCCCTTGACCCGCTGGGGGTTGGGGGTGACGTGGGAGTTGGCGGCGGAGGTGTAGCTCCGGGCAGAGCCGGCGATGCCGGCGGAACCGGCGGTGCCGCCCTGGCCGAGCTGGCCGTACTGGTTGGCGCCCCAGGCCCAGACGCTGCCGTCGCTGGTGAGGGCGGCGGTGAAGTTGTCGCCGGCGGCGGTGTTGGGGATGATGGCGGTGGAGCTCTCCTGGAGGTCGATGTCCAGGGTGCCCACGTAGAGGCCGGTGACCACCATCATGTCGGCGCAGTTGTCGGTCTGCTCCTTCGTGCCGTACTGCCAGGTGGCCATTTCGGCTTCCTTCTGGTCGTGCATGAGGCCGTAGTCGCCGCGGACGTACTTGCCGTCGGCGCCGGCGCCGTTATTGTAGGTGGAGGTGATGGTCAGGGTGGACCGGCCGGTCTTGTAGTTCTCGGGGGTGACGAAGAAGGCGGTGCTGTATGCGATGGCCTGGTCCGCACTGGGAGTAGTGTCGCTGGTGTTGGTCACCTCGGTGGTGACGATGTCGCTGTTGGAGGAGACGCTGCCCCAGGTCTCGCCATGGGTGGACTTGAGGTCGCGGACCATGGGATAGAGGGCGAAGCCGTTGGTGTAGTGGAGGTGGGTGTTCTCCTTGTAGATGACCAGACGCTCATCGGCGCCCAGGACGATGGCGGGCGGGATGGTGTTGGTGATGGCGGCGGGAGTACCGCCGCTGGTGATCACAGGCGTGTAGTCCTCGCTGCTCTTGTAGGCGCGCTTGATGGTGGAGGTGGGATTGCCCTTACCGTCGCAGGTCACGGCCTCCATGTAGTCGATGACGAGCTCCATCTTCTCCCGCTCGCCGGCCACGATGGGGGCGGTGAAGTAGGAGCTGATGAGGTTACTGAGCTGGCCCAGAACGTCGGCGCCGGAGGCGGTGTAGGAGTTGTTGCCCCAGCCCCAGACGTAGCCGAAGCGGCCGTCCAGGAGCTTGTCGCCCTCAAAGTCGGTGTTGTTCTGGTAGTAGAAGTCGATGGAGAGCATGTGGTAGTCGCCGGCGGCGATGTCGTAGACGCCCTCCAGCCAGGTGTAATCGTCGTTGTGCTTCTCGTACTCGCCCTTCACCACCCGGGCGGGGACGCTGCGGTTGTCGGTGGTGCCGGTGGCCAGCTGGCCCCGGTCGTTCTTGCCCCAGGTGTAGGCGAAGCTGCGCTCGGCGCCGGCGCCGATGTCGTAGTTGGCGGTGACGGCCAGGTCGCCGGGCTTCACGGTGCGCATGGCGCTGTAACCCAGGCCGGCTTCCACCTGGACGATGTACTCGCCCTGGGCAGACAGCGTGGTCGGGGTGACTTCCTTGGTGGTCGTGGTGACGGTCTCGCCGTCCACCTCGGTGGTGACGGTCTTGTCCTCCAGAGTGGTGACGGCGCCGGTGCCGGCGGCCAGGACCAGAGTGGGCAGGGCCACAGCGGTGACGGCGGTGTCGCCCTCGGCGGGCAGGCCAAGCTGACCGTAGGCATTGGAGCCCATGGCGAACAGGTCGGTGACGGCCTCCACGGCGGGCACGGCAGGCGTGTCGTCACCCTCGGCAGGCTCGGTGGGCGTGGTCTCGCCCTCGGTACCCTCGGCAGCGGTCTCAACGCTGCCCTCGTCCTCGGTGCCCTCATCGGGCGCGGCGGGCAAGGTGTGGGTCAGGCGGAGGATCAGGGTGTGGTCGCTGCCGGCGGCGCCGGCGGCGGCGTTGGCGAAGAACTCGCCGGTGCGGTAATAGTGGTCGCCCACGGCAGCCACGGTCTCGGGCACCCGGAGGGTGACGCCGGTGTTGGCGGCGTCAGCGGCCCGGACGGCCACAGGCTGGGCCTGATAGGGGTTCTTGCCCGCATCCTCGCCCATCTGGCCGCTGTCGGCACGGCCCCAGGTGTACACGGTGCCGTTGGAGCGGATGGCCATGGCGTGGTCGTTGCCCGCCTCGATGTCAATGATGTGGCTGAGGTAGTTGTAGATATCGGTGGGCTCATCCGGGCCGGCGGCGGTGCCGTTGATGACCCGGCGCGGGGTGGTCCAGTAGAGGCTGGCGAAGGCGTTGTCCTTGTCGTTGTACCAGCCGTAGCCGGTCTGGTCGTAGTTGCTCTGGCCCCAGGACCACACGTAGCCGTCCCGGTCCAGCGCCAGGGCAAAGTTGCTCCCGGCGGCCACGGCCACGAACTTCACGGCGGGGGCGTCCTCGGCAGTGCTCTTCTTGACGGTGAGCTTCTGGGCATAGGTCTTGTTGGTAGTGGAACCGTCGCCCAGCTGGCCATAGTTGTTCTGGCCCCAGGTCCACAGGTCTCCGTTGACATCCAGGGCAATGTTGAAGTTGGAGCCGGCGGCCACATCCACCACGTCCAGGAGATACTTGTGGGTGGTCTTGGTCTCGTCGGTGAACTGGTCGGTCATGACCTGGACGGGGAAGGCGCTGCGCACGGTCTCGCCGTTGCCCAGCTGGCCGGAGCTGGCCTGGCCCCAGGTCCAGACGGTGCCGTCGGGCCGGAGGAGCACGGAGTGGAAGGACCCGGCCTCCACCTTGGCCACGGTGGTGCGGCCGGCGGTGCTGTCGTTGTGGTCCTTGACATAGAGGACGAACTGATAGCGGTAGTGGGCGCCGGTGGTGGCGTTGTCGTAGTCGATGGACACCACGGTGGAGCCGGACTTGTCGGCCCGGGGCGCGGAGAAGATCAGGTCGGTGCCCTGCCAGGTATAGGTGGCCAGGGTGGGATCCATGATGGTGACGGTGAGCTGCTCCTTGGTGGCGTTCAGGTTGCCCATCTGAGTCTCGGGCAGGAACATGTTGAAGCCGGCATACTCCTTGAGCATCAGCCTGTTGGTGTGGAAGGTGTAGGGCATGCCCTGCTCGATGACCACCCGGGTCAGGTTGGTGGCGGCAGTGTTCTTCTGCGCGTCGGTGTAGCTGTTGCCGGAGTGATAGCCGGCGTCGTAGACCAGCACGCTGTCCTCCCTGGCGCCGGTGCGCACGGGAGTGGTGTAAGTGGTGTAAGAGACGTTGTTCTTGCTGTCCACGCTCTTGCCGTCGGGGCTGAGCAGGCCGCTGCCCAGGGCGCCGTAACGGCTCTCGCCCACGCTGTACACGTAGCCGTCCTTGCCCAGGATGGCGGTGTGGTCATTGCCGGCAGCCAGGCCGAAGCCCTTGTTGGTGTAGTTGGCGAACCAGGTGGTATTCTTCTCCACGCCGCCCTGGCTGAACAGGGTCTCGGTGGGCGTGGCGGTGAAGGCCGCGGCGCCGGCGCCCAGGCCCAGCTCGCCCTTGGCGTTGCCGCCCCAGGCGTAGACGATATTGTAGGAGTTGACCTCGTACTTGCTCTTGGTCGTACCGTCGGCAAAGTGGAGGGTGGCGTAGTCGGGACTGGTGGCGTAGTAGACGTGCTCCTGCAGGCACTTGGTAAGGTCGGTGCTGTCCTCCTCATTGACGCAGTCCACCACATTGGTGGGCTCGGGCAGCAGGTCCTCCAGGAGGAAGGACTGGACCGCGTCGGTGGGATCGGCGGGGTCGGTGACGTCGGCGGGATCGGCCGGGTCAACGCCGGGATCGGTGGGATCGGCCGGTGTGACGGGAGCTGCGGGCTTCTCATACCGGGTGGCAGAGAGGGCCACGGTGTGGTCGCCGCCGGCGGAGACATCCACGATGTTGGTGAGCTTCTCGCCGTTGATCTGGACCAGGGCGGGATAGGTAAAGTCGGCGTAGACATTGCCGCCGTTGTCGCTGCGGTTGTTGAAGCCGATCTGGCCCTTACTGTTGGCGCCCCAGGCCAGGACGGTGCCCTCCCGGGAGATGACCACGGTGTGGTTGCCGCCGGCAGCGATGATGGAGATCTTGGACAGGTACTGACCGGCCATGGTGTAGGCATCGTCGGTGGTGGACATGACCTTGTCGGGCACCGGCCAGTTGGTGGTGCCCTTGTTGCCCAGCTGGCCGTTGGCGTTATTGCCCCAGGCGAACACGGCGCCGTCGGAACGCAGGACCAGGCCGTGGGCACCGCCCGCGGCGATCCCGGCCACGTTGTTCATATAACCGCCGCCGTTGTAGCCCAGCAGGCGGGACGGGGTGGTGCGCTTCTGCCAGGAGTTGATACCCAGCTGGCCGTTGGTGTTATTGCCCCAGGTGTAGACGCTGCCGTCCTCGGTGAGGGCCATGGAGAACTCGTCGCCGGCGGCCACCCGGACCACGCCGGTGAGGTTGCCGCCCTGACCGGAGGGGCCGGAGACCAGGACAGGCGTATAGTAGTTGACGATCTCGGTGCCCACGCCCAGCTGGCCGCTGCGGTTGAGGCCCCAGGTGTAGACGGTGCCGGTATCGGTGACGGCCAGGACATGGCTGCCGCCGGCGGCCAGGGTGAGGATGGTCACATCCATGGGCTCGCCCTTGTCGTTGCGGAAGATGACCTGGGCGGGGGTGTTGCGGGTGGTGGTGACCACGTTCTTATTGGTGCTGTCGTAGGCCAGACCGGTGCCCAGCTGGCCCTGGTCGTTCTTGCCCCAGGTCCACACGGTACCGTCGGAGCGCAGGGCCACGGTGAAGTCGTCGCCGGCGGAGACCATGGGCACGGCCACGGCGCCGTCGTCCACCACGGAGATGAGCATGGAGCCGGAGTAGATGGGATCGCCGTTGGGGGCAATGGCGATGTAGAAGCTGATGGTGGCGGTGCCGAAGCTCTCGCTGTCAGCGGGCTCGATGGTCCACAGACCGTTCTCCCGCTGCCAGACCTTCACCACGTCGGTGTTGGAGCTGGTCATGACCACGTGGTTGCCCCAGGCGGGCTCTTTCCGGGTGTCGCTGTACAGGTTGAAGCCCTTGTAGTAGACCTGGATCATCTCTTCCCAGGTGGCGGTGTAGCGCTCGCCATGGTGGAGGGTCAGAGCCAGGGGCGGGTTGTTGCTGGTGCCGTCGGCGTTGACGGTGTCCTTCTGGTAGGTCTTGATCAGCTTGCCGTCGGCGTCGTAGAGACGGCTGGTCACGATCTCCAGGCTGTAATAGGGGTCGGGGCCCACATTGACGGGGAAGGGACGCATCTTGTCCATGAAGTCGCCCATCTGGCCCTTATCGCCCACGCCCCAGGCCTTGGTGAAGCCCTGATCGTTGGCGGCCAGGGAGTGGTTGTAGCCGGCGGAGATGCTCTGCACGGCGGTGAGGTACTCGGCCAGGATCTTCACCTTCTGGCCCGAGCTGTTGGTGGTCTGGATGGCCACGCCGTTGTGGTCGGTGAGGGTATACTCGTTCTTGCCCGCCAGGACCCTGGTGGGCTCGGTGCGGTCATCCTTGATGTTCGGGGTCTTGCTCATGGTCTCGTCATCCAGGCCGGTGATGCCCAGCTGGCCGTTGGTGTTCTGGCCCCAGGCGTAGAGGTCGCCGTCCTCGGTCTCCAGCAGGGAGAAGGTGCCGCCGGCGGAGACGTGGGCCACGAAGACCTGGCCGCGGTAGTCGGCCTCCTCCTGCAGCTTGGCGAGGAGGGTGGTATCGGCGGCAACGGAGATGGTCAGGGCGGCCTGAGTGGCTTTCTCCTCCGTGGTGAGTTCCTTCCCGGCGGTCACCTTGTCGTTCAGGGCATCAAGACTGGCCTGGTCCTTGGCAAGGCTGGTCTCCAAGTCATTGGCCATGTTCCGGAACACGCCCAGGATGGCGTAGTCGCTCTGGGTGGTGCGCTTCACCGGCGCGGCCAGAGTATTGGCCACAGAGCCTGTGCCCGTGGTGGGCCGGCCCAGGCGGGTGTTGCCGTTGCTGCCCCAGCTGTACACAGGGGTGCCGATGCGGCGGAAGGTCTCGGTGGAGGTGGTGACGGTGCTCTCGCCCTCGCCGGTGGTGGTAGTCACGATGCCGTAGTCGGGCAGGCCGTTGGCCTTCACGGTGTACTCGCCCCGGAGGGCCAGGGTGTGGATATAGCCCGCGCTGAGCTCGGTGATCTGGGTGAGGACCACGCCGGTGTCGGTGAGGTAGTTGTCCACATCGGCGGCGTCCCGGCGGGGATCGATGAGCTTGCCGTCGTTGCCGTTGGCATCCACGGTGCCCTTGGCGGTGTAGCCGGTGGCGGCGGTGAGCACCGGGTTGGGGAAGCGCTTGGCCCGGGTGCTGTAATCGCCCAGCTGTCCGTAGGTGTTGTCGCCCCAGGCCCAGACGGTGCCGTCGGAGCGCAGGACGGTGCTGGTGCCCCGGGAGTTGGAGGTGCCCGCGGCGGCGATGGAAATGACGTTGTTGAGCCACTCGCCCTCGCCCACGCTGCCGCCCTCGCGGACGAACTGCGGGGTCAGGGTGTGGCTGACGCCGCTGACGTTGTCACCGGCCTGGCCGTTGCTGGTATTGCCCCAGGCCAGGACGGTGCCGTCCTTCAGCAGGGCCAGGGAGTGGTCGTAGCCGGCGGAAATGGCCACCACGCCGGTGAGGTAGCGCACGCCGTCACCGTCCACGGTGCCGTCGGCCTTCTTGGCATCCTCGTTCACATGGCGCTCGCCCATGCTGTCCACGGTGTACCAGTAGGGGCTGGTGCCGGCCTGGACCCGGATGGGATAGCGGGTCTTGGTGGTGGTGCCGTTGCCCAGCTGGCCCTGGGAGTTGTAGCCCCAGGCGTAGACGTCGCCGTCGGCAGTAAGGGCCAGCACATGGCCGCCCGCGCCGTTGGTCTCGGCGTAGGAGCTGTTGACGGACAGGGAGATGATGGGCCGGTTGGTGGCGGTGCCGCCCTTGGCGCTCTTGGTGGTGATGTCGCCCAGCAGGCCGATGCCGTTGATGCCCACCACCTGAGTGGGAGTCTTGATGACGGTAGAGGTCACATCCACCTCTTCCTCCTCCACCTGGGCCCGGGCGGTGACGCTGGCGTTGGGGAACAGGCCGGAGGCGGTCACATCGGCCACCTGGTCGGCGGCGGTGTAGACCTGGGTGATGGGCGTGCCGGCAAAGGCCGACACCGGGATGGCGTTGGCGGTCACATCGGCAGTCTTCACATTGTAGTTCACCGAGCTCAGGCTCTTCACATCGGCCAGAGCGCCCCGGCGGATGGTCCGGATGCTCTCGGGAATGGTCAGAGTGGTGAGCTTGGCGTCCCGGAAGGAGGTAGCGATCCCCTCGGTGCCGTCCACGTCAAAGTCCACAGCCACCACGGGCAGAGAGGGATATCCGCCCAGAGCGCTGACGGCGGCGGCATCCAGCACGCTGCTGTAAGAGCTCTCGGTCAGGGTCTCGGGCAGGGTGATCTCGGTATCGGTGAGGCCGTCGCCCCGGACGCCGATGATCACCGGCAGGCCGGGATAAGGCGTGCCGTCGTTTTCGATGGCAGCCTTGATGGCGGTATAGAAGGCGGCGTCAGCCAGGGCGGGCGCCTCCTGATCCAGGAGGGTCTTCAGGGCGGCGTAGGTGGTCTCCACGTCATTCTGCAGGGAGTTGAAGGGGTTGTTCTCCTTGATCGGCGTGCTGTCCACACCGCTCTGGGCGCTGCGGAGCTCGGAGCCCTCGGCCATCAGCTCGTCCACGGCCGTCATGGCGGTAATGGCGGAGGCATACATGTTCATGTCGCTCTCCACAAGCGTCATAAAGTCAGCCCGCACGGTATCGGTGGCGGTGCCATCCGCAACAGTCACGGGGTCAAGCGCCGCCCAAGCGGTGTCCAGCGCATTTTCGGCAGCGGTGCGGTCACTGAGATAGGCGCTGAGGTTGGTGTTCACCTCCATAAGGTTGCTGGCGGTGACACTGGCGCCGGTGACGGAGCTGACCTTGTTGTACAGGCCGTCGCAGATGGCGGCACGCCGCTCCAGCGCCGCGGAGAGGGCCTGGAGGGCATCGGCCATTTCGGTCAGGCCATAGGTGTTCATGGTGGTGATGGCCACATCCACGGTGTTCCTGGCCGCAGTGGTCTGGATCCGCAGCGCGGTCACCGCGTCCAGATAAGCCAGCCGGGCGCTCTCCCAGTCGGCCTCATCCATCTTCTGACGGGCGCTGTTGTAGTTGCCCCGGGCGGTCTCCACCTGTCCGGAGAGGTTGTCCACCACGCCCTGATTCATCTCGATGAGCTCGGAAAGGTAGTTGTCGGCTTCGGTCTCGGCGGGGTAGAACTTCCAGATGAAGTTCTCGGCGGCAGTGGCCTGCTCGCCCTCGGTGTACTCCACGCCCTCGCCGTTGAGGCCCAGGTTCTCGTTCGTGTTGTCGCCCCAGGCCCACACGGTGCCGTTGCGCTTCACGGCGTAGGAGGTGTTGATGCCGCTGAAGACCATGGCGTTGGTGACGATGGGGTCGGAGTCGTCGTTGAGGCCCTCGGGATACACGGTGACAGTGAAGCTGCCCCAGTAGCCGTTGACCTTATCCACCACCACGATGGTGGCGGTGCCGTAGCGGTCGCCCTCGTGCCAGAGCTTGATGCCGGTGGACTTGCCGTCCTCCAGCACCCGCTCAGCCTTGACAATGCTCTCGTCGCTGGAGAAGGCGTAGAAGCGGTCGGCGTAGTCGGCCTGGGTCTCCGTGGCCTGGTCAGCCTCCTCGCTCCACCAATTCTCGGCGGTGCGGCGGGTCACATCCCAGTGGAGGTTGTAGCCCTTATAGCTCTCCTCCACGATGCTCTTGGTGTCCACAATGGCCACCTGGCCGTGGGTGAGCTGGAGGTTGACGGGCATGCGCTCGTTCTGATAGGTATAGCCAGTCAGGTCCTCGAGCTGCTCGGGAGCGTAGTAGATGGCCTGGCCCCGGGTGGCGTTGACAGCGGCGTTGGAGCTGTCCACGGTGGCCTGGGTGTTCAGATTGTCGTTGGGGAAGTTGTCCTTTACAAAGACGCTCTTTTCGATCTTGGCCGTGGTGATCTGGAGCAGGTTGGCGCTGCGGGCGCCCACCAGCATGGGCAGAGTCACCCGGTTGCCGTTGGAGTCGTTGCTGCCGGCGGTGTCGCCCAGGGAGACGTTGCCCACCTCGCCGGAGCCGTTGTAGCCCCAGCCGTAGAGGTAGCCGTCCCGGGACAGGGCGATGGTGGTGTTCTGCCCGGCGTCCACGGTGATGATGTTGGTCAGGTAGCCGGTGGTAGTCTCGCCGTCTTCGGTCTTCACGGCGGACTGGCCGGGGATGGTGGACGGGCCCTCGCCGGCCATGGCCCGGAAGGCGTTGTTGGCGATGGGCGAACCCGAGCTCGTCATGGTGTTGTTGTTCTGGGCCAGCTCGCCGTACTGGTTGTTGCCCCAGAGCCACACGGAGCCGTCGGCAGCCACGCCCACGTCGTGGTTGTAGCCGGCCGAAATGCTCTTGAGGAGCAGCTTCTCGCTGTCGGTGCCCGTCTTGGTGACCACGGTGGGAGCCATGTAGCGGTCATAGGAGTAGCTACTGTACCAGTAGTCGCCGGTGCTGCGGATATAGCGGCCCCAGGTATAGGTGGTGCCGTCGGCAGCCAGGGCCAGCGCGTGGTCCTGACCGGCGGAAATGGCGGTGATGCCGGTGAGGAAGCCCTCGCCGTCCACGCCCTTGACCTGGGTGGGCACGTAGCGGTCCAGGGTATCGGTCTGGCCCACATAGCTGGTGCTCTTCTGCGTCGAGGCGCCGGAGACCACCTGAGCCGCATTGTTCGTTGTCATGTTGGTGCCGTTACCGGCGATGATGGACTTCTGGCCCAGCTGATAGTGGTTGTTGCGGCCCCAGGCGTACACGGTGCCGTCGGAGCGCAGGGCCAGGGTGAAGTACTGGCCGGCGGAGACGGCCACCACGTGGTCGAGGTAGCGGTAACTGTCGGTGGCGGCGTCGCCCCGGGTGACATGGACGGGCACGATGACATCCACCTGGGTCTCGGTGCCATCCTCCTGCTCCACGGTGAACTTCTGGGTGCTGTTGTCCCGCTGGGACAGGGTGGCCACCGCGGTGTTCTCCCTGTTGAGATAGTCCTGATAACCCTCGTGATAGCCGCCGCTGTAACTCACCGTCCAGTCCCACTTGGAGGCGGACTTGTCCTTGGCGACATAGGAGGCGGCGTCATCGCCCAACTGGCCGAAGCCGTCGTTGCCCCAGGCCCAGACCTCACCGTTGGAATCCAGAGCCACGGCGTGGTCGTAGCCGGCGGAGATGGCCACGATGACCACGTCCCGGCTGGCGCTGAGGTTGGTGTCCTCACCATCGTCCACAGCGGGGGTGGTGTAGTTGTGCTCAGTGTCGTAGTGAGACTTGGAGAAGTCAATGCGCTTGGCGGTGTAGTTCCCGTCGGTGACGGCGGGCACCACATTGGCCTGGGTGCCCCAGCCCCACACGTTGCCCCACAGATCCAGGGCCAGGGTGTAGTTCTGGCCGGCGGAGACGGCGATGATGTGGTGGAGGAACTCCCCGGTGTCCTCCATGGTGTTCTTGTTGAGGATGGTCTCGCTGCCGCAGGCGCAGGTGCTGCCGGTGACGGTGCCGTCCTCTTCATTGACGGTGGCGCCGTTGAGGTAGCCGGTCTCGGCGTTGAAGGCGCTCTCGGGATAGAGCTCGCCGCAGGCGGCGCAGTAGTAGTAGACCTCCTGCTGGCCCCGCTTGACCTGCACGGGGAAGGTGAAGCTGTTGGTGGTACCCTCGCCCAGCTGGCCGCTGGAGCCGGTGCCCCAGGCCCAGACGGTGCCGTCAGCCTTCAGAGCCACCGAGTGGCTGCCGCCGTTGGAGATGGCGGGGGTGGCCACGTCGGCCCGGGCCCGCTGCTCGCCCTTGACGTCGTTGCTGCTCTTCCGGCTGACATAGAGCTGGAGGAGCATGACGTAGGTCTGGCCGTCCGTATCGGTATAGCTGATCTGCACCGAGGTCTGGCCCATGGTGCGGTCAGTGGTGCTGATGGGCTGGAGGATGATGCGGGTGGGATCGGTGGCGGTGTCCGCCGTGGCGATGAGCTCATCGCTGAAGGTGACGGTGAAATCGGAGGCGGTCAGGGTCTCCCCTTCGGCCACCTGGAAGGGCACCTCGCCCCCGTTGCGGTCGTAGAGGTCGAACCCGGCCATGTACTGCTTCAGGATATCCTCCACCAGGATGGAGACCTTCTGGTTGTCGTTGATGCGGATGATCTCGCTGCCCCGGTCCACGGAGATGGACTCCCAGGCCAGCTTGGTGGCATCGGTGGCATCCACGGCGTTGTTGGTGTTGATGTAGATCTTGCCCTCCACATCGTCCACCAGCATCAGGGTGTGCTCCACCTCACCCACGCGGACGGGATAGACGTGGGTGCGGTCAGTGGTGGTGTTGTTGCCCTGGCTGCTGGAGGTGCTGGCGGTCCGGGAGGTGGCGTTCTCGCCCAGCTTCCAGTTGGTGTTCTCGCCCCAGCCCCAGACGGTGCCATCGGCCTTCAGGGCCATGGCGTGCTGGTAGCGGTTGGAGAAGGAGCGCACCTCGGTGATGGGCAGGTCGTTGGGCTTCTGGGAAACCACGGTCTTGCCATCCTCGGCGTAGGTCACATCCATGCCCGCAGGCTCATCCACAGACAGGCCGGAGAGCACGGGAGTGGGCAGGAGCATATGGACGTCGGTGGTCCAGGCGGTGATGGTCGTAGTCTTGGTGGAGTCGGCGGTGTCCATGATGCCCAGCTCGCCGTGGCCATTGTAGCCCCAGGCGTAGAGCTGGCCCTCATCGTCCAGGGCAAAGCTCTGGTACTCGCCGGCCATGACGCCCATGATGTTGATGTTGTCGGGATCGGAAGCGTCGGCGGTGGAGCCGAACCAGTTGTGGGTGCCGCCCTCCTCAATGGTGGGCCGGTAGAGCACCCGGACAGGCGTCATGGTGCTGGCGTTGTAGCTGCTGATCAGCAGGCCGTCCCGGGTCCAGGTGCCAAGCTGGCCGTAGGTGTTGTCGCCGGTGGCATAGACCTCGGTGCGGGCGTTGCCGGAGCCCTCGATGCGGACCAGCACCAGGGTGTGGTTCAGGCCGGCGGAGACCATGTAGGCGTTCTCGAAGTAGTCGCCGGTGGACTCGCTCTGGCCCTTGAGCATGTATACAGGCAGGCCCCGGTTCTCCCGGGTGCCGTCGCCCAGCTGGCCGTTGTTGTTCAGGCCCCAGGCGAAGACATAGCCGTCGGTACGGATGGCGAAGGAGTTGCTGGAGCCGGCGGCGATGGCCGCGATGGAGCCCAGGTAGTCGGTGTCGGAAGCGCTCTGGCCCTTGAGGACCTGCTTGGGCTCGAACTGGTCGGCGGTGACGCTGGTGCCCAGGCCCAGCTGGAAGTAACTGTTGTCGCCCCAGGCCCAGACCTCGCCGCCGGTGTAGGACTTGGTCACGGTGCCGTTATTGTAGTTGGGCACCTCCACGCCCTGGGTCAGAGCCAGGGTGTGGTAGCCGCCGGCGGCCACGGCGGTGAAGAAGGGCTGATTTTCGGCAGGCTTGCGCGCGCCGGTCTCCTCATCCTCGACCCAGTTGAAGATGACCTGCACGGCGTAGTTGTTCTTGTAGGGGGTGCCCTCAGCAGCGCCCTCGGCCAGGGTGGATGCATAGCCCAACTGGCCCTGGGAGTTGTCGCCGGTGGTGTAGACCTTGCCGTCCCTGGTGACCATGACCAGGTGGGCCTCGCCGGCGGCGATGGAGGCCACGTTGCCCAGATAGACCTTCCGGCCCGCCACATTGGGGGTGAGCTGGACCTGGGTGGGCGTGGTGCGGGTGATGATGGTGCCGTCGCCCAGCTGGCCCTGGGAGTTGTCGCCCCAGGCCCACACGGTGCCGTCGGAGCGCAGCGCGGCGGTGAAGTTCCGGCCGGTGACCACCATGGGCACGGCGGTGTAGTCGGGCGCCACCTGGCTGATGATGACGTTGAGGGTCCCGGTGTGGCCGGAGACGGTGTTGGTCACACGGACCTGGGTGGTGCCGTAGTTGCCCTCTTCGGCCTGGCCGATGACGGCCACGGCAAGGGCACCGTCGTCGCTCTTGCGCACCACGTTCACGTCGGCGATGGTGGGATCGGCGCTGACCCACTGGATGTTCTTGCCGTCGGCGTCCACATCCACCGCCCGGAGGGCCAGGCTGCGGCTGTCGATGAGCAGGTTGAAGCCGGACAGGTAGGTCTCCACCAGAGCCACGTTGTTTTCGTTGTCAGAGTAGTCCACCACGGCCACCTCGTCGGCCTGGATCACGATCTCGGCCACGGCGGCTGCATCAAGAGCGTTGGGATCAAAAATACGGATGCGCTTGGGCGTGGGGGCGGTGGGGATGGTGGGGGTGGGATCGGCAGTGGGATCGGCGGAGGGATCCACAGTGGGCTCCTCTTCCCCATCCTTGCCGATGCTGTTCAGGAACTCCTCGTACTCGGCCTTGTCATAGACGTACACCTTGTACACGGCCAGGGTCTTGGCCTCCAGGTCGCCCACCTGCACGGGAGTGGCGGCCATGTGGACGGGAGTCTTGGACGCGGTATCCTCGTAGATGTCGGCGGCGCCCAGCTTGTAGTTCTCGTTGGAGCCCCAGGCGAAGACGAAGCCGTCGTTGCGCACCGCCAGGGTGTGGTCATAGCCGCTGTCCAGAGCCAGCACGCCCTGGAGGCCGGGCTCGGCGGTGGCGTTGAAGGACTCGCCCTTCTTCACCTTGGTGGGCTTCTCCACATAGTAGTACTCGCTGCCGGACCCCTCGGGCCCGCCCACCTGGGTGTGGGTGTCGCCCATGTCCTCGGTGGACACGGCGGGGTCGGACCAGTCCTTGTTGTCGTGGGTGCGGTGGTCGTCGGCGCTGGGATCCCGGCCGGTGCCGGTCTGGCCCAGGACGTTCAGACCCCAGGCCCACACGGACCCGTCGGTCTTCACGGCGGTGCCGTAGCTGTCGCCCAGGCTGACGTAGCTCACGCCGGTGAGCTCCTTGGCGGCCTCGTTGACGGTAAGCACGCCGTCCTCGTCGGCCACCCAGCTCCCCTCGGTCTCGGTGAGGAGGGTGGGCGTCAGGATCACGCCGTTGTTGTTGCGCTGGCCCAGAGTGACCACATGGATCTCGTCGCCGAACTCGTCATGGAAGGTGTAGTCCACGTCGCCCACGCCCAGCTGATACTGGTCGTTGCGGCCCCAGACGTAGACCTTCCCGTCCTCGGTGACGGCGGCGGAGCTGTACTGCCCGGCGGAGATGGACTGGACGCCGGTCAGCGCCACAGTGGCGCCGTTGGTCAGAGGCACATAGACGTCCTTGGTCACCGCGGGAGTGGTCACGCCGGTCTCTTCGTCTGTGGTTTCAGGCGTGACGATCTCGGTCACGATCTCAGTCTTCACCGTGGTCAGAGTCTTGAAGTAGTTCGAGGAGGTGCTGCCGCTGTTGAGCACCAGCTTGTCCTCGGTCTGGTAGTTCCCCAGCACCACGGCGGTGGGCACGGTGACATTGGTCCCGGCCTTCATCACGTAGAGGTTGTTGTCCGCAGTGTAGCCGCCCTTGCTCATAGTGGTGTTGGCGTTGCTGGTGACGAACTTGCCGGCGTCGATGTTCGCCTGGGTCCCGCTGACCACATAGGTGGTCGCGGCCTTCTCGGCGGTGACAGCGATGCCCAGCTGCCCGTAGGCGTTGCCGTCGTTGTTGGCGCCCCAGGCGTAGACCGCCCCGTCGGCGGTGAGCAGCAGGTAGTGGTCCTCGCCCACGGCCACCTGCTTCACGTTCTTGCCATCGGGCACAGCCACCACCGTGGCGGCGGCAGCGTCGGTCCCGGCGGTCCAGGTGTAGACACCGGTCCCGTCGGTGGCGATGATGTTCTTGTCGTAGGTCTCCACCTGAGTGAAGCTGACGGTGTTGGAGATCACCTTAGGCGCGGCGGCATAGCCCTGGCCCCAGGCCCACAGGCTGCCGTCCTTGGCGATGGCCAGGGTGTAGCCGTTGCCGGCCTCCACAGCCTGGAAGGTCACGTCCGTCCCGTCGGCGCTCTTCACCGACAGGTGGTAGGGATACTCATAGTACGCGGGGGCATTGGCGGTGCCGCTGCCGATCTGGCCGTAGGCGTTGGAGCCCCACAGCCACAGGGTACCGTCCTGAGCCAGAGCGGCGGAGTGGGTCTTGCCGGCGGTGACCATGGGATCGGCCACCTTCTCCTTGTCGGTGAAGGCCACCCGCAGATAGCCCTTGGCATAGACGGTGTTGTCGGCGTTGTAGACCGTGATGGTCAGCACCACCGTGCCGGCCTTGCCGGTGCCGGTGAGGGTGTAGATGCTGCTGCCCTCCGCGTTGGTGATGACGCCGATGGTCTCGTCCCCGGAGGTGACCACAGCCTTCTGGCCGTCCAGCATGGGCACCCGGTAGCCGTCCTTGTAGAGGTTGAAGCCGTTGGTGAGCTGGAGGCAGACCGCCGTCACGTCGATGTCCAGGGTCTGGTTCTTCCACAGAGTGATGAAGTCGGGGGCCATGTTGCCCGTGCCGGTCGTCACATTGTAGTCATAGGTCATGGTGGCAGTACCGCTGGTCTTGATGACCACCTTCCCCGCCTTGGCGCTGACGGTGGAGTTGGCGCCCACCTGGACGGGCAGGCTCTTGGACTGGAAGGTGCTGTCGCCCAGCTGGCCCGAGACGCCCCGGCCCACGGAGTAGATGGAACCGTCGGCCTTGTAGAACACGGTGTGGTTGTCGCCGGTGGCCACCGCCACGGTGTCCTTGAGGTACACCATATCCCGGCTGTCCACAGGCTGCTCGGCGAAGGGCGCGTAGACCTGGGTGAACACGGCGGTGACGTCCCGGCTGGCGGAGGCCGCGCCGGTATTCTGCCCGGTGACGTAGTCCCGGCCCAACTGGCCGTTGAGGTTCTCGCCGGAGGCATAGACCTTGCTGGTGTCGTTGCCGTAGAGCCCAGTGACCACCGTTATGTTGTCCCGGCCGGCGGACAGGTCGTGGACATCGGAGATGATGGTGTCGGCCTTATCCTTGTTGCCCATGTCGGCAGGGGTATAGTGAACGAAGGTGGGCCGCACCGCGCTGAACTTCTGACCGGTGGCGCTGGCGGCGTGGTTGGTCAAGGTGCCGTTCATCAGGAGCTTGGCGCTGCTGTCCACCAGCCACAGGGCATCGTCGCTGGCGGCCATATCCACGATCTCCCGGATGTACCGGCTGGTGGAGCTGTTCTTCTCCTCGCCCCGGGCCATGAAGTACGGGAAGGAGATGTCGCCGGTGCCGGTGTACTCGCCGCCCTGCTGATGGACGTCGTTCCGGCCCCAGGTCACCACCGAGCCGTCGCCCCGGAGGGCGGCGAAGAAGCCCTCGCCGCCGGTGACCTGCACCACATCCCGCAGGTACTGGTGGCGGGCGGTGCTGTTCTTGTCCAGGTCGCTCTGGCTCACGCCGGCGGCAGTGGTGCCGGCGATCACCCGCACGGGCTTGGAATAGGATCCGGTGCTGCTGGCGATGTCGGCGCCCAGCTGCACGTCGTTGTTCCGGCCCCAGGTGTACACAAAGCCGTACTTGTCGCTCACCGCCACGGTCTCGTCGGCGGCGGCCACGGTGCGGATATCGGTAAGGTAGGGCTGCTTTTCGGTGACGGTGTCGTCCAGCGGCTGGGCACCCCGGACCACCTTCCGGGCATAGGTCCGGTTGGTGGTGGTGTTGTCGCCCAGCTGGCCGTAGGTGTTGTTGCCCCAGGCCCAGACGAAGCCGTCCCGATCCAGCGCCAGGGCGAAGTTGTCCCCGGCGGCGATGGCAGTGATGTTGCGCAGCGGGGTGCCGTAGATGTCAGTGGTCACCTGCACCGGCTCGCTGCGGTCGTAGGTGGTGGTGTCGCCCAGCTGGCCGTTGTTGTTGCTGCCCCAGGCCCACACGGTGCCGTCGGAGCGCAGGGACACGGTGAAGTCGTTGCCCGCCGCGATCTGGGGAGCGGCCATCTTCACGCTGGCGCCGGAGGTGGACTTGCGCACCTCCTCGGTATCCTGCACCACGCTCAGGCGGAGCACGCCGTACTGGGGCTGGGCCTCGGCGGTGTACTTCACCAGGATGTTGGCGGTGCCATAGCCGCCCTTCACGGGCTTGATGGCCCAATAGGCGCTGCCGGTCTCGCCCTCGGCGGGCTCCACCAGCTCCACTGTGGCCACATTGGGGTCAGAGGAGGTCAGCACGAACTGATCGGCGGTGGCACCGTGGATGCCCTGCTCCCGCAGGGTCCGGCCGGTGTCGGCCTGGGTCTCGTGGGGCTGGTTGCCGTCCTTGGTGGCGTCGGCGTCCACCGCGGCGGCGTACATGTCGGTGGTGGACAGCTCGTTCCACAGCAGGAAGCCGGAGGCATACTCCTGAGTGACCTTGCTGGGATCAATGGTCAGGGTCTGGTTGTCGTGGATGACCACGAAGGGCTCCTCGCCCAGCTCACTCTGGCCGGTGGTGTTGACCTTGCCGTCGTGGGTGGCGGGCTGGACCCACTTCAGGGCGTACTCCTTGGTGGGATCGCTCTCGTCGGGGGTCAGCTTCCAGGTGCTGCCCGCGGCGTTGACGATGCTCAGGGCATTGTTGAGGAACAGGGCGTGGTAATCGTCGGCGCCCACCCGGAAGGGATAGTAGCGGTTGGCGGGGTTGCCGTTGGCCGTCACGCCCTCGTTCACCGTATCGGTGTCGGCGTTCTCCTCGGTGGGCTCCTCGTTGGAGTTGGTCTGATAATTGCCCAGCTGGCCGCTGGTGTTCAGGCCCCAGGCGTAGATGGAGCCGTCGTTGCGCAGGACCATGGTGTGGTTCCCGCCGGTGGCCGCCATGAGCACGTTGTCCACGTAGTTGGCGTTGGGGTCGGAGTTGTAGTAGTAAAGGTCCACCAGGCCCTTGTTATTTTCGGCGCTGTCGTCCTGCTTCTTCACGGTGGTGAAAGCGGTGACCACGGCATTGTCCTCGGTCACGCCCTGGCCCAGGGCGCTGTACGCGCCGTTCTCGCCGGTGACGTAGAACATGTCGTCATCGGTGATCACCATGGTGCGGTTGTAGCCGGCGCTGACCTGCACGGGCCGCACACCGGTATTCACCAGCTCGGTCGAGGTGGTGCCGTCTTCGTTGGTCTTGGTCACGGTCTTGGTGGCCCAGGAGGAGCTGACCTTGCCGGGCAGGCTCCGGTCAGTGGTGGTGCCGTCGCCCAGCTGGCCCTTGGCGCTGCCGCCCCAGGTGTAGACCAGGCCGTCACGGAGCAGAGCCACAGTGTGGGTCGCGCCCACATCCAGGTCCACCGCGCCCCGCAGGTAGCTGTCATAGGTGTTGTTGGCGTAGATCTTGTTCTCCTCGTCGATGGCGTAGACGCTGGCGCCGGCCAGGACGGGCATGGGCACGTCCTTGTTGTTCCAGTTCTTGCCCTCATTGGTCTGGCTGGAGCCGATCTGGCCGTTGCCGTTGCTGCCCCAGACCAGGATGGTGCCATCGGCCCGGAGGGCGGCGGAAGTGGCGCTGCCGGCGGCGATGGCCACCACGGCGTCCAGCTGATACCGCTCGTTGCTGGAGCCCACGGCGCCCCGGACCTTCACAGGCTCGGTGGCGGACACGCTGGTGCCGTTGCCCAGCTGGCCGTTGCCGTTATTGTTGTTGGTCACGGTGCTCCCGGAGTAGACGTTGGTGCCGAAGGCCCACACCGTGCCCTTCTCGGTCAGGGCCAGGGTGTGGTGGGTGCCCGAGGCCAGTCTGACCACCCGGCCCTCGAAGGTGGAGGCGGCGATGGTCTTGGTCACGGTGTAACCGGCGTTGTTGTTGCTGGCCCAGAGATAGACGGTGCCGCTCTTGTCCACGGCCACGCCTACGTTGTTCTCGGCGCTGATGTCCACGATATTGGTCAGGGGCGCGGTGCCGCTCTTGATGACCTGCACGGGATAGTTCCCGCCGTTGCGGCCCCAGGTCCACACGGTGCCGTCAGCCTTCAGGGCCACCGAGAAGGTGTCCCCGCTGACGATCTTGGGCGCTACCTGGGAGACCCAGCCGGCGGTGCCCTTGAGCTGCTGGTTGACGGTGACGATCAGCCGGCCCTCCATGTGGGTCACGGTATCGTACACGCTGATGGTGGTGTCGCCGTAGTAGCCCTGGGTGTTGGCGATGATCTTCACCCGGCCGGTGGCGGTGTCCTTCTCCACCGTGGCAATGCGGGTATCGGAGGAGGCGTAGACGAACCGGTCGGCGGCCGCGGTGGGCAGGCCGGACCAGGCCTTGACCTCATTGGCGGTCAGGCCGGTAAAGTCGGCGGCGGTGGCGTCCATGGTCACCACGTTGTTCAGGGTGCCGGCCACGGTCTCGCTGCCTGCGTCATTGGTGGTGGTAGCGGTCCCCTTCAGGGTGGCCACGGGGGTGCGCTGGGTCCGCTGAGACAGGTTCAGGCCGGGGGTGTGGACCTGCAGCAGGGAGTCGATGGTGGCCACGTCGCCCTCGTCCAGGTTCAGGAACAGGACGTTCTCCTGGAAGGTGTTGTCGGTCTCAACATAGACGATCTTTCCGGTGGTCTCGCCGGAAGCGCCGCCCTCTTCGCCGGCATCGGCGGTGTCGATGGGCTCGTCCGTGTTCTCATCGGTGTTTTCGCCCGGATCTTCGGGAACAACAGGGGTCTCGGCGGGCTTTTCGGTGGAGATCGTCACTTCCTGGCCGATCATCACCAGGCGGTCCATGGCGGCCTCGCCGGCCCGGATGGGCTGGTGCATATTGGTGGCGGGGGTCCCGAAATTGGAGCCCAGGCCCCTCTGACCGTCCGTATTGGCTCCAGAAGTGTAGATCTCGCCGTTTTTCAGCAGGAAGATGCCGGTCTCGGCGCTGAAGTCGGCGGCCACGATGCCCCGCAGATAGCCCGTTTCGCCCAAAATAGTTGTGGAATCAGCCCGATTCCAGGCAGAAACGGGGCGGGAGAGGAGCAGGAAGTTCGCATCGCCCTCGATGCCGTTCTCGGTGGTGGAGACGCCCAGATCGCCCTTCAGGTTGGCGCCCTAGACAAGGGTCAAGTCCTTCTCTACCAAGGCTTTGGAGCCATCGGCGGCAGAGACGTAGAGGGTGCCGTAGGCGGCGTTGTTGTTGACGCCGTTGGTGGCCCCGGTGAGGTGGAAATAGTAAATTTCGGCCGTCTCTACCCCGGGATCTTCGGTCTCATTCAGGGTCTCATCCCCGGCGGTCCCGGTCTCATCGGTACCGGTTTCAGGCGCGGTCTCTCCGGCGGTGACGGCGGGGAGGTCGGCGGGATCCAGAGAGGCGGTCTCGGCGGGCGCCTCGGGCTCGGCCGGGGCGGTCTTGGTGAAGACGTAATAGCCGTTTTCAAACTTGGCGTCGTAACCCTTCAGCGCGGCGGCCGCCTTGGCCTCCCGGAGGAAGGGATCGGCGTAAGCCTGGTTGTCCACCCGGTAGAGCTGGCCGTCCTGGGTGAGCATGAGACGCTGGGTGCCCACGGTGACGGCGGCGGCGGTGTCGAAGTAGCCGCCCACGCCGGAGCCCACCAGACGATGGGCCCGCAGGTCCCAATCGTTGTTGCCCCAATCGTCGATATAGCCATAATAATGGCCGCCCAGACCCTCGCCGATGGTGCTGAAGTAGACGCTGCCGTTGGCGGAGAGGGCCAGCAGGCCGCCCTCGCCGGCCGCGATGTCCACAATGTGGCTGAGGGAGGTGGTATCCCAGTAGGAGTTGCGGTGGCCGTAGTTCACCTTGACGGCAGAGCTGTAATTGGTGAATCTGATGCTGTGGGTATAGTCGTCGTTGAAGCTCTGGAGATACCAGAAGTAAACGTCCCCGGCGCTGTTGAGGGCGTAGAAGTACTGGTTGGAGACCCAAGTGTCCTTGCTGTAATCAATGGCAGTGGGCCGGCTGGAGAGGTTGGTGCCCACGCCCACCTTGATGACGGTGCCGGGGATATCCACGGCGGTGAAATCAGCATAGTAGGCGCCCACGGAGTCCTGGGTGCCCAGGGTGCTGCTGCCGCGGGTCTCCCACTGGGGAGCCCGGTAGCCCACCTGGTAGGCCTTGCCGTCGGTCTTGACGATGACGGCGGAATGGGCGGCGGCAGCGATCTGGAGCACGCCGGTGGCCACCAGCATGGGAGTGTCCACGCTGGTGCTGTTCAGGATGCCCTGGCGGCCGTTGCCCATCTGGCCCCGGTAGTTGTCGCCCCAGGCATAGAGCTCGCCGGAGGAGGACAGGGCGTAGGTGGTGTTCCAGGTGTGGGGGACCTTGTTGGGATCACTGTCGCTCCAGGGCGCCTCGGGGTTCTGGGGACCCACGGTGACCACCTGGGGCACGGTGATGATACGATCGTTGGAGTTGTCGGACAGGCCGATGAGGTTCATGCCCTGGTCGGTGGTATCCTCCCCCACAGAGGGCAGGAGGCTGACCAGGATCAGGCCCTGGACCCCGTTGTAGGCATCCTTGATGACCACGGAGACGGTGCCGAAGGCGCCGGGCTCCCGGTTGGGAGTCAGCCGGACCTTGGCAGGCTCATTCTCCCCGGTGAGGTCGGTGATGACATTCCCGCTCTCATCCAGGTAGGTAACGGTGAGCAGCTCGCTGTTGGAGCTGGTGACGGTGAGATAGTCCCTGGCGGCGGCCCGGTCCTCGGCGTCCACACGGAGGTTGAAGCCCCAATCCAGGTGGAGGTAGATCGTGGTCAGGTCGATCTCCAGCTCCTGGAAGGGCAGCATCTTCACGTGGTGGCCCAAGGGGTTGACGAAGTCGGCGGGGACGGTGTTGCCCTCACTGTCGGTGCTCGCGGCCTTATTGGTGTGGGGATCGTAGGTGGTGCTGGCCTGATAGGTCTCGGAGAGCTTGCGGGTATATTTGGTATAGGCGTCGCTGACGCCGGAAATTTCGTAGGTATACATGGCGGCATCGTCCACCAGGAGCTCGTAGAAGTCCTCGGCGCCCACCTGGACGGGAGTGGCCTGGTCGCCGGACTTGAAGGTGCCCAGACGGTAGACCCGGCTGCTTCCCTGGAGGCCCCAGGCCCAGACCGAGCCCTCGGTCTGGACAGCGTAGGTGGCATTTTCGCCCAGAGCCAGGTCATAGACCCGGTTGAGCTTGCCGCTGCGCTCGGGGAGGGTGTTGTGGCTGTCGCCCTGGACGGGCTCCTGACCCGCGGTGAACACGGAAACGGCGGGATCCAGCACGCCCTGGGCAGCCTGGTACTGCCCGTTGTCGGCCCAGACCCAGGCGGTGTTGGTGAGGGAGGCGCTGGAGGTCAGGCCGGCAGAAGTGGCGGTGTTGCGCACCGCGGCGTTGGTGTGGCCGCCGGCATAGACCCGGAGGAGGTCGGTGATATTCCCGCCGGTGACGGCGTCGGTGGTCATGACCTGGATCGTGCCGGTGGAGTCGCCGGTGACACCCAGCTGGCTCTGGTCGTTGGCGCCCCAGGAGAGGACCCGGCGGCCCTGGGTGGTGGTGGCGGGAATGGTAACGGTGGTCTCAGTGATGTTGTCCGCGGTGAGAACATCATCATAAGTGCAGGGAGTGTCGGCCTCGCCTTCGGCGGTGGCGGGAATGGTGCCGTCGCAGGTCAGGGTGACGGTGGTGGTGACGTCGCCGGTGGTCTCATCGGTCACGGTCTCCACCTTGATCTGACTGCCGATATTCTCATCGGTGAAGGTCTTGCCGCAGGTGGGGCAGGTGTAGGTGTGGGTGGTCTGGGTGGTCTCCTCGGTGCGTGTGGTGGTGCTCTGGAGGGCCAGGGTGTGGGTGGAGCCGGACTCCAGATCCAGGACATGGCTGAGCTGCCCCTGCCCGGAGGACCCGGCAGCGACAGGATAGGGGTTATACTGCTTGGTGGTGTAGAGGTGGGTGCCCGCAGCGTCGGTGTAGCCGGCGCCCAGGAGGGCGTTGCTGGCGCTGTTGGCGCCGCCGTCGGGCAGGGCGGTGGCCCAAGTGCCGGCGGGAATGTCGTTCTGGCCCACCACGAAGACCTTGCCGTCCATGCGGAGCATGACAAGGGAGGCGTCCCGGGCGGACACCTGGAAGATGTTGGTGAGGATGGTGTTGTGCTGGTAGCCCACCGAGCCGCTGACAGACTCGGTATGGCTGGCGCTGTAGCCGGCGCGGAGCTTTACGGGGCTGGTGAAGATGCGGCGGATGGCGTAACCGTTGGCGCTGCCGTCGTGGGCGCCGTAGTTCCAATAGCTGGTGTGCGCCGTCGCATTGTCGTTGTAGTCGGTGTTGCCCCGGACCTCGGTGAAGTAGTTGCGGCCCCAGACGTAGACCTCGCCGGTGGTGCGGTCCACGGCGGCGGAGAAGTACTTCCCGGCCACCACCTGGCCGGCGTTGGTAATGCCGCTGACTTGGACGGCATCGGTGAAGCTGGTGGTATAGCTGAAGTAGGAGCCGTAATCACTGCTACCCTGGCCGCCATCGCTGTATTTGTAGTAGTCCCAGGTGCCGTTGCCCAGCTGGCCGTAGTCGTTGCGGCCCAGGGCGTAGACGGTGCCGGCGTT
Source organism: uncultured Oscillospiraceae bacterium (assembly GCA_947629795.1). GTDB lineage: Bacteria > Bacillota > Clostridia > Oscillospirales > Oscillospiraceae > Vermiculatibacterium. The sequence continues at coordinate 161,683 of CANRFC010000001.1, forward strand.
GGTGAGGATGAGGGCGTGGTCATACCCAGCGGAGACCTGGATGGCGCCGCTGATGTTGGAGACCTTGATGGGGGTCTGGGAGTAGGAGTTCTTCCAGGAGCCGTAGCCGCTGGAGCGGTTATAGGTGTTCCAGTAGCGGCCCAGGGAGCCCCAGACGTACACGTCGCCGTTGGCCCGGAGGGCGATGGCGAAGTCCTCGCCGGCAGACACCATGGGAGTGGCGGTGGCGTGGAGGGCCAGGGAGACCTCGGTGACGTTGAAGGCCAGCATCATGGAGAAGCCGGTCTTGGTGTTGGTGATGAGGAGGTTGGCCCAGCCAATGCCCACGGAGGTGACCCGGATACCGGCGACAGCGCCGGAGGTTTCGTCCGTGTAGAGCTCGGCCTTGATGACGCTGGGGTCGCTGACCTCCAGGACCAGGCCGTCAATGGAATCCATGTCGAAGGGCAGGCGGTCGGCGCCGTGGCGGAGAGAATAGGTGTAATCGTAGTCCTGGACCAACTGGGCGAAGGGAACGTCCAGGGTGGTGCCGCTGACGGCGGGGACGGTGGCGGGGTTCTGGAGGGCCTTGGTGTAGGCGTCCACGTCCACGAAAACCTTGAGGGTGTAGTAGCTGGGCATGCGCTTGCCGTCCACGTACCAGCGGTACATCTTGGTCTCGTCGGGACCGAAGCGGTCGGGGAGGACGGAGTCGGCTTCGATGACCTCGTCGCCCGCGCCCTGGTCGTACTTGCCCCAGCCGTAGTGGCCCACCACGTAGATCTCGCCGTCCCAGTCCACCAGGACGGAGTGGGTGCCGCCGGCAGCCACGGCAATGGCGGTGGAGAAGTAGTCGCGGGTCGTGCCGTCGTCGTTATAAGTCACACAGTCGCCGGCCAGGACCCGGACGGGGGTGGCGGAGTAGGTGACGTCGGTGTTGTTGCCCAGCTGGCGGTTGGAGTTGTAGCCCCAGGCCCAGACCTGGTTGTTGACGCCCTGGGAGAGGGTCTCGGGCTTATCCAGGTCGGGGATGCCGCTCTCGGCGCTCTCCTGGCGGACGGTGCGGGGGATGGCCATGACCATGGCGTGGTTGGCGCCGGCGTAGATGGCGGTGGCCATCAAATTGTCGGGGATGAGGACCTTGGAGGGCAGGGACTTGTTCTCGGTGGAGCCGTTGCCCAGGCGGCCGTTGGCGCCGTTGCCCCAGGTGTAGACCTCGCCGTTACGGGTGAGAGCCATGGCGTAGCCGGCGCCGGCGTCGATCTCGATGACGTCACGGAAGTAGGCGGCGTCGGCGTCGTACTCGCCGGGCTTGACTTGGATGGCGTGGAGGGAGCCGGTGTTGCTGTTGACGCCCAACTGGCCGTAGGAGTTGTCGCCCCAGGCGAAGAGGGTGGAGTCAGAGCGCAGGGCCAGGGCGAAGCCGTCACCGGCGGCCACGCGGGTGATGTTCTTCAGGTAGTCCAGGCTCTCCAGGCCCAGGACCTTGTGGGGGGTGGTGTAGACGATGGGGTGGACTTCCTTGCCCTCGGGATAACCCAGGGTGCCGTCGTCCTTCATCTCCAGCTCCACATCGTCCTCGGTGTAGGGGCAGAAGTCGGTGTTGCTGTGGGCGGTGTAGTAGGCCCACTGGCCCTGGGCATCCTTGCCCTGCTGGCCCTTGTCGTTGAGGCCCCAGGCCCAGACATAGCCGCCCTCGCCCACGGCCAGGGCGAAGCCCTTGCCCATGGAGATGTTGTAGATGGTGCCGCCGGGGGTGCCGGGGCCAATGCCCTTCACCTTATGGCCCACCATGGAGTCATAGCTGACCTGATAGATGCTGTAACTGCTGCCGGTCCAACCGTAGCTGTTGTAGGTGCCGTCGCCGAACTGGCCGTAGTCGTTGCTGCCCCAGACGTAGACGTTGCCCAGGTTGGACAGAGCCATGAAGGTGCGGTCATAGCCGTCGATCTGGACGATGTGCTCACCATCGGCCATGCCGGAGAAGCTCACCTGGGTGGGCATCTCGTAGGTGACGGTATAGGTGCCGTGCTGGCGGATATCCTTGGTAGAAGCATCCCAGCTGCCCCGGTTGTTGACGCGCAGGGTGAACTGACCCCACTGCCAGACGGTGCCGTCGGCCTGGAGGGCAATGTTGGCGTTGTTGGCGGAGATGACGGTGACGGCAGCCTCGGGGATGACGCCCTGGAAGTTGTCGGAGGGCAGGATGATGACCTCGTAATCGCCCCAGTAGGCGTCCCGCTTATTGCGCAGGGTGATGATGATGCGGCCGTAGCTCTCGCCGGTGGGCACCAGGTAGAGGGTGCCGTTGACGTACTTGAAGTCGGCGATGCTGGGGTCGGAGGAGGTGTACTCGATGATGGCGTCCAGAGGCAGACGGCGCTCGAACTCGGGGTCAATGAGGTTGAAGCCGCTGCTGAAGGCCTGGCGGAGGTCCTGCTCATCGATCCAGAGGTACTGGTCGTCGTACATGGTGACCGAACGAGGCATACGCTCCCGGGTGGTGACGGTCTTGGGAGGCCAGGTCCAGGTCTTGGTGGCGGCATCGTACACGGGCTCCATGGGGGTGTTCAGGTCGTCGTGCTGGTACATATTGGCCTTGCCGATGATCAGGGAGTAGAAGGTACCCAGGCCGGTCTGGGTGGGCACGGAGCGATCCTCGGTGGTGAAGTCGGCGCCCTGGTGGCCGGAGTTCTCACCGGTGAACCAGACGGTGCCGTCCTCCTGGACCAACTGGGTGGTCAGGTTGCCGGCGCTGATGAGCAGATTCTCCCGGATGTACTCGGCCTTGCGCTCGGTGCCGTCGGGCAGGGTCTCGCCGTAGCCCACGATCTCCACCATGGAGACGGTGCCGCCCTTGCGCACCAAGGCAGCGGCGGTGGTGTCGGCGGGCTGGACCATGTTGCCCTTGCCGTCGCTCTGGCCCTGGCCCAACTGGCCCACGGTGTTGCGGCCCCAGGCGTAGAGCTTGGAGTCGTGGACGCCGGTATCCTTGTCGATCTCGCCGCCGTGGAGGATATCGCTGCACAGAGCCAGGGAGTAGCCGTTGCCGGCAGAGACCTGGCGCACGCCGGTGAGGAAATTGCCCTCGGTATCCACCACCCGCAGGGGGGCCACGGAGTTGGCCAGGCCCTGGGTCTTGAGGTGCCCGGTGAGCTCGGCACCGCAGCCGGAGCAGGTAATGGTGGAGGAAGTCCCCTCCAGAACGGTGGACGCGTTCGTACAACCCTCAGTGGTACAAACGTAGGTATAAACGCTGGCGCCGGGCTTGCCCTGACCCAGCTGGCCGTACTCGTTGGAGCCGGCGGCGTAGACGGTCATGGTGAGCTCGCCCACCGGGATGACGGACATACCGGGATCCACCTCGTCATCGGGGGCGGGAAGGGCCAGGGTCCCCACGTCCTCATCGGACGGAGTCTGCTCTTCCACATGATCCTCAGGCCGGTCGCCCAGGTAGGTGACCACCTGGTAGAGGGAGTGGTCCTTGCCCATGGACAGGTCCACCACGTTGCGCAGGGCGCCCACGCCGCCCTGGTCGGCGGCGCCGGAGACGGGCACGGGGACCATCACATCGCCGCTGGCGGCCACGGCCAGCTGGCCCTTGTCGTTGTAGCCCCAGGTGTAGGCAGTGCCGTTGGAGAGGACCACGCCGGAGGAGTCGCCGCCGGCACGGATGGCGATGACGTTGGAGAGATAGTAGGTGGAGCTGGCACTGGTGCCCTTGAGGACACGGGTGGGGGTATAGCGGGCGCTGTCCACTTCCTTCTCGGGGACATTGACGGTGGTCAGGCGGGTGGTGTAGTCATATTCCTTGTCGCCCACGCCCAGCTGGCCCTTGGAGTTGTCACCGAAGGCCCAGACGTTGCCGGTCTCGTCCAGGAGCAGGGTGTGGTGGTCGCCGGCGGCCACGGCCACGATGGTGGGCAGGGTCATGGGCTCGTTCTCAAAGTCGTAGGCACCGGCCTCGGTCTTCACGATGTCGTGCTGCTCCCGGCTGGCCAGGTGCTCGGTGAGGTTGGTGGGGAAGTCGATATACTGGACACGGGCATAGCGGTTGATCCGGGTGGTGATGGGCTCGTTCTGAGAGTTCAGGTCGGAGACGATGGTCTTGTAGTATTCCTCTTCGCTGGTGTAGATGCCGGTCTGGCCGTAGGTGTTGTCGCCCCAGGTGTAGACGGTGCCGTTGGCCTTCAGGGCCACGAAGTGGTTCTTGCCGGCAGCGATCTGGACCACGTTCTCCAGGGTGCCCAGCTGGGTGGGGTTGCGCAGCTCGATCTGCTTGCCCTTGTTCTCACCGGAGGGCACGGTGTAAGCGCCCAGGCCCCAGGTCCAGACGGTGCCGTCGGCCTTCAGGGCCACGGTGGCGGTCTCGCTGGAGACCACCATGGGCACGGTAAAGCGGGTGGTGGTCTTGGTGGGGTCATCGGGGTCGGTATAGGTACCCAGGACCTTCACCCGGAAGACAGACAGGACATTGCCCTGGCTGTCCACGGCGGCGATGGAGACCTCACCCATCTTCTGGAAGTCGGAGTAGGTCTTCTCGGCGTTGCGCACCCGCCAGGTGTCGCCCTTCTTCTCCACGATGACCACGCTCTCGTCACTGGAGATGAAGCGCAGGCCCTGGTAGTCGTCGGCCAGGGAGACGGGCTGCTTGTCCACTTCGTTGGTGAGGAGGTTGAAGCCGGCGTAGTTCTCCCGGCTGGCCTGGTCCAGGATGGTGACGGCCTCGTCCTCGTTCTCGGACCAGACCAGGGTGATGGCGTCATAGCCGTTCCTGGTGTACTTGCCGTCAAACTGGAACTCCAGGAACTGGGCGGCCTGGTCGCCGGTGTAGGTGGGTGCGGAGCGCACGTCATCGGCGGCAGGGCTTTCCAGGTTGCCGCTGCCGCTGGCCGCGATGCCCAGCTGGCTGAAGGTATTGTCGCCAAAGGAGAGGACCCGGCCGTTGGCAAGGACGATGACCGAGTGGTTGCCGCCGGCTGCGGCGATGATGACCTTTTCTGCCTCACCGGAGGCGGTGACGGCCTCGCCGTCGCTGACGGTAACGTGGCCATACTCGTCGGCCTGGCCGTCGGAGAGCTGCTGACGGGCGTTATCGCCCCAGGCCAGGACGGTGCCGTCGGCCTGGCGGGCCACGGTGTGGGCCGTGCCGGCATCCAGAGAGACGGAATCGCCGGTGCCGGGGACGCGCATGGGCTGGAGGGCAATATCGGCACCCTCCAGGGTCACACCGAGCTGGCCCTTGGAATTGTCGCCCCAGGAGAAGACGCTGCGCTGGGCGGTGTGGGTGACAGTGGTAGTGGGCTCGGTCTCGCCCTCGGCGGGCTCGGTGGTGGTGGTCGTGGTCTTGAACTCGGTGGCGATGGCGGAGACGTGGTGGTCCCCGGCGGCGATGGCGGCCACGCCGGAGAGGATGTTGAACTGGGCGCTGGCGTCCACCTCGTACTCGCCGCTCATGACCTGGATGGGCGTGGAGCTGTAGTTGACGTCCACGATCTGGCCGTCCACCTCAGCGTCGGGGATCATACGGCCCAGGCCAAGCTGACCGTAGGTGTTGTCGCCCCAGGCGTAGAGGGTGCCGTTATCCAGGAGGGCCACGCTGTACTGGTCCCCGGCGGCCACGTCGATGACGTGCTCCAGGAAGCCCTTGCTCTTGAAGCCCTTGACCTGGACGGCGCCGTTATACTGCTTGGTGTCGTTCTGGCCCAGCTCGCCCCGGCTGAAGCTGCCGGCGGCGTAGACCTGGCCGCCCCGGGTCAGGGCCAGGACGTGGTCCTTGCCGGCGGCGATATCGATGATGTCGGTGAGCTCCACGGCATCTTCGCCCTCGCCCACGGCGAGCACGCCGCGGCCGGGCGTGGAGATGTCCTCGCCCAGGTCGTAGTAATCGAAGATGATATGGCCGTGCCGGTCGCAGCGCCAGATACGGTAGCGCCACTGGTCCTCGGGAACGTCGGGCTGCTCGGGATCATTCCAGTGGTTCACATCCACGGTCTTGGTCTTGCCGTCGCTCATCTCACGGTTATACCAGACGTCATAGGAGTCCTCATAGATGAGGGTGAAGGCCTCCTGGCCCACGGAGGGGCAGGTGGGGTCCATGGGGCAGTGGAGAGGCGTGATGGTGTCCAGAGGATCGTAGTGGAAGGTGGTGGTGGGGTAGTGGTTACAGCTGATGTTCAGGTAGCCGGTGAAGGTGGTGTACTCGCGGTTCTCCAGCTTGGTCCAGATGTAAACAGTGCCGCTCTGCCCACCAGCGGTGATGGGTCTTTCGATCATGTAAGCACCAGGTGCTGCAGAATTGAAACCGGGCTCCACCAGATAGGTGGTGCCATTGTACTCAAACTCCTGGGTAAGCTTGTGAATGACCTTTTGAGCCTGATCATCCATGATCTCGTAATAGTAGCACTTCTGCGGCTCACCATCGGGCTCACCATATGTGACATTGAAGCTTACTGTGGTCTGCACAGGCTGGAACTGGGAGCCCGTGGCGGCCTGGGTCTCCCGGGTGATGTTGTGGCCGGTGGCGCTGGGAGTCTCGCAGATGGGGCAGGTCTCGGGGATGTCCATGAAGAGACCGCAGTTGTCGCCGGTGCTGTTGATGTAGTGGTAGCCGGGCCAGTAGTACCGATAGAGGGTCTCGTCGGCGTCGTGCTCGGCCTTCTCGGCTTCGGTCATGGTGAAGGTGGCGTTCACATCGTACTTGGTCTCGCCCTCATAGGTCTCGTAGCCGTCCCGGTCCAGGGACTTCACGCGGTACTCGAAGAGCTTGACCACATAGCCATCCTGAGTGGAGCCGGTGGGGATGCTCTCGGGAGGAAGCACGCCGTCTTCATTGAAGGGCACCACCTGGTAGGCGGTGGACCCGGTCTCGCCGGAGCGGAGCATGGCGGCCTTCTCGGGGCGCAGGGCAAGTTCCGCCTGGAGCTTCTCCTGGGCGGTGGGAATGTGGATGAAGTTGCTGGTCACGCCGGTGAGCAGGCCCACCACGATGACCTTGCCCTCGTCAGTGAGGAGCAGGCTGAACTCGTCGCCGGCCGCCACGGCCTTGATGCGCTGGTAGGGGTTGCCGTCGGCATCCACCATCTGGACGGGGTAAGCGCGGTCCACGAAGGTGTTGTCGCCCAGCTGGGCCTCCTGGTTGCGGCCCCAGGCCCACACGGTACCGTCGGAGCGCAGAGCCACGGTATGACGGGAGCCCACAGCCACCTGAGGCGCGGTGGTGTACTCGTCGGACTTCTGCTTGACCACCACCCGGAGCAGCAGGGTACGGCCGGTCTCGGGGTGATAGATCTGGATAAAGGTCTCGCCATAGCGGCGCAGAGTCTCGTCGTCGTTGGCGTTGAAGACCACGGTGCCGTCGGAGGTGGCGTCCTGGTTCTGGTCGATGAGGCCGGCATCCAGGGAGAGGAACCGCAGGTCGCCGCTGCTGATCTCGCCCACGGGGATGTGCTGGAGGAGGTTGAAGCCCTTGTTCCACACAAAGCTCATGGAGGCAAGGTCAAAGTACAGCTTCTCGTTCTCCACCAGGGTCACCTGGGGAGAGAGCAGCCGCACAGTGGTGTCGGAATCGGTGTGGCCCATGGCGATGATGGTCTCGTAGGAGAGGTCGCCCACCACCACGGGGTAGTTCCAGGCGTCGGTGGTAAAATCACCGAGCTGGCCGTAGGTATTATCGCCGGCAGCGAAGACAACGCCGTCGTCGTTCACGAGAAGCATGTGATTTTCGCCGATGGCGAAGGTCATCACGTCCCGCATATAGTCGTAGTCAGTTTGGGCGCCGACCACCTTGCCGTTCTCGTCACGGGGAACGGTGTTATCCTGGTCGATGGGGGTGCCGTTCTTGACGGCGGTCTCCCCGGCGCCGGGGCCATAGTTGCCGTGCTGGCCCATGGAATTGTCGCCCCAGGCAAGGGTCTTGACCTGCTTGAGGGGCTCCACCACGCGGAGGTCCTGGACCTTGGTGAAGGTGGAGTTGAAGCCGGCAGCGATCTGCTGGCCGTAGTAGGGGTTGGCGGGATCGGTCTCACTGCCGCCGCCGATGGTCAGGCCGTCGGGGTCGGTCATGAGGGTCGCCATGTCGGTATAGGTGGGGACCTCGACGGGCTCGGCAGGAGTCTCGCCGGCGGTCTCGTCCAGGGTCTCCACAGGGGGCTGCTCCGCTTCGGGAGCCTTCAGGGTGCCGATCTGGCCCTTGGAGTTGTCGCCCCAGGCGTAGATCTTGCCGTCCAGGCGCAGGACCACCTGATGGTTCCAGCCGGCGGCCACAGCGACCACCTTGTTCATGCTGGAGTCCTTGGAGTCCCGGGGGTTGGTGCTCTCGCCCTGGCGGACTTTGACGAAGGAATAATGGTTATAAATGTCTCTGCTGTTCTGCTGGCCCAACTGGCCCTTGTCGTTGCGGCCAACGGTAAAGACGGTGCCGTTGGAGAGGAGGATGATGGTATTGTCGCCGCCGGCGTCCACGCTGACGACCTCCTCCACATAGTTGGAGGTACTGGGGGCGGCGCCCTTGGCCATGCGGCGGGCGAAGGAGGACATGGTGGTCTTCCGGGCGTTGTAGCCCAGCTGACCGTAGGTGTTGTCGCCCCAGCTGTACAGGTAGCCGCTGACGCTGAGGGCCACGGCGTGATGGCTGCCAGCGGCCACGGCGATGATGCGGTCGGTCTCGGAGTAGACGTGGGTCTGGACGGTGTTGCCCACTTCCTCGTCGTACTGCTTGGTGACCACGGCAGTACCCAGGATCTCAGCCATGGCGGAGGTGCCGGCGATGACCCGGGCGGGCTGCCAGTTCACGACCTCCTCGGGCCGGGCGTTGCCGCGGCCGAGCTGGTTCATGTCGTTGTTGCCCCAGCTCCAGACCTGGCCCTGGTTATCCACAGCCAGGGAGAACTGGTCGCCGGCGGCAATGTATGTAAAGGTAAGTGCCTTGCCGTTTTCGTCCTTCAGATCCTTGAGGATCTGGACAGGGGCGGTAAGATAGGCGGTGCCGCCGTTCACATCGTTGCTGATGCCCAACTGGCCCTGGCTGTTGTCGCCCCAGGCCCAGACCTGGCCCATGGAGTCCAGCGCCAAGGAGTGGTTGGTGCCGGCGGCCACCATGGGCGCAGCCGCGATGGCGTCGGGGTCATCACTCCCCGCGCCGGCGTCGCGCTGGATGTGGCGCACCCAGACGGGCAGCACCATCATGTTGGTGCTGGCGGTCTCGGTGTTCTCTTCGCCTTCATTATAGTCAATGTAAACGGAGGTCAGGCCCAGCTTATTGGGCTTGAGCACGACCTGAGCGCCCTCATCCCTGGTGGCGGTGAGGACGGAGGGGTCGCTGACGCCCACCGCCAGCGCATCGGTGCTGGTGATGGTCACGTTCTCGTTGTCGTGGAGCAGGTTGAAGCCGGTACGGTGGCTGTTGATGACGTCCTTCAGGTCGAAGGACAGATACTGGCCCTCGTCCATGGAGAGCTGGGCGGGGTTATCGTAGCCCATGGGCCGGGTCTGAGAGTAGCTGTGGGACAGGGTATCGTCGGCGTTGTAGACCTCGTACTTGTCCAGCAGCAGGGTCTTGGAGTCGCCGTCGCCGGCCTGGACGTGGGTATAGGCGGTGTCGGTGGAACCGTTGCCCAACTGACCGTGGGAGTTGTCGCCCCAGTTCCAGACGTAGCCGTCATCCTTGAGGGCCGCGGCATGGGCGCCGCCCACGGCGATGCGGATGGCATCGGCAAAGTTCTGGTTTGCAGCATCGTCCTTATCCTCGCTGGCACCCCTGTCGATCAACATGGCAGAGGCACGGAAGGCGGTAAAAGTCGTGCTGTCATTGTAGTCTTCCTTCAGACCCAACTGGCCGTGGGCGTTGGAGCCCCAGGCGTAGACGCCGCCATCCTGAGCCAGGGCCAGGGAGCTGACGCCGCCGGCGGCCACGTCCACTGCGCCGACAAGGGAAGTCCCTTCAGGGTTGACCACCTGCACGGCTGCGGCCTCACGGCGCACGCTGGTCTTGGGGTCAACCAGCTCGTCGGCGGTGGGAGGCACCTCCACGTCCTCGGAGGGCTCCATGTCAGCGATATCAAAGGTATCCGTATAGGCCGCGTCGCTGCCCAGCTGGCCGTATCTGTCCGCGCCAAAGGACCACACCTGACCGCCGTCCAACAGCAGCAGGGTGTGGTTTCCACCGGCGGAGATACCGACCACGTTGTTCATGTAGGAGATGGACTTGTTGTTCCGGAAGGCTGTAAACTCATTTGCCTTGTCAGCAGTGTTATACCCGCCGGCCACGATGCGGATGGGGGCGCGGTAGCTGAAGGTGCCGCCCACGTTCTCCTCGGCCAGGGAAGCCTCCAGGGTGTAGTCCAGATCGGTGCCGAGCTGGCCGTAGGTGTTGTCGCCCCAGGCATAGACCGCGCCGTCAGAGCGGAGAGCCACGGCGTGGCCCTCGCCGGCGGAGATGCGGATGATGTTGCTCAGGTAATAGCCCGCGCTGGCGCTCTGCCCTTCCACCACCTGGGTGGGAACGACAGTGTACTGATTGAAGGTGGGCGCGCTCTCGCAGGGTTTGCCGTTCTGCAGGGTATGCTCCCGGTCATCGTAGACGGCCAGGGCGGCCTGATAGTCCTCAAAGGTCCACTTGGCGCCGGAATAGGAGGGCTTGGCAAGCTCCCAGCTCTCATCGCGGATCAGGGTGGTCGGGACCGTCGGGTCGCTGCCATCAGCCCACTCGCCGCCCTGGACCTTGATGATGGGCTTGAAGCTGGCGACCTGCGTCTTCGCCAGGTCATAGAGACGGAGCGCGGTCAGATAGTCGTTATAGCTGGCCATTTCGCCGCCGATGTACTCGGGGACCTTCAGTGTGACCTCGAAGGTATCCTTATCAACGTAATACTCCAGCATGATATCTTGGTTGCCCTGGATCTTGATAAAGCTGGACTCGCCGCCGTTGACCAGATCGTAGAGGTACTTCTCATAGAGGAAGAGGCTGTCCAGATAGTAGGGCTTGGGCTGGGCGTCGATCTTGGGATCGGCCAGGTCGCCCAGCACGGAGGCACGGACAGAGTCAAAGCCCACTACGTCGCCCAGATAGCCGGTGCCGAGCTGGCCCTTGTCGTTGCGGCCCAGGCCCCAGACAGTGCCCCGGGCGGTGAGGAGCAAGGTAAAGCCCTTGCCGGCCGCCAGGCTGGTGACCTGACCCAGCACGCCGTCGGTGGAGATGACGTTGGCGTAGGGCAGATAGAGCACGGGGTCGGGTGCATTCTCGTCCTCTTCGTTGACCTTGGGAGGATAGGGCTCCACGCCCAGCTGGCCGGTGGTGTTGGAACCCCAGGCGTAGACCTTGCCGGTGCGGTCCACCGCCACGGCGTGGTCATAGCCGGCGGCGATGGCCACGATGTCGGACAGGGCCACGCCGTTGACGTCCACGACCTTGACGGGGGCATCGCTGTAGACAGTGGTCATATCGTCGATACCCAACTGGCCCTGGCTGTTGTCGCCCCAGGTCCACACGGTACCGTCAGCCTTCAGAGCCACAGAGAAGCTGTTGCCCAGGGCGATGGCGGGAGTGGAACGGTAGACGTACTTGCCCGCATCGGTCTTGGAGTCCTCCACGTTGATGACGTGGACACTGAGCATGACGGAGCGCTTGGTCTCCTCATTATAGATGCGGACCACGGCCTTGCCCACGGTCTCGCCGGCTGTCAAGGTATATCCGTTGACAGAGACCACGTTGGGGTTGGAACTGGTAATGGTGAAGTTGGCACCTTTGTTGACAGCCAGCTCCTCCGCATTGACTACCACTTCGTTGCCATCTTCGTCCATTTCGGTCTCCTCGGTGGGCACAGTGAGGTAGGGCTGCGCCTTATCGCCAGCCACGGTGGTATTGATGTAGGTGATGCTGTCCTGCTTGTTGCCCCGCAGGCGGAAATCGGAGAGGTAGTCCTCGATGGTGCCGGTGATATCCACGGTGTCGCCGGAGACCAGCTCGATCTCGCTGCCCAGCAGCAAGGTGGCCTGGGTGTACTCACCCACGACCATGGCCTGGGGCTCCCGGCCCTCCACCTCGGTGAGGGTATGGGTAATGGAGGAGTCGGCGGCCTTGGGCTCGGCGCTCTGCGCAGCGGCTTCGGACTCGGGCTCGGTCTCGGGCGCGGAGGTCAGCTCCACCTCAGGCTCAGGCTCCTGCTGCTCTGTAAAGTCTTCCTGCTTGCCGCCCTCAGCCTGGACGTCAATGGGCTCATCCACGGAGAGGAGGGAGATCCCGCCGGCGGCTGCGCCCTTGTCAACGACCATAATATTGATAGTGACGGCCTTGTCGGTGGACAGTTCGCTAAGCCCGGCCACAGTTTGACCCTTGCTCGTAACATTTTCAGTAACCACGACAGAAGAGGTGTTGCCGGGCACACTCCCCTGGGTGCCAGAACTGGGACCGCTTCCGCCATAGACAACTGTCCAGGTATAATCGTAAGCATGGCTGGGGTCGTCGGTCACAGCAGAGATGACCACGCCCAGATTCACAGGGCCGCCCACATCAGTATGAGCCTCATAGACCGGGACTCTGATGCTGTCGAGGGGCACATCCTGGGTGGCATCGGCAGTCACCCTGACCACTTCGGTCCCGCTGTCCTTGGACTGATCATAGCTCTCGATGGTCAGGGTAGTGGTACCCACAAAGGGAATGGCCCCATGATTCTCCCCCATCACCGTCACGGAATAGTTGATGGTCATATACTTGAGGTTGGCCATCACCACGGCAGAGGTCTGCAGGGCGTCGGCCACAGCGCCGGGAACCTGCACTTCGTCAATATAGACGAAGTAGACGTCCTGAGGCACTTCGCCCACGTAGACGCCGCCGGCCTTGTGCTGAAGCCGATAGGAGGCCCAGACCACATCGCCGGTATTGGTGGCATCTGTACCACGCCCGGTGGCGCTCTGAACGGTGACATACCCATCTTCGGCATCGTTACGGTCGGCCCACTCCTGGCCGTCCAGGGTGAACTTCACCAACTCCTGCGGCCTGCTCTCCGCAGTGGAGGTGGCAGCCACTTCCAGCTTGGCGCCGGGCACAGTGACCTGGTAGACCATGGTCTGGTTATTGGCCGCGGCAACGCTCATGTGCAGATCCTCCATATTGGTGGGGGACCACTGGAAGGTGGGCTTATAGAGGTTGTCAAATCTGGGGGCCCCGTAGGCCTTGAAAACCAGGGGCGCACCCTTGAGGACGGGCGTCCCGCTCTTCAAATAATACTTGTAGTCGTTGGGCGCCTTCGAGCCGACGGGCGCCTCCACGGCAGAGATCACGGTCTTGCCGTTCTCATCGGTGGTGGTCTTTCCGTAATAGGCACGCAGATAGGCCCAGGAAACACCGCCGCTGGGGGTGATGCTGTAGTCCAGGGTGAAGTACTCCATCACCGTGCTCTCGCCGGAACCCACGTGCATGGTCATGCCGGTGTCGTAACCCTCAATGGAGTCGACCTCGCCCCGGCCTTCCTCGGCGGGGTCATCAGTGGTCTTCAGTGTCACGTCGCCGTCAATGATACGATAGACGCCGTTGGGCACCTTCTCCACAGAGAATGCGCCGTTGCTGCCCTCCTCCAGCTGGATGGCGATAAAGTCGCTGACCAGCCAAAGGGTCTTGCCGCTGTTGTTCCAGGCATTGTTGTCCTTGTAGAGAGTAAGCCCGGCATTCTCAACCGTGGGACCGGTAATGGTGCAGGTCAGGTCCAGCGTATCGTGGAGGCTCTCGATGGTATAGATGCCGTCCATCACCGGGGAGCCTTCGGTCCGGGCCACGGTGGTCACCACGGGCTCGTTCTTGCTGTTCTCCACAGCGTCGGACCAGCTGTACTTATAGTCGTCCACCACGCCGTTGTGTCCGACGGCGCGGATGACCAGCTTCTTGTTGCCCCAGACGATGTCGCCGCTGCTGATGGACTCTTCCTGGCCGGGCATGCCGTAGGTGGCAATGAGTTCGCTGTCATTGCCGTCAAGATTTATGGGATTCAGTTCGAAGTTGACGGTGAAGAAGTCCACGATGACGGGCTCCCTCTCCTCAATGCCCTTGCTCACCACCACATCGGCGCCGGTGTCCTCCCAGAGGGCCTCCACTGTCTCGCCTTCGGTCTCGCCGCCGGAGGAGGTGATCTTGCGGGCCATGACGCTGTAGTTGCCGCCCTTCACGGCGTTGTTCCTGTAAAGGGTCCTGCCTTCACTGTCTTCCTCGGATACCCGGGTCAGCGCAAACTCGGTGGCCACGGGGGTGTTGAGGACCAGCTTGTAATCGTACTGCTGCTTGCTGTCGGGATAGGCCTCATGGTCCAGCTCGATGGCCACGGTCACCTCATGGTCCACATTGCCGCCGTAGTTGATCACGCCGGCCACATGGGGAATGTACGCCTCTTCAAAGCCCACATGAGCAGTGGCGGCGCGGTCCACCAGGGAGAACTCGCCCAACTGGCCGGTGGCGTTGGCACCCCAGCTGAAGACCTCACCCACATCGGTGAGCGCCAGGCCATACCCGCCGGCAGCAGCCACAGAAGTGATCACGCCCTTATTGCCATTGACCGGGATCTCCTTCAAATCGCGGCTGATATTGTTCTTATAGCTGTCTTTGTTGACCTCCATCTCAGGATTGGTGCCCAGCTGGCTGTCGCTGTTGTAGCCGAAGGCATAGACCTTGTTCTCTGTAAGGTCATTCTCCTTGTCACCGTTTGCACGGAGGATCACGCTGAAGTACTGGCCGGCAGCCACATCGACAGCATCTTTGATCAGGTTGGAACTGCTTGTCTCACCGCTGTAAAGATCCGCGGCGAAGTTCATGTACTCTCTGTTCTCATACAAGGTATGGCCACACTGACCGTAGGTGTTGTCGCCCATGACACGCACCCGGCAGGCATCGCCCTCACCGCTGATGAGGATGGTGTGCCGCTCACCGGCAGCCACCTTGACAATGCCGGACACCGGGCTGTTGCTGTCGGCCAGCTTCGCTTCATCCGGTGTGAAGGTATAGAACAGAGGCAGGTTGGTGTCGGGATCGTTTTCGGTCTGGCGGCGATCATAGCCCAACTGGCCATAGGTGTTATCGCCCCAGCCCATCATGCTGGTGGCATCCGACATTATATCCCCGCCGGAGGTGTGGAACTTGCCCACCGCCAGAGAGTGGTAGGCGCCGGCGACCACAAAGTCGGCTCCGGAGAGGTACCGCTCCTGGGGATCCGTAGCGTTCAGGTCGTGCATCACCTGGCTGGGCTCGCTGCGGGTCATGCCGGTGGCCGCCCGGTTATAGCCGCTGCCCAGCTGGCTGTGAGAGTTGTCGCCCCAGGTATAAATGAAACCGTCGCTGTTGCCCAGCAGGGCCATGGAGTGAGCGGCGCCGGCCGCCAGACTGGTGGCTCCGGTGAGATAGGTCACGCCCTCATTAAAGAGGATGCTGTTGCCGGCCTTGACCTGGACTGGGAAGGCATATGCCTTGTCAGCATCCGCACCCTGGCCGATCTGGTCCTTGCTGTTGTCGCCCCAGGCATACACGCTGCCGTCACTGGTCCGTGCCAGCACGTGGTGGTAGCCGGCTGCGATCTCCTCAATAAGGTTGAGCCGCTTGGTCGTATTGTTCAGACCCTTTACAGGTGCAGGGTAGGTGGTGAAGGGAGTCTGGGAACCGGTGAAGCCGATGCCCAGCTGTCCATAGGAGTTGTCACCCCAGGACCACACGCTGCCGTCGGACTTCAGCGCCACAACAAAGCCATCGCCGGCCTTCACGGTAGGCGTGGTGAAGTTGTCGGCGTCCTTGACGGACAGCTGGAAGGAACCGCGGTAGGCGTCCTCATCCAGCTTCTCCGCAGCCAGGATCTCCTGGGCGCTGAGAGTGGTCAGGCCATACTTCGGAGCTTCTTCGTTGCTGGTGGGCATGATGTGAGCGTCGTTCAGCTTGGTCTCGGGAACGAACGCATTGTAGTCCTCCACCAGGTCCACATCGGCGATGCCCTCATCCACGTTGAACTCAGACTTGTCATAGTCCACGCCGGTGACCCACTCGGGGGTAGGTTCGGTGCGGTCCCGCTCCACCAGGTTGAAGCCCACGGTATAGAACCGCTGGATGCCCTCCCGGAAGACCACCACATCCTGGCGGTCGGTGATGGGAAGCACAGACATGAGCTTGCTCTCGGGGATGTACTCCGCCTGAGGAGCCAGAGCCTTATCGGCATCGGTGAGGGGCATGGAACCCAGGTGCTCGGCATAGCGGGCAGTGAGCAGACGCTCGGTCACGCCGGTATCGGGGTCCTCGTCGGTGGTATAGACCCAGACCTTGTTGAAGAGCAGTTCCTTACCGATGCCGGCACCCACCCGAACGGGAAGGGTCTGGTCCTTGTTCAGGTCCCCGGTAACTCCCATCTCCTGAATGGCAATGTCGGCGCCCAGCTCACGGGCGTAGTTATAGCCGGTGCCCATGACCGTGCCGTCTTCCAGCCAGTAGATGGTGTAACCAAAGCCGGCGGAAACTCCTACCACAGTGTTGTGAGAGTCCTTCTCCACGGTCGCGCCGGGAACGCTCTCATCAGGCTCGCTGCGCAGGATCTGGAGCGGGTTCAGCTGAAGCTTGTTCCCCGACTCGCTGCCCTGTCCAAGTTCGCCGTAGTTGTCATAGCCCCAACCATAGGCGTAATACTTGGGCACCAGCTTGGTCGTCGGCTCAGGCTCGGCGGTCTCGGCCAGGAGGGAGATCCCTTCCTCCTCCATCAGGTCGCCCACGCTGGGTTCCGGCTCAAGGGGCTGCTCGTCTGTCCCCTCGGTCTCCTGCTTGCTCTGGTCCTCCTCTACCTTATTAGTATTCTCTTCCTTTTCGCCGGTCTCGGTCTCGGTCTTGTTCTCATCCTCGGTCTTGTTCTCGTCTTCGGTCTTGTTCTCGGTCACAGTCTTGTTCTCGTCCTCGGTGCTGTTTTCGTCCTCGGTCTTGTTCTCGGTCACAGTCTTGTTCTCGTCCTCGGTGCTGTTTTCGTCCTCGGTCTTGTTCTCGGTCTCAGTCTTGTTTTCAGTCTCAGTCTTGTCTTCAGTCTCAGTGTTGCTTTCGGTCTCAGTCTTGTCTTCGGCCTCGGTCTTGTTCTCTGCTTCGGTCTCGGTGCTCTGGTCCTTCTTGATCTGCTCCATCAATGCGGCTTCCTCCGCCGCGGTCATGATCTCGCTGTCAAGGGAAACTGCTTGCGTGCCGATCTCAGTGGCAAGGAGCTCAAGATCCAGGTCCTGCCCCTCCACGGTCTCGTCCTCAGGCATGGCAACATCGCCGCCCTCGGACTGCTCCGAAGTCGACGTGCTGTTGTCCTCCTTCTGTTCCTCCTCGCCGGTCACACTCTGGGAGGGTCCAGCAGGAGTGGAGGGCTCCTCGGACTTGTCACCCTCAGGGACCTTGTCGGTCTCCTCGGGTACGGGCTCCTCGGTGACCTTGTCGGTCTCTTCGGGCGTAGGCTCCTCGGTGACCTTGTCGGTCTCCTCGGGCGTGGGCACCTCAGTGACCTCAGGGGTCTCCTCGGGCTTCACGCTCTCGGTGGCCGCGGGAGTCTCTTCGGGCACGGGGCTCTCGGTGACAACGGGAGTCTCCTCGGGAGCCGGGCTCTCGGTGGGCTCTTCCAAATTCAGGGTAGCGATCTCAGCCTCCGGCTCGGGGGTAACGACCTCCTCCTCCAGCCGGCGGACCACAGCGGTGGTGTGATAGACGCCGGTGTCGATGGCTACGATCCGAAGACCGTCCCGCTCAAAGTCTTCCCGGAAGCCCACGCCGACAGGGGTAATCTCGCCCTCATTCTGGAGCTGCTTGTTGTTGCCCACCTGGCCGTAGTTATTCTCGCCCCAGCCCCAGACCTTGGTCTCGCCGGTGTAGGTGCCGCTGCTTGCCACCGCAGCGGTGATGGCCGCGGCGTGGCCGCTGCTGCTTGTGGTATTCGTGGAGGCAAGGCCCCATGCAGAGACCGCCACCACGCTGTTGAAAGTGGTCGCTGTGGTCGTATTATAAGGTATACAGTTCATGATCTGGGCGGCATAATTGCGGTTCTCCAAGCTCTCCTTGGACACGCCGCTGCCCAGCTGGCCCATGCGGTTGTCACCCCAGGACCAGGCATTGCCGTCGGCGCTCATGGCCACAGAGAAATGGCTGCCGGCGGAGATGGCCACGATCTTTTTCAGGAGACTGGTCCCATCCTCGCTCGCCACCACCTGGGTGGGCGTGGTGCAATAGGGGATACCGGCACTGGTCTTCGGCAGACCCGCCGCCGCAGTGTCGCCGATGCCCAGCTGGCCATCGTCGGCCCGGCCCCAGGCATAGACGGTACCGTCACTGGCCAGGGCAAGAGCGTGGTCCACGCCGGCAGAAATGGCGATGATGTTGCACAGGTGGCCCTTCCCGTCATTGTTGGCATCGCCCGCGGGAGCCTTCACCAGGGTGGGCTCGGTCACCTGAGTGCTGGGCTCTTCGGTCACGCCCAACTGGCCATAGGTGTTGGCGCCCCAGGCGTAGACGGTACCGTCCATGGTCAGCGCCATGGAGAAGTCGTTGCCGGCGGACACCGCCACGATGTCGTCCATCACCTGGTAGGACCCGTTGCTCTGCCGGATATAGATGGGCTTGGGCTCACCGATCTCTCCCATGTTCTGGGAGCTCAGCTGGCCGTGAGAACCAGAGCCCCAGCCGTAGACCGTCCCGTTGCCCAGCACGGCAAGGGAGTGGTACTGACCGGCCGAGACCATGGGCACGGCGCTCTTCATTTCAAAATAGTTGGGGTCCTCGCTCTCGCTGCTCTGGCGGTAGACGTCCCGCACCTCCAGAATGGCCGAGGCATATACCAAACTGTAAAATTTGTCACGGCCCAGGGCATACACTGTGGTCCGGCCCTCGGCAGTGGGCTTCAGCTTCCCGGTGGTGGGGTCATAGGAAGCGATCCGCTCGTCCAGCACCGCCACCTGGCCCGCCTGCATGGTCCCGCCGGCATCCTGGATAAGGGCGGACATGATGCTGTCGATGTCAATGAGGTCGGGCTCATTGTCATTGATGTAACCCCGAATGACATAGCTCCGCCCATCGGGGCCCTGGTTCTGCCCGTTGAAGCGGCCCTTCATATCGGCGATCTGCTCAGCCACCGTCTTGGGCTGCTCCTCCACAGGCTCTTCGGTGGGCTCGGGAGAGGGCTCGGGCTCCTCCAGGGTCTGGGCCTCGTTGTCCATCACGGTCTCGCCCCAATAGTAGGCGGCACCGTAGGTACGGATGCTCTCATTGCTGCGCATATGTACTCCGAAGAAGGCCTGGACCACATTCTCCGGCAGCTCCTCCTGAGCGGCCTCATCCTCCTGGGCCTCAGCGGAAGCGGAGGGAGTTGCCTGGGCGTCATCGCCGGCGGTCTCCTGGGTCTCGGCAGCGGGAGTGGCCTCGGGCTCGGCGGAGGGAGTCGCCTCGGCGTCGTCTCCGGTCTCCTCAGGGGTGGGAGCCAGAGCGGGAGGCTCGTCCTCGATGATCTCCCCGGTGGGCTCGGCAGAGGGCTCTTCAGAAGGTGCGGCAGAGGGCTCCGCAGAGGGTACAGCGGAAGGCTCGGCAGTGGGAGTCGCCGAGGGGACCGCGGAGGGGACCACACTGGGCTCGGCAGAGGGCACGACAGTGGCCTCTGCCGAAGGCTCGGCAGAGTTCTGGGTCCCCAGCAGATTGAAACCGGTGTCGCCAGCCTCGGTCTTGGTGGCGTCGTCCCCGGTCTGCTCCTGCAGGGCGTTGATGACCTGGTCCACGTCCACCGTAGAGTCGGCTGCGTTGATGATCAGACCCTCGGCCTTGGCCCGCTCCTCAAAGGGGGTCAGGTCATAGACCGACTTGGACTGCACCAGGCCCTCCTTATAGAGCTCCCACAGGAAGTCCTGGACCTCCTGGGGCTGGTCGGCGATGCTCTTGGTGCCCACTTCCTCGGCGCTGGGGCCGGAAAGGGCGGTATCGGTGGTGCTGCCGGCGTTCTCGCCGAAGAGGGCCGCGATCTGCTCGTCAGTGAGGTCGGCAATTTGTCCGTTATTATTTAAGGTAGTGGCGGCGGGAATGGTCACCTTGGGCCGCTCGCCGGTCCAGGTGAGCTTGGCCCGGCAGGAGATCATGGGGGCCCGGTCCCGGGTGCCCTCGTAGATGGTCCAGCTCACAGGCTCGATGGAGAGACTGTCGCTGTAATCCTCGTCCTCCATGGCGGCTTCCCACACGAACTGCTGCTTCAGCTTCAGGGCCGCCTCGGCAGAGGGCCGCTTGGAGAGCCGCTGGCTCTCGCTCAGGCCCTTGATGTACTCCCGCTGCTCGTGGGTCAGGTAGGTCACCCGGTCCAGATCCACGCTGGTGGGGATAAAGGCCGCATACTGATCCAGGGTCAGGCCCAGATACTGGATGTCGGTCATATAAGCAGTGACCTCGATGGTATCCTCCCCTTCCGAGAACACCACAGCGGACGGATCCAGGGTCAAGGGCATGGCAATATCCGCCGACCCCAAGTCATACTTGGAAGCGACGGTGTCCACACTCGACTGACCCCTGTCCTTGGTCTGGGCCACCGCGGCAGCCAGGTCTTCCGCCTGGGCCGTGGGGACAAGGCCGGTGAACAGGGAGAGCGTCATTGATGCAGTTAAGATCCCCGACACGATCCGTGCGGGCAGGCGATCCAGCATCTCAGTCACTCACCTTACCGTGGATTTTCCCGAAAAAGGGCATAGCGATACCACTCTAATCGTATCCTATATTATGCCATTAGTTGACGTAAAAATCAAGAGGGTGACACTATTTTTTTCTCCATTTTTTGGGTTTTTCTTTCTATATCAGACTTGCTTAACAGTATTTGATAACTTTTTTATAAGAAAAGCAACATTTTGCACTTTCTTTCCACCATTTTTTCCACATTTTTGGAAAAATCTCCCTTTTCCTTGGGCCCCAAGGGTTTGCGCTTCCCCTTATCCCTCATTTTGAGGGGGCAATAACATATTCTTCTGTCAACCGCTTTATCAGACGTCTCTCCCTGCTTTTTGTTCCCAAGATCTGCCCAAAACGGAAAATTGCCCCAGGCCGTGGTCCTTCCACGCCTGGGGCAATCGTTCGGTCTTATGGCACTACCTTAAATACATACACATACGCTCCCATCGGAACATCCCGGCCGCTCCCGATCCCTTCTGGGACACACTCAGAGCTTCCGGCAGCGCAGCTCTTTCCCGCTTCCGGTGACGGAATATAGTGTCCATCCCTGGATATTCGTCATAAAAAGGGCATCTTTGACCTTTTCCACGTCCTCAGCTTCCACACGCAGCGCAATGCCGCAGCCGGCAGTGACCTGCCGCAGCGCCGGCATCACCACCACCGGGCACACTCCCTTGAGGGCCCGCTGGGCGGCCATGGCGCCGCTGGCCGAGGCAAAGGTCACATGACACCAGTCCATCACAGGGTGATCACTTTGGGATGGGCCCCCATCTCGGTGACGATGTCATACATATTGCTCACCGTCCCCGCCTTCAGCGCATCGGTCAGGCCATAAAAGTTCAGGCAGGTGCCGCACACCAGCACCTTCACGCCCTTGTCGATGAGCGTCTTCAGGTGTTCGGCCACCTGCTCGTCCCCGGTGGGCAGCTTTACACCGGCGTTCATGAAGATGACGGCGGCAGGAGGCTGATCCACCTGGGTCAGGGTGTAAAAATACATCCGCATGAGGTTGCCCCCCAGCTCCCGGTCCCCGTCTCCGATGATATCCCGGCCCACGAACACCGCCCAGTCGCCTTCCGTAGGGGCGGCAGCGCACTGGATCTGGGGCTCCGGGCCCCGGACGGCACTCTCTCCGCCGGTGAGAGTCAGGGTGAAATCTCCCTCTCCCCCGCCGACAACGGCGGTATAGCCCTGGCTGGCCGCCAGCCGCTTCACGTTCTCCACTGCAGCGGCGTTGTCCACCCGCACCGTCAGCTCCCGCTCCCCCGCGTCCATGGCCTGTTTGGTCAGGATCACGGGCTTGGGACAGGCCAGACCTCTGGCATCGATCTCCTTCATATTTCTGCCTCCCTTTCCTTTTGATTTTCACCCATTATACTCCCTCTTCCCGCAAAAGAAAACCCTCATTTAAGTTTACATAAAATTATTATGGTAAATTATTTCCCGCCCATTGATTTACATAATTTAATTATTGTAAACTTAACCGGCTTGTTTGATTTACATAAATAAATTATGGTAAACAAATTTCCAGAAATAACCATAGCGCATAAAGATTTTTCTTGACACCGTCCACAAAATGGGGTATATTATCAGCGTGTTCTCATGTGAAAATTGATTGCCGCCTGTGTACGTCAGTCTGACACAACACAGCCGGCTTTTATTTTTTGCTGCGGGGTCACAACATCTTTTTGGGAGGTTTCCAACAATGAATCACGGTACTGTCAAATGGTTCAACAACGAGAAGGGCTACGGCTTCATCTCCAACGACGACGGCAGCGGCGACGTGTTCGTGCACTTCTCCGCCATCCAGGGCACCGGCTTCCGCACCCTGGAGGAGGGCCAGAAGGTAACTTACGACACCGAGCCCGATCCCAAGGACGCCGGCAAGATGCGCGCCATCAACGTGGTGGCCGAGTGATCGAGCGTACTTCTCTTGGAAGAAAATCGCGCACACCTCTCAGTGCCGCCTCAGCAAGAGTCGGTCTCCGAGGGGCAATCTCAAAGCAACTTCTGATTCGCAAAGGCGGTGTGGCTACGGCTACACCGTCTTTTGCTGTCTGTGCCGTCGATACTCCCAATATCAAAAGCCATGTGCGTTGCAAATGATGAGATCACATATCAGCGCAAATACCCCGTTTTTGAGCGTAAAAACGCAAATGTCAGCCGCGATAAATTGCCTCCGATGCTTATGGTAAGCAGCGGAGGCCTTTTGGCCTTGATTGACGAAATTAGACAGTAGCTGTATAATCTGAAATATGGCGGTAAATGGAAATGGGTTGACACTCCCCACGGCTAAAGCCGGGGGATTCTCGGTTCAGCGACCATTGCCTTCACCATGAGAGGTCTTACGCGGTCTCCCCGAGCGTTTGGTTCGGGCGTGTCCCGCCCTACCACATGGACTGGCTACACCAACAGGCGCAGCCCTTCGTTCAGAATGTTCTTCGCGGCGTTGATATCCCTGTCGTGGACGACCCCGCAGCTTGGGCAGGTCCACTCCCGGACGGAGAGGTCTTTGGTTCCGGGCCACTGAGTGCCGCAAGCAGAGCAAAGCTGACTGGACGGGAAAAATCGGTCAACAGTGACTACCTGTTTCCCGTACCATTCCGCCTTGTATTCCAACTGCCTGCGGAACTCGCCCCAGCTTGCATCAGAGATAGACCTTGCCAGCTTGCGGTTCTCCACCATTCTCTTGGGGGCCAAGTCCTCAATGCAGATGATATCGTTTTCCCGCACCAACTTTGTGGACAACTTGTGAAGCATATCTGCCCTCTGGTTTGCGATGTGCTCATGGAGACGGGCTACCTGGATCCTCGCCTTCTCCCGGCGATGGCTCCCCTTTGTTTTTCGGGAGAGCTGCCGCTGGAGCCTTGCGAGCTTCTTCTGGCTTTTGGACAGATACTTGTGGTTGGGGTACTCCGTTCCGTCGGAGGCAACGGCAAACGCCTTCAAACCCAAATCAAGACCAACTACTTCTCCGGTAGAGGGCAGAGGCTCCATCTCAACGTCGGTGCAGCATAGAGCGACAAAATATTTTCCGCTGGGATTCTGACTGACCGTCGCGGATAGGATACGGCCCCTCACTTCCTTGCTGATTCTGCACTTCACAAGGCCGAGTTTGGGAAGTTGAACCGCTTTATCCAACGCTTTGATATTCGTGCCAACGCACTTGCTCTTGTAGCTCTTTCGGTGGTCGCGCTTGCTCTTGAACCGTGGATAACCGGGTTTTCCGCCCTGTTTCACCCGCCGGAAAAAGTTTTGATAGGCGGTATCCAGCGTTTGCAAAGACGCTTGCAGAGAAGTGGCGTCCACCTCTTTCAGCCATTCCAATTCTCTCTTGAGAAGTGTCAGCTCCTTGTCCTGCTGAAACCGTGTAGGGGCTTTCCCGGTTTCTTTGTACATCTCCATCCGCTGCGCGAGAAAATGATCAAACACAAACCGGCAGCAACCGAAGGTCCGTTGGATCAAATTTTCTTGCCTTTGAGTTGGATATATCCGAAATTTGTAGCTGTATTCCATGTTTATCCTCACACATTTTTTTGGTCCTCAATATATTGCTTGATGACAGACAGAGGAGCGCCGCCGACTGTGGAGACAAAATATGCGTTTGTCCACAGAGAGGGGAGTCTGGAGCGCAGCCATCCAAATTCCTGGCGCAATATCCGAGATGTGCGGCCTTTTATTCGCTTGACGGCCTTGTGTACGCCAAACTGAGGGTCTACTTCCATCAGCAGATGCACATGGTCTGGCATGATTTCCATCTCAATGACTTCAATTCGATATTCGGCGCAAATTTCCTTTATCAATGCTTTCAGCCGAATATCTACGCCATTGTCCAAGACCTTTCGGCGGTATTTTGGGCACCAGACCACGTGATATTTGCAGGAGTACACCACATTATGATTGCTTTTGTATTCCATGCAAAAGATTATACTACTCAACAAAAACTAATGCAACCCTGTAGTCCCTATACGGGAAAATAAGGTGTGGCTTATATCCCCATGCCTAAAGGTAGGGGCTTCACGCCACGTTTGGTAAAGAGACAATGCCAGTCAACAAGAACACACTGAAAGCGGAGCTATCCGCAAATGGCAACCGCGTTTGCCAAGATATACAGGCCGTCGCATCGGAGCTGAGTACCACACTTACGGATACGGAGACTCTTGTCGGCACTTGCGTCAACCGGCAGGCGATCCCGTTTATCCTGTGGAATGATTTTTTCAATGTGGCTGGTACACTCTCTCCCAAAAGCGGGAAGCAACAGTACCGTTATAAATGGGGTGATAAGGTCTTTGTGGATTTTGGCTGTGCCAACATTCAGACGGAAATTTCTTTCCCCCATCCGGCCATCGTGCTTTATAATTTCTCCAATACGGTCATTATCGCGCCGACTACCTCAGACGATAATCCGTCTTTCTCTGCCGATATTGAATCGGTGGTTATCAAGGCGGACAAGGATGGGAAGATATTCCCGAAAGATACGGTCATCAACCTCCACCAAATCAAGGCCGTACATAAAGAGCGCATCATCAGCAACCTGAAATGCAATGTACGCGATTACACTGTCAGCCCTGCCGAGATTCAGCGGCTGAACAACATCGCGCAAAGGCCGGTATTTGCCAACGGAATTGACCTTATGGCCTGTATTCGCATCAAGCTGGCGTCGATGTTCGCAGCGTCGTATGTCCAGGGATTGATTACAGCGGCCGAGACAGCAAAGGAGACGGTCAAGGCACAGGCGGAGCAGCTTGTGGAGAAAGACGCTGAGATTGCCCGACTAAAAGTTGAGTTGGACGCGCTCACAAGAAAGCAGGATAACAACGGTTAATTTCTGCATATACTAACATAGGCAAATTGAACTTGACACTGCATGGGAAATTTGCTATACTTTAAGCAGATGCCGAAAGGCTCTATCTTGTCAGCTCGAAAGAGTGAGACATTTAACTTTTTGCTTAAAGTGCGGATGGGGATTGTGAAAGCAATCCCCATCCATCTTTTTTAGAAAAACACACGCAGTCCTGTCAGAAGCAAAGGCTTCATTGTGTGCTGCCTTTTCTGTTTGGGGCTCTCATCGCCCAATGCAATTTAATTGATCGTCTGACCGTCTTCAGGTGTGCGCGATTTTTTTGCTTTTCCGGAGGGATGCCGTCACTCCATCTCGGCCACCAGCCGGCGGAACCGCTTGGGGTCGACGTCGTCCTCCACCACCACGCTGGCATGCTTCCCCACCAGGTCAAAAAGTCCCAGCAGCGACCGGGCGTCCAACATCACGGTCCCGCAGTTGAGCCAGACCTCATAGGGCTCCTTGCTGGCCAGGAGGTTGATCCTCTCCACCTGCTTTGCAGAGGTAATGTCGATTTCTCGGACCATAGATGATCCCACCTTTCTTTGCAGCCTTGCCATGGGCAACACAGCTTCCTGTGTTGCCCCACATTTTAGCAGTCCGCCCTTCTCCTGTCAACGACCATCTTATACGAATCGCACAATTGGAAACGGTTCCAATTGTGCGATTTGACTAATCCGTGCTTTCCTTCTTTTCCCTTGCCTTTTTCCCTCCGCCAAGATATAATAGAGTCAGAATAAGACGAAAAAATGGGACAACCCTAAAAAATTCGGAGGTATCGCCATGGAAGTACGCCGTGAAGCCACGCTCCGCGCCCTGACCCGCCGCCGGAACAGCGGTCAGGTCAAGGTCATCACCGGCCTGCGTCAGTCGGGCAAGTCCACCCTCCTGCGCCAGTTCCGGGAATCCCTTCTCTCCGGCGGTCTGAGGGAGGACCAGGTCCTCCTCCTGGCCTTCAACGACCGCTCCAGCCGCGCCCTCCGGGACCCGGACAAGCTCCTGGCCCACCTGAAGGCCCGGGCCGCTGACGGCGAGCCCATGGTCTTCCTTCTGGACGACATCCACCGGGTCAAGGACTTTGAGGAGGTCCTCATGGGCCTGCTCACCCTCCCCAACGCCGACGTCTACGTCACCGGCGGCAGCGCCGAGCGCCTGTCCTCCCAGGTCCTCACCGACTTCCGGGGCAAGCGGGAGGAGATCCACCTCTACCCCCTCTCCTTCCGGGAGTTCGTCACCGCCTATCCCGGCGACCCCCAGGGGGCCTGGGCGGACTTCCAGACCTACGGCGGCCTTCCCGGCGTCCTGTCCCGCGCCGAGCCGGAGGAGAAGATGGAGTACCTGAAGAGCCTTCTCTCTGAGGTCATCCTCCCCGATCTGGCCCAGCGCTGCCACCTGCGCTCCGGGGAGGAGCTGACCGGTCTGGTGCGCACCCTGGCCGAGCTGGAGGGCTCCTTCACCAACCCCACCAAGCTCTCCAAGACCTTCCAGACCGCCAAGGGCACTCCCCTCACCGACAAGACCCTCCGCCGCTACCTGGGCCATTTGGAGGACTCCTACCTCATCCGCCGCTCGGACCGCTACGACATCAAGGCCAGCCGCTTCCTGAACACTCCGGTGAAGTACTACTTTGAGGACGCCGGCCTGCGCAGCGCCGCCCTGAACTTCTGGCAGCAGGACCCCGACCGCATCCTGGAGAATCTGGTCTACACCGACCTGCGCTGCCGGAGCTTCCACGTAGACGCCGGCGTGGTGGAGCGCTCCCAGCGCTCCTCCTCCGGCCGGTCACGGCAGTACCTGAACGTGGACTTTGTGGCCACCCTGGGGGACCGGCGCTACTACCTGCTCTCCGCCCTCTCCCCCGATTCCGACCCCCAGCGCCGCCCCCTGCGCTCCATCGACGACTCCTTCCGCAAGATCGTCCTGGTGAAGGACGACCTGCCCCCCCGCCGGGACCCCTCCGGCCTGGTCACCGTGGGCGTCCGGCACTTCCTTCTGGCCCCCTCGGTCCGGGACCTTTAAAAGCCCTTTCTTTTCCTTGTATTCCGCCCAGAATATGATATGATAGAGATAGAAGAAAATCTTGGAGGTGTTGCTATGGACCCCATCAAATGGCAGGAAAATCAGCTCCCCCCCACCGATGACGCCCAGCTCCCGGTCATGTCTCTGGACCGGGTGGCCAAAGCCCGCGCCTTCCATCAGAGCTTCCCCCAGTACGCCCCCACCCCCCTGGCCCGTCTGCCCCATCTGGCGGCGCTGCTGGGCCTGGGCGGCCTCTTCGTCAAGGACGAGAGCTACCGCTTCGGCCTCAACGCCTTTAAGGTCCTGGGGGGCTCCTTCGCCATGGCCTCCTACATCGCCGAGGCCCTGGGCCGGGACGTGGGCGAGATGACCTACGACGTCCTCACCGGCGACGCGCTGCGCAGGGACTTCGGCCAGGCCACCTTCTTCACCGCCACCGACGGCAACCACGGCCGGGGTGTGGCCTGGGCCGCCCGCCAGCTGGGCCAGAAGGCGGTGGTCCTCATGCCCAAAGGCACCGTAAAGTCCCGCTTTGACAACATCGCCAGGGAGGGCGCCCAGGTCACCATCGAGGACATGAACTACGACGACTGCGTCCGCAAAGCCAACGCCCTGGCCCAGGCCACCCCCCACGGCGTCATGGTCCAGGACACCGCCTGGGCCGGCTACGAGAAGATCCCCGCCTGGATCATGGAGGGCTACGGCACCATGGCCGCCGAGGCCGCCGACCAGCTCTGCGATGCCGGCACAGGGCGCCCCACCCACATCTTCATCCAGGCCGGCGTGGGCTCCCTGGCTGGAGCCGTGGCCGGGTATTATGTCAACCGCTTCCCCGATGATCCCCCCAGGATCGTGGTGGTGGAGTCCTCCGCCGCCGCCTGCCTCTACGAGAGCGCCCTGGCCGGAGACGGCGCCCCCCGCTTCGTCACCGGGGACCTGGCCACTATCATGGCCGGCCTGGCCTGCGGCGAGCCCAACACCATCTCCTTTGACATCCTGAAGAACCACGCCGCCTGCTTCGTCTCCTGCCCCGACTGG
The DNA here is from genome assembly GCA_947629795.1 of uncultured Oscillospiraceae bacterium. GTDB lineage: Bacteria > Bacillota > Clostridia > Oscillospirales > Oscillospiraceae > Vermiculatibacterium. Next base: position 190,224 of record CANRFC010000001.1, read on the forward strand.
GTCTCCGCCCTGGGCATGCGCCTGCTGGGGGCCCCTGTCAAGGGGGACGACCGGGTGATCTCCGGCGAGTCCGGCGCGGTAGGGGCCGGCCTGGTCTACGCCCTGATGACCGATCCCGCCTGGGCCGATCTCCGCCGGGCCCTGGCCCTGGACGGCAGCAGCCAGGTCCTTCTCTTCTCCACCGAGGGGGACACCGACCCGGAGAACTACCGCAAGATCACCTGGGAGGGCGCCCACCCCGCCCCTTTCTGATTCCATTTTGTAATTTATCACAACAAAATAACGAAAAGGAGGCATTCCCATGGACTTTGACGCCATCAAGCAAGCCGCCCAAAGTTACGGCCCCGCCATGACCGCCTTTCTCCGGGCCATGATCTCCCACCCCAGCGAGAGCTGTGAGGAGAAGGAGGTGGTCTCCTGCATCAAGGCCGAGATGGAGAAACTGGGCTTCGACGCCGTGGAGGTGGACGGCCTGGGCAACGTCATCGGCTGGATGGGCGACGGGGACAAGGTCATCGCCATCGACGGCCACATCGACACCGTGGGGGTGGGCAACCGGGACAACTGGACCGCCGACCCCTACGCCGGCTGGGAGGATGACGCCGTCATCTTCGGCCGGGGCGGCTCCGACCAGGAGGGCGGCGTGGCCTCGGCGGTCTACGGCGCCAGGATCATGAAGGACCTGGGCCTCATCCCCGCCGGGTACCGCATCATGGTGGTGGGGAGCGTCCAGGAGGAGGACTGCGATGGCATGTGCTGGCAGTACATCCTGAACAAGGGCCACCCCGAGCTGAAGGAGAAGCTGGAGTTCGTCATCTCCACCGAGCCCACCGACGGCGGCATCTACCGGGGCCACCGGGGCCGCATGGAGATCCGGGTGGACGTGAAGGGCGTGTCCTGCCACGGCTCCGCCCCGGAGCGGGGAGACAACGCCATCTACAAGATGGCGGACATCCTCCAGGATGTGCGGGCCCTGAACGAGAACCCGGCGGACGACACGGTGGAGATCAAGGGCCTTGTGAAGATGCTGGATCCCAGGTACAACCCGGAGCACTACGAGGACGCCCGGTTCCTGAGCCGGGGCACCTGCACGGTCTCCCAGATCTTCTACACCTCCCCCAGCCGCTGCGCCGTGGCGGACTCCTGCGCCATCTCCATAGACCGCCGCATGACAGCCGGCGAGACCTGGGACTCCTGTCTGGAGGAGATCCGCAGCCTGCCCAGCGTACAGAAGTACGGGGACGATGTGAAGGTCTCCATGTACATGTACGACAGGCCCTCCTGGACCGGCGCGGTGTATGAGACCGAGGCGTACTTCCCCACCTGGATCAACCGGGAGAACGCCGCCCACGTCCAGGCATTGGTGGATGCCCACCACGCCCTCTTCGGGGACAAGCGCATCGGCGCCCCCAGTGCCATGCACCTCCGGCAGCGGCCCCTCATAGACAAGTGGACCTTCTCCACCAACGGTGTGGCCATCCAGGGCCGGTACGGCATCCCCTGCGTGGGCTTCGGCCCCGGGGCGGAGAGCCAGGCCCACGCCCCCAACGAGATCACCTGGAAGCAGGATCTCGTGACCTGCGCCGCCCTCTACGCCGCGGTGCCCGGTCTCTACAAAGAGGAGAACAAGACCGCAGACATCGCCCAGTTCCGGGCAGGCCTCACGGACAACGACATTCGCTGAGAAGAGAAGGAGACATGATTCCCATGGACAAGAACACACTGCACTTCTATCTGGACAAGCTGGCCGGCCTGGACTTCCACAAGATGTACAACGGGGACTTCTTCCTCACCTGGGAGAAGACCGATGACGAGCTGGCGGCGGTCTTCACCGTGGCAGACGCCCTCCGGAACCTCCGGGAGCGGAACATCTCCACCAAGATCTTCGACTCCGGCCTGGGCATCTCCCTGTTCCGGGACAACTCCACCCGCACCCGCTTCTCCTTCGCCTCGGCCTGCAACCTGCTGGGCCTGGAGGTCCAGGACCTGGACGAGGGCAAGAGCCAGATTGCCCACGGCGAGACCGTCCGGGAGACCGCCAACATGATCTCCTTCATGGCCGACGTCATCGGCATCCGGGACGACATGTACATCGGCAAGGGCCACACCTACCAGAAGGCGGTGGTGGATGCCGTCACCCAGGGCCACGCCGACGGGGTCCTGGAGCAGAAGCCCACCCTGGTGAACCTCCAGTGCGACATCGACCACCCCACCCAGTGCATGGCGGATATGCTCCACGTCATCCACCATTTCGGCGGCGTGGAGAACCTCAAGGGCAAGAAGGTGGCCATGACCTGGGCCTACTCCCCCAGTTACGGCAAGCCCCTCTCGGTCCCCCAGGGAGTCATCGGCCTGTTCACCCGCTTCGGCATGGACGTGACCCTGGCCCATCCCCAAGGCTACGAGGTCATGCCAGAGGTGGAGGAGATCGCCCGCGCCAACGCCGCCAAGACCGGCGGCAGCTTCTCCAAGACCCACTCCATGGCCGAGGCCTTCCGGGACGCCGACATCGTCTATCCCAAGTCCTGGGCCCCCTTCGCCGCCATGGAAAAGCGCACCGACCTCTACGGCAAGGGAGACACCGCCGGCATCCAGGCCCTGGAGAAGGAGCTCCTGGCCCAGAACGCCCAGCACAAGGACTGGACCTGCTCCGAGGAGCTGATGAAGACCACCAAGGACGGCAAGGCCCTCTATCTCCACTGCCTTCCCGCCGACATCAGCGGCGTGAGCTGCCTGGAGGGCGAGGTGGACGGCTCGGTCTTTGACCGCTACCGGGACCCCCTCTACAAGCAGGCCAGCTACAAGCCCTACATCATCGCCGCCATGATCTTCCTGGCCAAGTCCAAGGACCCCGCCGCCCTCCTGCAGGCCCTGGAAGAGCGCGCCACCCCCCGCCATCTGGGGTGATATCACCGGGTTCCGCTCGAAGCGCAGCCTCTCTTTCGCAAAAGGGGCTGCAAAAAGCAGATCGATCAGGCCCGTGGGTCTCCGAATTGGAAATCCGCAGGCATTTTATGGGTGGAACTGAAATTACACCAGAAGAAGGTATAAAAGCCAAATCCTGGGGGCCAAGATCCCATTTTGCGAAAAACTGAGATCGCCTTTCTGCCTTTTTTGGCCCCTTTGATAAAAATTTTGCTGTGAAAAGCAGCGACAAGTCGTTGACACACCGCTCAGTCTCGGATATAATATGGGTGTGGGTGTATCTCAGCCCTAAATGAGAAACTTATTGAGCGGGCTTCTCTTGGCCCTTAAGCAAGAAAGTTACAAGTGAGTGTTTCGCCACTCCAAGTGCGAGCGTAACAGCGGGGGCAGGGCTACCTTGCCCCCGTTGTTTTTATGAGGAGACAGATATGGACAATATCAAGCTTTATGAGATAGCGCCTGCCTATATAGAATACCTTGCACCCCATGCCCCTCATCTGTTTCGAAATAAGCAGGCGGGTCAGCATAATGAACGAAAGTATATTGGTGTTGTGTTAACGGTCAATGATATGAATTATTTTGCTCCTCTCTCTTCTTTTAAGGAAAAACACCACCGGATGCAGGAGGGGCTTGACTTCATTAAAATCAAAAACTACGCAGTTATCAATCTTAACAATATGTTTCCTGTTCCCGCTGGGCAATACAATTATGTGGACATATCCAAGGAGCGGAATCCAAAGTATAAGTCCCTGCTCTTGGCAGAATACCGTTACATCAAGTCCATCCAAGAGAAAATCAGGAAGAACGCTGCAGTCCTTTATCGGCTTAAGGTCAAGGGACCTGCTTCTCCTTTGACCAAGCGATGCAACGATTTTGCGTCATTGGAAGTTCTCTGTAAACAGTACTGAAAATAGATGTGGGGCTGTAAGGAAACGGTTCTTTCAAAGCCAGTGGACCTCCGGGATAGATGCCCACTGATATTTAGTTCTCCGGGCTCCCCTATCCGGCTTCCGCCGCCTCTTCCCCATAAGATTTGTTTCTGACAACTTAATTCTACCGCAAAGAGGAGAGGACAACCCTTTGGGCTGCCCCCTCCTCTCTTTTTTTGACCCGTTTTTGCAACGGGTCCTTTTTCTGTGCCGACAATTCGCGAAATTCCTCATGTTTCACGCGGGACATTTGTATCAAAGGTGCATTCCATTCCCCAGGGGAGTTGCCCTCCGGGAAAGAGTCTCTCAAAATCAGCCCCTATCCTTCCGATAGTACGTCCCCTCCATGGGCAGCCTGGTCCTCAGCCGATGGTCCAGGGCGTAGTATGCCCCCTGGACCGCCGGGGCGGTGGGGATGCCGGCGATCTCCCCCACTCCCTTGGCCCCGTAGGCGAAGGGCAGGCTCTCCCCCTCCACGAAGACGGCGTGGACCTCCGGGATGTCCGTGGCCCGGAAGAGCCCCAGGGTGCCCAGCTTGGCCGTGGGGACACAGTCCTTCAGGGGGAAGTCCTCGGTGAGGGCATACCCCAGCCCCATGAGCACACCCCCCTCGATCTGTCCTTGGATGGCCAGGGGGTTCACCACCTTCCCCGAGTCGTGGGCGGCCCAGACCTCCTTCACCCGCCCGTGGTCGTCCAGCACCACCACATGGGTGGCGTAGGCGTAGGCCACATGGCTCTTGGGGTTGGGTTTTGGGGAATTCAGCGGGTCGGTAGGGTCGAAGAACTCGGCGGAGAACTCCCGCCCCTCCAGCCCGGCCAGGTCTCCCCCCGCCCCGTCCAGAGCGGCCTTCAGGTCGGTCCCCGCCAGGCGCACCGCCTCGCCGGTGATGAGGGTCTGGCGGGAGCCCGAGGTGGTCCCCGAATCCGGGGAGGTGTCCGACCCGGCGGGCATGAGCTTCAGGCAGCTCCGGGGCAGCCCCGTGGCCTGTGCCAGGATCTGCAGAAACACGGTGGAGCAGCCCTGTCCGATGTCCGAGGCGGCGGTGTACAGCTCCACCGTCCCCCCGCGCACCGCCAGCCGGCAGCGGCCCTTGTCGGGCAGGCCCACTCCCACGCCGGCGTTCTTCATGGCGCAGGCGATGCCTGCCCGGCCGGCGTTTTTCTCATAGACCTCCTTCACCGCCAGCAGGGTCTCCCGCAGGGCGGTGGAGGGGTCGGCGATCTGGCCGTTGGGCAGGGCCCGTCCCGGCGCGATGGCGTTGCGCCAGCGGATCTCCCAGGGGGAGATGCCCACCTTCTCGGCCAGGAGGTTGATGTTGGACTCCAGGGCGAACTCGCTCTGGCACACCCCGAAGCCCCGGAAGGCCCCGGCAGGCGGGTTGTTGGTGTAGTATCCCCAGCCTTTGATATCGGTGTTCTGGTAGCAGTAGGGCCCCACGGCGTGGGTGCAGGCCCGCTCCAGCACCGGTCCGCACAGGGAGGCGTAAGCCCCGGTGTCGAAGTAGATCTCGCACGCCAGGGCGGTGAAAATGCCCTCCTCGTCGCATCCCAGGGTGAAGGTGGCCTCCATGGCGTGGCGCTTGGGGTGGAAGGCGATGGACTCCTGCCGGGAGAGCTTCACCTTCACCGGCCTTTGGACCTTCAAGGCTGCCAGGGCGGCCAGATGCTGGACCGACACGTCCTCCTTGCCCCCGAAGCCGCCCCCCACCAGCTTGTTCTCCACCACGATGCGCTCCGGCTCCCAGCCCAGCATGATGGAAATTTCCTTCCGGGTGTCATAGACCCCCTGGTCGGAGGTGTAGACCTTCACCCCGTCCCCGTAGGGGAAGGCCACGGCGCACTCGGGCTCCAGGAAGGCATGCTCGGTGAAGGGGGTGGTGTAGGTCTGCCTCACCACGTATTTGGAGGCCTTCAGGGCCCCCTGGGCGTCCCCCCGGCACACGTGCCGGGACTGACACAGATTCCCGCCGGAGTGGACCAGAGGGGCCCCCTCCGCCATAGCCTCCCGGACGTTCCGTACCGGCTCCAGGGGCTCGTAGTCGATCCTGATGCGCTCTTTGGCCTGGGCCAGGGTCTTTTCATCCTCGGCCACCACCAGGCAGATGGCGTCCCCCACGCAGCGGGTCACGTCCCCCACGGCGATCATCACATCCCAGTCCTGCTGGAGGTGGCCCACCTTGTTGTGGGGCACGTCGGCGGCGGTGAGCACCGCCAGGACCCCCGGCAGAGCCAGGGCCGCCGAGGGGTCGATGGAGAGCACCCGGGCCCTGGGGTAGGCCGAGCGCACCGCCGAGGCATGGACCATGCCGGGCAGCTCCACGTCGTCGCAGTACTCCCCGGCGCCCAGCACCTTGTCCCGCACGTCGGCGCGGAAGGCCCCCTTCCCCACGCCGAAGGTCTCCCCCGCCTCCAGGGCGGCGTCCACGGCCCCCTCTCCCCGGAGAAGGGCCCCGGCCAGGGTCACGGCCTCCACGATCTTCTTGTAGCCGGTACAGCGGCACAGATTGCCCCGGAGGGCCTTTTTGATCTGCTCCTCGTCGGGGTCGGGGTCCTGATCCAGCAAGGCCTTGGCACACATGACCATGCCGGGGGTGCAGAAGCCGCACTGGACCGCTCCCGCCGCCCCGAAGGCGTAGACGAAGATCTCCTTTTCCCGCTCAGAAAGGCCCTCCACAGTCAAAATCTGCTTGTTTTGGGCCCTTTTGGTGGTCAGAACGCAGGATTTGACCGCTTTTCCGTCCACCACCACGGTGCAGGTGCCGCAGGCCCCCTCGGAGCAGCCGTCCTTCACCGATTTCAGGCCTAAATCGTCCCGAAGGTAGCGCAAAAGGGGCTTTTCCTCGGTGGTTATGTACTTTTTCCCGTTGACGGTCAGGGTGTATCGATCGGACATGGGAACTCCCCCTCTCGGTCGCCGCACCCCGCGGCGAGGGCGTGGCGCAGCTGACAAATGCGGTCAGATTCTGCTATTTTCTGTGAATTATTACAAATTTTCGTCATAAAACAGGGCTTCTGCCCGGTTTGGCCCCCCTCCGGCGGTCAGGGGAGCAGGTAGGGATGCCCCTCCAGAACGGCCAGGATGAATTTGCGGAGGGGGTCATAGAGCCCGCAGGCGTTGTCTTTCACGTTGTACTCGGCCACCCGGCCGGCGAAGCGGACCAGGGCCCTGTGGCCCCCCAGGGGCAGAAAGCCCTGATTCTCGCTGTTTTCCAGGTCCTCCCGGCTCCAGAAGAGGGTGAATTTGTCCTTGTAGGGCCTGGAATCGTAGGGGCAGAAGACGGCGCAGTTGCCGCACTCGTTGCACATGCCGTCCACGTGCAGGATCTGGGGCAGTCCCATACCCGGGACCGTGACCGCCACGTTGGCCCGGTTGGGGCAGACGGACACGCAGGTCTCGCACAGGGTGGCACAGCGGAGGCAAAGGTTTGGGTTTCCCCGTTTTTCCGGGGAAATTTCCAACTTTCCCCGCTCCAAAATCAGCTTTTCCGGGTCCGGAGCGGGGCTGAAGGAGGGGGCGGGCTCCCCGATGGGATGGCCCAGAATGTCTTCCACCGCCAAAAGTGCGTCAGATTGGGCTTCTACCACGGTTTTGGGGCCTTTTTGGGCGTCTCCGATGAGGTAAAGGCCGGGGGCGGCTTTGCCGTGCTCGTCGGTGACGGGGCGGCCCTTGGGGTCCAGTTCCACCCCGCTTTGGCGCAAAAACGCGGTCTCTACCCCCTGCCCTACGGCGGCGATGACGGCGTCTACCCTCAGATTTTTGATCTCATGGGTGGGCTTTGGGGTACGCCTTCCCGAGGCGTCCGGCTCCCCCAGGGCCATCACCCGGCAGGTGAGCTCTCCGTCCCGGAACCGCTCCGGGGAGAGGAGGGGATGGAAGAGCACTCCGTCGGCCAGGGCCTGGTCCAGCTCCTCCCGGTCGGCGGGCATGTTCCCCACGTCCCGGCGGTAGACCAGGCAGACGCTCTCCACCCCGGGGAGCCGCTTGGCGGCCCGGGCGGTGTCCATGGCGGTGTTGCCCCCGCCGATGACCGCCACGTGGGAGCCCAGCCGGGGGAGCTTGCCCGCCTTGATGTCGGCCAGGAACTGCAGGGCGTCCAGGGCCTTGTCCCCCTCCAGGGGCAGCTTCCCCGGCGCCCAGGCCCCCACGGCCAGCAGGATATGGGTGTAGCCCTCCCGCCGCAGCTCTTCCACAGAGGGGGCGGGGGTATTGAGACGGATGTCCGCACCGTAGGCGGCGATGAGCTTGGCGTCGTTGTCCATGGCCTCCTCCGGGATACGGAAGCCGGGGATGGCCCGGCGGACCACGCCGCCCAGGGCGGGACCCTTCTCGAAGAGGGTGACCCGGGCCCCGGCCCGGCTGAGGTAGAAGGCCGCCGCCATGCCGGCGGGGCCGCCGCCCACGATGGCCGCCTTCACCCCCGGGGCGCTCCCCTTGGGGGGAAGGGCCTCCAGGAGGGCCTGGAAGGCCCCCTGGGCGGCTTTCAGCTTGGCCTGGCGGATGTGCAGCCCCTCCTCGTAATGGCCCCGCATACAGGCGCCGGCGCAGGGATGGGGGCAGATGGTGCCGGTGATGAAGGGAAGGGCGTTCCGGGCGGTGATGACCTGAAGGGCCTCCAGGTATCTGCCCTCCCCCACCAGCTCCAGGTAGGCGGGGATGTCCTGATGGATGGGGCAGGTCTCGTGACAGGGGGCGGTGAAGCAGTCCAGCAGGGGGACCTGCCGGGGCAGCTTCTGGACGGGAAGGGCCTTGGCCGGCTTGCGGCTCATTTCCCCGGTGCGGACCTGCTCCGCCAGGGCGGAGAGGGCGGGGACGTCCACCCCGGTCCAGGGCTTTGCCGCCCCCTCCAGGAGCTCTCCGATCTGGGCAAAGCGCTCATAGCCGCCGGGTTTCAGGACGGTGGTGGCCATGGTCACCGGCCAGACCCCGGCGGCGACCAGGTCCCGGACGGTGGCGGCGTCGGCCCCGCCGGAGTAGGAGATGCGCAGCTTCCCCTCAAAGGTCCTGGAGAGCTGCTCTGCCAGGGAGAGGGTGAGGGGCAGCAGAGCCCGACCCGACATGTACATCTCCTCCGCCGGCAGCTCCCCGGCGCGGACCTCCACCGGGAAGGTGTTGGAGAGCTTGACTCCGAACTCCACGCCCCCCTCCTCCGCCAGGGCCTCCAGCTGGCGGAACATGGGCACGGCGTCGGCCATCTGCAGGTCCTCGTTGAAGTGGTGGTCGTCAAAGGAGACATAGTCCCAGCCAAGGAGATCCAGGGTCCGCCGGGCGAAGTCGTAGCCCAGGAGGGTGGGGTTGCATTTGACGTAGGTGTGCAGGCCCTTTTCCCCGATGAGATAGGCAGCAATGGCCTCGATCTCTCCGGCGGGGCAGCCGTGGAGGGTGGACAGGGTGATGGAGCGGGAAATTTTGGGGGAGACCGCCTTGACATAGCCCTCGTCCACCCGTTGGAACCGGTCCAGGTTGGCCAGGGTCCAGTCCACGCACTCCTGCCACACGGGAGTGTCCGAGGCGTCCTTCATGCCCTCGATATAGCCGTCGATCTTGGGGCTTTGGATACCCTTGAGGTCATAGCCCACGCTCATGTTGAAGACGAAGCCGTTGGGGTCCCCCAGGTCCAGCTCTTTCGCCAGGAGCTTGCAGGCGAACCAGGCCCGGACATACTCCGCAAAGGCCTGGGGCACCGTGAGCTCGGTGGACCACTCGCAGTTGTAGCACTCGTCTTCGGCGGCGATGCAGGGCTTGGCGACACACTGGGACAGCTCCTCCCCGTCCATGATCTGGACGGTCTTGAGCTCGAAGAACCGGGCCCCGGAGACATAGGCCGCCACAATGTTCTGAGCCAGCTGGGTGTGGGGGCCGGCGGCGGGGCCGAAGGGGGCGGCAAGAGTCTCGCCGAAGATGGGCAGAAGGGCCCCTTCCCGGGGGGCTTTGGCGACAGTTACGCCGAAAATCTGACCTTTGTCGCGATTTTCCGTCAGGATCCAGGTCATCAGGCGGGCAAAGCCCATGGGATACATCCGATCAGACATGATTCAATTCCCCCCACAATTTTTTGCTCTCGGCCAGGCAGAAGGCCCGCTCCTCCCCGGCGTCCACGGTGAGGAATTCCCGGTCCTTGTAGACCACCCGGCCGTTGATGACGGTGGTGCGGCAGTCGTGGCCCTGGAGGCCGAAGATGGCGTGGCCGTCGATGTTTTCATCCGAGAGAGGGGTGAAGGCCGGGTAGTCCATGACGATGACGTCGGCGGCGGCGCCCGGCTTCAGGACCCCCAGGGGCCGGGAGAAGTACCGCTCGGCGATCCTGGCGTTGTTGGCGAAGAGCATAGAGGTGACCTCCCCCCAGGCCACCCCTGGCTGACCGGCATGGTGGCGCTGGATGAGAAGGGCCACCTTCAGGCTCTCCAGCATGTCGTGGGTATAGGCGTCGGTGCCCATGCCCACCAGGACGCCCTTTTCCAGCATCCGGAGCACCGGGGCGCAGCCCACGGCGTTGCCCATGTTGGATTCGGGGTTGTTGACCACCATGGTGCCGGTCTGGGCGATGAGGTCCATCTCGGCGGGAGAGAGGTGGATACAGTGGCCCAGGATGGTCTTCTCCCCCAGGATGCCGTTGTAGTAGAGGCGGTCCACCGGCAGGCAGCCGTACTTTTCCCGGCTGTCCACCACGTCGTTCATCCCCTCGGAGACGTGGATGTGGAAGCCGGTCATGCCGTCGTTGGCCTTGACCATCGCCCGGAAGGTCTCGTCCGAGATGGTGAACAGGGCGTGGCCGCCGAACATGGCCTTGAGCATATCCGAGGGGTGGTCCCGGCAGAAGCGGGCGAAGTCGGCGTTCTCGGCGATGGCCTCCCGGCACTTCTCCGCCCCGTCCCGCTCGGAGACCTCGTAGCACAGGCAGGCCCGGACCCCGAAGCGCTCACACTCCCGGGCGATGGTGAACAGGGAGCCGGGGACCTGACAGAAGCTGGCGTGGTGGTCGAAGATGGTGGTGACCCCGTTGCGGATGCACTCCAGGAGGGTGGCCTTGGCGCTGGCCTGGGTGCCCTCCAGAGTGAGGCGGCGGTCGATGTTCCACCACATGCCCTCCAGCACCGAGAGGAAGTCGGTGGGGGCGTATCCCCGGATGGACAGGCCCCGGGCCAGGCCGGAGTAGATGTGGGTGTGGGCGTTGATGAACCCCGGCATGATGAGGCCGCCCCGGGCGTCGATGAACTGGGCCTGGGGGTACTTTTTCCGCAGTGCGGCGGTGGGGCCCACCTCCCGGATGGCCTCCCCCTCCATGAGCACCCCGCCCTCGGGGAACCAGGGGGCGGCGGGGTCTCTGGTGATGACGCGTCCGTTTCCCAACAGCAGCATAGTGAGCCCTCCTTTTCAAAATGGGTGGTCGGGTCGGAGCGGCCCGGGTACAAAAAGAGCGCGCACGGGCCGGTATTTTTTATACCGGGCCCGTGCGCGCAGCACTCCGTTACAGCCTGGCTTGGCAATTTTTGGCGTTTTTCACGAAGTCCCAAGCTTCTGAAAGCATTTTATCATATCTTTTGCTCAATTGCAATCGCTGGGTGGAACTGTCGACAGAGATTTTTTGCCCTGTTTTTTGCCCAATTTCGATTTCTGTATATGACTCGTTTTTTCGGGGAGGGGCAATTCCTGCATATTAGTATACGGAGGTTCATTTTGACGACAGGAGGAGCTGTTCCCGGTCGGATCTGCAGATGGAAGCATGGAGACTTCCGGCGGACCGTTTTACACCGGGGAACAAGTGCCTGGAAATTGCCCTTCCCTGTGCCGCAAAACGCGGCGGGAGCGCCTTTCCGGGACAATGGGACAGACATGGCAGCAGGGATCTGCGCACAGGGGAACTCAGCGGTCCCGGCCCGGACGGGCGGGAGCGCGGATGCGTCCGGCAGCGGCAAAGAGGCCGGGCCGGAGCGGACCTTGCCTGCGTATCTGCTGCGGAGCACTCTGGTGTCCTTTTCCCCACAGATGGAGAAGGGCCGGGCTCCCGTGTCTGTCTGTGGGCGGTGTCACCCCGCCGGGTCACGTCTTCCCCCTCGCCCCAGATCGGGCGGGGTCAACAAAGAGATGAGACAAACGGTGACGCTCGATGTCTTGAATGGAAAGGCAGGTCGAAGTCCCTGGCGCCGGACGGCGCAGAAATCATGGGGGATCGTGCGCCCTTTTGGGCGGGAAAGGAGTGTGCGTCAGAACAATTATCCTTTGGCGTTTTGGAAATTGAGATGGGACAAGCAGTGACATGTCCGCATCTTCTCCACAACTTGACATTTCAGAAAGGAAGTGCTGTTTTTATGGGCAGAAAAGAAGGCGGGAGCCTATTCCATCAATTCATACAGACCCCGGGGCTGTTTTTCCTGCTGTATCGGCGCAGGGCAGACGGGAGCCTCATTCCTGTGGCCTTCAGCTCCCGGAAGCTCTATCTCAAGGAGCTTCACCTGGCGGCGGGATATTTCACGAAGTTGGGGATCTCCCGGCTGGACCAGATCGGAAAGGCGGAAGTGCAGGCCTACGAGCTCTATCTGGAGGGAGCGAAGAAGACGGCCTCCACCATCCACAACTACCTTGCGCCGATATGCAAGCTCCTGGGGATCCCTATGGACGAGATCAGAAAGCCCCTACGCCACGCCGCCGATTTTACCCGCAGCCGCGGCGGCGGACCCACATACGGCGGGCCCCCCGGAGAACTGAATGCCTTGGTCGGCCTGCGTCGCCATGACCTGCAGCGTCTGCACGGCAATGACCTCCTTGAAAAGGACGGCAATACGTATATTATCGTCGACAGGAGCAAAGGGGGGAAGTATCAGGAGCAGAAAGTCCTTCCCCAATACGTCCACGCCGTAAAAGCGTTTTTTGACGGCTCTGACCGGCTGCTTTTCAAGCCCAAAGATCTTGTCTATGGGTTTGACTACCACGGCCAGCGCCGATCAGTGGCCCAGGAGGCCATAGAATACTACACCCGGCGGCTGAAAAATGAGCCGGGATACCGGAAGCAGCTGTACCGTGAATTGGCCGGGCAGTGGCATGCCTACAACAAGAAGAACCGGAACCGGCTGGAGCCCCTCAGCTTCTTTGACAAGCCGTACATCCTGCGTGGAAAGAACAGAGACGCCGCGCTGGCTCAGGGCAAGGCGGTGGTCCTGGACCGCCTGGCCCTGCGGGCGGTGAGTATCCTGCATCTCTCCCACTGGCGGGACGGCGTGACCGTCCAGAGCTACTATCTGGACCGCGGCCAGGACGCCGGGGGGCAGGAGACGCAAAGGCAGACGATCAGGCGGGCTTCCTGCTGTGATCTTTGATAGTGATCCATACAGGGGGCTATTCATGGCCCTTTGACAAAAGCGGCCCGGGATCGGGGGAAAGGGCTATGAGGATCCCGGCAGCGGAAAAGCGGGGCGGCTTGCCCCGAAAAGCAGGCCGCCCTTTGGATCTGTGCTGACTTAAATTCTGAATACGTGCCTGCGCAATGTCTTGTTCGCAAAGATCGCAAGAAGGTCCTTGATGACCCAGCGGGGAGAGAGGAAACGCGTCACCGCGTCCACACAGCTCCATGGCGCAAGCCGGCCCGCCATATCGGGCTGTGCATCCAGGGCGAAATCCTTCAGGACCTTCCACAGTGCCTGATACTCCCGTTCGCCGGCGTGGGCAAGGAACTCGTTGAGTTGTCCCTCATAGGCGTAGATGCGCCCAAAGGTCTTATCAAGCCAAACGAGATCCTCCGCCATGCGTGCGGAGAAATCTTTGGCAGACAGCGGAGCCTCCTCACTGTGTACGTTCTCGAGATAGGTCTCGTAATAGATCCCGAACGCCTCCTCCTGCTCCTCAGACAGCACACAACCGGGGCCGCCGTCATACAGGGGAAGACGCGCAGACGCCAGGAAGCGCTCCAGCACCGCGCCGCTCAGGATACTTTTGATCCCGGATCTGCTCTCATCAAAGGGCTCGTCCTCGTAGGTGTCGTTGAACCCATCGTACCTCTTGCCCGCACCATCCGGACCCATGTTCAGGACAGTGAGTTCCTGACCGCACACTTCGACCGCCTTGGCGGTCATCGCAGGGAAGTGAAAATCTTGATTGATATGATCCATAGAAATTCCTCCAATCACTATGACAAATACGGATCTGCAGGATATACGATCCTGCAGGCTGTCGCTTCCAATGCGACAGTCTTTCTGCCGTTTTGCAGGATCTCAAACCTGCAGAACGTCGCTTTCGATGCAGCCATCTTTCCGTTGTGTTGGCGGTCCCCGCTGCCTGGGTCGGAAATTTTTCCTGCGCATACCATCACCTCCGGATATAAGAATTATGTTTGATTTTGCCTTTTTTACTTTTTGCTATAGTAAAAGCAAATTTCTTCCTCCTTTCCTCTTTTTTTCGAACAGAAGCAGGAATGTTGTGCGGATCGTGGCATGGGAGATCCGGATCTTAATTGAAAGTCCTACTACAGAATGGTAGAGTTCCCCCTTTGCGAAGCTCATTTTGGGCCCAAATTTGCATTAAATTTCAATTTTTAATGATTTCTTCATGAACTGTCCACAGACTGTTCATAGAATATTTACATTTTGCGAAAAAACGCTCATATGTGAAAATTCAGATGAGACCTCTCACATGTAAGAATCTATCTGCGAGCTCGCATCAGCAAAAATTCAGGGCCGGCACTCCTCCGTGGGAGATGCCGGCCCTTTCGAACCAGAATGTATTGAGTTGGCCGCTGACTCTGTGCCGTTGGCCGGAGGTGCGTGCTGCCCGGCAGTCTTCGGTCCCTTCTGCTTCCCAGAAATTCCAGTTTCTTGACTTTGTGAAATAGGATCAGTGTATTGCATTGAGACAAGTCCTGTCATATCCGGGTATGGATCATTTTGGAATAGGCGTCTCTGGCCTTGAGCAGGGGCCTGCCCAATCAACTTTGCAGGTGGCTTATCCGTACAGGCATGTTCACCTTGTTGATCTGGCGGATCGACTGCTTGGCCGGTGAGCGCATTTTGACGCGCAAAAAGCCCGGAGCATTTCTGCCCCGGGCGTGGTAGGTGCTTCTGTTTTTCATCAAAATGTCTGCCAAAGAGAGGGCTGCAAAAAATTTTGCTGATTTTGCGATTCTATATTGACAGAACATATTTTCTATGGTACTCTGGTTCCAGAAAATAAAAAGTGCGGCAGTGGAAGAGGGCTGCCACCCTCTCCCACCTGCGCAGGTGACCAACCACCTACACAGCGGACTTCGTCCGCGCCACGGGAACAGTATACCCTTTTTCCCGCCCTTTTGCAAGGGTGGATTG
>CANRFC010000002.1 GCA_947629795.1 uncultured Oscillospiraceae bacterium
AGGTCGGGACCACACGTCGGCCGAGTCCCCCGAGACATAGATGGGCAGGTCCCCGATGAAACGGACCCCCTGGTCGTTGGTGTACTTCTTCAGGGCAGTCCACTGGTGGAAAAAGAGGTACTGGACCCCCTGCCAGAAGCGGACCTCCTCCTTCAGCTCGGCCTGGGCCGCCTCCAGGGCCCGGGGCTCCCGGCGGCGGATGGGCTCAGGCCACTCCTGCCAGGACTTGCCGCCGTTCCGGTCCTTCAGGGCCATGAAGAGGGCATAGTCGGGCAGCCAGGTGGCGTTGGCGGCCAGGAAGACGGTATAGTCCGCCGGCGGCGCGGCCAGGAGCCGCTCCACCGCCTTGCGCAGGACGTGATACCGGGTCTCGTAGAGCAGGCCGAAGTCCACCTGGGCGCTGTCGGCGCCCCAGTCCAGCCCGGCGTACTCCTCCCGCTCCAGAAGTCCCTCGGCACACAGGTCGTCCAGGTCGATGAGGTAGGGGTTGCCGGCGAAGGTGGAAAAGCTCTGATAGGGGGAATCCCCGTAGCTGGTGGGGCCGATGGGCAGGATCTGCCAATAGGTCTGGCCCCCGGCGGCGAGGAAGTCGGCAAATTCACGGGCTGCCTGGCCCATGGTCCCCACGCCGTAGGGAGAGGGCAGGCTGGTCAGGTGCATCAATACACCGCTTGTGCGCATAGCTGCATCAGTCCTTGTCTTTGCGGAATGTCGTTTTAAATTGAGCGGACGCTCTCCCCCTCCACAAGCTGGAAGGGGACGATCTCATGGACGGCGGCGGCGGGGCCCTCGATCTGGTTCAGGAGGATCTCCACTCCCCGCCGGGCCAACCGGTCGGCCCCCTGGCGGATGGTGGCCAGCCGGGGCACGGTATAGCTTCCCTGTTCGATGCCGTCATAGCCCACCAGGGACACGTCCTCGGGGACCCGAAGTCCCCGGTCCCGGATGGCACGCAGGGCGCCGATGGCCATGACGTCGGCCATGGCGAACAGGGCGGTGATCTCCGGGTCCTGGTCCAGCAGCTCGTTGGCCCCCTGGTAGCCCCCCTCCATGGAGTAGCGGACCTGGGCGGTCTGCCGGACCGGGTCAAAGGGGACGCCCCGGCGGGTACACGCCTGCATACAGCCGGCCAGGCGGAGCTGGCTGGTGTTGCACTGGAGCTCGGGGCTGACCACGGCGCTCTCGCCGCCGATGACCCCCACCCTCCGGTGGCCGGCGTCCAGAAGGAAGCCCATGGCCCGCTCGGAGCCCGTCACATCGTCGGTGGAGACGCTGGAGAGATTGGGAAAGCCCAGCTCGTCGCCCCGGGTGGAGACCAGTACGCAGGGACACTTCACCTGGTCGAAGGCGCCCAGGAAATTTCCCTTGTTGCCCCCCAGGAAGACGATGCCCAGGGGCTTGAGCTCCCGGGTGACCCGGATGGCCTGTTCCACCTCGTTGTCTTCCTCGTCCAGGTAGTAGACGGCGGCGGTCTTGTCCGCGGCCTTGATCCGGGCCTGGGTCTCCTCCAGGATCCGGGCGAAAAGGAGGTTGCCCGCGCCCTTGACGATCACGGCGATGTCCCGGCTCCCCCGCTGCTTGAGATGGCGGGCGTTGCCGTTGGGCTGGAAGCCGGTCTCCCGGACCACAGCCAGGATGCGCTCCCGGGCCTCGTCGCTGACGTCGGGATGGCCGTTGAGCACGCGGGAGACGGTCCCCACGGCGTAGCCCGAACGCCGGGCGATATCCTTGATGGTCATGGGCCGCTCCCCCCTTTCCACAGTCTTTTTTATGATACCGTTTCCGTCGGATTTCGTCAAGTCTCTTTTAGCCCTTCACGGCGCCGGCGGCCACGCCCTTGATGATGTGCTTCTGGCAGGTGAGGTAGAAGATGATCACCGGGATGATGGACAGCAGGATCAGAGCCATGGTGGCCCCCAGATCCACGGTGCCGTAGCTCCCCTTCAGGTACTGGATGTGGATGGGGATGGTGCGGTACTCGTTGATATCCAGCACCAGCACGGGCAGGAGGTAGTCGTTCCACACCCACATGATCTCCAGGATGCCCACCGAGATCATGGTGGGCTTGAGCATGGGCACCACCACGCAGAAGAAGGTGCGCAGCGGCCCGCAGCCGTCGATGGCGGCGGCCTCCTCGATCTCGTGGGGGATGGACTTGACAAAACCCACGAACATGAAGATGGCCAGGCCCGCGCCGAAGCCCAGGTACACCACAGGGATGGTCCAGGGGGTGTTCAGGTGGAGCTTATCCGCCGTCTTGGACAGGGTGAACATCACCATCTGGAAGGGGACCACCATGGAGAACACGCACAGGAAGTAGATGAGCTTACAGAAGGCCGAGTTCACCCGGGCGATATACCACCCGGCCATGGAGGTGCACAGCAGGATGAGGAAGGTGGACAGCAAGGTGATGACCACGCTGTAAAGCACGCTTTTATAGAAGGGGTAGTTGCCGAAGGTCATGCCCTTGACAAAGTTCTGCACCCCGGCCCACATCTCCCCGGTGGGCAGGGCAAAGGTGTCGGTCTTCACGAAGGTGTTGAGCTTGAAGGAGTTGATGACCACCGCCGCCACCGGCAGCACGTAGATGACGCAGATGATGGCCAGCACCACCGAGAGGATGGTCTTGCGGCGCTTTTCGGCGTTGAGAGTGTTCTTTTTCATTACTGCTGCACCTCCCGCTTACGGGTGTAGGCAAGCTGGGCCAGGCCCAGCCCCGCCACCAGGATGAAGAAGATGACCGCCTTGGCCTGGGCCACGCCCTGAGAGGCCGAGTTGGTGCCGTAGAAGGTGTTGTAGATGTTCAGGGCCAGCATCTCGGTGGTCTTGATGGTGGTGCCGCCGGCCTGGATGAGGAAGGGCTGGCCGCCGGTGAGGGCCAGGTTCTGGTCAAAGAGCTTGAAGCCGTTGGTCAGGGAGAGGAACATGCAGATGGTGATGGAGGGCATCACGTTGGGGATGGTGACCTTGAACAGGGTCTGCATCTTGGTGGCCCCGTCGATCTTGGCGGCCTCCAGCATGTCGCCGGGGACGTTCTGCAGCCCGGCGATGTAAATGATCATCATGTAGCCGATCTGCTGCCAGCACATGAGGATGATGAGGCCCCAGAAGCCGAACTTGGTCTCCAGCAGGATGGAGGTGCCGAAGTGGGAGAGGATTCCGTCAAAGATCATGGACCAGATATAGCCCAGCACGATGCCGCCGATGAGGTTGGGCATGAAGAACACCGTGCGGTAGAGGTTGCTGCCCTTGATGCCCTGGGTCAGCAGGTAGGCCACGGTGAAGGCCAGCACGTTGATGATGACCAGGGACACCACGGCGAACAGGGCGGTGTACCAGAAGGCGTGGCGGAAGGCCGGGTCGGCCAGGGCCTTGGCGTAGTTGCCGAAGCCGATGAACTGAGCGTCCGAGATCAGCTTGAACTTGCACAGGGACAGCCAGATGCCCTGGAGGAAGGGCCAGACGAAACCGATGACAAAGGCGATGACCACCGGCCCCAGGAACAGCGGGAACCAGCGGCGGATGGGGTTTTTGAAGAAGGCGAGCTGCAAGGGCTTCTTCTTCCCGAAATCGTCCTGCGTACTGTACGCGGGGGTGGTTTTCTTCACAAAGCTCATCTCCCTTTCTTTGATGGAATTGCGCAAGGGGCGCACATCGTGCGCCCGCCGGTCAGCCGGGGGCCTGGGCGGGCGAATGATGTTCGCCCCCATTGTCACGGAGGTAAAAGCGAAACGGGGCGGGCGATGACGCCCGCCCCGTCTTGCCGGTCTTGTATTGCAAAGGGGGTCTCTGTGGGGCGATCAGCCGTTGACTTCCTGATACTGCACGGCCCAGCCGTCCACGAAGGCGGTCTTGACCTGCTCCCAGTTGGCATCGGACTGGTCGGCGTTGTACTGGTTGAGAGCAGCCACCAGGGTGGCGCGGTAGGCGTCCACGTTGGGCTGATAGTTGGTGGCCCAGTTCATCACGTAGCAGCCGTCGGCGGTGTACTCAGCGGCGTCCTGCAGGAAGCCGTTGGTGGACTCGGCAGCTCCCTTATAGGGCATGATGCCCAGCTGCTCCACCATCTTGGCGGAGGCGTCGGGATCGGTGACCAGCCACACCATGAAGTCCATGGTGGCCTGCTGATCCTCGGGGGAAGCCTTGGCGTTGATGGCCCAGCAGTTCTCGGTGCCGCAGTTCAGGCCGGCCTTCTCCTCGCCTTCCACGCCGCAGTAGTAGGGGATCATGGTGGCGTTGGGCACGGCGTCCTTATAGGAGGCGTACTCCCAGGAACCCTGGACCTGGAAGGCAGCCTTGCCGTCCTTGAACTCCTGGGCAGCGTCGTGGCCGCCGGTGGCCAGCTCGTTGGGGGCGGTCAGGCTGTTGTTGATGCACAGGTCATAGAGGTTCTTGAAGTTCTCCATGTACTTGCCGGTGAGGGTGGGCGGGCACTCGGTCCAGGTGGTGCCCTCCTGCTCGTAGTAGTACTCCAGGTTGGCCATGTGGCCGGTGAAGCGCCAGGAGGAGGAGCCGTCCATGTCGCAGGAGGTGAAGGCGTCGAAGCCCAGCTCGCCGGCACGGGCGTGGATGTCCTCCACCACGGTCTTCAGGCCCTCAAAGTTCTTGATCTCGTCCATGGAGTGGCCGGCCTTCTCCACCAGATCGGGGTTGACGATGATGCCGTAGCACTCATAGCAGTAGCCGATAGACACCAGCTTGCCGGTCTCGTCATAGAGGTTGTAGGCATCGGTGTTCAGCTCGTTGGCAATGGCGGTGCCGGTGAGGTCCAGGGCGTAGTCCTTCCAGTCCTTCACGCCGGCGGAGTTGCCGATGACGAACAGGGTGGGAGGCGCGGACTTATCCATCTCGGCGTTGAGGGTCTGGCTGTAGGTGCCGGAGGCGGCGGTGACCACCTTCACGTCCACACCCTTCTGCTCCTTGTAGGTCTTGGCCAGCTCCTGGAGGGTGTCGTCCAGCTCGGGCTTGAAGTTCAGCCAGTAGACCGAACCGGTGGCGGCGGGCTCGGCAGCCTGGCTCTGGGCGGGCTCAGCGGCCTTGCTCTCCTCGGGGGCCTTGCTCTCGGCGGAACCGCCGCCGCAGCCGGCGAGCAGACCGGCGGCCAGAGCTGCGGTCAGGGACAGCGCAAGCAATCTCTTCTTCATTGTATGGATTCCTCCTTCAAAATTTGGCCGGATCCCTCCGGCGGGGGTGTTGAAAACGTTTCCAACCTGGTCTGGCTCCATCATAGCGCAATTGGGCTTCAAAGGCAAGTGATTTTTGCACTTGTCGCACATTTTTGTGGATACTCGCAAAAACTATTCGGCAAAAATTGTGCAATCTAACCAACAATTTTTCCTGCTTTTCTCTCATTCCATGTTTGGAAACGTTACAAGTACCCTGCCGGTATTTTTGGGATTGACGGAAGGAGAAAAATATGATAGACTTTTTATTTGTGAACAGCACCATCCGCTGCTGTGGCTCAATGGCAGAGCATCTCACTCGTAATGAGAAGGTTGTCAGTTCGATTCTGACCAGCAGCTCCAAATTTGAGCACCCGGTGGTTTATGCCACCGGGTGCTCAACGCATATATGGCGCTCTCCGGGAGCAATGGCGTTCCCGTGGGACATGAGAAAGGAAATGGGAATGAAGAAGGTCGTCAGCGGGCGGAAGCTCTATGAGCAGGTCCTGGACCAGATCCAGGACATGATCGCCCAGGGGCTCTACAAAAAGGGTGACCTGCTCCCCACCGAGAAGGAGCTCATGGAACAGATGGGAGTCAGCCGCATCACCGTGCGGGAGGCCCTGCGGCTGCTCAGTGAGGCGGGGGTCATCTCCACCCGCCGGGGCCGGGGCAGCGTGGTGGTCCTGGACCGGGACGACATGCTCAGCGCGGGCAAGAGCCGGGAGGACTACCAAGCCTCCTTCCTCAATGCCACCAAGGCCCGGCTCCTGCTGGAACCCAGTCTGGCCCGGGAGGCCGCAGAGGTGGCCACCGAGGCAGATGTAGAAGCCCTGGAGCGGGCCCTCCGCGGCAAGAACGGAGGGGTAGAGTTCCATAAGCTCCTGATGGAGATCCTGAAAAATCCCATTCTGGAGCAGTGGATGGACCTTGCCCACCAATATGAGACCGAGATCACCATCACCCAACTGGTGCCCCCCGCCGAGCAGAAGAGCGTCGCCGCCGTCTTGGCGGAGCAGCACGAGAAGATCCTGGGCGCCATCCGGGACCACAAGCCGGAGTTCGCCTACTTCTACATGAAGGAGCACACCGACTACATCCTCCACACCTACGAGGAATACTTCGACCACCTCTATACCAAATTTTGAACAAAATGGCCCCGACATCATCTGATGCCGGGGCCATTTTTTCGCTTTTGTGCACGTTCAGACCGCAAACTCCTTCAGCATGGTCTGGGAGCGGCTGCGCTGCCGGGCCTGCTGGCGCTCCTTGAGCTCGGTCTCGGTGAGGAGGGTGAGGGCCCCGGTGGGGCAGACCTTCACGCAGGCGGGGACCAGTCCGGCCTTCTGCCGCTCATAGCAGGCGTCGCACTTGACCATCTTCCCGTCGGGGCCGAAGCTGGGGATGCCGTAGGGACAGGCCATGGCGCAGGAGTGGCAGCCGATGCAGCGGGTGGTGTCGTAGAGGGTGAAGCCCTCCTCGCTCTTGGTCAGGCAGCCGCTGGGGCAGCCCATGACACAGGGGGCGTCGGCACAGTGCATGCAGGACACCGAGTAGAAGTGGAGATCCCCTCCCCTCCCCTCCTGGGTGAAGGTGAAGCGGAAGGGCTGGGCCCCGGTGGAGGCGTCCACGTCGTTCTGGTCCATGCAGGCCAGCTGGCAGGCTCCGCAGGCCGAGCACTTTTCCGGGTCGAAGAACAGGTATTTTTTCATGGCTCAGTCCTTCTTTCTCACCGCGCAGCGGGTGGAGTTGTAGGCGGGGAAGCCGGAGTAGGGGTCCACATGCTCATCGTCCATCAGGCTGTTGACGTCGGCCTCGGAGTAGCCCTGGAAGAGGTTGAGCATACCGGCGGGCATGATGTGGGTCACGTGGGCCTTGACAGTGAGCTCTCCCCTGGGGGTGGAGATCACCACCGGGTCGCCGTCGGCCACGCCCAGGGCCTGGGCGTCGGCGTGGCTCATGTCCACCATGGGATCGGGCCGGAGGCTCCGGTTGTTGGGGACCTTGTGGAGCCGGGAGTGGATGGCGTTGGGCAGCCGGCCGCCGGAGGTGAGGGTCATGGGATACTTCTCCGGATCAGCCCCGTCCAGGGGCTCCACATAGGTGGGCAGGGCGTCCAGGCCCCACTCGGGGTGGTCCTCGATGACCTTGCTCTTGAGCTCGTACTTGCCGGTGGGGGTCTTCAGGCCCTTTTCCAGCTCCTCAAAGTCCTTGTGGACGTGGACCTCGGCGATCTTCACCGGCAGGTCCACCCCCTTCAGGTCGTTGACCTTCACCCCCAGGTCGTCCAGGATGTACTTCTGGATGAAGGCCTCATAGCCCGCCTGGATGCCCTCGTCGGGCAGGTCCATGTACCGGGCCAGCTCGGTGAGGATGTCCACGTCGCTCTTGGACTGGCCCAGGGGGGCGATGGCGGGAGTGGTGTACCAGGCCAGGCCGTCGCGATAGGGCTTGAACTCCCCCCGCTCGAAGGAGGAGCAGGCGGGCAGGACGATATCGGCGTACTTGGCCGAGTCGGTGAGGAACAGGTCGGTGTCCACAAAGAAGTCCAGCTCCTCTAGGGCCCGGAACATCTTCCCGGAGTTGGGGAACATCCGGGCGTTCATCCCCAGGGCGTACACCGCCTTGACGGGATAGGGGGTGCCCTCCAGGATCTGCCGGGACAGGTCCACCGCCTGCATCTCCCCCTCCAGATAGTTCCACAGGGGGAACCGGGGGGCGCCCACCGGGTCCTTGCAGCCCTTGGGCTTGATCTCGTAGAGGTACTCCTCCTCCCGGGAGGCAAAGCCGCAGGAGGTGTGCATGAAGGTGTGGGGCGAGAGGAGCTGGCCGCCCTTCCGGTCGAAGTTGCCGGTGATGGCGGCGAGGGCCATGATGGAGCGGTAATTCTGCAGGCCGTTTTTGTGGTGCGGGATGGGGGCGGAGCACTCGTTGGTGCTCATGGCCTTGCTCTCGTGGATCATCTCGGCGGCCTTCACCACCAAATCGTAGGGCACGCCGGTGAGGGATTCGATGTTGCTCTCGTTGAAGCCCTTGACGTAGGCGGCGTACTCCTCAAAACCGTAGACGTACTTGTCGATGTAAGGTTTGTCGATCCAGCCGTTCTGAATGAGCACGTTGGCGATGGCGTGGGCCAGGGCGCCGTCGGTGCCCGGCCGGGGCTGGAGGAACAGGTCGGCCAGCTTCTCGGAGGCGGGGGTGCGGCGGGTGTCCACGATGATGAACTTTAAGCCCGCCTCCTTCAAAAGCATGGCGCGGTGGGCGCCCATGTAGGAGGAATAGAAGGGGTTGTAGGCCCAGCCCAGGAAGAGATCGCTGTTGCCCATGTCCCCGCCCCCCTGCTCGCCGGCAGCCAGCTTCCAGGCCATAAAGGCCGAGATGTAGCAGGTGCTGGACTCACAGCCGAAATTGGGAGAGCCGAAGGCATAGGCGAACCGGCGGAGCGTCTGCCGGTACCACTTGGAGTAGCCTGAGTAGAAGGCCACGCTCTCGGCGCCGTACTTTTCCTTGGCTGCGTTGAGGTTTTTGGCGATCTCGGCGAAGGCCTCCTCCCAGGAGATGGGCTCAAATTTGCCCTCTCCCCGCTTGCCCACCCGCTTCAGGGGGGTGAGGATGCGGTCCTCCCGGTAGATGTACTGCCGATTGGACAGGCCCTTGGTACACAGCCGGCCCTCGTTCACGGGGTGGCCGTCCATGCCCTCGATCTTGATGACCTTGCCGTCCTTCACATAGGCGTTGATGCCGCAGTGCATGCCCGGCGAGCAGATGTCGCACATGGTGCGGTGGATCTCGATCCCCGTGTCCTCGCCGGGGATCTTGGCTTTCAGCTTCCGTTCCAGTTCCGTCATAACGCTGCCCCCAGTTCGTCAATAAAGTTTTCGCTCAGGCCAAAGCGCACCAGCTGACCCCGCTGCTCAGCGGAGAAGACCGGCCGCTCTCCCCGCAGGACCTTGATGAGATAGGCCTTGAGGATGCCGGAGACGCCGTAGTTGTCCAGAATGTTGAAGCCCACGGGCTTCCCGTCCTTCAGCACCGCCTGGAGATAGAACCCGCCGTCCTCCGAGCGGAAGGTCTTGACCTCCCCGGTGAGGCGGTTGTCTCCCAGGCCGATGAAGTCCATGTCCAGGAAGTGGGTGATGTTGTGGAGGATGTTGCCGTCGCTCTCCCCCATGGCCCCTGCCATGTTCCGGCCCGCCGCCCGGCCCTGAGTGCCGGCATTGGCCCACAGGCCGATGATCTGGGTCTGCCCGGACTGGAGGTTGTTGCCCTGGCAGCAGTCCCCGGCGGCGTAGATCCCGGGGACCGAGGTCTCCATGTGGTCGTTGACCACGATGCCCCGCTCCACCGTCACCTCGTCGGGGCTGAGGATGCCCGTGGCGGCCCGGGTGCCGATGTTGAGCACCAGCAGCTCGGTGTCGATGCTGCTGCCGTCGGCCAGCTTGACGGTGGTGGTGCCGTCGTCGTGCTCCTCGGCCCCGGCGATGGCCTGACCGAAGGCCAGGTCGATGCCCATGTTCCGCAGCCGGTCCTCGATCATTTCAGAGACCTCGGGGTAGGCGGCCAGGGCGAAGATGTGGGGGGCCATGTCGGCCAGGGTCACGTGGCAGCCCCGCTTGTAGAGCAGCTCGGCCACCTTGATGCCCACCATGGAGGCTCCCACGATGACGGCATCCTTGTACTCCCGCCTCTCCAGGGCGTCGTGAAGGGCCACGGCGTCGTCCACGGTGCGCATGCAGAAAGCCCGCTTCAGATCGGCAAAGCTGCCGGGGACGAAGGCGGTGGCCCCGGTGGAGACCAGGAGCTTGTCGTAGCGCTCCTCCCGGCCGTCGGAGAGGACCACCGTCCGCTCCCCCGCCTTCACGGCGGTCACCTTGGTGTTGGTGATGATGTGGGCGTCCAGGCGCTGGGCGATGTCCTCCAATGTACCGAAGGGAAACAGCCCCTCATAGGGCAGCCGGCCCGCCACATAATAGGTGGTAAGCATGGGGTTGTAGGGTGGCAGAGCGGTGTCGGAATAGACGTCCACCCGGGCTTCTTTGTCGGTCTCCCGGATGGCTTCCAGGGCGTGGTATCCGGCACAGCCAAAGCCGATGATGGCAAATCGTTCCATCAAAACCTTCTCCTTTCTGGGCTTCATTGTGCGCTCAGGGCGGTCCCCCGATGGGGGACTCCCCTGAACGCCCATCCAAGAGAGGGATGCCCCCAAGGGCACCCCTCCCGGATGGACAGGATGTTTTACTTGCCGGCGGCGGCCTTCTCGGCCACGTGCTTGTAGCGGATCTGGGTGTAGACAAAAATGACCACGATGTAGATCACGCAGGCGATGGCGGCAGGCACGGTGAGGTCGGACAGGTTCACGTAAGAGGTGCCGATCATCAGGATGCCGATGAAGACCAGGAGCACGTGAAGGGTGGTCTTCTTCATGTAGAAGTTGGACTTCTTGTACTCCTCGGGGAGCACGTCGGGCAGTCTCCAGCAGGCCAGCAGCACCATGAACTCGGTGAGCATATCGGTGCCCACGCCCATGTTGGAGATGAGGGTCAGGTCCATGCCGGTGATAATGGGAATGGCGCCCATGAGGAAGAACACGCCCAGCAGGATGACAGGCACGCCGTTCTTGTTCTCCTCGGCGCACTTCTCAGGCAGCCAGCCGTCCCGGGCAGCGGCCTGCAGGCCCCGGGTCACCCAGGAAAGGGTGCCGTTGAGGGTGGAGAGCAGGGCGAACCAGGCGCCGCCCACCACGAAGAAGATGTACAGCCAGGTGGGGAAGATCTCCTGGGCCACCTGGGTCAGGTTCTGGAAGGCCACATCCTCGATGGGCAGAACGCCGGAGGCCACCACGCCGATGAGGGCGTAGAACACGGCCACGATGGAGGTGGACAGGACGATGGCCTTGGGGATGGTGGTGGAGGGGTTCTCGATGTCATCGCCGTTCTCGGCGATGAACTTGGCGCCGCCGCAGGCAAAGCTCAGCAGAGCCACGCCGGTGAGGAAGTCCTTGGGGCCGTTGGGCATCACGTTCTCAGTGGCCAGGGACAGGGTGGCCCAATCCACCTTGGGCAGGCCGAAGGCGATGAACAGGAACAGGCTGACGAACAGGCAGATGACCATGATCTTCTGCACGATGGCGGAGCTCTTCAGGCCCACCAGATTGATCAGGGTGCAGGCCACCAGAGCCACCATGGCCACCACAGCCTCATTGAACTGGGGGAAGATGGCCACGAAGTAGCTGGCAAAGCCCTTGGCAAAGGTGGCGATGAGCACCTGGCTCAAAACGAACATGCCGATGTACATGAAGCTGGCCTTATCGCCCATCAGCCGCTTGACATAGGTGTAGCCCGCGCCGGAAGCGGGGATGGACGAAGTCAGGATGATGAAGGGGATACAGGTGGCAATGGCCAGCAGAGCGCCCAGGATAAAGGCGTAGGGAGTGCCGTGGCCGGTCATACCGATGACCACGCCGGTGAGGACCATGATGCCGGAACCGATGATCTGGCCGATGGCCATGCCCATGCAATCGCCGAAATTCAGCTTTTTCCGGGCCGTTTCTGGGGTATTGCTCATGTTTTTTCCTCCTTTTTGTCTCTCTTCTCTCTGTTTTTCAAAAAAGCCGGACGGCTTTATTTGACCAGGTCCTTGTAGCACCGCTCCATGGCCTCCAGGCCCTTCTGGAGCACGCTGCGGGCGCAGCCGATGTTGAAGCGGATGAAGCCCTCAGTGCTGGGGTCGTAGTGGCTGCCGTCGCCCACGGCGATGCCGTACTTCTCAGCCAGGATAGAGGTCAGCTCGGTGCTGGTCTTGCCGAAGCAGGACATGTCCAGCCACATCAGGAAGGTGCCCTCATGCTTGGTCACGCCGATCTTGGGCATCTTCTCGGCACAGAACTGATTGACCAGCGCCACGTTGCCCTTGATGTACTCGCACACCTCATCCATCCACTGGTCGGCGTGGTTATAGGCGGCGTCCATGGCGGTAAAGGCAAAGTCGGTGGGAGAGAACATCCAGCGGGAGTCGAACTCATAGCGCAGCTTTTTGCGCACCTCCTCGTTGGGCACGATGATGCAGGCAGACACCAGGCCGGCCAGGTTGAAGCTCTTGGCCATGGAGGTGTAGACGATGAGCTTGTCGTGGACCTGGGTGAACTTGCCCATGGGGGTGTAGGGCCGGGTCAGGCCGTAATCGCAGTGGACCTCGTCGGAGAGGAGGTAGGCGTCGTACTTCACGCACAGGTCGGCCACCTTCTCCAGCTCCTCGGCAGTCCAGACCCGGCCCACCGGGTTGTGGGGATTGCAGAAGATGACGGCCTTGACGCCGTTCTTCAGCTCCTCCTCGAACTTCTCAAAGTTGATGGTATAGTAGTTGTCCTTGTGGTCCATGGGGCAGGCCACCAGAGTGTGGCCGCTGTTCTTCACCGCGGCGAAGAAGGGGTCGTACACCGGAGTGAAGGTCAGCACCTTCCCTCCCTTGGGCACAAAGGCCTCCAGGGCAAAGTAGATGCCGGTGACCACGCCGCAGGGCATGAACATCCACTCGGTCTCGGGCTTCCAGCCGTGGCGGCGCTCCCACCAGCCCTGAACGGCCTCAAAGGTCCGGGGCAGAGGATCGGCGTAACCGAAGACGGGATGCTCACAGCGTTTCTTGAAGGCGTCGATGATCTCGTTGGCCACGGGGAAATCGGTGTCGGCGATCCAGTAAGGCAGCAGGCCGTCGGCCTTGCCGTGAAAATCATACTGGAAGTTCCACTTGATGCTGGTGGTGCCGGTGCGGTCGATGGCCTTGTCAAAATCGTACATGGATATTACCTTCCTTTCCTCTTCTGCGCCCGGCACGGCCGGGCTTTTTGTACTTCTTTATGACCTTTTGTTCCTGTGCTGAATTTATTTTATAATATAACATATCTTATTTCCACTCGCAACATATTTTCGTCTTTTTACTGAATTTCAGCATTTTATACGATTTTTGCCTGCCATTTTTTTGCAATATTCACAAGAATTGATTTTTGATATTGTCATATTTCAAGACTTATGATATGATAACCTCTATCCGAAAAGGCACCGTGTTTCCCAACGCTTTTTGAAATTTGTTATAACAAAGGAGTGTTCCGCTTGGGCATCGGCATTCTCTCGGTGGTCGCCTCAGCCACCATCCTGGGCATCGCCCCCTCTATGCAGAAGCAGGTCATGGTGGACGGCCTGCCCATCCTCAGCCTTATGTTCTTCACCAGCCTGGTCATCTCCGCGGTGAGTCTCCTCATCGCCCTGCTCACCCGCCAGAGCTTCAGGATCACCAAGGCCCAGCTTGTTCAGGCTCTGGCCCTGGGCTGTTCCGGTCTGGTCGTCACCGCCATGCTCATCAATACCGCTTACCTCTATATGCCCGTGGGCATGGTGACCATGCTCCACTTCCTCTACCCCTCTATTGTGTGCATCGTCATGGGCACGGTGTTCCGGGCGGGCTTTTCCAAGCTCCAGGCGGCGGCCATCGTGGTCTCCATCGCGGGCATGGTCTGCCTGGCGGGCAAGGGAGGCGACCTGCCTGTGAAGGGCATTGCCCTGGCCCTGGCCTCCGCCCTGGCCTACGGCGCCTACCTCATCGGCAACGAGAAGGGGCCGGTGAACGACCTGCCCCTGGCGGTGAAGATGTTCTACTTCTCCCTGCCGGGACTGTTCATCTTCATCCCCCTGACTCCCCTCACCCACAATCTGGCCGTCCCCTCCAGCCCGGTGAGCTGGTTCCAGCTCCTGGTCTGCTCGGGCCTGGCCACTGTGGCGGGGTACTTCCTCATGGCCTTCGGCATCAAGAAGCTGGGGGCCTCCACCGCCTCCTTCCTGTCCATGCTGGAGCCGGTGGTCAGCGTGGTGTTCAGCGTCCTGTGGTTCCGCGACCCGGTGACCCCCGGCGTGGTGGTGGGCAGCCTGCTCATCCTCACCAGCGTCCTGCTCATCACCATCAATGACGCCCGCAAGGCCAAGCAGGACGCCCCCGCCCAGGTCTGACCTGATTTTGCCAACTCCTTTCTCCCCTCTTGACGGGGACCGGCCACACCTCCCGGCCGGTCCCCGTCCTTTTTCTTGCCATTTCCGCCCAAAACCGCTATACTATCCCTATCCACATACAGGAGGTCGCCGCCATGGCAGAGGAAAAGACCGCCGGCTTTACCGGCGTTATTCTGGCCGGAGGCCGCTCCTCCCGGATGGGCCGGGACAAGGCCGGCCTGCTCTGGGAGGGGCAGACCTTTCTTCAGCTCCAGGCCGCAAAGCTCCGCTCCCTCGGCGCCAGGGAGCTCCTCCTCTCCGGGGCCGGCCTGTCCCTCCCCGGCGCCCGGACGGTACCCGATCTCTACCCCGACCGGGGCCCTCTGGGGGGACTCCACGCCAGCCTGAGAGAGGCCAACTGTCCCAGGGTCCTGGTCCTGGCGGTGGACCTTCCTCTGGTGCCTGAGGGCGTCCTGAGGGACCTGCTTGACCTCCATTCCCGCAGCGGTGCCCAGGTGGCCGCCCTGGCCGGCGATGGCCGCCTCCAGCCCCTGGCCGCCGTCTATGACGCCGCCCTGGCCGGCCGGGTGGAAGCCCTCATCCGGGAGGGTCCGCGCCCGGTCCGCGCCCTTCTGGAGGCCTGCCGGACGGTCTCCCTCCCCTGTTCTCCCTCGCTCCTGCTCAACTGCAATACCCAGGCAGACTATCAGTCTCTCTGCGGGGGCAGCTTCTGAAACGTCCCACCGGATGCCCAAACGGGAACACACAAGAACGCATCCGACACGCTGAAAAATTCCCTTCCATTGGGCAATCGAGCCCTGCTTTTCGAACCTTTTCGAAAAGCAGGGCTCTTTTTTTACCGGCAGTGATTTTCCATTTTGCAACGGAAGAAACCGATCTGAAGGTCTTCGCTCTTGCCCGGGAGGCCACCGCCAAGGCGGCTGGCCAGTTCCGTGGCGGTACACCAGTCGTCATGGGCCATCAGGGTCTCCAGCAGTTTTTGCCTTCGGGTGATGAAGTGCGGCATATAGCTCCCCCTCAAATCAAGCCAAAACAGGGATATGTCCACTTTTATTATAATGCCGCCCGACCATTCCTGCAAGCTTAAAGCAGGAAAAGCAGGGGATTTTCCCTGCTTTTCCTGCTTTAAGTATACATATTTGCGCTATCGTCCGGTCACGCGGGGATCAGCCCCGCTCCCCCTTGCGGTCCTCATGCGCTCTGTCGTGTCCACGCCTCTCCGGCTTGGGATAACGTGTTTCCCAGTCCTGGGTGAGCCTTGTCAGCAGCGCCAATAGGGACTCCTTCTCCTCCTCCGTCAGGCACGCGAACATCTCCCGGCGCCGGGACTGATACTGTGCCAGAGTCTCCTGCGCCTGGGCCGTACCGGCATCGGTCAGCCGGATATCCGCCGTGCGGCGGTCCGCCGCGTTTTCGGTCCGCACGATCAATCCCGCGCCCTCCAGTTTCCCGAAAAGCTCGCTGGCCGAGCCGGGCTGGATCCTCATCTTTTCGGTCAGCTCCCGCTGTGTCATGGCTCCGCTTTTTGAGAGAAAGATCAGCGCCCTTTTCTGGCTCTCCCTCTCCTCCTGCAAAAAGCGCAGGATATGCCCCACGTGCCGAAGGCGAAGGGCCAAACGAACGTTGATGTCCGCTTCATCTCCCATGTCCAAAACGGGATCATGCCCATGTCCGTGATGATGGCGCTCGTGCTCATGTCCATGCTCATGTTCATGTCCATGCTCGTGGCCATGTTCGTGGCCATGCTCATGTCCATGGGGCCTTTCCGGCAAAACGCCGGTCCGGGCGTACTCCTCCCCTCTGGGGCAGTGGGGCGCATCCAGGCTGCAGCCTCTTCCGCAGCCGGGGCAAGTCAGTTCTGCCATTGCAATGTCCTCCTTTAAAATATCAAGGTGCCTTAATTATAACCTGGCGGCTCTCAATTGTCAAGGTGCCTTTATAAATATTTTGAAAATGATAAGGAGAAGATCGTTGATTTTCAAAAAGCCGCCTTCTCAATGAGCATTTTCGTTAGCATTTCCTCTGGAAAAAGTGTCTTTTTTGTGTCCAAAATTTCTTTATTTTCTCCAGGATGGGACTTAGTAACTCCCGGCAAAGCCTTGGGAGAGCAAAAAAGCCCCGGAACCATCACAGTTCCGGGGTTTTTCTTCTGGCGCAGTGGGAGGGATTCGAATTGCAAAGGGCTGATTTCAGCCCGTGTCACTCCATACCGTCAAATGCCGCTATGTCTTGGAAACACAGCACTTTTGAGTAAATATCATTTCATCATGTGTCAAAGGGTTTCGGCTGGTCCTATCGTGATAAGGGTCAAATAAGGGTCAACCTAAGGCACACTTTACCCTGAGATCTTGATATGAAACATCCTGCAATAGTCCCGCTGGGCTTCCAGTTCACATTGGCAAATCAATTCCACAAAGGCGGCATCGCTGGGATTCTGCGCTCGCTGGGCTTGCTGTAGAGCGGTGATATACTCGTGACGCAGGACCGGCGGAATGGACACCACACAGTAGCCCTTGTTCACCAGAACCAAGTTCATCAGCAGCCTCGCTGTCCGTCCATTGCCATCCTGGAAGGGATGGATATCCACCAGGCGGCGATGGGCATAAGCCGCCAGCTCCACCGGGTGAAGCGTCTCCCTTTTTTCATTCAGTTCATGGATCAGAGCGGCCATCTGCCGGGGAACCTCTGCCGCTTCAGGCAGCACATACTCGGTCCCGGAAATGAACACCTGCCCCATTCGATAACTTCCGGCGTGGCCGAAGTCAACGCCACCATAAAACAGCTCATGGAGCCGCAGGATAGCATCCTCGGTGAAGTGCAGCTCGCCGCCCCGGGCCAGGGCCAGCATATAATCATACGCCTTGGCGTGGCCGGTGGCTTCATAGCAGTCACGGATGGGCTTTCCACCCACGGTAATACCGTCCTCCAACAGCACCTCGGTTTCCGAGAGGGTCAGGGAATTGCCCTCTAAGGCGTTGGAGACGTAGGTGTTGCCGATACGAAAGTAATTGTCCATCTCCCGCACTTCATCCGCACTCAAAGGGTGGTATTCCCGGATCACCTGGGCGTATTGATCAATTTTCTTCAAAAGCTCGTTCATGTGCTGTTCACCTATCAATATTATACTGCCTCCCCTTGATTTTCGCAACGGAAGCGCAGGAATATCCCCCACGTAAAATGCGTCCCACCGTAGGAGTTATGTTGTCGAAACAGGGTGAACCTTTTCTCTAAATTTCCTCTTGCCAAATTAGCTAAAACAGGGTATAATAGTTTTAGCGAAAGGAGCGTGAGTGTAATGACGATGGCAACGGCCACTGAGGTGCAAAACAACTTTGGACGGTTTCTAAAGGTCGCCCAGGAGGGCGGCGAGGTTGTGATCCTCAAAAACGGCGTGGAAGTAGCGCGTCTGGTCTCCAAGGATAAAACCATGTCCTTCCTCTCTGACCAACTCGTGGGTGTCTTGTCCGGCGATGTGGATGAAAAGGATGCTCGGGCGGAAAGGATGAAGCGGAATGAGAGTTCTCGTTGACACCAATGTAATCTTGGATGTTCTCTGCAATCGCAAGGATTTTGTTATGAATGCCCTACGAGTCTTTCAGTGCTGTGAAGCCCAGCGCATGACGGGGTATATTTCCGCCCTGTCCATTCCGAACATTGTCTATATCATGCGCAAAGAGCTTGATCCAGAGCGGATCAAAGAGATCCTACACACCTTGACGATGGTTTTCTCCGTTGTGGAGCTGCGAGAGGGCGATCTGTTGAAAGCGGCCGAGCTGCCCTTTGGCGACTACGAGGACGCTATACAGAGCGTCTGCGCCGCAAGAGTGCGGGCAGACTACATTGTGACGAGAAATGGGAAAGATTTTGCCAATAGCATCGTCCCGGCTATCGCCCCTATCGATCTATTAGAACGGTTATAAGTAGTCTCTCCCGCATCGCTGTGGCCCACATCCGGGTAGACGAAAACCTCTACCGGTGCGTCACTGTGCTGGACAGGCTGGGGTTACTGGACGGTGGGAGCCACTGATCCGCAAGGGGTTGGAGTCCCTTTCCTGTTAGCATTTTCGTTAGCATTTCCTCTGGAAAAAGTGTCTTCTTTTGAAAGATAAATATCTCAATTTTCTTCAGGCTGGGATCTTAGCAACTCCCGGCAAAGCCTTGGGAGAGCAAAAAAAGCCCCGGAACCATCACAGTTCCGGGGTTTTTCTTTTGGCGCAGTGGGAGGGATTCGAACCCTCGAGCCGTTTCAGCGGCTACACGATTTCCAATCGTGCTCGTTATGACCACTTCGATACCACTGCAGGTCACAACATCCAGAATATTCTGTTGTCGCTATTCGGTGAACAGCGAATGTTATTATAACAGATTTTGCAGAATAGTCAAGTCCAAAAAAGCAAAAAAAGCCGCAAAAAACGGGACGGGAAAACTCCCGCCCCGCCGGGCTTCAAAAGCCCATGTCCGCACTCAGGTCCTCCATGACCTGTCCCACGGTCTTCATGGCCTTACCGGCTGCCCGCTTCAGGTTGGGCTTCCGTTTGGGCATCATAGCCGCCCCCAGGGCGGCGCCGGCCACCATCCCAAGGCCCATTCCCTTGAGAAATCCGTGCTCCTTCATGCCTTCCACCTCTCTTTCCTCCACGGTCAGTATACCCTGTTTGAAGGCAAAAAGCCTTGCTAAATCCTGCATTTTTCAGTATAATGACCCGTGGATATTTACTCGGGCAAGGCCGCTTCGGCCTTTTGCCTGCCACATAGGAGAGGACCCCATGACTACCCTTTACATCGTTCGCCACGCCCAGGCCGAGGGCAACCTGTACCGTCGGGCCCAGGGTTGGTATGACGGCCAGGTCACCGCCACCGGGCTTTTGCAGATCAGGGCCCTGGAGGAGCGGTTCCGGGACCTGTCTCTTGACGCGGTCTATGCCAGCGACCTCCGCCGTACCCAAACTACCGCCCAGGCGGCAGCAGGCCCCAGGGGGCTCAGCATCATCATTGACCCGGACCTGAAGGAGATCGGCATGGGGATCTATGAGGACAAGACCTTCGGAGACCTGGCCTATCACTACCCGGAGGGCTCCAGGCTCTTCTACACCTGCTCCCCCCTGTGGGCCCCGGAAAAGGGAGAATCCTTTCAGCAGGTCCAGGACCGGATGCTCGCCGCCGTAAAGCGCATCGCTGCCGCCCATCCGGGGCAGACGGCGGCCATCTTCTCCCACGGCACCGCCATCAAGTGCCTTCTCTCCGGCCTTCGGGGCAAGCACCCCTCCCAGACCCCCGAACTGGGTCACCCGGAGAACACCGCCGTCACCCGCATCGACTTTGACGGGGAAACGCCCCACATCCGCTATGAGAACGATGCCTCCCACCTGCCGGCGGAGCTACGCTCCGGCCCGCAGCGCTCCTCGCCCCTGGAGGCCCCCGCCCCCCAGGTGTGGTTCGATCCTCTGGACCCGGAAAAGGGGCAGGAATTCTATCTCCGCGCCTGGCGGGAGAGCTGGGCCGCCGCCCAAGCCGACCCCGCCGCCTTCGAGCCCGCGGACCTTCTGGCCCAGGGCCGCCGTCAGCACACCCTCCGGCCCCAGGCCGTGGAGCAGGTCTTTTGGATGGACCGGCCCGCCGGCCTTCTGCAATTGGACGTGGAGCGGGAGCGCTCTGAGGGCCTGGGGTGGGTCTCCCTCTTCTATGTGGAGCCCTCCCTCCGCCGCCAGGGGATCGGGATCCAGCTCCTGGGAGAGGCGGTGAGCCTCTGCCGGGCCCAGGGCTGGCAGAAGCTTGGCCTGGTCTGTGCCCCGGAAAACGGCCCCGCCCTGGCCTTCTACCGCCGTTACGGCTTCGTGGAGACCGGCCGGGCCCCCGGTGCCGGCCGGGAGCTGCTCCGGCTGGAAAAGGAGATTTGAGGAAACGCAACGTTTTGCAAAATTTCCGGTGAATTTCCGAAATTTTTGCGTTATCGCCAAAAGGAGGGGATTATTCCCCTCCTTTTTGTTAAAAAGGGAAAACTTCGCTTTTCCTCGTTTTTTCCTTATTTACGAACCCATTTTTCCCGTATATAATTGAGTTGTAACAGTATGTAAGGGAAATTCTGACAAACAAGGAGGCCCGCCTGTGGACGCGTCAAATGTGATCTCCATGCTGGGAGCCATCGCCCTGTTCCTCTTCGGCATGTCCACCATGACCGACGGCCTGGAAAAGCTCTCCAGCGGCAAGCTGGAGCGCATCCTGGAGAAGCTGACCAACAACATCTTCAAAAGCGTCCTGCTGGGCGCCCTGGTCACCGGCCTCATCCAGTCCTCGGCGGCCACCACCGTCATGTGCGTGGGCTTCGTCAACGCCGGCATCATGAAGCTCAACCAGACCGTGGGCGTCATCATGGGCGCCAACATCGGCACCACCGTCACCGCCCAGATCCTGCGCCTGTCCAGCATCTCCTCAGACAACCCCCTGATGGCCATGCTCAAGCCCTCCTTCCTGGGCCCCATCCTGGCCCTGGTGGGAGTCATCTTCTACATGTTCATCTCCGGGGGCAAGAAAAAGAGCGCCGGGCAGATCGTCCTGGGCCTGGGCGTCCTCTTCATCGGCATGAACACCATGACTGCCGCCGTGGCCCCCCTTCAGGACCTGCCCGAGTTCCAGAGCCTCTTCACCGCCTTCTCCAACCCCATCCTGGGTGTGGCGGTGGGCGCGGCGGTCACCGCCCTGCTCCAGAGCTCCTCGGCCTCCATGGGCATCCTCCAGGCCCTGTCCACCACCGGCGTGGTGACCTTCAACACCGCCATCCCCCTCATCATGGGCCAGAACATCGGCACCACGGTGACCGCCCTGCTCTCGGCCATCGGCGCCAGCAAAAACGCCAAGCGCACCGCCCTCATCCACGTGTTCTTCAACATCATCGGCTCGGTGTTTTTCCTGGTGGTGCTCTACGCCGTCAATGCCGTGGTCTCCCTCCCCTTCTGGACGGCCACCATGGACATGGGCTCCATCGCCAACCTCCACCTGCTCTTCAACGTGGCCTGCACCGCCCTCCTCCTCCCCTTCCACAACAAGCTGGTGACCCTGGTGGAGCGGCTGGTCCCCGGCGAGACCCAGCTCCAGGACATCTCGGTGCTGGACGAGCGCTTCCTGGCCACCCCCTCCATCGCCCTGGAGCGCTCCCACGAGGCGGTGATCCAGATGGGTCTCTACGCCCAGGAGAACTACCGCCTGTCGGTAGAGCTGCTGCGCAAATTCGACCCCAAAAAGCTGGAGCGGATCAACGAGACCGAGGTGGCCCTGGACCGGATGCAGGACACCCTGGACAACTACCTGGTCAAGCTCACCGACCGGGCCCTCTCCCCCGAGGAGAGCGCCAAGGTCTCCGAGCTTCTGCAGGCCCTGTCCGACTTCGAGCGCATCGGCGACTACTCGGTGAACGTCAGCGAGTCGGCCACCGCTCTGCACAACAAGGGCATCGTCTTCTCCCCCATCGCCATGGAGGAGATGACCGTCCTCACCGACGCGGTGGGGGAGGCCCTGGAGAAGGCCCTGGCCTGCTACAAGGAGCGCTCCTATGACCAGGCTCTCCTGGTAGAGCCCATCGAGGAAGTGGTGGACCTGATGCGGGACGACCTGCGCTCCCGGCACATCGAGCGGCTCAAGTCGGGCTCCTGCACCATCGAGCTGGGCACCCAGTTCCTGGAGCTGCTCATCAACCTGGAGCGCATCTCCGACCACTGCTCCAACATCGCCATCCACATCCTCCACGACACCGCCCCCGCCGACAGCCTGGTCCACCGGGACACCCACGCCTACACCCACGCCCTCCACCACGGCCACGACCCCCAGTTCGAGTCCCAGTTCGCCGCCGCCAAGGCCCGGTACTACGACCCCCTCATCGCCCTGGAGCCCCCCATCGGCGAGGGCTGAGAAAACGAAGCTGAAAAAAAGAGGACAATTCCTTTCGGAACTGTCCTCTTTTCTTTGCGCGCATGCGGATGCGGACATCCGCCCCTGCAAAGGGCTCTGTTTAATCCCTGTCCTCCAGGGGCAGAGGGTCGGGGAGCTTGGGCCCGGCCAGGGTCTCCACGTTCCTGCCCAGCTCCTGCAGCGCCGCGTCCTGCTGCTCCAACTGGCCCGAGATGGAGGTCAGGCTGGTCTCCGCCTTGCCCAGCTCCTGCGCGGCCTGAGCCAGGGCGGCGTTCAGCTCTCCCTTCAGCCGGGCGTAGGAGCCCCGCAGACCGGCCAGCCAGCTCTCCAGGTCGGCCTTGGTCTTCTGGGCCTTGGCAGCGGCCTCAGCCTCGATCTCCCGGGCCCGGGAGTGGGCCTCCAGCTCGATGCCGGCAGTGCGGTCCTTCAGGCCCTCATAGGCCTCGGCGGCGGGACTCATCCGGGTCACCTTGGCCGAGAGCTCCTCCGTCTTGGCGGTGAGCTCGGCCACCTGAGCGGTGAGAGCGGCCGCCTGGGCCTGGGCTGAGGTGAGCCGGGCCTCCCGGTCGGCCAGCTCGGCGGAGAGCCTACTGTTCTCGCGCTCCAGCTCCGCCCGGCGCGCCTCATCGGCGGCGACGGTCTCCTTCAGCCGGGCGGCGTCAGCCTGGGCCTCGTCCAGCCGCTTTTTCAGGGCGGCGGTCTTCTCCTCGGTCTCTCTGGTGCTGGCCTCCAGGTAATTCAGCACATCCTGCTTCTGAAACCCGCCGAAGGCGGCGGTGCGGAATTGCAGCTCCTTGTCGTTCATGGGAGGGTCCCTCCTATCTCTGTATGCTCTCCATCATATCACAAAACGCGGCGGATGACAACCTCTCCCCCTCAGTGGGCCTGATAGACCGCCTTCATGCCCTTATAGGTCATGTAGCAGTCCAGCTTGCCGGTGGTCTCAAAGGGGGCGTGCATGCTCAGCACGGGCACGCCGGCGTCCAGGGTGTCGATGTCCCGCTCGGCCATATACACCGCCACGGTGCCGCCGCCGCCGGCGTCCACGGCACCCAGCTCGCTCATCTGCCAGATGACCCCCGCCTGGTCCAGGGTGCGGCGGACAAAGCCCACCACCTCAGCGGAGGCGTCGGAGGCCCCGGACTTGCCCCGGGCCCCGGTGTACTTGCAGAAGCCCATGCCGTAGTTCACCCGGGCGGCGTTGCGCTTGTCGTACACGTCGGCGAAGGCCGGGTCGAAGGCGGCGCACACGTCGGCAGAGAGGCAGAAGGAGTGCTCATAGCAGGCCTTGAGGGCCACCCGCTGCCCATCGCACAGATCGGACATGAAGGTGTCGAAGGCGGCCCCCTTCATGCCGGAGACCCCCTCGGAGCCGATCTCCTCCTTGTCGGCCAGCATGCACACCGCGGTGTGCACCGGCTTGTCCAGGTCCAGCAGCGCCGCCAGGGCGGCAAAGGCGCACACCCGGTCGTCCTGGCCGTAGGCGCCGATGAGGGTGCGGTCAAAGCCCACGTCGGAGGCCCGGAAGGCGGGCACCGCCTCCAGCTCGGCGGAGATGAAGTCGGCCTCCACCAGGCCGTACTTCTGGTTGAGCAGGTCCAGAATGGCCAGCTTCACCCGGTCGGCGCCCTCGTCGTCCTTGAAGGGGCGGGAGCCCACCAGGATGTTCAGGTTCTCCCCCTTGATGGCGGTGTTCAGGGGCTCCTGGCCCTGCTTGGCCCCCAGGTGGGGCAGCAGGTCGTCCACGGTGAACACCGGGTCCCCGGGGGCGGCGCCGATGGCCACCTTCACGGTGGAGCCGTCCTTCTTCACGATGACCCCGTGGAGCTCCAGGGGGATGGTCACCCACTGGTACTTGCGGATGCCGCCGTAATAGTGGGTCTTGAGGAAGGCCAGCTCGGCGTCCTCATAGAGGGGCTCGGGCTTCAGGTCCAGCCGGGGGGAGTCGATGTGGGCCGCGCCGATGGAGACCCCGTCGGCCAGGGACTTCTCGCCGATGATGGCCAGCATCAGGGCCTTGCCCCGGTTCACC
Organism: uncultured Oscillospiraceae bacterium; assembly: GCA_947629795.1. Lineage (GTDB taxonomy): Bacteria > Bacillota > Clostridia > Oscillospirales > Oscillospiraceae > Vermiculatibacterium. The sequence continues at coordinate 24,093 of CANRFC010000002.1, forward strand.
CGGTAATACTTGTCCCCGGGATTGACGCTCATCCCCCGGATAAAGGGCACAAAGCCCTTGCTCTTGGCCAGGCGCACCGCCTCGTCCACCGCCTCCCGCTCGGTCTTGGCGGCGTCCAGAAAACGCTTGTAGTCCTCGCAGTAGGCCGTCATATCCTGCTCATCCTCGGCGGTGAGCCGGTCGTAGCCGTTCTTCTTGTCCAGGCACAGCGCCTCCCGGCGAAGCTGGGCCGGAGACTTCTCCTTTTCTTCCATGGAAATTTCCTCCTTTTTATGATCGATGGGGATAGGATACCACCAAATTGTGAATTTTTCTATCGGCAGACGAAAAAATTTTCCGCAAGCCAAAAATCTCTGCCCCGCCGGCATCTCCCGGCGCTCACACCTCTTCCAGAAGCCGGGCAAAGAGTGCCCGGGCCCTTTCGGCAAAGGTCTCAGGGGTGTCGCTCTCCCCGTTCTCCAGGACGTAGTCGGCCCTCTCCCGGAAAAAGCGCTCGCTCTGCTGGGCCAGGGCCCGGCGGCGGGCGTAATCCTCGTCGATGCCGTCCCGGGCCATGATGCGCCGGATGCGCAGTTCCAGGGGGGCCACCACGGCCACCACCGCGTCGCACTTTTCCCCCAGGCCGCACTCCATGAGGGCGATGGCGTCGATGGCGGCGGCGGGCAGTCCCGCCCGCCGGGCCTCCTCCACCCTTGCCCACACCTCCCGGACGATAATGGGGTGGGTGAGGGCATTGAGCTCCTCCAGCCGGTCCGGATAGACCGCCTGGGAGAGCTTTTTCCGGTCGATCCCGCCCTTTGGGCCCAGGATGGAGTCCCCGAAGCGGTCCAAAAGGGCCCCCCGGAGTTCCGAACTGCCCTCCAGGAGATCGTGATAAACGGCGTCCGCGTCGATGATCTCCGCCCCAAAGGTTCGCAAAACCTGTAAAGCGGTGGTCTTTCCCGCCCCCGTGGGCCCCGTAATTCCGATGACCTTCATAGCCTCACCCACTGAAATGGATTGCCGTGGCCCCGGATCAGGGACGCCAGGTCCTCCGGCTTCAAATAGACCGTGGCGGTGTTCTGGTTGGGGTGGACCCCCACCAGAGGCATGGCCCGGATCTCCTCGTCAAAGCAGACCTCCACCGCCCTCTCCCCGTCGTTGAGGACTCCCAGGGGGGTCACGGAGCCCCGTTCCAGCCCCAGATATTCCTCCAGCTCTTCCTCGGGGGCAAAGTGGAACCTGTCCCCCAGGGCTTCCCGCAGGGCGTTCAGGTTGGCCCGTTTATGGCCGGGAAGGGTGGCCAGAACATGCCGCCCCTTCTTGTCCCGGAGGAAGAGGTTTTTCAGCACTGCCTCTGGATGGGGGTGGGTGACGGCGTCCATCTCCTCGATGGTGAACACCGCCGGGTGCTCCACCCACTCATAGGCGACCCCCGCGGCGTCCAGAGCCGCCCGGGCCGCCGCCTTCCGCTCCTCGCCGGTCATCAGACGTTGGCCGCCACGGCCGCCTCGATGGCATCCTCCTGCTCCGCCATGGCCCGGAGGGTCTTCTCCAGCAGGGTGTCCAGCTCCCAGCCCAGCAGCTCGGCCCCCTGGGCAATGGTGTCCCGGGAGCAGCCGGCGGCGAACTTCTTGTCCTTGAACTTCTTTTTCAGGCTCTTGAGCTCCATGTCCTTGGTGGACTTGGAGGGCCGCATGAGGGCCGCCGCCCCGATGAGCCCGGTGAGCTCGTCGGCGGCAAAGAGCACCTTCTCCATCTCCAGTTCGGGCCTTTCCTGGGTGCCCGTCATGCCCCAGCCGTGGGAGCACACCGCGTGGATGAATTCGTCGGTAAAGCCCGCCTCCCGCAGCAGCTCAGGGGCCTTGACGCAGTGCTCCTCGGGCCACTTTTCAAAGTCCACGTCGTGCATCAGGCCCACCAGGGACCAGAACTCAGCCTCGTCGCCGTGACCCAGGTCCTTGGCGAACCAGTCCATCACGGCGGACACGGTAAGTCCGTGGCGGATGTGGAAGGGATCGGAGTTATACTTTTTCAGGGTCTCCAGGGCTTTTTCCCGGCCGACGCCGGCAGTCAGTGCGCACATGGGTCATTCTTCCTTTCTTTTGAATCGTTTTCTATGGAAACATGGGCCGATGAAACCATCGGCTCATAAAGTTCTCGAAAGACAGCGGATCTTCTCCTGCATGGCGTCCAGGAACCGGCAGGCCTGCTGGCCGTCCATCTGCACGTGGTGGAACTGGAAGGACACCTTCAGCAGCTTTTTCCAGCCCTTCCGGACATATTTTCCCCAAATGAGGAAGGGATTGTTGAACATGCCGCTGTAAAAGTTCACCGCACCGTCCACATCGTATTTTGCCAGGGACGAGGTGCCCAGGATCATGGCCTCGGGCAGCTCGGAGCCCTTCCCGGTCTCTCTGGCCCGGCCGGTGATGGTCAGATAAGTCCTCTCAAAGGCTGCCAGATCGGGGAAAAAGGGCAGATCACAGGACACCAACGCCCCGTTTTTGTCCTCGATGAGGGCGTTGACTGCCACGGAATCGTACTCCACCAGGGCCTTACCCACCGGCAGCAGCCGGAACTCCTCCACCTCCTGGGCCGCCGCGGCAGCGCACCAGCACAGGAGCATGTTGAGCTTGTGCCCCCTCCGGCTCAGCCGGACCAGAGGAGTCACATCCAGGGTCCTGAAGATGGTCACCATAGGCATGGGCGCGTCGATGTACAGCTCGTAGCTCGCCCTCCGGCCGGTGGTCTTGGGGTCCACTTCACGCACGGGACTCTTCCTCCCCGTCCAGCGCCCTGATCTCCCGATCCAGCGCCTCCTTGAGCTGACCGATATGCCAGCCGTCGATGAGCCGGTGATTCACCTCAACGGACAGGTGGACCCACAGGCCCCCGTCCCTCTCCTGATACTGCCCCCAGGCCAACCGGGGGATGGTGTCGTCCCGGTCCAGGCTGTGCTCGTTGGTCAGGGCGGTAAAGTCGAACCAGGGGGTGCAGGAGAAGTAGATGAGGCCATCGGTCTCCTTCTCCGTCTCGATGAAGGCCGTCTGGGCCGCCTCCTTCTCCCCGGCGGCACGGCAAAAGGCAGCGGGGTCCTCCTCCCAGGGCAGGGTGATGATCTGGAACTGCTCGCTGCCCTTCCTCATGGCAGTGTAGCTGGGGTCGGTGCGGTCCAGCCGGACCACCTGGTCTCCCCGGACCCGCAGCCGGAACTGGGGCACGGAATTCACCGCCTTGGTGCAGGCCCAGATCATCAGGTGGTAAAAAGACACCCCCCGCTCCCTTGCGGCCTTTTTGACCCTGGTCACATCCACGGGGATGGTCACCGAGTAGAAGGGATATTCCATCCGGGAAAAGAGCTCAAACGCCTCCCGGCGCTCCCAGTCCGCTGTGTTCACGATCTCCATGTCATTCTCTCCTCCCGTCCAGTTCCCTCTCGATGAGGTCCGCGGCCAGAGTGAAGGCGGCCACCCTCCGCCGGGCCAGGGTGAGCTGGGACCTGTACCGGCCCGGGTCGGGCTTGGACTCCAGGGTCCTGACCACCTCGTTGAGCTTGTGGACGGTGGAGGCGATCTGCCGCCGGGCCTCCCGCAGGTCCGCTTCTGTATAGTCCATAACAGGCTCCTTTACAGCTTGAAGTGCTCTTCCAGGGCGGCCAGGGTCCCCTCGATGGTGCTCTCCCCGGTGCGCAGACAGGTAAAAAAGCCGCTGCCGGCAAATTCCTGATACCGCTCCGGGCTGTTGGCCAGGGCCATGCAGGCTTTGAAGTTGGCCATGGCTTTCTCCGGGTCGGGGAACTTTTGCAGCTCCCGGTATAGGAACTGCTTGTCCGGGTCCGGGCGGTCAAAGAAGCGCTCCACGGACAGGCTCCGGGGGCTCAGAAGGATGGCCACGTGGTCCCAGTCGGCCAGGGCCTTCAGCCGCTCCGGGGACAGGTTGGTATCCACAAAGATCTTCCTGCCGCTCTCAGACAGACGGAGGAGCCGGACCAGCTCCAGCTGGGCGCTCTCCCGGGCGCACCCCCGCATCCAGGCCACGTACTCCTCCGGGGTGCGGGAGAGGAACTCCCGCCAGCCGGACATGGTCTCAAAATAGCCCAAATTTGGCTGAAACGCAGGGTCGATGGCGTCCATCAGGGCGTCGTGGTAGTTCTCCCCGCACTCGATGCCGTCGTGGCGCCGGGCCAGCAGCCGGACCATGGTGGACTTGCCGGCATAGGCCGTGCCGTTGATGAAATAGCAGTTTTTCAGCAGGGAACGCAAAATGTTGTCCGCGATCTCCATAGGAGCTCCTCTCCTCCGCCGGTCACACCTCGATGATGTGGAACCCCGCGGCCTTGTTCAGGCGGTTGGTCACCGCCAGTCCGATGCCGTCGTCGGTGGGAGACTGGGCCCAGATGTCGGTGACCTCCAGATGGTCGAAGGCCCGGAGGGCGTCAAAGATGCGCCGGGCCTGCTCGGCCTGGTCGTGGACCGGGCCGATGGGCTCCACCGGATGGCCCCGGAAATAGCCCTTGAACTCATCAAAACAGATGACCCCGGACTTCTCCCCCATCCGGGCCACGATGTACCCCGCCGTCATGTCCGGGTCCCCCTTCACCACCGTGACGGGGGCCTTGGGGGCATAGTGGCGGTACTTCATGCCCGGTGCCTTGGGCTGCTCCCCGGGGGCCATGAGCCGGCGGACCGCATCGTCCACCGCCACCTCCCCCAGCACCTCTTCCAGCTCCTCCAGGGTCACCCCGCCGGGGCGGAGGAGCCGGGGAGGCGTGACGGTAAGGTCCAGGATGGTGGACTCCACCCCCACCGAACAGGGCCCGTCGTCCAGGATGGCGTCGATCTTCCCGTCCATGTCCTCCAGCATGTCCTGGGCGCTGGTGGGACTGGGCCGTCCCGAGGTGTTTCCCGAGGGGGCGGCAATGGGGGTATCGGCCTTTTGAATGACAAGTCTTGTCACTTCACAGGCCGGGCAGCGCATCCCCACCGTAGGCAGCCCCGCCGTTACTGCGTCAGGCACTTGGGGCTTTCGGGGCAGGATGAGGGTGAGGGGCCCCGGCCAGAATTTCTCCGTCAAGTCATATGCCTTGTCAGGGATATTTTCACAGTACCGCTCCAGCCATTCCGTACCGGGCACGTGGAGGATGAGGGGATTGTCCTGGGGCCTCCCCTTGGCCCGGAAAATGGCGTGGACGGCCTCCTGGTTGAGCCCGTCGGCCCCCAGGCCGTACACTGTCTCGGTGGGGATGCCCAGCAGGCCGCCGGAGCGGATGATGGCGGCGGCGGTCTCCACATCGGCGGAAGTCAGGCGCTTGGTCTCCACGGCGTTCACGCCCGGTCCTTCCCACTGGCCAGAGTCAGCACCCCCACGGCGATCCAGAGCACCCCCGCCACGATCTGCAAAATGCCAATGGTCTTTTTCATCGTTCTTTTCTCCCTTTCATTCAAAAATGCCCACCACGGCTCCGGCGATCTCCATGGTGGTCTCCTTGGAGAAGCCCGCCTTCTGGAGGTAGTTCTTCACCGCCAGGATGCCGTACTTGGGGTTCATTTTCTCGTCCTCCAGCTCCAGCTCCACCCAGCCGCCGGGGCCGGTGAGGCCGGAGCCCAGGAGCCAGCCGTCGTCCTCCAGGACGCCGTCCAGCTCGGCCTTCATGGTGTTCAGGTCCCGCCCCTGGGGGAGGGCGGGGAATTCGATGCGGATGAGCATGATATCACTCCCATTTTCGTAACGCCTTCCGCAAGGCGTTTTTCTCATTCCGAGTATGGTCCTCTATGAAAGTTCTTTTTGCTTCCTTCTTCTTTCAAGAAGAAGTGAGGGTCTCCTTTTCCAGTCTGCTTGCCTGGTCGGCGGTGACCAGGGCGTCGATGATCTCGTCGATGTCCCCGTTCATCACCGCGTCCAGCTTGTAGAGGGTGAGCCCCACCCGGTGGTCGGTGAGCCGGCCCTGGGGGAAGTTGTAGGTCCGCACCCGCTCATTGCGCATGCCCGAGCCCACCTGGCTCTTCCGGTCGTCGGCGTAGGCCCCCTCCACCTTTTCCCGCTCCTGCTCGTAGAGGCGGGAGGCCAGAAGCCGCATGGCCTTCTCCCGGTTCTGGAACTGGCTGCGCTCCTGCTGGCACTCCACCACCATCCCCGTGGGCTTGTGGATGAGCCGGACGGCGGAGGAGGTCTTGTTGATGTGCTGGCCCCCGGCGCCTGAGGAGCGGAAGACCTGCATCTCGATATCCGCGGGGTCGATGGTCACGTCCACCTCCTCCATCTCGGGGAGGACGGCCACGGTGGCGGTGGAGGTGTGGACCCGCCCCCCCGACTCGGTCTCGGGCACCCGCTGGACCCGGTGGACGCCGCTTTCGAACTTCAGACGGCTGTACGCCCCCTCCCCCTGAACGGTGAAGCAGATCTCCTTCAGGCCCCCCAGCTCGGTCTCGCTGGCGGAATCCACCTCTACGCTCCAGTGTCGCCCCTCGGCATACATGGTATACATGCGATAGAGGTCGGCGGCAAAGAGGGCGGCCTCCTCTCCCCCCACGCCGGCCCGGATCTCCAAGATCACGTTCTTGCCGCCGTTGGGGTCCTTGGGGAGCAGGAGGATCTTCAGTTGTTCCTCCAGAGCCGGCAGGGCGGCCTTGGCGGCGGCAAACTCCTCCTTGGCCATCTCCCCCAGGTCCGGGTCGGAGATGAGCTCCCGGGCCTGCTCCAGGTCGGCCTGGGTCCTGACGTAGGTCCGGTAGGTCTCCATCAGGGGCTCCAGGTCCCGCTGCTCCTTGTTCAGCTTGGCCGCCAGGGCGGGGTCGGCGTAGGTCCCGGCGTCGGAGAGCCGGGCCTCGATCTCCTGGTAGCGCTGCTCGATGTGCTTCAATTTGTCCAGCATGGAGGATGCCTCCTCTCCGGGGAATTATCGTATTGGCAGGCCGGTGAGGCGGTGCCCGCCGGCCCCTGTGGGGCGGTTTCATTTCGTAGGGGCCACTGTCCTCAGCGGCCCGCGCCGCCCCTTTCTCTCCCGCCCGGATCCCTATCTGTCAAGCACGAAGGACTTCACCATGGCGATGGGCTCCCGGAAGAACATATAGACGGCGGAGGGCTTGTGGCTCATGGGGGCGGCCAGGGCGGAGATCCCGTCGGCGCTCCCACCCGCCCGGTCCCAGAGCATCTCCGCCCGGGCCAGGTGGAAGCCGTTGGACACCAGCATCACGTCACCGGTGACGTCGTACCCCTTCTCTGTCAGCAGGTCCAGGGTATAGCTCACGTTCTGCCAGGTGTTGTGGGAGGTCTCCTCCAGCAGGAGCTCCCCTTCAAAGTCATGCTCTCGCAGGTAGTCGGCCATGGCCCGGGCCTCGGTGGTGGGCTCGTCCTTCCCCTGGCCCCCCGAGACCACCACGGTCATGTCCGGGTGGTCCTCCAGATAGTCCAGGGCGGTGTCCAGCCGGTCCCGCAGCAGCACCGAGGGGCCGTCGGGCTTCACCTGGCAGCCCAGGACCACCATGACCTGGGGCTGGCCCACCTCCCTGTCCCGGGCGTGGAGGCACATGTTGACCACCAGAGCGGCGTAGAGGACCACTCCCACCGCCACCAGGACCAAAAAGGCCCACAGGAGGACCTGTATGGGGCTCTTTTTGCCCCCGTAGGGACGGTATCCGTACTTGTTTTTTCGTCTCATCTTCTCTGTCTCCTCCCGTTTTCAGGGGGTGCGGGCCCACCCTCCGGCGCCCGGAAGGTGCAGGTCCAAGGGGCCCGGGCGGGCGGAAAAACCGTCCTCTTAAAGTCCGCAAAGCCTTGGGCCGCAAGGGGTCCGGTCAGGTGGCAGTGGGGCCCCTGAGCTCCTCCAGCTCTGCGGCCAGGGTCTCCCAGACCGTATAGAGGTGGGCGATCTCCTCCTCCAGGGCCTGCTGCTCCTCCATGACCTTCTGGAGCTCCAGGTAATTGGCCGCAACCTCTTGCGCCGCAAGGGTCAGCTCGTATTGGCGCTCCTCGGCCTTGGCCACCGCCTGCTCGGCCTGGCGGACCTGCTTTTCCAGCTCCTTGGTGCCTCCCCGGCGGGGCTTTTGGGGGGTGCCGGAGGGAGATTTGGAAAGATCCGGGGATCTTTTCGCCGTCCCATCCCCTCCGTTTTGGGCCTCTGCCCCTCCCTTTTGGGCGTCAAGGGCCCTGTTCTGCGTACCGGACCCCCGGCCCTTGGAAAAGGCCCTCTGGCGGTCCAGCCAGGCCAGGTATTCCTCATAGGTCCCCCGGAAGTCGGTGATGTGTCCCCCCTCCAGCATCCAGATGCGCTGGGCGAACTCCCGGATGAACCAGCGGTCGTGGGAGACGAAGAGCAGATTTCCCTCGTAGGCCCGCACCGCCTCCTCGATCCAGTCCCGGCTGTCCACGTCCAGGTGGTTGGTGGGCTCGTCCAGGATGAGGAGGTTGATCTTCTGGCTCATGAGTTCGCAGAGCTTCAGGCGGCTGCGCTCGCCGCCTGAGAGGGTGGAGACCTGCTTGAACACGTCCTCCCCCTTGAAGTTGAAGGCGGCCAGGCGGTCCCGGGATTCCTGGGTGGTGCAGTCCAGGTCGTAGATGAGGGTGTCCACCAGGCTGCGCTCGGGGTGGTCGAAGGTGACCATCTGGGGCAGGTAGCCGATGCGCACCGTGGGGCCGAAGCGGATCTTCCCGGCGGTGGGCTCCAGCTCCCCCAGCAGGAGCTTGACGAAGGTGGACTTGCCGGTGCCGTTGTCCCCCAGAAGGGCGATGCGCTCCCCGCCGATGACCTCCAGATCCACATCGGAGAAGAGCTCCCGGCCCGGGAAGCCCATGGCCAGGTCCTTGACCTCCAGCACCTCGTCCCCCCGGAACTCCCGCTCGCCGAAGCCCATGGTGAGCTTGCGCTCCTTGGTGGGCTTGTCCACCGTCTGGAGCTTCTCCATCCGCTTTTCCATGGAGAAGGCCCGCTTATAGAGCTTGTCGTTGCCCAGGAAGGCCCACAGGCGGAGCTTGTCCGCCGCCTCCTGGAGCTGCTCCAGCTTGGCCTGCTCCTTCTGGTACTGGCGCAGCTGCTCCTGGAACCGGCGCTCCTTCTCCTCCACATAGAAGGAGTAGTTGCCGGCGTAGAACTCGGCCTTGCCGTTTTTGATCTCCACACAGCGGGAGACCACCTTGTCCAGGAACCAGCGGTCGTGGGAGATGGCCAGGACGGTGCCCTTGTAGCGGCTGAGGTAGTCCTCCAGCCACTCGGTGGCGTGGAGGTCCAGGTGGTTGGTGGGCTCGTCCAGAAGGAGGATCTCGGTCTCGTTCAAAATGAGCCGGGCCAGGTTGATGCGGGTCTTCTCCCCGCCGGAGAGGTCGGCAAAGAGCTGGGCGCGCATCTCGGGGGAGATGTCCAGGCCGTTGCAGACCTTGTTCAGGGTGATCTCGGTATCGTACCCGCCCCCGGCCTCGAAGGCGGCGGTGAGGGCGTCGTAGCGCGCCAGGGCGGAGCGGTCGGCGGCGTCCATGTGCTCGGCCAGGCGGGTCATCTCCTCCTCCATGGCCTTGAGGTGGTCGAAGGCGGTGCGCAGCACGTCCTCCACGGTATACTCCGGAGGGTAGACCGGGATCTGGGAGATGAGGCCCACCCCCTTGCCCGGAGCGGTGCGGGCGGTGCCCTCGTCGGGACGGAGCTCCCCGGTGAGGATGCGGAAGAGGGTGGTCTTGCCGGCGCCGTTGCGCCCCAGCAGGCCCACCCGCTCTCCCTGATCCACCTGGAAGGTCAGGCCGTCTAAAATTTTCTTGCCCACCTCAAACTCGATGGTGAGGTCGGTAACCGATATGTCGATCATGGTGTGTTCCTCTGTGGGTGTATTATCTCAAAGCGCGGGGCGATGGGACCCTCAGCTCCTACGCTTCCTCCGTGATGCTCTTGAGGTACTCGGTGATGGTCTCGAAGGCCATGCCGCGGCTGGCCTTCACCAGGACGGTGGCGCCGGGGCGGAGCTGGGCCCCCAGGGCAGGCAGGGCCTCCTCCTTGGTCTGGAACCAGCGGCACTCGGGGCCGCCGGGGCCCTGGGCGGCGTCCCGGATGCTCTTGGCCAGGGGGCCGATGGCGATGAGGCTGTCCACCTTGGTGCCCTTCAAAAACTCCCCCACTCCGGCGTGAAGGGCCCCGGCCAGGGCCCCCAGCTCGAACATGTCCCCCAACACGGCGATCTTATAGCTGCCGCTGTAATTGTCCAGCACGTCGATGGCCGCCCGCATGGACTGGGGGTTGGCGTTGTAGCCGTCGTCCAGGATGGTGATGTCCTGGGCCCGGGGGAGGATGTTCATGCGCATTTTCGTGGGGGAAAAGGCCGCGATGCCGGCGGCGATCTCGGGCAGAGTCATGTCGAACCGCTCCCCCACCGCCGCGGCCAGGAGGATGGGGTAGACCATGTGCTCCCCCAGGGCGGGGACCTCCACCCGGCAGCCCCCCCGGGGGGTGTCGATGCGGCAGGTCATGCGGCTTTTCCCGTCGCTCTCCACCTCGCTGGCCCGGTAGTCCTGGCCCTCGCTCCGGCCCACATAGAGGACGGAGCCCGTCCAGCGGGTGTTGATGTCCTCCTCCGCCCCCCGCAGAAGGGGGTCGTCCCCGTTGAGGACAGCGGTGCAGCCCGGGATGGCGTGGTTGAAGATCTCCAGCTTGGCCTTCAGGGTGTTTTCCCGGCAGCCGAAGGCCTCAATGTGGGAGTCGCCGATGTTGGTGATGACCACCACGTCGGGCTGGGCGATGCCCGAGAGGTAGTCCATCTCCCCGGGGTGGTTGATGCCCAGCTCCACCACGGCCATCTGGTGCTTTTTCTCCAGCCGCAGGAGGGTCAGGGGCAGGCCGATGTCGTTATTGAAGTTGCCTTCGGTCTTGAGGACGGTGTACTTCTCCCCCAGGACGGCGGCGATCATGTCCTTGGCGGTGGTCTTGCCCACGCTGCCCGTCACCGCCACCACAGGAACGTCAAACTCCGCCTTATAGGCCACCGCCAGGTCCCGGAGGGCCTGGTGGGTGGAGGGGACCTGAATGTAGAATTTCCCCGGCTGGAGCCGCTCCGGCTCCTTCTCGGTCAGGCAGCCGGCGGCGCCGGCGGTGAGGGCCTGGTCGATGTAGGCGTGGCCGTCGAACCGCTCTCCCACCAGGGGGATGAACAGGGAGCCGGGGCGGAGCTTCCGGCTGTCGGTGTCCACCGCGGTGACCCCCACCTGGGCCAGGGCCTCGGGGTCGTCCCCCAGGAGCTTGCCGCCCAGGGCGTTTACCAACCATTTTACGCTGCGCTCTTCCATGGAAGGGCCTCCTTCACGGTCTGTCAGTGATTGCCCCGGAGGGCCAGGGAACTGTCAATGATGCGCCGGCACAGGGCGGGGTAGTCCATGCCCGCCGCCGCCGCCTCCTGGGGCAGGAGGCTGGTGGGGGTCATGCCCGGCAGGGTGTTGATCTCCAGGAACCAGAAGGTCCCGTCCCCGTCCAGGATGAAGTCGGCCCGGGAGTAGACTGCCAGGCCCAGGGCGTCGAAGACCGCCTTGGCCTGGCGGGAGACGTCGGCAGTCTGCTCTGGAGTGATGGGGGCGGGGCAGATCTCCTCGGCGGCCCCGGCCTGATACTTGTTCTCGTAGTCGTAAAAGCCCACCTTGGGGATGATCTCGATGGGGGGCAGGACCCGGCCGTCCAGGATGCCCACCTGGATCTCCCGGCCCTTGACGTACCTCTCCAGCACGCAGCGGCCGCCGAAGCGGAGCCCCTCCTCCAGGGCGGCGCGGAGCTCCTCCTTGGTGTGGGCGATGGAGACTCCGATGGAGGAGCCCGAGTCCACCGGCTTGATGACACAGGGGAGCGGGGTCTCACTGGTGAGGGCGTCGATGTCCCCGGCGGTATAGGCCCGGAAGGTCCACGCCGGGGTGTTCACCAGGTCCTTCACCAGGCGCTTGGTCAGGTCCTTGTCCATGGCGATGGCGCTGCCAAGGTAACCGGAGCCGGTGTAGGGGATGCCCAGCAGGTCGAAGGCGGCCTGGACCCGGCCGTCCTCCCCGCACTGGCCGTGGAGGGCCAGGAAGACCAGGTCGGTGCCCTGGCACAGCTCCAGCACGCCGGGGCCGAAGTCCCCCTTGCCGGACCACTTCCGGGCGGAGCTTACCTCCTCCAGGTCGGGGGCCTGCCGGTCCACCTGCCGCCATTTCCCGGGAAAGGGCGCGGCGAAGAGCTCCGCGCCGGCAAGGCCGGGATAATCCTCCAGGCCGAACCACATATCCACCAGGGCGGTCTCGTGCCCCAGCTCCCGCAGAGCCTGGGCGATCTTGGTCCCGGAGGACAGGGAGACATTCCGCTCGGGGGATAGCCCGCCGGCGAGGACGACGATCTTCATATGGAAGGACCCCTCTCAAAAGAAGTTCTCCGCCCCCGTAAAGGGACGGTCTGGCTTGCATCACAGGCGCAGGCTCTGCCGGGCCTGCGCTTCACGCTCTCTGAGTGGAGCTATTGTACCACGCCAGGAAAAAAAACACAAGGCCGGGAAGGGTCGAAGGAGGGGCTGGTTTTCCAAATGGATCTTCCCTTCTCATGCAGGAATTTTTTCTGGTTTCTCTCCCTCTTTCCACCACTTTTTTACAGAAAAATCCACAAAAGTGCTTGAAAAACTTGTCAAAAGGTGCTATACTCATCCTCGATGAAAATAGTGGCAAAGCCGGGAAAACCCGGTGACGCAAAGCTAAAGGGACTTCTCCGTAAGGAAAGTCAGCCAGCTGCCGTAGTGCAAACGTTTTGCACTGCGGTTTTTTTGTTGCCTCTCAGCCTTCTCCCGAAAGGCTTTCCCGCCGGCACGAGGGTGTGCCGGAGCAGGCTCGGACAAGGAAGTTCGAAGTGAAATTGAGGGTGAATCGGATGAAACAGCATCATAGCGGCAGATCCTGCGCCATCCTGTGGGCCCTGGCCCTGGCGGGAGTTCTGTGCCCGTGCGCTCACGCCGCAGGTCCTGTCGCAACATGGTCCGAACTGGGCGTGGCCCTGACGGCGGAAACCGTTGTCATCGTTCTGCTGACGGCATCAATGGCGGTCCTGTGGGGCAAGTATAAGGCCGCGGAGCAGCAGGAGGATGAGAGCGATCCCCTCACCGGTATGGGCAACAGGAAATATTTCCTGCACCGCTTCAACGAGCTCCCCGACCAGATCCGCAGCCAGACCTGCATCGCCCTTGTTGCCTTTGATCTCTCCCGGGTCAATCAATATTACGGGAAAAGCGAGGCCGACAAGCTGCTCCTCTTTGTGGCTCAGGAACTCTCCCAAACCGTCACGGCGGGACAGTTCGCGGCCAGGGTCAGCGGCGGCGGCTTTGCTGTGGCCCGCCCCACCGGCAGCGAGGAGGAGCTTGGCGCCTGGGCCCAGTCCCTGCTGAACCAGTTGAACCAGTACGGCGAGAGGCTGGGGCAGGGCTATCATCCCAAGTTCCACATGGGCATCTATCCCCTCCAGCCCACGGACCGGGACTGCGAAAGCGCCCTTTTCAGCGCCCATCTGGGCTTCCGGCAGGCAGTGGGAGACAATCTGCCCTACACCTTCTCCCGGCCGGAGATGCTCCAGCGGGCCAACGAGGTCCTGGAGATGAAGAAGCGGACCCTGGTGGCCGTGCAGAACCGGGAATTCCACATGTTCCTCCAGCTCATTGTCCGTCAGGACGGCAGCATCATGGGCGGGGAGGCCCTCTCCCGCTGGGAGCATCCGCAGAAGGGCCTGCTCTATCCGGGCAGCTACATTGCGCTGATGGAGTCCGAGAAGACCATCTCCGCTTTGGATCTGTACATCTTTGAGGAGACCTGCAAGCAGTTGGAGCTCTGGCAGTCCCAGGGCCGGAACCTCAAGATCTCCTGCAACTTTACCCGCACCACCATCAGCGGCGACGACTTCATCCCCCAACTGCAGAAGATCTCGGAAAAGTACAATTTCGACCACTCCAACCTTATCATTGAGATCACCGAGGCCACCATGGAGAAGAGCAAGGAAGCCGCCTTCGCCAACATCTCCAAGTGCAAGGACCTGGGCTTCCAGGTGGCCCTGGACGACGCGGGCTACGGCTACACCTCCTTTGCCGATCTGCGGGATTATCCCATCGACATCGTGAAGATCGACCGCTCAGTGCTCACGGCTGCCGTGGACCACCGGGGCGCCGCCCTGCTCAGCGGCATGATCGCCCTGGCCCACAGCCTGGGCATGGAGGCCCTGTGCGAGGGCGTGGAGACCGCAGAGCAGGCCGAGCTTTTGCGGGGCCTGGGCTGTGACTATCTCCAGGGGTTCTATTTCTGCAAGGTCCTGCCCAAGGAGGAGGTCGAAAAACTCCTGGACCTCCGGGACCTCTCCGGCAAGGGCTGATCTCCGTCTGAGGGCTCTCCATTCAAAAATAAGGCAGGGGCATCCCGAGGGATGCTCCCGCCTGTTTTTTTGCCCCGATGTTCCGGCTTACAGTCCCATCGCCTCCATGGATTCCTGCTCCGCCTTGCAGTTGTTCTCCCGCATAAAGGCAAAGATCTCCTCATAGGGCGCCAGCATCGGATATCCCATGGCCTTGTGGTCCTCCTCGGTCAGCGGCCGGTAATGGCCGGTGGCAAAGCACCTCTGCAGCGTGGCCAGGTCCATTCTCATGGGCCGGAACGGGATGCCGGTCTTTTGCTTCAGGCTCTCCAGGATCAGGAAGCCGTGGGGGTCCAGGTCGCCATAGTGAAAGTAGGCAGCGTCCGGTTCATTGGCATATACCATGCGGAGAAATCCCGCCCGCGCCAGGTTGGGGAACCCGCCCAGATACAGCACGGCCTGCCCGCTCTCCGACATATCGTGATAGGTGGTCAGATTCTCCACCGATATCACCGTCCTGTCCCGCAAATGCACTCCGCGCACCGCGCTCAGCGCGTTTGCGGCCAGGCCGATGCCCCCCGGAAGGTCTGCCACATGGATGGCCGAACCGGCAAGCTCCAGGACCCAGCCGCCCTTCAAATAGAGATAGGTGGGATTTTCAAAGAGGTTATAGTACTCCAGGATCCGGTCCTTTCCCAGGGATTGCTCCGTGAGGTCCGCAAGCACATTCCGCACAATGCCCAGAATGGCCTGAAACCGCTTGGAATCGTGGAACACCGCCTCGGAAAAATTGCGAAGGTACGTTTCCTTTTTCAGCTGCCCGATCTTCTCCAGGGCCAGCAGCACGTCCCGAAGCTTGTCCGTGTCCCCCTGAAGTCCATATCCCGGAGACCGCCCCTCCTCCAGCGCGGCGGCGGCCTTCGCCGCAAAGCGGACCGCCAGGCTGTCGGGAGCTCCCCGGACCTCCCGCAGCAGTTGAAGCTGCTCCTGCCGGATGGTCTGGGCAGGTTTGCGCCCCAGGAAGGAACAGATCTCCCCCACCCGCTCCTCACAGAGGGTGAGCCTGGTGTAATAGCCATGGGCATTCCGGGGCGCAAGGACCCACTTCCAGTCCGCCAGTGCGGTGACGGCGGCGTCGATCTCCCGCTCCTCCGCGCACAGGTGGTCCCGGTATTCCGGACAGCATTTCTCCACATCCAGGGTCACCGCCCGGTGCCGCCTGCCCTCTGCGGGCAGATCGTACCCCCTGCGTTCATAGATATCCACCAGACTGTTTAAGATCTCTCTTGTATACTCCATCTCTCACTCCACATCCTGATAGAAGGCCCTCACCGCGTTGCGGGAGCCGCTTTTGACAATGGACCAGGTGGCGTCGCAGTAGGGCTGGATGGCCGACGCCTTTTCCACCGTAGTGATGAGCACCACCTGCAGCCGCATTTCCCGCAGCATCCGCATCATCGGACGGATCCGATCGCTGGTCATGCGGCTGAACGCCTCGTCCAGCAAGACCAGGCGGACGCTGTTCTCGCATTTGTCATAGATCTGCAGCAGAGAGGCGCAGATCGCGATATAAAACGGCGCCTGGTTCTCTCCGCCGCTGCTGTCCTGGCTCACGGAGGAAAGCCGGGTCACACCGCCGGTCACCCGGTTCTGACACTCAATGTCATAGTCCAGATAGTAGCGGTAATCGGCAAAGCTGGAGAGCTCTGTGGTGACCTTTCTGCCCTCCTGACGGCGCTGGGCGTTGGCCTTCAGCTCGGCCAGGATGCGCTCCATCAGCTCTTCCACCTGGGCCTCATAGGCCGGGTCACGGCGCTGGGACGTCTCCTCCGGGGCTCCACTCTCCCCTTCCCTGCGTGGGTCTCCCCGCATGATCACATCGTAAAATGCCCTGCGCTCCGCATCCTCCCCGGCCTGGACCACAAACTGATAGACCTCCTCGCCATAGCGCAGGTTCCCCATGGTGCGGTTGAGTTCCCGGAACTGCCGCTTCGCCCGGGCGATATCGTCCCGCAGCCGGTACAGGATGTCCTCCCGGAAGCGCTCCTTGCACCGCTCCTGGGCCTGGTGCAGACTGGTGGTGTACCGCTCCAGCTCCACCTTTACCAGGCGGTCACGCTGCTCCAGAAAGGTCTCAAGCCCCTCCAGCCCCAGGGGATAATCGCAGATATAGGCCCCGTTGTACTCCTGCTGCCTGGGGATCAACCGGTCACGGACCCACTCCTCCAGGGCCTTGTCCACCTGGTTCTGGTAGTTGCTCTGATATTCGGCGATCTTCTCCGGCGTGCGGCTCCGGGCAGCCTCCTGATACTTCTTTTCCACCTCCGCCCGCAGCAGGGGCTCCTCCTCGCAAAAGGTCTGCCAGGCGCTCTCCGCGCTCTCGGCCGCCAGGATGGCCTGGCCCTGCTCCTGCTGCTTCGCACCCACCTTTTCCTCCCATACCTTCAGCTTGGCCTTGAGCTCCACGCTCTTCTTCTCCTGCTCCTCCCAATCTCTCCGGCACAGCTGCACCGCCGTCCTTTTCGCCTGAAGACTGGGCCGCTCCTGGCACGCCCGGCACTCCTCCCTGGCCCGGGTCAGCGCCTGCTGGCAGGCCTCCAATCTCTGCCCGCTCTCCCAGTTCTCCCGCAGGTCGGCCAGCGTTCTGCCGTGGAGGATCCCGCGGCATTGCTCCAGTGTTTCGCTCAGGAGCCGTTCCTGGCCCTTCAGGGTCTCCAGGCGCTTCCCCAACTCGGCAAGCTCCTCCCTTGCCTCCTTCAGCTGCCGCTTGCGGGCGTCCAGGCCGATGAAAAGGTCCGGCGCGCGCAGCCGGGCAAGGCGATAGGGAAAGTGCCGCAGGAGCTCCCTGGTGGCGCTGTGGGGATACTCCTCCAGCGTCTCCGACGTATCGCAGCAGATGATCCTTCCCAGCAGGTCGTTGACATAGCTCTGGGCCAGCCAGTTCTCGCTGGTGACCTTTGTGGCGAGGCTGGATGCCTCCGGCCCCCTGCCCCGCCCCGCGTCCCGCTCCAGGGCAGGCGTGTCCAGCAGGCTGACCCGCCCCACTTCGGCGCCCAGCTGCTCAAAGACCCGCTTGGCTGTTCGGTAGTGCTTCGGCGAGACCAGGATGTCAAAGCGCCGCTCCCCCAGGCACGCCTCCACACAGCTCTGCCAGTCCGGCTCCCGCACGTTCAGCAGCTCGCACAGGATCCGGGCGTCGGTCTCCATCCCCAGATTTGCAAATTCCCGGTTGATGGCCCCGCAGACCGCATTTGCCCGGTCTCTGTCGGGATAGACCAGCCGCCCTCTCTCCAGGGTCTCGATCTGTCTGTGCAGCCCGTCCCGGCGCCGCTCCATCTCCCTGCGCTCGCTGCGCCTTTCAAATTCCAGCTCGTCCAGCTTTTTGCCGCTCTCCCGCAGGGCGCGCTCCATCTCATCCAGCCGGCCCATCTGCTGGTCCTTGGGCATGCGCCGGATCTCCTCCGGCATCTGCTCCGGCGCCAGGGCAAGGCCGTAGTCCGCCAGTCTCCGCTCCAGCGTCTCCAGCGCTCCCTTGGCGTTCTGCAGCACGCTGTGGGCCTTCCTCGCCGCCTGATATTCCCTCTCCCTCTGCTTCTGCAGCTCCTCCAGCAGGCGCAGCTGCCTGCTCTCCTCGCTGTCCTCGCTCTCCCGCTCCGCGTCCACATACCGCTGCCGGGCCAGGTCGGTCTGCTCCTCCTGACGCTCCAGCTCCCGCTGCAGGGCCTCGATCTCCCGGTTGCCCGCGGTGATCTCCTCCAGAAGCTTCTCCTCCCGCCCGGCGGCCGAGCGCTGCCTGGCACACAGCACAAAGCCCCGGTTGGTGACACAGTCCCGCTTTTTGGCCAGGGCGGTCTCTCCCAGCGCGCCGATCTCGTTGAGCAGCTCTGCCCGCTCCTTGGCCTGCAGGAGGATATCGCTCAGGTGCTCCAGCTCGATCTGCTCCTTTTGCAGGGCCTCCGGGTCGATCTCCGGCTGGGGTAGGATGTAGTGATAGATAAATGTCCGGAAGTCGTCGATATCGTCCATCGCAGTGCCCATGGGAAACACGGCGCAGAACTTTTTTCCCAGGGGCGAGTCCGCCGCGCCGATGCCCAGCTTGCGGCAGATCATATCCCGCGCCGCCTTCTGGTTCTCGGTCTCCCGCATCCTCTCCCCCTTCAGACGGAACTGCTCCCGCCTGGCCGGGACCCGGTCCGGTCCCAGAAAGGGGAGGTCCTCCAGAGCATAGCCGTGAGGCGTAAGATACCAGCGCTGCTGCACATGGCGCATATCCTCATCCGGGCTCTCGGACTCCACCCGCACCGTGATGACAAAGGAGTTTTTGCCCGGCTCGGCGGTCTCATCCAGGAATTCCGCCCCGATATAGGACACCGTGTGCCCCTTGCGGCTGTACCGGGGCCTGTCCCCCTCCCGGTCCCGCTGCTTGCCGTGCACCGAGCCCAGCAGGGTCCGCTTGCTCTTCCTGTTTCCCAGCGCATTGAAGTTCTTATCGGTGGTCAGGCAGTAGCGCAGGGCGTCCAGGATGGTGGTCTTCCCCACCCCGTTTACCCCGATGAGATAGGTGATCTGCTGGATGTCCAACAGGTCGTCGGTAAAATTGTGCCAGTTGATCAGCCGCAGGCGGTGCAGAGCGATCATTCCTCTTCCTCCTCCCCGGCCTTCCGGTATTTGTTCAGCTCCTCCATGGTCTCATCCCGGGACGCCTTCAGTACGTTGTCCGGCAGGGCCAGGATCACCGTGGGAAAGATCTCGATCCTCGCGTCCTCATCCGTGAGCCGGTCCAGGGCTCTGGCCAGGTTATAGCCCTTCAGGGTCCGCATTGCTCCCTCCAGAGTAAGCTGATTCAGCTTCCTGGGGAGGTCCAGCTTCTGGAACTCCTCCTGGACCTCTCTCACGGTGACGGTGACATGCTCGCCATCCATGGACAGCTTCTCTCTTTTTTGCAGGTACAGCAGCCGGAAGATCAGCAGCAGGATGCTCTCATACTTGTTGAGCCGGGCCTGGTTCCCCTCAAATTCATTGACAAGGGCGATCACCTTCAGCGGCGCGGCGTGGTACACCACCGTGTACCCCAGGGGCTTGAAGATCCTCCGCAGCTCCTCCAGATGGTTGACCGCAAAATAGTGTCTCTCCCGCAGCTCGTCAGCCTGGGACGGCAGGAAACAATGATTCAGCAGATAGTTGGCCACTTCTTTGACTTCCATAATATTTCCCCCTCATCCCCGCTTGCGCACCCAGAACTGCTGAAACCGGACTCCGCCGCAGCGGACCCACTCATCTCCCGCCGTGAGCTCATAGTTCCGGTCCTCCGACCTGGAATAGGTGTGCAGGCCGATGACCTTGATCAGCGCCCCGCCGTCCTCCTCCACCAGCGCGGAGGCCGAGACCGTCTCCCGGCCGCGCAATACCTTCTGGGCAAACCGGTTCACATTTTCCTGGGTGACCGCCTGCCGGACATACTCCATCAGCAGTTTCTGCTGCCGCTCCAGCTCCTCCGGGGGAATGGGATCCTCCGGCGGGGGCTGCTCGATGGGCGTGGGCCTGCGGCTTGTCACCGCCGGCTTGAGGAACTGCCGGCCGGGTACTGCCGCCGGATACAGTCTCCACTGGCGGCTGAGCGGGCTTTCATCCACCCGGAGAAGTTCCTCCGACTCCTGCACCGTCTCCGCGTAATACCGCAGCAGGTCGCTGATCTTTCCCTGGGTGGAGCCGTCGGAGAGCAGCATGAACTGGGCTCTCTGCACCGCCCTCTGGCGGTAGGTGACGTGACTGCGGTCGATCTCTCCCAGCAGGTCGTGCATCCTGTCCAGGTCATCCCGCACCGACTGGACCAGCCCCTGCACCCCGGCTGCGCCCTCGGCCTCACCCACCTGCTCCACCCGGCAGTAGTCCTCCCGCAGGGCGTCGAAGTACTGCCCCTCGCACCGGTCCAGCCCCTCCAGGATCTCCGCGCGGTGGCTGAACAGGTTGTCGCTGGTCTTGAAGCGGTGATAGGCCGCCACAACGATCTGCTCCTCATACTGCTGGAACAGATCCAGCACTTCCTGGGGGGTCTTATTCCGGGTGAGCCGGTCGATATAAGTACCGATGGAGGAATTGAGCTGCCGCAGGGAGTCGTTCAGCTCTGCCATGTCGGAGGAGACCTCCTTCAGCACGTTCTCATAGGGGCTCTTTTCCTCCCCGATCCCCTCCAGCAGCCGATAGGCCTTGAACAGCTTTCCGCTGTATGTCACCGTCTTGGGGTGGAGCATCGCGTCAAAGGCCCGGAGCAAGTGGACCGCGGGCGCGCTCACAGCGACCCGGATCTCCTCCTCGTACCCTGCCTCCTGCTCCTCCAGCCAGCCGGTCTCCCGCAGCCTGCGCAGATACAGAAGGGCCTGGTTCCTCGGGCTCCGGGCGGCTTCAGCCGTCTCGTCGTCCTCATCCGGCGGCGGCGGAGCGGGCAGAGCCGCCACGTACTCCTCCGCCGCATCCGCCAGGATCCCCTTCTCGATCCCGTAGTCCTGAGAGGTACTGCACCGCTCCCAGACCAGCATCAGCAGGTCGGCATAGATGGCCTGATTCCGTCCGGAGAGCAGGCGGAACATTTTAGGGTCCAACAGCTCAAACAGATTCATCCGGTCCCCTCCCATCTCCGCGCATCAGGTCCTTTTTTTCAAGACAGCACATGTTCTGTACGATAAACAGGACTGTTCCATTTTTTCCCGAAAAGGGTCCAAATCGCCATTCCTTTCTTTTCATAAAAATTATAGCATATCATTAGGGAAAAATCTACCAAACGTCAAACTCCTCCGGGCCCGCTCCCAAAAAGCCCCCAAAGCCTTTAGGGCATCTCACTTTATTGTTCCCCCAAAAAAGAACTCTGCCCACAAAATGGACAGAGTTCTTTTTCTCCTCATTTCCTCCCCGGCAAAGCTCACTCCAGAAGGGCTCTCACCGCCGGGATGCTGTCCACCGGCTGAGCGCAGGCGCCGCCCCGGCACAGATAGTACTGTTCTCCCTGCTCCGAAATAGGATAGTCTTCCGTAAAGGGGGCCAGGGCAGCCAGGGCGGCGGCATTCTCCGGGGTCTTGACCAGCACCGCCAGCTCCGGGCGGGAGGTCTCCCGCAGGAAGGCCCCCAGCTCCCAGGGGACCTCCCGGGCCGTCACCACCAGCTCTGCTGAGGGCCACAGCTCCTCCAAAAAGGCCAGCATGGCAAAACTGTGCCCGGCGGGATAGTCCTCCGCCGCCCCCGCCAGCCAGGCGATCTGAAGGTCTGCCGCCTCCCGCCAGCGCCTCTCTCCTGTGAGCCGGGCCAGCCGGGAGAGGACCAGCGCCGCCGCGGCGTTCCCCGAGGGCATAGCCCCGTCGTAAGCCTCCTTGGTCCGGGTCAAAAGCTGTTCCCCATTGGAGGGGTAGGGATAAAAGCCGCCCCGCTCCCGGTCAAAGAAGAGCTCCAGGAGAAAGTCTGCCAGCTCGGCCGCCCGGGCGAGATGGGCGGGGTCAAAGTCCGCCCCGTAGAGCTCCAACAGGCCCCAGGCATAGAAGGCATAGTCCTCCAGCTTGCCGGGATGAGCGGCATCCCCCTCCCGCCAGCGGGCCAACAGCCGCCCGTGGGAGGTGGTGAGATGAGTCTCCAGGAAGTCCACTGTCTGCCGGGCGGCGTCCAGGTACTCTGGCTCATTCAGTACCAGACCGGCCCGGGCCAGGGCCGCCAGCATCAGCCCGTTCCAGGTGGTGAGCACCTTGTCGTCCCGGTGGAGGGCCGTCCGTCCAAGGCGGTAGGCATACACCATCTCCCGCAGGGCGGCTATCCCCTCCGGCTCCCGGTCAAAGTTCTCCTGTCCCAGCAGATTGGGGATGCTCTTTCCCTCAAAATTGCCCGCCGGGGTGACGCCGTACCACCGGCAGAACCGCTCCGCCTCCACCTTCCCCAAAACCGGAACCAGCTCGTCGGGGGTCAGCGTATAGTACTTTCCCTCCACCCCGTCGCTGTCCGCGTCCTGGCCGCAGCAAAAGCCCCCCTGGGGGCCGGAAAGCTCCCTGAGCACATAGGCCAGGGTGCGGCGGAGGACCTCCCCATAGAGCGGGCGACGGGTGTGCTGGAACGCCTCGGCATAGGCCAGGACCAGCAGAGCATTGTCATAGAGCATCTTTTCAAAATGGGGGACCAGCCAGCGGCGGTCGGTGGAATAGCGGGAAAACCCGCCCCCCACATGGTCAAAAAGTCCGCCCCGATACATAGCGTCCAGTGTCCCCAGGGCCATCTCCCCCGCCCGCTCGTCCCCGGTAAGGCGGGCATAGCGCAGCAGGAAGAGCAGGTTGTGGGGCGTGGGGAATTTGGGAGGCGGGCCGAAGCCGCCCCATTCCCGGTCAAAGCTCCGGGCAAGCTGGCCGGCAGCCTGCCGGACGATCTCCCGTCCAGGCGTGCCGGGTCGGTCCTCCTCCTGACGCAGGCGGGCGGTAAGAGTCTCGCCGGTAAAGAGCACTGCCGCCCGGTCCTCCCGCCACAACCTCTCCGCCTGCTCCACCAAACGCAGGAGCTGGGCCTTGGGCAGATAAGTCCCTGCCCAGAAGGGCTTTTGCTCCGGGGTGAGCAGCACCGTGAGGGGCCAGCCCCCCGAGCCGTTCATGGCCACACAGGCCGCCATGTAGACTGCGTCCACGTCGGGACGCTCCTCCCGGTCCACCTTGATGGGCACAAAGGCGGCGTTGATGGCCCGGGCCACCGTCTCATCCTCAAAGGATTCATGGGCCATGACGTGGCACCAGTGGCAGGTGGAGTAGCCAATGCTGAGAAAAACAGGGCGGTCGGTACGGCGGGCCTCCGCAAATGCCTCCTCCCCCCAGGGCCACCAGTCCACGGGGTTGTCCGCATGTTGGAGGAGATAGGGGGAGAACTCCCTCCCAAGGTGGTTTCCCATGTCCGCCCCCTATTGCAGGCGGTCTGACAGCCCGGAGACCAGCCGCCGCATCTCCGCCTTGGAACGGACCCTGTGGACCTGGTCCAGGACGGCCTGTTTTTCCTCCTCGCTCATGTGCTCGAACCGGCGCATGGCCGCCTCGTTCTGGGCCAGGGCCATTCCAAACCCCAAGGGCAGTTCTGTACTCATACCTGCCCTCCTCTCACAGTTCTTCCAGGTCCGCGGCGGGAATATCGTTTTCCAGATTGTCCCGGGCCAGGTCGGTGTCAACCGCGGAGTATGCGTTGGAGATCGGTTTTTCGTGGAACACCTTCATATTGGGGCCTTCGGTCCCCGTAATGATCGGATTTGCCTTTTTCTTTCCGCTCTTGGCCTTGCCTTGAATCTCCGGGACCGGCGGCACGTCGTTTTTGGGTGCCGTCTCCCGCTCCGGCCGGGCCATGCCTTTCTTGGCCATATGATCACCTCGGGAGTAGTTTGACGCAGAGGGTGGAAAATATTCCGCCCCCACCCCTGAAAAATGAAGCGCGCAGGGCCGGGACATCGGGCTGTCCCCTCCCTGCGCCTCCCTATCCGTGATCCTTTTTCCCGCCTTCCGGCTGTCTCTTCTTCCTTCTCTTCCCCTTCTCGCTTCCGTCCGCCCTCTGGAGGGTGATACGGCTGCGGAACTGGGTGGGCGTCATCCCCCTGAATTTGTAAAAATTCGTGTTGAAGGTCTTGATGTTGTTATAGCCCACCTCGAAGGCCACGTCGATGACGTAATACTCCGTAGACACCAGCAGCTCGCAGGCCCGGTTGATCCGGAGAAAGTTGAGCAGGGTCTCAAAATTCATATCGGCGTGATAGAGCATCAGGCGGTTGAGCTCGGCCACCGAGACGCCGAATTCCGCGGCCACCTGGGCGGCAGCGAGCTTTTCGTCGGTATAATTCTTATAGATATAGTCGGTCACCTCAAAGGCAATGCTCTTGTTGGTGCGCCGGAGCTCCGTCTTGGTCTTTCCGTAGACCTTCCGGAATTTCACGGGAGGCACTCCCACCCGGGACACAAAGCGCTTGGAGAGGTGGGAGGCATCCACGAAGCCGGTAAGGGCCGCGATCTCGTTCAGGGTCAGGTCGGTGTAGATGAGATAGTCCGACGCCTTCTCGATGCGGATGCTGGAGAGCAGCTTGGAAAAGGTGGTGCCGGTGGTCTCCACCAGGCGCTTGGAAAGCGTAGAGCCCGAGATAAAAAACGCCCTCGCCACGCCGGACAGGGTCAACCGCTGGGCAGAGTGGGCGTAGAGATAACTGAGGATGGCGTTTTCCGCCTCAACTCCCTTTCCCCCGCCCGCTTCTCCCCGGGAGGCCAGGATATAGCGGCGGTAGAGGATCATCAGCTCCACCACCTTATTGGTAACATAGAGCTGTGCCAAAGGCTGGCTGGGCGGGCAGCTCCGGGTGGACTCCACTCCCAGTTCCATCTTGAGCTGCCGGGCGATCTCATCCACGCAGGCACTCTGTACTGAGTCCAGATAGGCCACCGGCTCCGTGGACAAAAACCGGAGCAGCTCAGAGCTGTCCTGCTCCACGCCGGGGGTCCCCTTGAGCAGGGCGTTGATATATTGATAGTCGTAGACGATGCGAATGAACTGCAGCATCTCCTTTACCTCCGTGACCTCGGTGATGGTCCAGGGAGTGATGGCGATGAGCATATTGGGGAGCACATCATAGGCCACACCGCTGATCTCAATGGTCCCTCTCCCCTGCTTGATATAGAGAAAACGGGCCGATTGATGGATCAGCGCCTTCGTGGGAGCCTGGATGGCCTCGTAGTCAAAGGAGCAAATTGCCCCCGGCTCCGAAGAGGACGCCAGATTATCCTGTATGGTCGCGGGCCTGGTCAATGTGATCACCTTCTCCCTTTCTCATATACAAGGTCACAGGGTGGAAAGGGCCGGCCGCAGGCAATTGCTGTACGGCCGGCCCTTTCCTTGCCGGGAAAATGAAGTGCTGACGGGACTGCTGTCAGCTCAGGATCAGCATGGCAACAGTGAGGACCACGCCGACGGCCACCGCAATGACGGCCAGGAGTTTGGCTGACCACTTCACCCAGGTCTCCCAGGGGATCCGGGCCAGGGCCAGGCCGCCCATGATGAAGCCGCAGGTGGGGGTGAACAGGTTCACAAAACCGTTGGCGGCCACGTTGATCATGATGGAGGTCTCCACGCTCCAGCCCATGCCCGCCACGATGGGGGAGACGATGGGTGCGGACAGGGCGGCCAGGCCCGAGGAGGAGGGTACCAGGAAGCTCAGGCCGATGTGGAGCAGGTAGTCCAGAGAGCCGAATATACCGGCGGGCAGGCCCGAGGAGGACAGGGCGGTGATGGACGCCTCCACCAGCCAGGTGCCCAGTCCGGTGATGCTCATGATAACGGTGGTGGCCCGGGCCAGAGCGATGACCAGGTTCACCGAGATCATGTCGGCAAAGCCGTTGACCACATGGGTCATGAACCTGCTCTTGTCATCGATGCCCACCAGGCCGATGATAATGCCCATGAGCAGGAACCAGGTGGCGGCGTCATCGAACCACCACCAGCCGAAGGGATTGCCGGTGAGGAAGCCGGACCAGCCAAAGGCGTTGAAAATGCCCTCGTTCAGGTCCTCCCAGGGGATGAAGCCCAGGATCATCACCGCAAAGGACAGGGCGAAGAGGATGAGGACCACCTTCTGCCGGCCGGTGAGGCGGACATTGTCGTCGATCTCGTCGGCGCCGCCGTAGGCCTCCTTACAGGCGGTGAGCTGCCGGGAGGTGAGGATGGAGCCCTTGCCCGCCTTGACCTTTTTGGCGTAGCGGGTGACGAAGAGGGCGGAGAGCAGATAGGCAACCAGCCAGAGGATGATGCCCTCCACATACAGGATGCCCATATTCACCCCCACGCCCACCGCGGCGGCGGCGTCCACTGCCGCACCGGTGGCGAAGGGGTTGATGGTGGAGCCCAGCACGCCGGAGCCGGCGCCCAGCAGAACGGTAGCAGCGCCCACCATGGGGTCAAAGCCGGCAGCCATCATGGTGGCGGCCAGGAGGATGTAGAAGCCTACGGTCTCCTCCCCCATGCCGTAGGTGGTGCCGCCGATGGAGAACAGGAACATCAGGACCCAGATAAGGACGAGCTCTTTGCCGTGGAGCTTCTTCACCAGCACGTGGATGCCGGTCTCCAAGGCGCCGGTGGCGTTGAGCAGGGACAGGAACACACCCAGGCAGAACACGAAGCCGATGACGTCCCCGGCATCATGCCAGCCGGCAATGGGGGCCATGAGGATGTCGCTGACCGAGGCGCCCACCACCTGGGCCGCCTCGCCGGTCTCGGTGTTGGTATAGGTCTGGCCGCTGGCAAGCCAGGTGACCAGGGATACCGCCAGGAGGACCGCCAGCAGAATAGCAAAGGTACTCAGCGAGCGTCTTTTTTTCTTTTCGGCCATGTCACTCTCTCCTTCTCAATTATATGTGGAACGCGGCTACTTTTCAACCACAGTTCCCGTTTTTCCTTCCAAAGCCTCCGCCGCCCTTGCCAGAGAGGTGATGAGGGCGGTGGCTCCCCCGGCGCTGCCCGCGACGAACTCCATGCAGGACTGGACCTTGGGTAGCATGCTGCCGGGGGCGAACTGGCCCTGGGCGATGTATTCCTCCGCCTCGGCCAAGGTCATCCGGGACAGCTCCCTCTGATCGGGCTGATTGAAGTTGACACACACCCGGTCCACGGCGGTGAGGATAATGAGCTGATCTGCCTTCACGTCCCGGGCCAACAGGGCGCTGGCCCGGTCCTTGTCGATGACGGCGGCCACCCCCTTCCATCCGGCCTCGCTCTCCACCACGGGGATCCCCCCACCCCCCACGGTGATGACGATGCTGCCGGTCGATACCAACTGCTCCACCACGTCCAGCTCCACGATACGACGGGGGATGGGCGAGGGGACCACCCGCCGCCAGCCCCGGCCGGCGTCCTCCACAAAGGTGAAGCCCTTCTCCGCGGCGATGGCGTCGGCCTCCTCCTTGGTGTAGAAGCTGCCCACGGGCTTGGTGGGGTTCTGGAAGCCGGGGTCGGCCTCGTCCACCACCACCTGGGTGACCACGGTGGCGCAGGATCTATGGATGCCCCGGGCGCGCAGCTCGGCCTGGATGGCCTGCTGGAGGTGGTAGCCAATATAGCCCTGGGTCATGGCCCCACACTCGGGGAAGGGCATATAGGGGGTGCCGCCCCCCTGATTGGCGGAGAACTCCATAGCCAGGTTGATCATCCCCACCTGGGGGCCGTTGCCGTGGCCGATGATGACGTCATACCCCTTCTCGACCAGATCCACGATGGGCTTGGCGGTGCCCTTTACCAGTTCCAGCTGCTCCTGGGGGGAATTGCCCAGGGCGTTGCCCCCCAGGGCCACTACAATTCGTTTTCCCATGGCTCACTTCAGAGTCGCGTACATCACAGCCTTGATGGTGTGCATACGGTTCTCTGCCTCCTCAAACTGGCGGGCCTGCTTGCCCAGGAACACGTCGTCGGTGACCTCCATGGCGGGGAGGTCAAATTTCTGATAAATGTCCTCCCCGATGGTGGTCTCCCTGTCGTGGAAGGAGGGCAGGCAGTGAAGGAAGATGGCGGTGGGCCTGGCCTGGGCCATGAGCTCCTTGTTCACCTGATAGGGCTTCAGGAGCTGGATGCGCTCCGCCCAGAGCTCCTCGGGCTCCCCCATGGAGACCCAGATGTCGGTGTAGAGGATATCGCAGTCCCTGGCCCCCTGCTGTACGTCGTCGGTGAGCTCAATGACGGCGCCGGTCCCGGCGGCCACGGCCCGGCACTGCTCCACCAGGGTATCCCTGGGCATCAGCTCCCTGGGCCCGCAGGCGCAGAAGTGCATCCCCAGCTTGGCGCAGACCACCATGAGGGAGTTTGCCACGTTGTTGCGGGCGTCCCCGAAGAAGGTGAGCTTTTTGCCCCGCAGATCGCCAAACTCCTCCCGGGCGGTCATCACGTCGGCCAGCATCTGGGTGGGGTGGAAGTCGTCGGTGAGGCCGTTCCATACAGGGACCCCGGAGTACTTTGCCAGGTCCTCCACCACCGACTGCTTGAAGCCCCGGTACTCGATGCCGTCGTACATCCGCCCCAGGACCTTGGCAGTGTCGGCCAGGGACTCCTTCTTGCCCATCTGAGAGGAACCGGGGTCCAGGAAGGTCACCCCCATGCCCAGGTCCCGGGCTCCCACCTCAAAGGCGCAGCGGGTGCGGGTGGAGGTCTTTTCAAACAGCAGCACCACCTGCTTGCCGGTGAGCCACTTGTGCTCCACCCCGTTCGCTTTCATCCGTTTGAACTCGGCGGCCAGGTCCAGCAGGTAGTTGATCTCCGCCGGCGTAAAGTCCAGCAAAGTCAAAAAACTGCGGCCCCTGATATTGATCCCCATATCACATTCCTCCTATTACTTTTTGCAAATTTGCATTGTTCACTCTGCCCGGATGAGGGGCATGGACATGCACCGGGGGCCGCCCCGGCCCCGGGAGAGCTCGGCCGAGGGCATCTCCAGCACGGTGAGGCCGGCGTCCCGCAGGATGGCGTTGGATACGCTGTTGCGCTGATAGACCACGATCTTGCCCGGGGCGATGCACAGGGTGTTGGAGCCGTCGTTCCACTGCTCCCGGGCCGCGGCGATGAGGTCGTCGCCGCCGCAATAGATAAGCTGAATGTCATCCACATGGGTGTACTGTTCCAGAATGCTCTTCAGGTCGGCGTCGATGGTCCGGATCCGGAGGTCGGCGGGGTCCCTGTCCCCCGGCGTGAGCTCGTACACGGTGAGGGGGCCCAGAATGGCGGGGTGGACGGTGAATTTGTCCATGTCGATCTGGGTAAACACCGTGTCCAGATGCATAAAGGCCCGGCAGTCGGGGATCTCGAAGGCCAACACGGTGCGGATCCTGGCGTTGGGGTCGGTGAACAGGCTCTTGGCCACCGACTCAATGGCGTCGGGACTGGTGCGCTGAGAGATGCCGATGGCCAGGGTGTCCTCGGTGAGGTTGAGCACGTCGCCCCCCTCGATGTTGCGCTCCATGTTCCGGTCGTAGTACCGGGTCACAAGGCCCGCGAAATCCGGGTGATACCGGAAGATGTAGTCGGCGTAGATGGTCTCCCGGCAGCGGGTGGGGTAGCGCATCTTGTGGAGGAACACACCGGTGCCCACGCTGGCAAAGGGGTCCCGGGTAAAGTAGAGGTTGGGCATGGGGTCCACCACCAGATCGTCCGGCGGCGCGGTCATATCCTGGAGAGAATAGGCGTGGGCGGTGTCCCCCATCTCCTTGAGGGTGATACCCTCCATGGTCTTCTCCACCAGGGCCTTCCCCTTGAAGTTGGTCACCAGGTAGCTGTATAACTTATCCTGCCAGCGGCGGGTCTTGATGTTGCCCTCGGCAAGCCACTGGTAGAGGAAGGGCTCCGCCACCTGGGGATACAGACTCAGGACCTCCGTCATCAGGTCCTCCAGATAGACCACCTCCACGCCGTTGTCCCGGAGGATCTGGGCAAAGGCGTCGTGCTCCTGCTGTGCCACCTCCAGAAAGGGGATGTCGTCAAAGAGCAGCTCGGGCAGCCGGTCGGGAGTCAGATTCAGCAGTTCCCTTCCCGGACGGTGCAGCAGGACCTTTTTGAGCGGCTCGATCTCGCTGCGCACACAAATACCTTTCATGGTTCCCTCCTATCACAAAAATACATGAACGAAGTTTTGGTACACCACCTGCGCGCGTCGGTGCAGCCAATTCATGACCTACTCTATGATACTGGATTCATGGTCCCGAGGTGGCCGTTTCCGGCCCTTTGAATTGTACATTTTCGCTAACTTCTATTCCTTTGTATACGGTATTTTTGAATAATTTAACGATAGCAAGGGCGGTCATGCCTTCGCTGCCCTGCCGTCCGCAAAAGGTCTTGCTTCCTTCCTGCGCCAAAAGGGCAAAAAAAGAGCCGCCGCAAGCGAGAATTCGCTTGCGGCGGCACACATCGGCGTCAAATCGACTTCAGTCCTCCGTCCGGGGGAGCTGTTCCTCGATGCCCAGCTCCTCGTTCAGGCGGTCATAGAGAAGGAACTGGCTGAGGAAGACGATATACCAAAACCCCAGGATGGGGAGCAGGAACAGGGTCCACGGGGCAAACAGGACAAAAACAAGAAGATAGGCCAGTTGGAGAACACACACCCCCAGGACCCGCCAAAGGTATTTGGCGGTGAACAGGATGATGTTTCTCAGGCGGTTGGGAACGGTCTGCCGGAAGAGGACCAGTTGAGGCCACCACAGGGTATTCAACAGCAGGAACAGCAGCCCGCTGAACAGGTACAGGGCAATGGTCCCCGGTGTCTGCGGGGTCTCCGACCACCAGAAGAGGGCGGCCATAAAGGAGTACATGCCCACCAGCAGGCCTAGGACAGCGCCGGGGAGCAGGCTCTCCCGCCCATTCTGCCGCCAGCTTTTCCGATAGGCGCTCCACCAACCCTCGGGCGCGTCCCGCAGGCCCCGGAGGATACCGTCATACAAGCCGGCAAAGAAGGGGCCGAAAAACATCCCGCCCAGGAGGGCGCAGGGGATGAGCACCAATACACTGCTGGAGAGGATGGCGTACCCGATACCGAGGGCCAGGGGAAGCGCCCCCAGCAGGGTGAGCAGGTTGAGCTTGATCCAGGAAAAGGCGTGAAGGGAGAGAAGCTGCTTATACCGGTTGAACCCGGTCTGCCGGATACTGGGGTCATAGCCCGGATCGTCATGTACAAATAGTCCCATACGTGCGCCCCCTATTCTTCCAGCTCCGCGCTGTAATGGCAGCCGTCCAGGAAACGGGAGAGGACCTCCGTCACCGGCTGATCGTACCCTTCCTGACAGGTGAACTCGGCACTGACGGCATAGTTCCCGCAGACGGCGAAGGCGGAGGCCCCCCGGCTGTACGGGTTGGTCTCCGAATCGCACTCGTAGATCAGGACGGTATATTCCTGGTCGTTGTGGGTCTCGGTCCGGGTCTCGAGGATGGTGTAGGTCTCCTCCTCCCGTGCCAGCCAGTCCTCCATGGTCTGCCGGGCGTAGCTGCCGTCGGCGCAGCCGCACAGCAGGAGGTAGAGCTGGGCGGGATACAGGTCCACCTCTTTTCCATCCTCGTTGGTGTAGGAGGTGGGCTCACCCACCGTCCAGGCGGCGTAATAGAGGTCGTCGCCTGTCAGGATGGAGTTGTTGTCCAAAAGGGTCAGGCCGTCTCCGGGCGCCTCCACCCCCAGGGCGGAGCCCAGGAGGGTCCAGTCCTTGTCCCAGGCCGTTCCGTCGGCGGCCCGGTCGGGATAGTGAGGGGAACAGCCGCTCAGGCAGAGAAGTCCCAGGGCCAGGAAAAGACAAAGCTGCTTTTTCATGACAGCGCCCCCTTCGTGATCACGGTCCAGAGTTCATCGCATGGGTCGGCATAGCGCACGGTCTTGTCCGCCCAGAAGCCCCGGCGGGCCAGGGCCAGGCCGGAGAGCAGCTCCTGACTGTCCCCGCTGAGCGTCTGCCCCAGGAGCTCCTCCGTATATCCCCCCAGGGCGAGGCCCCGAAGGGCCGGACAGTCCGACCAGGAAAGGCAGCAGCGTTCCACATCCCGGTCGCCCTCTGCAGGAAGGCTCCCATCCAGGCGGCGGAGGACCTGGTAGTTCTCCTGGAAATCCTCGGGGTCCTCCAGAAGGAAGAAATAGCTCTCGCAGGCGTCCAGGTCGGCCATCAATCTTGTCCTTCCCGCATAGGAATACAACGCATCGCCGCTGTCGGTCTCATCGCCGATCACATACTGGTTCACCCGGACCACCACCCGGCCGTCACCGTCGCAGTCGGTACCCAGCCCGGACAGTGCGGTCTCCAGGGCGGTCACGGTATCCTCAGGCAGGGCGGCCGAGCCCACGTAGGCGACCTGATAGTCGGGCCTGACCTCTCCAAACCCCAGGGCGCGGGCGATGAGATAGACCGCCACGGCGGCCAGGACCACGCCCAGGAACACATACCACTTGTGGTAATACCACCAGTTCTCCCGCTTCTGCCGGGGGGTGAGCTCCACCTTCTCCTTCGGTCCCACGTCCCGGTATTTCCATTTCAGGTACTCGCTGGCCACGAAAGCGCCTCCTCCGTTACTCCCTTGTGGTCCCGCCGCTGGCGTAGGTCACCGGCAGGCAGATCAGTCTGGGGAGATTGCTCCGGTCCTCCCGGAGAAGGAGGTCCACGCAGGTCTCGGCCAGACGGGGGATGGGCTGGATGATGGTGGAACAGTAGAGATCTCCGGTGGTAAAGCGGCGGATACCGTCAAAGCCGATGAGCTGCACGTCCTCGGGGACCCGCAGCCCCAGCTCCGAGAGCATGCCCCGGATGTGGATGGTCAGGGCGTCGGTGGCACAGAAGATGCCGTCATACTCCAGCCGCCCGCCCTTCATGTGCTGGGACAGGAAGGCCCGGAAGGGCTCCACCAGGCCGTCCTCGTCATTGAGCCGCAGGGAGTCGCACTTGACTCCCCGCCGGCGGCAGGCGGACTCAAAGCCGTCTCCCCGCTTGTCCGACTCGCCGGGGACCCTGGAACCCACCCGCAGGAACAGCGGATGCCTGCAGCCCAGCTCCAGCAGCTTTTCCGCCGCCATCTGGCCCCCGCCGAAGTTGTCCGAGGACACACAGGGGACATTGGGACCGAAATACCGGTCAATGCTCACATAGGGCAGTGCGGGGTCCACCTCCAGATTGGGGTTGTAGGTCAGGCCGATGATGCCGTCCACCTTGTTCTGCTGGACCATTCTGATGCACCGCTGCTCCGCCTCCGGGTTGGAGGAGGTAAGGGAGAGAAGCATCCGATACTGGCGGGCAGAGAGCGATTCATAGGCGCCCTGGGCCAGGGCGGAGAAAAACGGGTCGGTGATATTGGGCAGGATCAGGGCCACCGTGAAGGTCCGGTTGGTCTTCAGCCCCCGGGCGTAGCTGTTCACCTGATAGCCCAGCTTCCGGGCCGCCTCCTCCACCCGCAGGCGGTAGCTCTCCCCCACGGGAAGGTCATTGAAGACCTTGGAGACCGTCCCCAGGGCCACACCGGCCTCCAGGGCCACGTCCTTCATCGTCGGGGCGGAATTGTGCTTCATAATAGGGCTTCCTCCATCAAGATGCGGCGTTGCCTTTGTCTTCTTCTATTATATCCGTGAAACGTTTTTTTGCAAGCGGTATTCAAGAGCTCCATTCCCAAATTCCGTTTTTTCGGCAAAACGCCGATTTTTGGCCCCCTATTTTTGGCTTCGTCAAGATGTAAAAATGCCCAGAAAACCCTTGACAGGAAAAGGCGATATGGTATATTATTTACACAATTCAAAATGTAACGTTTCACGCCCTCAAAAAGTTGAGGGCAAGCATTTGGAAGAAAAATGAAACGTTACATTCGTGTCGAATCGGGTCTTTTCAGCTTGAAGGGAGGAGAAAGGCGGAGCGTTTTCTGGCAAGGCACCAAATTGAAAGAGGGAGTGAGACAAATTGAAGCAAGCAAGGAAGCCTGCGGCGCGTGCTGCCGCGCCACATAGAAGGACCCTGGGGCGCCGGATCATGGACAACTGGCAGCTCTATCTCCTTTTGCTGATCCCCGTGGTCCTGACGTTTATCTACAAGTACATCCCCATGTACGGCATCCAGATCGCCTTCCGGGACTTCAAGGCGAGCCGGGGCTACATGGGCAGCGAATGGGTGGGCCTGTACTGGTTCAAGCGCTTTTTCAGCTCTCCCACCTGCGCCCGGATGATCAAAAACACCGTGCTCATCAGCCTTTACGGGCTGCTCTGGAGCTTTCCCATCCCCATTATTCTGTCTCTGATCATCAATCAACTGCGTTTTAACCGCTACAAAAGGGTCGTCCAGACGGTACTCTACGCCCCCCATTTTATCTCCACCATGGTCATCTGCGGTATGCTGCGGATCTTCCTGAGCCCCTCCGGCGGCCTGGTCAACCTGATCTTCGGCACCAGCATCGACTTCCTGACGGAGTCCTCCGCCTTCCGCACCATCTACATCGCCTCGGGCATCTGGCAGGACGCCGGCTGGGGCTGCATCATCTACCTGGCCACCCTGGCCAACGTGGACCCCGGTCTCTACGAGGCGGCCAAGATCGACGGCGCGTCAGTGTTCCAGCGCATTCTGAACATCGACCTGCCCGAACTGCTGCCCATGGCCGTCCTGAACCTGATCATGGCGGCGGGCGGATTGATGAACGTGGGCTTCGAGAAGGTCTGGCTGCTCCAGACCGACCTGAACAAGGCCACCTCCGACGTCATCGCCGTGTATGTCTACCAGCAGGGCATCGAAAGTGCCAAGTACAGCTACTCCACGGCGGTGGGCCTGTTCAATACCGCGGTGAACATCGTCCTGCTGCTCATCGTCAACAAGATCGCGTCCAAGGCCTCGGACGTGGAATTTGTCTAAGGGGGTGAGGACATGAAAAAATCTTCCGGAATGTCCCAGCGGACCAGCGATATCATCCTGGTGGCCATCACCGCCATCGTCCTCATCATCGTGGCCTACCCGCTCTACTACGTCCTCATCGCCTCGGTCTCCGACCCCTACAAGGTCTACGCCGGGAAGACCTTCCTCTTCCCCAGCGGCTTCACCCTGGACGGCTATAAGGCGGTGTTCCTCAACGACGGCATCGTCTCCGGCTTCCTCAACTCGGTGAAGTACACCGTCATCGGCACCGTCTTCTCGGTGGTGATGCTCTACATCACCGCCTACCCCATGGCCCAGAAGGACCTGCCCGGGCGGAAATTCCTGAGCATCTTCTTCCTCATCACCATGTACTTCGGCGGCGGACTGGTCCCCACCTACCTGGTGGTGAAGCAGACCGGCCTGGTGGGCAGCATGTGGTCCCTGTTCCTCCCCGGCGGCGTGGCGGTGGGCAACATGATCATCGTGCGCAACTACTTCCAGAACAGCATCCCCCGGGACCTCATCGAGGCCTCTCAGATCGACGGCTGTTCCAAGCTGAGGACCTTCTTCAGCGTGGTGATCCCCCTGTCCATGCCCATCATGGCCGTGATGGTGGTCTTCTCCATGGTGGCCTACTGGAACGACTGGTTCACCGCCCTGATCTATCTGGGCGGCAAGGGCTCCCCCCTGCCCCTGGTGATGCGGAACATCCTCATCAAGAGCTCGGCCACCGCCAGTCAGGCGGCCACCATCTCGGGCGGCTACGCCGAGCTGAACAAGCTCACCGAGCTGCTGAAATTCTGCTCCATGATCGTGGCGGCGGTGCCCATGCTCATCTTCTACCCCTTCGTGCAGAAGTACTTTGAGAAGGGCTTTATGGCCGGCGCGGTCAAGGGTTAAGGAAGGAGAATGCAGCATGAAAAGAATCAATACAAGGGGCTGCGCCGCCCTCCTGGGCGCCGCTGTGTTCCTTTCCGTCCTGTCCGGCTGTTCCGGCGGACTGGTGAACAACGTCAACGACGGCACCGTCAACACCGACGTGAGCCAGACCGAGTTCAACATCATGGGCGGCATGTCCGCCCTGTCCAAGGGCTATGACAACCATGAGGTGCTGGACGCCCTTCAGGCGAGCGCCGGGATCAAGATCAACTGGGAGACCATGTCGGACTCCCTGGCCGAGCAGGTGAACATCCGCATCACCGGCGGCCAGCTCCCCGACGCCTTTATGGGCGTGGGCTTTTCCAACTACGACCTGGCCCGGTACGGCGATGACGGCACCTTCCTGGACCTGACGCCCTACCTCACCCCGGACATCATGCCCAACCTGTGCGCCATCCTGGAGGAGCACCCGGAGATCCGGGCGGCCATCACCATGGAGGACGGCAAGATCTACGGCCTGCCCTCCGGCGAGCAGATGACCACCGCCGGCATCGGCGCCCCCATGGACGAGGCCTTCTCCATCTTCTCGGTCCCCCAGTACAGCATGATCAACAAGGCGTGGCTGGATGAGCTGGGACTGGAGGTGCCCACCTCCCTGGACGAGCTCCACGACGCTCTGAAGGCCTTCAAGGACAACGACATGTCCGCCAAGTACTACGGCAACGCCCCGGGCTCCACCCTCCCCATGACCACCGGCTTTGACCAGTGGTGCTGGGGCCAGAACATCTTCTACTCCGGCTTCGGCTTCACCAACTGGCCCAACGACGTCATCAGCGACATCCATCTCACCAGCGACGGCAAGGTGGAATTCGTCTGCACCACCGACGCCTACCGGGACTGCATCACCTACTTCCACGACTGGTATGCCGAGGGGCTGATGGACGTGGAGATGTTCTCCCAGAGCGACAGCCAGCTCATCGCCAAGTGCCAGCAAGGCTATGTGGGCGTGTCCACCTGGTGGTACATCGAGGAACTCATGGGCGAGTATGCCGACGACTACGTGTTCCTGCCGCCCCTCACCGGGCCCAAGGGCACCCCCTATGAGGACACCTGCGGCGTCACCATCCGCCCCGGCACCGCCATCTCCTCCGGCCAGCTCAACATTACAAATAAATGTCAGAGCCCAATTAACTTGCTCAAGTTCTTCGATCAGTGGTATAATGGAGAGACCGTGATGCAGCTCCAGTACGGTCCCATCGGCGTGTTCTTCACCGGCCAGGAC
Source organism: uncultured Oscillospiraceae bacterium (assembly GCA_947629795.1). Taxonomy (GTDB): domain Bacteria; phylum Bacillota; class Clostridia; order Oscillospirales; family Oscillospiraceae; genus Vermiculatibacterium. Next base: position 60,907 of record CANRFC010000002.1, read on the forward strand.
GACAAGGGCATGTGGCTGTCCATCACCGAGGACGAGGCCCGGGAGAAGTACAACAAGAGCGCCGGCGAGCTGCGCAACGGCTATGAGGTCTTCGGGCCCAAGCTGATCCTGGCCGAGTACTACAACGAGGTCTTCTACATGGAGGACCGGGCCATCGAGCGGCTCAACGACCTGGACCAGTTCTGGATGCCCTATGTGAAGGACACCACCTTCTATCCCGTGGACTGTGTGTTCACCGGCATGGAGATGGAGACCATCGACTGGCACAAGCCCGACTTCGAGGCCGCCGTCAGGGAGCAGGAGGGTCTGTGGCTCCAGAAGGGCGGCCCCACCGACGAGGAGTGGGAGGAGTATAAGACCTTCCTCTCCGAGAAGTGCGGCATGGACGATCTGATCCAGGTCTATCAGGACGCCTATGACCGTTACAGCACGGCGGAATAAGGCTGTGCAGGCACGCCCCTTTTTGCGGCTTTCAGAGGGGGACGCAGGACGTTTTATAGGGGCCGCCGTCCGCAGCGGCCCCTGCATTATGATTCCGGAGGGATTTCCCCATGACCAGTGAGGTTCTGCAGAAGGCAAGAGACTTTGAGGCCCACTACGGCCCCCATATCCCCGAGGCGGAGCGCCCGGCGTTCCACGCCACCCCCACCATCGGCTGGATGAACGACCCCAACGGCTTCTCCTTCTACAAGGGCGTGTGCCACCTCTTTTATCAGTATCACCCCTACTCCAACGAGTGGGGGCCCATGCACTGGGGGCACCTGACCACCAGGGACTTCCTCCACTGGGAGCGCCTGCCCGCAGCCCTGGCGCCGGACCGGGAATATGACGCCGCCGGCTGCTTTTCCGGCAGCGCGGCAGAGCTGTCCGACGGCCGGCAATTGCTGATGTACACCGGCGTCCGGCGGGACCGGGACGAGGAGGGCTTTATCCGGGACGTGCAGACCCAGTGCATCGCCCTTGGAGACGGCGTGAACTATGAGAAATGCGACCTCAACCCGGTGCTCAGCGGCCCGGACCTGCCCCCGGGGGGCAGCACCGTGGACTTCCGGGACCCCAAGATCTGGCAGGAGCCCGACGGCACCTTTTACGCCGTCATCGGCAACCGCACCGACGACGGCAGCGGCGCCATCCTGCTCTATCAGAGCAAGGATGAGGGCAAGAGCTGGACCTTCGTCCGCACCCTGGACGCCTGCCACAACCAATACGGGAAGATGTGGGAGTGTCCCGACTTCTTTCCCCTGGACGGCCGGCAGGTGATCCTGACCAGCCCCCAGGACATGAACCCCATCGGGCTGGAGTTCCACGCGGGCAACGGCACCCTCTGCCTCATCGGGGATCTCGACCCCGACGGGAGCTTTGCGCGCAAATATACCCAGGCGGTGGACTACGGCCTGGACTTCTATGCCCCCCAGACGGTGGCCGCCCCCGACGGACGGCGGGTGATGATCGCCTGGATGCAGAACTGGGCCACCGTGGGGGCCAAGCCCGACCAGTGCCGCTGGTTCGGCCAGATGACCCTTCCCCGGGAGCTGTCCATCCGGGATGGGCGGCTGTATCAGCTTCCGGTGCGGGAGCTGGAGCGCTGCCGCGGGCAGCAGGTGGTCCACCGGTTCATCCCGGTGAGCGGAGAGGTCAATCTCCCCGGCGTCCAGGGACGGGTACTGGATATGACGGTCACCGTCCGGCCCACCGGCGGGGAGATCTACCGCTGGTTCCGTATCCGGGTGGCCAAGGACGGAGAGCACGAGACCATCATCCGCTATAAGCCCAACGAGAGCACATTGAAGATCGACCGTACCCGCAGCGGCCTGCCCCACGACATCGTCCACACCCGCAGCTTTCTGGTACGGCCCAAAAACGGCGAATTGAAGCTGCGGGTGATCCTGGACCGCTTCAGCGTCGAGGTCTTTGTGAATGACGGAGAGCAGGCGGCCAGCTCGGTGATCTATACCCGCCAGGAGGCCGACGCCATCACCTTTGAGGCCGGCGGCCAGGCTCTGGTGGATGTGGAAAAGTACGATCTGAAGCTTTGACATCGGGAGGCACTTTTATGGGAAAGACATTTGACGTAGTCGCGCTGGGGGAATTCCTCATCGACTTTACCTGCAACGGGGTCAGCCCCCAGGGGAACCCCATGTACGAGGCCAATCCCGGCGGCGCGCCCTGCAACGTGTTGGCCATGCTGGCCAAGCTGGGCAAGCGGACCGCGTTTGTGGGCAAGGTGGGCGGCGACCAGTTCGGGGCGCTGCTGCGCGGAACGGGGCTGGACGCGGGGATCTCCATGGACGCCCTTGTCATGGACCCGGCGGCCCACACCACCCTGGCCTTCGTCAAGACGGCGGAGAACGGGGACCGGGACTTCTCCTTCTACCGGGACCCCGGCGCCGACACCCTTCTGACTGCCGATGAGGTCCCGGAGGAGCTCATCGCCGGGACGAGGGTCTTCCACTTCGGCTCCCTCTCCCTCACCGGCGAGCCGGTGCGCAGCGCCACCCAAAAGGCCGTGTCTCTGGCCCGGGAAAGCGGGGCGGTCATCTCCTTCGACCCCAACCTCCGCCCGCCCCTGTGGGACAGCCTGGACCACGCCAGAGAGCAGATCGCCTGGGGCCTGGGTCAGTGCGACGTGGTGAAGATCGCCGACAACGAGCTGGAGTTCATGACCGGCGAGACGGATTTCGATAAGGGCGCGGCCATCCTGCGGGCCAAGTATCCCAACATCAAGCTGTTCAACGTGACGGCGGGGCCCGACGGCAGCTATTCCTATTACAGCGGCCTGCGGGTGTACGTGCCTGCCTGCAAGCTGGGCGGGGTCATCGAGACCACCGGGGCGGGGGATACCTTCTGCGCCTGCGTGCTGAACTATCTGCTGGAGCATGACCTGGACCATCTGACTGAGGAGGACCTGGGCCGGATGCTCCGCTTTGCCAACACCGCCGCCTATCTGGTCACCACCAAGCGGGGGGCCATCCGCTCCATGCCGGAGCCGGAGCAGATCCGGGCTTTGCTGTAAAAACACCGCGGCCATCCATCCGCAAAAGGCCCATCCCGGTCATGGGATGGGCTTTTCTCGGGCCGATTTGCCCGCGGATCAAACGAAACCCCGGCGGCCATTCCCCCCGTCTGACCGCCGCGGCCCTGGCCATCGAAAGGAAGAATGCTGTTATGACAGGATTTGAACGCCGGCTGCTGGAGAGAAAAGACGAGCTGGAGTGGCTCTACATGGAGCTGTATCAGGACCGGGACAAGCTCCGGGAGCTGGAGCAGTCCATGTCCCGGCGGTATGCCCAGCGTCCCGCAGCCCTGAAACGGCTGGACTCCCGGCGGGAAAAGACGCCCGGGTGGTTTTTGGAGGGGAAGATGCTGGGCGTTACCATGTACACCGAGCTCTTTGCCGGCAGCCTGCGCAAGCTGGAGGAGAAGCTGGACTATCTGCGGGAACAGGGCGTCACCTATCTGCATCTGATGCCCTTGCTGAAGATGCCCCACCCGGACAACGACGGCGGCTACGCCGTGGAGGATTTTGACCGGGTGGACCCGTCCATCGGCTCCAATGAGGACTTGGAAGCACTCACCGCCGCCATGCGGAAGCGGGGCATGAGCCTGTGCCTGGACTTTGTCATCAACCACACGGCGGACAGCCATCCCTGGGCTCTGCGGGCCAAGGCGGGAGAGCGGGAGTACATGGACCGCTATATCTGCTTCGACACGCCGGACATCCCCCGGGAGATGGAGAAGACCATTCCCGACGTCTTTCCCGAGACGGCCCCGGGCAGCTTCCTCTATGTGGAGGAGATGGGCAAGTGGGTCTGTTCCTCCTTCCACCCCTACCAGTGGGACCTGAACTACCGCAATCCGGCGGTGTTCAACGACATGGTGGGCAGCATGCTCCACCTGACCAACCTGGGGGTGGAGGTGCTGCGCATCGACGCCACCCCCTATCTCTGGAAGGAGGTGGGCACCACCTGCCGGAACCTGCCCCAGGTCCACACCCTCATGCGGATGATCCGTCTCATCATGGAGTGCGTCTGCCCCGGCGTCCTGCTGAAGGGGGAGGTGGTCATGGCTCCCAAGGAGCTGGCGCCCTACTTCGGAACGGAGGAAAAGCCCGAGTGTCATATCCTCTACAACTCCTCCACCATGTGTACCCAGTGGAGCGCCTTGGCGTCGGGGGATGTACGGCAGCTGAAAAAGCAGTTGGACGACCTCCACTCCCTGCCGCCTCACTGCCACTTTGTCAATTACCTGCGCTGCCACGACGACATCGGCTGGGGGCTCAACGAGGAGTTCGGGAAGACCATCGGGCAGGACCCCCTGGCCCACAAAAAGTATCTCTACACCTTCTTTGAGGGGAGCTTCCCCGGCAGCTACGCCCGGGGCGAGCGGTACAACTACGACCCCAAGACCCAGGATGCCCGGACCTGCGGCACCACCGCCAGCCTGTGCGGCATTGAGAAGGGCCTTGCGGAGGGGGACGAGGCCCAGATAGCCCTTGGTATCCAGCGGGACCTGATGATGCATGCGGCCATGATGGCCATGGCCGGATTCCCCATGCTCTCCAGCGGAGATGAGATCGGCCAGCTCAACGGCTATGACTACCACGATGACCCGGCCCGGCGGGAGGACAGCCGCAATCTCCACCGGACAGCCTTTCACTGGGACAACGCCGCCCTGCGCACCCGGGCCGGGACCGTCCAGCAGCGCATCTGGGACGGCCTGCGGCAGCTGGAGCGGCTGCGGGCCCGGGAGGACTGCTTTTCGCGGTCCGCCTCTGTCTCCACCTGGGATACCCATAACGACCACGTGCTGGCCTTGCTCCGCCGGACGGAGACCGGGGCCATGGCGTGCCTGTTCAACTTCTCCGGCGAGGAACAGACCGCGGTGCTGGACGCCATTGACGGAGCGCTTTTTGACCTGATCGGGAGCGAGCCGGTCCGGTGCGACTCTGTCCGATTGGAGCCCTATCAATACCGGTGGTGCCGGATCGTTCCCACATTGTAAAACCCCTGTGAGAGAGCGCGTTACGTCATTTTTTTCGCATGGAAAAAGTTGACAAATTTTGAATCTGAGCATAAAATAATTGCATCATGCCGAGCCGGATCGCCGTGCATAAATAGATTTTCGTCCCGTCAGGGATGGAAATCTATTTATGCATTTCAGGCGTCTGCAGCCAGGCGGAGGGATGCCCCTGAAATGTGTGTTGGTACCTTTATTTTGAATAGAGAGCTGGATCATTCATGTATATGCCAACCACCGAAAATCTGCTGCACATCGTCGTGGACTCTCTCAGCCGTATGGACAGCCGGCTTGCCGGCCACGGAGAACGGGTCGCCTACGGGATGCTTCTCCTTCCCGCCCCAGGTTTTACACCGGAGGAGCTGAGCCATATGCTCTGGACCGTCCTGTTCCATGATATCGGCAATTTCCGCCCTATGGAGATCGCCGACCTTCTGGAAATGGAGCAGCATGAGAATTTTTCCCACGCCCGATACGGATATTTCTTCTTAAAACAATTCTGGCCTTACCAGGAATTCACTCCAATGGTCCGGTACCACCATTCCGGCAGTCGGGAGATCGAAGCCTCCGGCATGGACGAAAAGAATCAATGGGCTGCAAAACGTCTCCAGGTCGTGGATTTTGTGGACCTCTACCGGATCGGCCACCCGGATGCCGGGCGCAAGGAGATACTTACCGCACTTGAAACGTCCAATTCCCGGAATTTTGACGTCCGGGCAGTAGAGGAGGTCTCCGGCCTGGTCCGCACCCTGCCCGCGATCCCCCAGGAGGAGCTTCCCGACAGGGCCCACTGCGCCCTCCTGGAGCAGTTCCGGCAGGCCAGGACCTCGGAGCGGGAGCGGAAGATGCTGTTGGAGACCCTCGTCCGCTCTGTGGACTTCCGCAGCCGCAGCACCGCGCTCCACTGTGTCACGGTGACCCACATCAGCGAGCATCTCGCCCGCCTGTGCGGCCTGGATGCCCTGGAAACAGAGGCTGTCCGCCTGGGCGCCATGCTCCACGACCTGGGAAAGATCGCCATCCCGGTCGAGATCCTGGAATGTCCGGGCAAGCTCTCCGGCAGGGACTGGGAGATCATGCGGTCCCATGTGACCATTACAAGAGAATTGCTGGAAGGCCGGGTGGATGACACGGTGCTTCAAATTGCCGTGCGCCACCATGAGACCCCGGACGGAACGGGCTATCCGGTGGGGTTGTCCGGGGAGCAGCTCTCCCTTCCCCAGCGGATCGTGGCGGTGGCAGACGTCGTCAGCGCCCTGTCGGAGGAGCGCAGCTATAAGCCGGGCTTTCCCGTTGAAAAGGTGATCGAGATCGTTGAGGAGCTCTGCCGGCAGGGCAAGCTCTGCCCCAAAGTGGTGGAATTGCTGCTGGCCCACCGGGAGGAGATCTGCCTCTCTGCCCGACAGGCAGGGCAGACGGTCGCGGAACAGTATCAGCGGCTTACGGAAGAATACCAGGCCTGCCGGTGACTTCCGACCAGCGGAGCGTTTTGCGTCCTCTTCCTGTTTGGCGCCGGCCCGGGCCATCACGGCCACCGGCCCTGGGTCTCAGTAGGAAAAAGAAAAGTGACACAGCCCAGCCACTCCTTCCCTTTTTAATCAGAACGACTTTTTCGACTATTCTTTGAAACAGGCATAACAAAGTGTGTACTTTTGTGTGTACCTGAAACACCCTGTAAACGCTTTGCTCCGTGGAGATGTCCGCAGTAGGTTTTCAAAGTTTTCTCGCTTAGTCCCCTTCCTCGGCAAGCGGCAATGTAATTTTCAAAGGTTTCCGCTATCGTTCTGCCTGTCTCCATCTGGATACGCTTCATTTTTCTACACTCCTGATTCTTTCCGTTTTTATCAAAAATCAAGCGTGCCATTAAGAGATAGAAAAACTGCTGGAACCGTTAGATTCCAGCAGTTTCAATACTTTGGTCCGAGTGACTGGATTCGAACCAGCGGCCTCTTGAACCCCATTCAAGCGCGATACCAAACTTCGCCACACCCGGATATTCAGTTGCCGCCCCGAAGGGCTTAATTATATTACCACACCCGGGTGCAAAAGGCAAGCCCTTTTTTTGAAAAATTTTCGCCCTGATGCCCCAAAAGCAGAGGAGCGGGGCTCCTGCCCCGCTCCCCCATCTGCTGATCACCGAAAGACCTGGCCGTTGCGGACGGCGTCCTCCAGCCCCCGGCCGGCGTCCTCCACCATGTCGCCCATGTCGTCCATGGACCGCCGGACATCGTCGCCCATCCGCTGGGCGGCGCTGGCGCCGCCGTTGTCTGTGACGGCAGCCGAAGGCGCGGCGCTGGGCGTAGGCGTCACCGCGGGGGCCTTCTCGGCGCTGCACCCGGCAAGGCAGGCGGCCAACGCCAGGGCAGCAAGCAAGCCGATGTGACCTTTCATTCCCTCTCCTCCTCAATGGCACGTACTTTTTGAATTCTCCATCCGAAGTGCAGTATGCCCGCCAAAACCCCGGCTATGCGCAGAAATTTGTGCTTGCATTTTTCATAGTGATATGGTATCCTAATAACAGGAATTATTCTCAACAACGGAGGAGGCGCCTATGCCCGCCAAACGTTACTCCCGCCAGAGGGAGCTCATCTACCAGGCGGTATGCCAGACCAAGGAGCACCCCACCGCCGAGATGGTCTACCGCCAGCTCAAGCCGGACAATCCCAACCTGAGCCTGGGCACGGTCTACCGCAATCTGAATCTTCTTGCAGAGGAGGGCGTTCTCATCCGGATGCCCTTCCCTGTGGAGCGCTATGACGCCGACATCCACCCCCACTCCCACTTCCGCTGCCGGGTGTGCGGCAAGGTCTTTGACCTGAGCATGCCCTATGACGACGACAGCGACGCCCGGGCCGCCTTGGCCCAGCCCGGATTCCTGGTGGAGCGGCACGATCTGGTCTTTTACGGTCTCTGCCAAAACTGTCGGAACGCGGGAGGAGAGAGCCATGCCCAGTCCTGACGAGCTGATCCATCTGGCGGAGCACTTCTACATCATCGACCACTTCCTGCGGGAGGACCTGAAAAGCACACAGGTCTATGGTGGAGTCTCCATGCTGGGGGTGGAGGCCAAGGTCCTCACGGAGATTGCCCACAACGAGGGCCTGACCCAAAACCAACTCTGCCAGCAGTATCTCTACTCCAAACCGGTGGCCTCCGACCTCATCTCCCGCCTGGAGCGCAAGGGCCTGGTGGCCCGGCAGCGGGTGGGCAAGGTCTGCTATCTTCATCTGACCGACCTGGGGAGGGAAGCCGCGAAGGACAAGCAGTCCCAGGACCTGCATCTTGCCAATCAACTGGCCGAGGCCATCCCCGCCGACCTTCTGGACCTGCACCAGGTCAGTCAGGTCCTGGGCTCCATCGTTGAACTGCTGATGGAAAACAGACACTCTCAGTGAATCGTCCCATACGCAAAACCGCCGGCACCGCCGGCGGTTTTTTTGTATCCTGTCCCTCTACATCATCTTCAGGATCTCCTTCTTCATCCGGGTGATGATCCGCTTTTCCAGCCGGGAGATGTAGGACTGGGAGATGCCCAGCCCATCGGCCACCTCCTTCTGGGTCCGCTCCCCCCGGCCGTCCAGGCCGAAACGCAGCACGATGATCTCCCGCTCCCGGTCCTCCAGCTGTCCCAGAGCCCTGGAGAGGAGCTGCCGATCCACGTCGTGCTCCAGGGGCTCCAGCACCTCGCCCCCGTCGGTGCCCAGGATATCGCTGAGGAGCAGTTCGTTGCCGTCCCAGTCGGTATTCAGGGGCTCGTCAAAGGAGACCTCCCCCCGCTCCTTCACCGTCTTGCGCAGGTGCATCAGGATCTCATTTTCGATGCACCGGGAGGCATAGGTGGCCAGCTTGATATTCTTCTCGGGCTTGTAGGTATTGATGGCCTTGATGAGCCCGATGGTGCCGATGGAAATGAGGTCCTCGATGCCCACCCCCGTGTTCTCAAACCGCTTGGCGATGTAGACCACCAGCCGCAGGTTCCGCTCGATGAGGGTACCCCGGGCTCCCTCCTCCCCCCGGGAGAGGCAGGCGATGAGCCGGGCTTCCTCCTCCTTTTTCAAGGGGGGCGGCAGAGTGTCGCTCCCCCCGATGTACATGACCTTCCCCGGCAGGACCAATCCCCACCGGGCCAACAGAGCCCGGAACCGCCAATAGAGCCGTCTATCCTCCAATGAGCCCATGATAACCTCCCCCATCTGACACCGCCGTGGGTGACAGCGCCACTAAAATGCTTCCCCGCTCCTCCCCGCCCACCCGGGCGTCATCCACCTTCACCGCCAGCAGCAGGGCACAGTCCATCCCCACCGCCCGGTAGGGGAGCAGTCTCCACCGGTATCCGTCTCCCCGGCGGCTCTCCAGGGCGGCCACCGGGTCGGCCAACTCCTCCCTGGAGGGGGCCCTTCCCGGCGGGAAGAGCCCCGCCAGCCGCTCCCCCTCGCACACCATCACCGCCCGGCCCGTGGCGGGGTCGGTGAGGGTGTTGCCGGTGTCGGTGAGCACCGTGAGCCGGCAGGCGCGCTCCCCCAGCCGCAGCTCGGCGGCGGCCAGCTCCCCGCCGCCGTGGCGGGTCCCGCCCCGGAACACGTTCCCCAGCAGCAGATAAAACCCCACAGCAAAGAGCAGAGTGGCCCTCAGATCGGGAGCCGCCGGGGCGCCGGTAAGATACTGCAGCGCCACCGCTCCGCCCCCAAAGGCGGCGGAGACGGCGAAGAAGGTCAGGCTTACCCGCCCCAGCCGCCGGCTCCCGCCGTAGCCCACCAGGGCCAGCAGGACCCCCACCGCCAGCTTGCACGCTCCCCGGCCCAGAAAGCCCCAGCCGGGGAGGAACACCAGAGCGGCGTACAGCCCTCCCAGAACTCCCGCCAGAGCCAGCCGGCCCCGGTGGAGCTCCTCCCCTGCCAGCCGCCCCGCGCACAGCAGGAGCAGATAGTCGATGAGCGCGTTGAGGAAGAAGACCTCGTCTATGTATACCGTCAAAGCCCCTCCCTCCCCGTCCTGTCCATTATAGGGGCTCGCCCCTTCAAAAAAGGTCAAAGGAGGACAGACGATTTTTTCAAATTTCTCCTTGACTTGTCCAACCCGCTGTGATAAAATGCTTACACCTATGAAAAGGGCTTTTCTTTTTATGTCCGTTTTTACGGTGTAACGGCCATAAAACCCTCTCCCCTCGGGGCCATAGGGAGGCAGATCATGCCGGGTCACACCGACCGCTCATTGGGGCGCCCTTGCGCCCTTTGGCCGGACCCGGCAAACAGAGACCGGGCCCGGCATTTTTGTCGTTTCCGGTCAATCTATAAGGAGGTGCCGAAAGTATGGCAAAAGCCGGCAACCGCGTGAAGGTGGTCCTGCGCTGCAACGAGTGCAAGCAGCGCAACTACAACACCAAGAAGAACAAGAAAAACACCACCGACCGTCTGGAGATGAACAAGTACTGCCCCTTCTGCAGGAAGCACACGGTCCACACCGAGACCAAGTAATGAGCGTCATGACATACGGCTCACAAGAAAGAAGGGTAAACACGAATGGCTGAAAACGAGAACGTCGAAAAGGTTGAAATGACCGCCCAGGCCGCTGAGGCCCCCGCCGCTCCCGCCAAGAAGGACAAGGCGGAAAAGAAGCCCGAGAAGAAGAAAAAGCCCGGCATCTTCGCCCGGATCAAGGGCTGGTGGAAGGACACCAAGTCCGAGCTGAAGAAGGTCCAGTGGCCCACCTGGAAGCAGACCCTGAACAACACCCTGATCGTTCTGGCCTTCTGCGTCATCGTGGGCGTCGCCATCTGGCTGTTCGACCTGCTGGCCACCAACCTCTTCTCCGCTCTGGTCACCCTGTTCCACGGTTAAAGGAGCGGACGATGGAAGAGGCAAAATGGTACGTGGTCCACACCTACTCCGGCTATGAGAACACCGTGGCCGCCAGCGTGGAGAAGGCCGTGGAGAACCGCGGGATGCACGACCTCATCCAGGAGGTCAACATCCCCATGGAGACCGTCACCGAGATCACCGACAACGGCCCCAAGACCGTGGAGCGCAAGGTCTTCCCCGGCTACGTGCTGGTGAAGATGGTCCTCACCGACGACACCTGGCACCTGGTCCGGAACATCCGGGGCTGCACCGGCTTCGTGGGCTCCGGCAACAAGGCCATCCCCCTCTCCGACGAGGAGATCCGGAAGCTGGGCGTGGAGAAGCACGAGGTCATCGTGGGCTACAACGTGGGTGACAGCGTGAAGATCACCGACGGCGCCCTGGAGAGCTTCATCGGCACCGTGGAGGAGATCGACATGGACCACTCCAAGGTCCGCGTGGTGGTATCCATGTTCGGACGGGAGACCCCCGTGGAGCTGGAGCTGGACCAGGTGGAGCCCGTCAGCGTCTGAAAACCGGGCGGAGGAGTTCCGCCCATCGCAAAGAGACCCGTGGGAGGGACCGCCTGACGGTCCCGTCCATACCACATTTTCAGTAGGAGGTGCTGTTTCAAATGGCACAGAAAATTACCGGTTACGTGAAACTGCAGATCCCCGCCGGCAAGGCGACTCCGGCGCCCCCCGTGGGCCCCGCCCTCGGCCAGCACGGCATCAATATCGCCGCCTTCACCAAGGAGTTCAACGAGCGCACCAAGAACGAGGGCGGTCTTCTGATCCCCGTGGTCATCACGGTCTACGCCGACCGTTCCTTCACCTTCATCACCAAGACCCCTCCCGCCGCCGTCCTCATCAAGAAGGCCTGCGGCCTGGATAAGGCCAGCGGCGTGCCCAACAAGGACAAGGTCGCCACCATCAGCAAGGAAGACGTCCGCAAGATCGCCGAGCAGAAGATGCCCGACCTCAACGCCGCCAGCATCGAGGCCGCCATGAGCATGATCGCCGGCACCGCCCGCTCCATGGGCGTGGTCGTGGGCGAGTAAGGCGAGGAGGTAAGGAAATATGTTTAGAGGTAAGAAGTATCAGAACGGCGCCAAGCTCATCGACAAGGCCGCCGCTTACGATGTGACCGAGGCCATGGACCTGGTGTGCAAAGCCGCCCCCGCCAAGTTCGACGAGACCGTGGAGCTCCACGTGAAGCTGGGCGTCGACTCCCGTCACGCTGACCAGCAGGTCCGCGGCGCCATCGTCCTGCCCCACGGCACCGGCAAGACCCAGCGGGTGCTGGTCTTCGCCAAGGGCGACAAGGCTGACGCCGCCCGGGAGGCCGGCGCCGACTACGTGGGCGAGATGGACCTGGTGGAGAAGATCCAGAAGGAGAACTGGTTCGACTTCGACGTGGTGGTCGCCTCTCCCGACATGATGGGCACTGTGGGCCGCCTCGGTAAGGTCCTGGGCCCCAAGGGCCTGATGCCCTCCCCCAAGGCCGGCACCGTCACCCCCGACGTGGCCAAGGCCGTCCAGGAGGTCAAGGCCGGCAAGGTGGAGTACCGCCTGGACAAGACCAACATCATCCACTGCCCCATCGGCAAGGTCTCCTTCGGCCCCGAGAAGCTCACTGAGAACCTGAACGCTCTCATGGGCGCCATCATCAAGGCCAAGCCCGCCGCCGCCAAGGGCCAGTACGTCCGCTCCTGCGTGGCCGCCTCCACCATGGGCCCCGGCGTGAAGCTCAACGCCGCCAAGTTCGTGTAATTGGGAGCGAAGTGCATAACGCAAAAGCCGCCGGCACCTGCCGGCGGCTTTTTTATCCCCTTCCCATCCGGTGTCCCGGACCGTCCCGGTGCGCACATCCCCCGCCCGCCCATCCGGTGACCCGCACCGTCCGGTGAGCGTATCCCCTCACTGGCTGTCTCCGCCCCACCGTGCCAAAAAACGCCCCCATGCCGTCGGCATGGGGGCGTTTGCGTTCCTTTTGGACGTCTGAAATGTGCCGGTAGGCGAGCTTACTTCAGCTCCACCTTGCCGCCGGCCTCCTCCAGGGTCTTCTTCAGCTCCTCGGCCTCGTCCTTGGACACGGCCTCCTTCAGGGTCTTGGGAGCGCCCTCGACGGTGGCCTTGGCCTCGGCCAGGCCCTGGCCGGTGATCTCGCGGACGGCCTTGATGACCTTGATCTTGGCGGCGGCGTCGAAGCCGGTCAGGACCACGTCAAACTCGGTCTTCTCCTCCACAGCGGCGGCGGCAGCGCCACCGGCGGCGGGAGCGGCCATGGCGGCGGCGGAAACGCCGAACTCCTCCTCCAGAGCCTTGACGAGCTCATTGAGCTCCAGAACAGTCAGAGCCTTGACTTCTTCGATCATAGCGGTGATCTTCTCGCTAGCCATTTTGAATTACCTCCTAAAATGTTATGTGTTGTAGATGGATGCCGCTCATTCGGCGGCGGGAGTCTCCTCGGCGGGAGCTTCGGCAGCAGGGGCAGCCTCCTCGGCGGGAGCGGCCTCCTCGGCAGCAGCAGCGGGAGCGGCCTCCCCACCCTTCTCGGCGATGGCCTTGGTGACGATGGCCAGGCTGGTGAGGGGGGCAAGCAGCATACCGAGCAGCTGGGAGAGCAGGACCTCCTTGGAGGGCAGCTCGGCCAGTGCGGCGATGTCCTCCATGGGGATGACCTTGCCGTCCATGAAGCCGGCCTTGATGTGGAACCGGTCGTCGCCCAGGGTCTTGGCGAACTTGTAGACCACGCGGATGGGGGCGATGGGGTCCTCATTGCTGGTGGCCAGAGAAGTGGTGCCGTGGAGCACGTCGTCCAGCTCGCTGAGGCCGGCGTCGTCCAGGGCCCGGCGGACCATGGTGTTCTTCACCACGGAGTAGTTGACCCCCTCCTTGCGCAGCTGATTGCGCAGGTCGGTGTCCTCGGCCACGGTGATACCCTCGTAGTTCACCAGCACGCCGCAGGTGGAGTTCTTCAGGGTCTCGACCAGTCCGGCAACGATGGCTTCCTTCTCGCTCAGGACTTTTGCGTTGGGCATTTTGGTGTTTCACCTCCATATAAATCAAGTGCTGCGTTCTGAGAGCAGAACGCAGCACAAAAAAGCTGTTATCCTGCATTCTCGGCGGGGGACGAAAGTCGTTAGAGCGTAAGCTCCCCGCTGTCTCCGAACACGCTTCGTTATTATATCCCTCTCTCCCCTCTTTGTCAAGGCTTTCCTCCCACTTTTCCGTCAAAAAAGTTCTCCAAACCGGTCTTGAGCTTTTCTTCCTGATATGGTATAATCTCCCCGCAATTTTGGGCGGCCCGTGCCCCGTCAATGCCGCCGAAAAGGAGCGACAAATATGGCTGTCAACACCCCCAAGACCTACCGCAACATGATCCTCTACTCCATTTACGTCCGCAATTACAGCGCCGAGGGCACCTTCGAGGCCGTCCGCCGGGACCTGAAGCGCATCAAGGACCTGGGGACCGATCTCATCTGGTTCATGCCCATCCACCCCATCGGGGTCAAGGGCCACAAGGGCACCCTGGGCTGCCCCTACGCCATCCGGGACTACCGGGCCGTCAACCCGGAGTACGGCACTCTGGACGACTTCCGGGCCCTGGTGGACGACATCCACGCCCTGGGCATGAAGTGCATCATCGACGTGGTCTACAACCACACCTCCCCCGATTCCGTGCTCTTCCAGACCCACCCGGAGTGGTTCTACCGCAAGCCCGACGGCTCTCTGGGGAGCCACGTGGGGGACTGGAGCGACGTCATCGACCTGGACTACTCCCACAAGGAGCTCTGGGACTATCAGATCGAGACCCTGAAGCAGTGGGCCGCCATCGTGGACGGCTTCCGCTGCGACGTGGCCCCCATGGTGCCTCTGGCGTTCTGGCTCCGGGCCCGGCAGGAGGTGGAGGCCGTCCGCCCCGGCTGTTTCTGGCTGGCCGAGTCGGTGGAGCCCATCTTCATCCGGCTCTCCCGGGCCCAAGGCCTTCCCAGCCTCTCGGACAGCGAGCTCTACCAGGCCTTCGACGTGTGCTACGACTACGACATCTTTGACGTCTACACCGATTACCTCACCGGCCGGGCCCCCCTGTCCGCCTGGGCCGAGGCGGTGAACCGCCAGGAGTCCGTCTACCCCGACAATTACGTGAAGCTCCGCAATCTGGAAAACCATGACCGGCTCCGGGCCGCCGCCGTCATCCCCGACGAAAAGGCCCTGTGGAACTGGACCGCCTTCCTCTACTTCCAGAAGGGGCTCACCCTTCTCTACAACGGCCAGGAGCGCCGGGACCCCCACCTCCCCTCCCTCTTCGACAAGGACCCGGTGGACTGGTCCGGCCCCGACCTGACCCCCGCCCTCCGGCGGCTGGCTGAGCTGAAAAAGAACCCCATCCTCACCGACAGCGCCTATGAGGTCACCGCCCTCCCCCGCGACCTGCTCCTGGGCGTCCATAAACACGGGAAGGAGCAGCTTATCGGCGTCTTCTCCCTCCGGGGAGAGCCCTCCCTGGTGCGGGTAGACGCCCCCGACGGGGTCTACGACGACCTCGCCGGCGGCGGAAAGGTAGAGGTAAAAATGGGCATGGTCTCCATCTCCGGCGACCCGGTGATCTTCCAGTCCCCCGCCCTCTGAGCCCCGGTCCGAACCGCAAAGAAAACGGTGGATATCCCCCAGGGATACCCACCGTTTTTTCTGCTTTGATCCCTTTACTTTTGCTCTCCCTGGAGCTGCTTTTTCAGCTCTGCCCCCCGCTTTGTGGCCGCCAGGCCCCCCTTTGCGGTCTCCTTCAGGGTACAGGGCATGGCCTGACCCACGGCGTCCATGGCGGCGATGACCTGGTCACAGGGGATGGCGCTCTCCACCCCCGCCAGGGCGAGCTGGGCGGCGCACAGGGCGTTGGCCACCCCGGAGGCGTTGCGCTTGACACAGGGGACCTCCACCAGCCCCGCCACCGGGTCGCACACCAGGCCCAGCAGGCACTTCAACGCGATGGCGGCGGCGTGGGCGCACTGGGCGGGAGTGCCGCCCCACAGCTCGGTGAGGACGGCGGCGGCCATGGCCGAGGCCGAGCCGCACTCGGCCTGGCAGCCCCCCTGGGCCCCGGCGATGGACGCCTTGTTGGCGATGACCATGCCCAGAGCCCCGCCGGTGAAGAGGGCCCGGGCCGCCTGGTCCTTGGTGACCGTGCCGTCCTCCAGGAGGGGGAGCACCGCCCCCGGCAGGATGCCGCAGCTCCCCGCGGTGGGGGCGGCCACGATCTTGCCCATGGCGGCGTTGCACTCGCTCACCGCCAGGGCCACCGCCAGGTGCCGGGCAAACCGGCCGGGGCAGACCTGCTCCCGGGCGCCGGCCACCCTGGCCGCCGCCCCGCCGGTGAGCCCGCTGGCCGAGCGCAGACCGGGGTCCAGCCCCTTCTCCGCCGCGGCGGCCATCACGTCCAGGTCGGCCTCCATCCGGGCCAGCAGGGCCTCCTGAGAGGTCTCCAGTTCCCTGGCCTGGTCGGCCAGGACCAGAGCGCTGATGGTGGTCCCGGCCTCCTGGGCCAGCCGGGCCAGCTCGTCAAAGGAGGTATACGCAAGCGCCATTATCCTTCACCTCTCAGATCCGTTTCACCTGCACCACCGTGTGGATGGCAGGCAGGGCGCGCAGGTGGTCCAACTGTTCCTCGGTGAGCACCCCGTCGATCTCCACCGTCATGATGGAGGAGCCCCCCTTGGTCTCCCTGTCGCAGGCGAAGGTGGCGATGTTCACCCCTTGCCCGGCGATGTACCCGGAGACGTTGGCGATGGCCCCGGCCTCGTCGGTGTGGAGGATGATGAGGGTGTTGTAGGCCCCGGTGAAGGAGACCTTCACCCCGTTGACCTCGTCCACCCGGATGTTGCCGCCCCCCACGCTGGAGGCCCGGACGGCGCACCGGGCGCCCCCCTTTCCCTCCAGCTCCACCACGGCGGTGTTGGGATGGGTGCCGGGGAGGTCCCGGGTGTCAAAGGTCACCTCCAGCCCCGCCGCCGCTGCCAGCTCCAGGGCGTCGGGCAGCCGCGCATCGTCGCTGTCCATGCCCAAAAGCCCCGCCACCAGGGCCCTGTCGGTGCCGTGGCCCCGGCCGGTCT
Source organism: uncultured Oscillospiraceae bacterium (assembly GCA_947629795.1). Lineage (GTDB taxonomy): Bacteria > Bacillota > Clostridia > Oscillospirales > Oscillospiraceae > Vermiculatibacterium. Next base: position 77,872 of record CANRFC010000002.1, read on the forward strand.
CGGCAAAGCTGCCGCACAGGCTGATGTGGGCCCGGACGGGCTGGTCGTTCAGGATGCTCCGGGCCACTCTCCCGATGCGGCAGGCGCCGGCGGTGTGGCTGGAGGAGGGCCCCACCATCACGGGGCCGATGATGTCAAAGATGTTCACGGCGTCTCCTCCCTCTCTATTCTTCCCCGATGGGGGACTTTTTCTCCCCGTCCCGGCAGACCACATCCACCCGGCGCACCCCGTAATAGCGGAAGAGCTCCAGGGCCTCCGGGGTGATGACCTCCCCCGACACCGCGATGGGCACGGCGGGGGGGCAGCTCACCGTGGGGCTGGCGCACACCCGGCCCAGGCTCTCCTCTGCCGCCACGGTCTCGCTGGGGGCAAACACGGCCCGGCGGATGGACATGGCCCTGGGGGGCGGCGTAAGGGCCGGAGGGGTCCGTCCCGGACCCCTCCGGGGCCCGCCCCTCTCCCCCGCGGTCAGGAGGGCGTCCCCCACCCGGCGCAGGTCCTCCCGGCCGGTGTGGGCCGACGCCATGAGCACCACATGATCCGGGTCGGCGTACTCGCACTCCACGCCCCCCACCCGGAGAAAATCGGCCAGCTCGGGTCCGGTCCACCCCCGGGAGGGGGCCTCCACCGTCACCTTCAGGGGCTCCTGCCCCACCAGCCGCCATCCATTTTTTTCAAGTTCCTTTTTGAGCCTCAAGACGCCCTCCACCGCGTCCGAAACGCCCCTCCGGAGGTCCTCTGCAAGCCCCTTATTGCACCCATCCAGAGAGGCCAAAATGAGGTAGGAGGGACTGGTGGAGCCAAACAGGGCCAGGGCCTGTTTTCCCTTGTCCTCCAAGCCCTCCGGGGCATTTCTGCCCACGTGGAGATAGGCCCCGCCGGTGAGCACAGGCAGGGTCTTGTGGGCCGAGTCGCAGCACAGGTCCACCCCCAAACCCATGGGGTGCAAGGGTTTGGGCAGCAGCCCGAGGTAGGCCCCGTGGGCGTTGTCCACCAGCAGGAGGGCACCGTGGCGGTGGGCCGTGTCGGCCAGGGCGCGGAGCTCCAGCATATTCCCCAGGTAGTCCGGGGAGGTGACGTAGACCGCACAGGGGGGCTTGTCCAGGGCGGACAGGGCCCGCTCCAGGCCCTGGGGGGTGATGGGGCAGGCGCACAGAGAGGTATTCTCCTCCTCGGGCCAGAGCCATTCCACCTGGAAATCCACCAGGGCGGCGGCCTGGACAAAGCTCTTGTGGACGTTCCGGGCGGCCAGTACCACCGGGGCCGTCCCCCGGGGGCGGCAGGTCACCGCCAGATAGAGCATGGCCTTGACGCACTGGCTGGAGCCCTCGGTGGAGTAGAAGGTCCGCCGGGAGCCGAAGAGGGCGGCGGCGTTGGCCTCGCTTTGGGCGATGATGCCGTCTGCCTCGTAGAGGGAGTCGGCCCCCTTGATCTCGGTGAGGTCCCACGCCTCACAGCCCATGGGCCCGAAGCCCTTGTGTCCCGGCATGTGGAGCCGGGCCATGCCCTCCCGCTGGTAGTCCCGGAGGAAGTCTGCGATGGGGGTATCCATCAGATCTCGCCCCGGCGTTGGGCTTCCACTACCTTGACCATGATGGCGCACTCGATGCGCTTGCGGAAGAGCTGGCAGCCCGGCTCGTAGACGCCCCGGATGGTGCCCGCGGCGTGGTAGGCGTTGGCGGCGCAGCCCCCGGAGCAGTAGAGCTTGGCCCAGCAGTCGGCGCACTCGGGCCGGGCGTAGGCGTTGCAGGAGCGGAACTCCTCCCGGAGGGCGGGGTTGTCCACCCCGTGCCAGATATCTCCCAGCTTGAAGGACTCCTCCCCCACAAACTGATGACAGGGATACAGGTCTCCCCAGGGGGTGACCGCCATGTACTCGGTGCCCGAGCCGCAGCCCGAGATCCGCTTATAGATGCAGGGGCCGCCGGTAAGGTCCAGCATGTAGTGGTAGAAGGTGAAGGGCCGGCCCTCTTCCTCCCGCTCCAGCATCAGAGCTGAGAGCTTCTCATACTGGTCCTTCACCACCTCCAGGTCCTCCGCGGTGAGGGCCGCCGGGTCGCCGGGGGCGCAGACCACGGGCTCCATGCTCAGCTCGGTGAAGCCCAGGTCCAGCATGCACTTGATATCCTCCAGGAAGTCGGGGTTGGCGTGGGTAAAGGTGCCCCGCATGTAGTAGTTCTTCCCGCCCCGGGCTTTCACCAATTTCTGGAATTTGGGCACGATGCGCTCCCAGGAGCCGTTGCCGGCGTAGTCCACCCGGAGGCGGTCGTGGACCTCCTTGCGGCCGTCCAGGGAGAGGACCACGTTGGACATCTCCCTGTTGGCGAAGTCGATGACGTCGTCGTCAATGAGCATCCCGTTGGTGGTGAGGGTGAAGCGGAAGTTCTTCCCCCGCGCCTTCTCCACGCTCCGGGCGTAGCGGACCAGCTGCTTGACCACGTCCCAGTTCATCAGGGGCTCACCGCCGAAGAAGTCCACCTCCAGGTTCCGCCGGGAGCCCGAGTGGTCCATGAGGAAGTCCAGGGCCTGCTTGCCCACCTCGAAGGGCATCACCGCCCGCTCCCCATGGTACTTGCCCTGGCTGGCAAAGCAGTAGGAGCAGTTGAGGTTGCAGGTGTGGGCCACGTGGAGGCACAGGGCCTTCACCACGTCCCCGGAGCGCTCCTTGAAGGTCCCGGCCATGTCGGCGTAGGTGTCGGGGGTGAAGAGCTGCCCGGCGTCCCTGAGGGCCCGGACGTCGTCGATGCACTCCCGGAGCTCGGCCTCGGTGACGTCGGGGCGGCCGGCGTATTTTTCCAACAGAGCGGAGACGATCTGGTCCTCGGAGTGGTCCTCAAACAGGGCGATGACGTCATAGGCCACCTCGTCCACGGCATGGACGGCCCCCGAGCAGGTGTCCAGAACGATGTTGCAGCCGTTCAGCTTGTACTGATGTATCATATGGTTCCTCCTGTGGATGGGATACGGCAGAGAAAAAGCGCCGCCTTCGCGGCGGCGCCTTTCCCTACTGCCGACTTATTTGTCGGCGCTCTCGCACTTCTGATTGGCCACGCCGCAGCTGGTCTTGCAGGCGGACTGGCAGGAGGTCTGGCACTCGCCGCAGCCGCCCTTGGCGGCGCTCTGGCAGAGGTTGCGGGTCTCCAGGGTCTTGATGCGCTTCATTTTTTTCGCTCCCATCTCAAATGGATTGGCCCGAGGGCCTTACTGTCGAATGTAGTGTATCACAAGGTCCTGGGAAAGTCAACCCTTCACGCGCTCCACGCCTCTTCCAGCTCGGCGCGGAGCTTTTCCAGGGCCTTCTTTTCGATGCGGGATACATAGCTCCGGCTGATGCCGCAGCGCTGGGCGATCTCTCGCTGGGTCAGGGGTGCCTTGCCACCCAGGCCGTAGCGCAGCTCGATGACCTCCCGCTCCCGGGAGTCCAGGCAGCTCTCCACGCTCCGGCGGACCGCCGCCCCCGCGTCCCGGATGGACAGGTCCTCCAGCATGGTGTCATCCACCTTGAGCACGTCCATGAGGGACAGGGAGCCGGGCTCCCCTTCGGCGTCCAGAGTGTCGGACAGGGAGACCTCCCCCTGGATCTTGCGCTGATTTCGGAAATACATGAGGATCTCGTTCTCCACGCACCGGGAAACGTAGGTCGAAAGCCGCACGTTCCGGTCGGGCTTGAAGGTGGTCACTCCCTTGATCAGCCCAATGGTGCCGATGGAGATAAGGTCGTCCTGGTCCCCGGTCTGGTTGTAGTATTTCTTCACGATATGGGCCACCAGGCGGAGGTTGTGCTCGATGAGCTCGTCCCGGGCGGTCAGGTCCCCGGCGGCGTAGCGCTCCAGGCACGCCCGCTCCTCCTCTGGCTTCAGGGCACGGGGGAAAGAGCTGACGGAGCCCGACAGGCGCAGGGGGAAAAAGAGGGTTTGGAGCATCAGGATGACCCAGGCGGAGAGCATGGCACGACCTCCTTTACACGAATACTCCATCCTATTCGCCCAAGGCCCGTCCTGTGCGGACACAAACCTCCGTCTCATTTTTCGCCTTACTTTATATTGGCCGCGGTCCCGGCACATTGTTTTTGGCATATGCCGGATATTTTTCTTGACATATGCCGGAAATAACGCTACAATGGGCCCACAGCGCAAAGGAGGCGAGGTCCATGCCCAGGCCCAAGAAGCGCCGCTGTGTCTGCCATTTCCCCGAGACCACCGCCTTCTCCCCCGCCGGTGGGGCAAGGCGCCGCGCCCCCATCGTCCTGACGGTGGAGGAGTACGAGGTCATCCGCCTGCTGGACCGGGAGGGGCTGAGCCAGGAGGAATGCGGCGCCCAAATGGGGGTGGCCCGGACCACGGTCCAGCAGGTCTACGCCGACGCCCGGAAAAAGCTGGCCGACTTCCTGGTGGACGGCCGCCCCCTGCGCATCGAGGGCGGGGATTATCAATTGTGCAGCGGCGACGCCGGGCAGCGCCCTTGCGGCGGCTGCTTCAAGCGGGAGCTGTTCCAAAACTATGAACTTCGAAAGGGAGAACACATCATGCGCATCGCAGTCACCTACGAAAACGGTCAGATCTTTCAGCACTTCGGCCACACCCGGCAGTTCAAACTCTACGACGTGGAGGAGGGAAAGGTGGTCTCCTCCCGGGTGGTGGACACCAACGGCAGCGGCCACGGGGCCCTGGTCGGCGTCCTCACCGCTCTGGGCGTGGACGCCCTCATCTGCGGCGGCATCGGCGGCGGGGCTCAGATGGCTCTGGCCGGGGCGGGCATCCGGCTCTACGGCGGCGCCCAGGGCAGCGCCGACGCCGCGGTGGAGGCCCTCCTGGCGGGCTCTCTGGACTTTGACCCCGACGTCCACTGTGGCCACCACGACCACCACGGGGAGGGAGACCACCCCTGTGGGGACCATGGCTGCGGGGAGCATGACTGCGGCGGACACCCCTGCGGCCATTGAGGACTTGACAGGAGGGAGTTTTTCCCTTACAATAGGGAAAAACAGGCCGGCAGGAAGCCGGCCCCGGACCGCCGAAGCGGCCCTCCGATCCATCCCCGGCACCCATGTTTTGCAGATTTTGCGTATCAGGAAGGTACGCGTTCTCCCCGAAGGGAGAGCGCGTACCTTTTTTGCCCTTGTGCGCCGGGATCTACAGAAAGGAATGACTGTCCATGTCCACCGTGAAAAAGCTCACCATCTCCGCCCTCTGCCTGGCCCTGTGCTGCGTGCTCCCCACCGCCTTCCACGCCTTTGGTCTGGGGGCGGCCTTCTCCCCCATCCACCTGCCGGTGCTGTTGTGCGGGATGGTCTGCGGCCCGGTCTACGGCGCTTTGTGCGGCGTGCTGGGGCCCATCCTCTCCTGCCTGCTCACCTCCATGCCCGGCGCCGCCATGCTGCCCTCCATGATCCCCGAGCTGCTGGCCTACGGCCTGTTCACCGGGCTGTTCATGATGTTCATCCGCACCGGCCGCACCGCAGCCGACCTCTATCTCTCCCTCCTGCCTGCCATGCTCCTGGGCCGGGTGGTGGGCGGCATCGCCAAGGCCCTGTTCCTCCTGGGCTCCCCTGATGGCTACTCCATCTCTCTCTGGGCCTCGGCCTTCCTGGTCCAGACCCTGCCGGGGGCCATTCTGGACCTCATCGCCATCCCCGTCCTCATCCTGGCCCTGACCAGAGCCAACCTCCTCCCCGCCCGCTACGGGGCGGACGCCCAACGCTGACCTTTCCGCACCAAAACGCCGGAGCGCCGACAAATGACTTTGTCGGCGCTCCGGCGCTTTTTGTCCTCGGACCGGGTTGGACCCTCACCCGTCCTGGTTCGACTTGAATACGTCGGCCACCTCACTGATGGTGATGTAGGCCCCCGGATCGATGGCGTGGACCAGGTCCTTCATCCGCCCGATCTGGAACCGGTTGAGGACGATATAGACGATCTGCTTCCCGGCGTCGGAATAATACCCCTTGCCGTCCAGGATGGTCATCCCCTGCTCAAAGGTCTCAGACAGGGCGGCGCAGACCTCCTTCTGCCGGGTGGTGACGATGACCACCGCCTTGGACCGGTCGATGCCCTCCACGATAAAGTCCACCGTCTTCAGGGCGGCCATGTAGGTCACGATGGAGTAGAGGGGCAGGATCCAGCTGTGGAGCACGCACCCGCAGATGATATAGAGCACCACATTGTAGACCATGACGAAGGTCCCCACCGAGATCCCCAGCTTTTTCGCGAAGATCACCGCCATGACCTCGATGCCGTCCATGGCCCCGCCAAAGCGGATGGCCAGGCCGCTGCCCAGCCCCGAGATGAGCCCGCCGAACAGCGCGCACAGCAGCAGGTCCTCCCCCGCCAGGGGAGAGGCGAAGGACACGTCCACCGGCAGCACGTCGGTGATGAGCCACGCCCCCAGGGAGTAGATCCCCACGGTGTAGATGGCATAGACCGTGAATATCACCCCCTGCTTTTTCAGCCCGTAGAGGAACAGGGGCACATTGAGCAGCAGCAGGAACACCGACAGGCTCCACTCCTCCGGGGTCACCTGGGCCAGGAGCATGGAGGTCCCCGAGATCCCGCTGTCATAGAGCTTCACCGGTGCCAGGAACATGGTCACCCCAAAGGCGTTGACCAGTCCCGCCAGGGCCAGCAGCAAAAAGCTCTGCCAGCGCAGCTTCTTCAGCTCGCCCAATCCCTGTTGTCCTCTCTTCACGCGCTTCGCCTCCTCATGATTTGGAATGGGAGCATGATACCACATTTTCCCGCCCCCTGTAAAGCGCCAGGGGGAAATTTCATCCTTGATGCCAGAATTTTTCACAAACAGAATAATTTTCTTCCATTTGGGAAAAAATATAGCTTTTTTCTCCAAATCATGCTATACTTTGCGTGCTACTGTGCGGAGGGAGCCCCCCTCCGACGAAAAATCCGCACGAGAAAGGAGCCTGAATTTCTTGAACCGACTGCAGATCATCCGCCCCAGCGCACGGGAAAAGACAGTGGCTCAGCTCTACTCCGACCTGGCCCGGCGGGGCTCGGTGGCCCCCCACGGCAACTGTCCCCTGGAGCAGAGCGCCGCGTTTTTGAAGCTGTGCGCCTCCCAGAGCTGCGGCAAGTGCGTCCCCTGCCGGGTGGGCCTGGACCAGGCCGCCGCCATCATGGAGCGCATCTCCGAGGGCCGTGGCGAGCTCAAGGACATCGACACCCTGGAGCATCTGGCCGACAGCATCCGGGACAGCGCCGACTGCGCCATCGGCTCTGAGGCCGCCAGGAGCATCGGCCAGTGCCTGAAGTCCTTCCGCCAGGACTTCATCTCCCACATCGAGAAGGGCCGCTGCACCGCGGTGTTCGACTCGGTGCCCTGCCGGGCGGCCTGCCCCGCCCACGTGGACATCCCCGGCTACATCGCCCTGGTCCGGGAGGGCCGGTATGCCGACGCCGTCCGGGTCATCCGCTACGACAACCCCTTCCCCGCCGTGTGCGCCCTGGTGTGCGAGCATCCCTGTGAGCTGGGCTGCCGCCGGAACATGGTGGACGACGCGGTGAACATCCGGGGCATCAAGCGCTCTGCCGTGGACTGGGCCGGGGAGGTCCCCGCCCCCGCCTGCGGCCCCTCCACCGGCAAGAACATCGCCGTGGTGGGCGGCGGCCCCTCCGGCCTCACTGCCGCCTATTACCTCCAGCTCATGGGCCATCAGGTCACCGTCTACGAGCAGCGGGACCAGCTGGGCGGCATGATGCGCTACGGCATCCCCCGCTACCGCCTGCCCGACGCCTACCTGGACGGCGACATCAACGTCATCCTCTCCACCGGCGTGAAGATCCAGACCGGCAAGGCCATCGACGGCGAGGGCTACCAGGCCCTCCGGGATCAGTACGACGCGGTCTATCTCGCCATCGGCGCCCACTCCTACAAGGGCCTGGGCGTGGACGGGGAGGACGCCGAGAACGTCCTCTCCGCTGTGGAGCTCCTCCGGGCCATGGGCGATGGGCAGAAGCCCGACTTCACCGGCAAGCGGGTGGTGGTGGTCGGCGGCGGCAATGTGGCCATGGACTGCACCCGCACCGCCATGCGCCTGGGCGCTGCCAGCGTCAAGTGCGTCTACCGCCGCCGCCAGGTGGATATGACCGCCCTCCCCGCCGAGGTGGAGGCCGCCATCGCCGAGCACTGTGAGATCGTTACCATGATGGCCCCCGTCCGGGTGGAGAAGGATGCCGACGGCAAGGTCGCCGCCCTGGTGGTCCAGCCCCAGATCCCCGGCGCTTACGCCCAGGGCCGTCCCAAGCCCATGAAGGCCGACAAGGACGAGGAGCGCATCCAGTGCGACGTGGTCATCGCCGCCATCGGCCAGGTGGTGGACAGCGCCGAGTTCGCCCACTACGGCCTGCCCACCCAGCGCCAGAACATCCAGAGCGACGAGGGCTGCATGGTCTTCCAGAGCGAGGGCGTCTTCGCCGGCGGCGACTGCGCCAGCGGCCCCTCCACCGTCATCCGGGCCGTAGAGGCGGGCAAGACCGCCGCCGCCAACATCGACGCCTATCTGGGCTTCCACAATGTCCTGCCCCAGACGGTGGACATTCCCCCCGCCCACAGCGCCGTCACCGGCCCCTGCGGCCGGGTGGAACTCCCTGAGCGGGAGCCCCAGGCCCGCAAGGAGGACTTCGAGCTCACCGAGCTGAACATGACCCACCAGGAGTGCTCCCAGGAGTGCTCCCGCTGCCTGCGCTGCGACCACTACGGCTTCGGTGTTTTCCGGGGAGGGAGGAATACAAAATGGTAAATCTCACCATCGACGGCAAGGCCATCTCGGTCCCCGAGGGGACCACCATCCTGGAGGCGGCCAACCGCCTGGGCATCCACATCCCCACCCTGTGCTACCTCAAGGAGATCAACGAGATCGCCGCCTGCCGGGTGTGCGTGGTGGAGGTGGAGGGCAACGAAAAGCTCAACGCCGCCTGCAACACCGCCGTGGAGGAGGGCATGGTGGTCCACACCAGCACCCCCCGGGTCCTCAACGCCCGGCGCACCAACGTGCAGCTCATCCTCTCCCAGCACAACGTCTCCTGCACCACCTGCGTCCGGGCGGGCAACTGCTCCCTCCAGTCGGTGGCCCATGAGCTCAACCTGCTGGACGAGCCCTTTGAGAAAAAGCCCTTCCCCTTCCGCTGGGACAAGAACGCCCCCCTCATCCGGGACGCCTCCAAGTGCATCCAGTGCCTGCGCTGCGTCAACGTCTGCGACAAGGTCCAAAGCCTGAAGGTCTGGTCCTTCAACGGCACCGGCCGGCTCTCCCAGGTGGAGGTCCGGGACGGCACCCCCTTCCGCGAGATCAACTGCTCCCTGTGCGGCCAGTGCATCACCCACTGCCCCGTGGGGGCCCTCTCCGCCCGGGACGACACCCAGATCGCCCTGGACGCCATCGCCGACCCGGACAAGATCACCGTGGTCCAGGTGGCCCCCGCCGTCCGCGCCGCCTGGGGGGACGCCGTGGGCCTGGACGCCAGGCTGGCCACCGAGAAGCGCATGGTCTCCGCCATCCGCTCCCTGGGGGTGGACTACGTCTTCGACACCGACTTCTCCGCCGACCTGACCATCATGGAGGAGGGCTCCGAGCTCCTGGAGCGGCTGAAGACCCGCACCGACGACAAGCCCATGTTCACCTCCTGCTGCCCCGGCTGGGTGCGCTTTTTGAAGCTGGAGTACCCCGACATGGTCCCCCAGCTCTCCTCGGCCAAGTCTCCCCAGCAGATGTTCGGCGCCGTGGCCAAGAGCTACTACGCCCAGCTTCTGGGTGTGGAGCCCGAGAAGATCTTCTGCGTGTCCATCATGCCCTGCTCGGCCAAGAAGTACGAGTGCGCCGTCCCCCAGGTCAGCGACGCCGCCGCCCGGGACGTGGACGTGGTCCTCACCACCCGGGAGCTGGGCCGCCTGCTCCGGGGAGTGGACGTGGCCTCCCTGCCCGAGGAGGAGTTCGACCAGCCCCTGGGCACCGCCTCGGGCGCCGGGGTCATCTTCGGCGCCACCGGCGGCGTCATGGAGGCCGCCCTCCGCTCGGCCTACTTCCTGGTCACCGGCAAGAACCCGGACGCCGACGCCTTCTCCGACCTGCGCTCCCTCAAGGGCTGGCGGGAGTACACCTTCCGCCTGGGCGACGCCGACCTGAAGGTGGCCGTGGCCAGCGGCCTGGGCAACGCCCGGAAGCTCTGCGAGGCCCTTCGCGCCGGGGAGGTCCAATATGACTTTGTGGAGATCATGGCCTGTCCCGGCGGCTGTGCCGGCGGCGGCGGCCAGCCCATCTGCGACGGTCAGGAGCTGGCCGGGGAGCGGGGCGAGCGCCTCTACACCCTGGACAAGGCCAACCTCCTCCGCTTCTCCCACGAGAATCCCTCCATCCAGGCCCTCTACCGGGACTACCTGGACCATCCCCTGTCCGAGAAGGCCCATCACCTTCTCCACACCGACCAGGCCGCCTGGGACCTGTGAGCTTTCCACACTCCGGTCCCCGGAACCTGTAACGATCACCGCCCAGGGCGGGGAGCCGGCACCGGCTCCCCGCCCCTTTTTGCCCTCTTCGCTCCCTGCGCCTCCTTCTTGCCTTCCTCTCTTTTCCCGGCTTTTTGTCCCCCGCCCCTCCGCCGGCCCCGGAGTTCCCAGTTTTTCCCTTTTCTTCGCCTTACAAAACGTTCTTGCCTTTTCTTTCCGTTTGGGTTACAATTTTCTTACTGATCCTGCACAAAGAGAGAAAGGGATGACCTTCATGTTCTGTCCCCAATGCGGCAAGCCCCTCCCCGGCACCGCCCGCTTCTGCCCCCACTGCGGCGCCCCGGTGACTCCCCTCCCCCAGGAGCCCGTATCTCCGCCCGTCCCTGAGCCGGAAACTCCCCCGTCGGAGCCCGACGGCTTCGTCATCGACCCCAAGGTCTTTGATGCCTCCACGGAAGCCCCCAAGGGGCCTGAAGAGGCCCCCAGGGAGCCCGAAACGCCCCCGGAAGAGCCCCGGAATGAGCCCCAAATTCCCCCTCCCCAGCCGCCCGAATCCTCCTCCAAGCCCGTCAAGGAGGGCAGCGGCAAGAAGCCCGCCCCCACCATCCTCATCGCCGCCCTCCTGGTGGTGGCAGCCCTTGCGGCCCTTGGCTTTGCGGGCAAGGCCTTCCTGGACAAAAAGGCTCAGGAAGCGCTTGCCGCCGCCGTGACCCAGGCCGACGCCGCCCTGGCCTCGGGGGACTACGCCGCCGCCGGCGCCGCCTACCGGGACATCCTCAGCGAGAACGCCGGCCACCCCGCCGCCACCCTGGGCCTGGCCGAGTCCATGGCACACCAGGGGGATTACGCCGGAGCCGCCGCCCTTCTGGCCCAGCTCTCCCCCGCCCCCGGCGACCCTCTCTATGACCGCTTCCGCTCCCTGAACACCGTGACCCGCTTCGACACCCGCTCGGTGAGCGTGGACACCTCCTCCTTCCCGGTGGTCACCGTCAGCGTCCCCTGCGGGGAGAGCAACGTCACCCAGGCCGACGTCCGGGTCACCGAGGGCGGCGTGGACCGCCCGGTCACCTGGTTCCAGAATTCCGGCACCTCCCTGTCCTTCAGCTACCAGACCGACGACGCCGGCTACGACTCCGAGCAGCGTTCCTTCACCGCGGACCTGAGCGTGGAGGGCTTCCCCTTCACCCTCTCCGGGACCTACGACACCCCCCACTTTGAGCCCGCCTCCCTCCGGCTCATCTCCACCGACGTCAGCGACTACCCCACCGTCCGGGCCTACTTCCGGGTGGAGGGCGCCTCCGGGCAGACCATCCCCGGCCTGGACAACCGTGCCTTCCTCATCCAGGAGCGGCTCCAGGGGGGCGAGTACCTCTCCCGGGAGGTCCACGCCGTCTCCCCCCTGGACCGCCAGGGCCTGAACATCGACCTGCTGGCCGACAAGAGCGGCAGCATCTACTATGACGACATGAGCAAGATCCGCCAGGTGATGACCGAGTTCGTCCACAACCTGAACTACACCGCCGGCGACAAGGCCGAGGTCCTGGCCTTCGACTCCATCGTCCAGCAGATGTGCTGCTACACCGACGACGTCTCCCTGCTGGTCAACGGCATCAACTCCATGACCCCTGACGGCCTCACCGCCCTCTACCGCGCTCTCCACGACGGCGTGACCAACGCCGCCCTCCAGGGCGGAGCCCGGTGCGTCATCGCCTTCACCGACGGCTACGACACCGAGGGCGGCTACTCCCCCGACGCCATCATCCAGTACGCCCTGTCCAGCCAGGTCCCCATCTACATCATCGGCGTCAACGGCTGTGACGAGTACACCCTGCGCTACATTGCCGAGAGCACCGGCGGCCGCTTCTGGTACATCGACGACCTCTACGATCTCAGCGGCATCTTCACCCAGATCTACTCCGAGCAGAAGGAGCTCTACATGGTGGAGTACATCAGCGACGGCGCCGCCGACCCCTACGCCCTCCGGGACCTGTCGGTCACCGTCACCGGCGGCGGGTATAAGGGCACCGTCCAGGCCACCTTCCAGGCCGCCCACACCGCCCAGCGCACCAACCACACCAGCCGCTACGAGGTCATCAAGGAGACCCTCTCCTGGGAGGAGGCCCGTCAGCGCTGCCAGCAGATGGGCGGACACCTGGCCACCGTCACCTCCCAGGCCGAGCAGGACCAGATCGTGGCCCTGGCCCAGGCCCAGGGCGTGCGCTACATGTGGCTGGGCGGCTATACCTCCTACGACTTTGACGGCAGCGTCTTCGGCCACTGGATCACCGGCGAGCCCTTCTCCTTCCAGAACTGGGACCCCAACGAGCCCTCCCGCCAGGACAAGGACGGCACCCCCGAGTGGTACATCATGCTCTGGGACGTAAAGGGCGGCTGGTCCTGGAACGACCAGCGCAACGACCCGGCAGCCGTGGCCAAGAGCCTGAGCAAGTACATGGGCTTCGTGTGTGAATATGAGGACTGATAAGCGGATATGAAAAACAGCAGCAATTCCAAGGGCAGGCGGCTCCTGGCGGGCCCCGCCGTCACCGTCCTGGTCATCGTGGTCTCGGCCGCGGCGGCCTGGCACTTCCTCCCCGATCCGCCTGCCGCCCAGACCCCGCCCCCGGCGGAGAGCGTTGCCGCCACTGCCACCCCGGCTCCCACGCCCACCCCGACGCCGGAGCCCACCCCAACCCCCACGCCGGAACCCACTCCCGACCCGGTGGACCAGCTCATCGCCGGCATGACCCTCCGGGAGAAGGTCTATCAGATGATGATCGCCACCCCCTCGGAGATCACCGGGGTGCGCACGGTGACCTCCGCCGGGGAGACCACCCGGAAGGCCCTGGAGAAATACCCCGTGGGGGGTCTCAATTACAACAAGTCCAACATGGTCTCCCGCAGCCAGGTCACCGCCATGATGGAGAATACGAAGGGATATGGCAAGATCCCCCTCCTTCTCTCCTGTGACGAGGAGGGGGGCCGGGTCACCCGGCTGATGCACACCGTGGGCACCACCCAGGTCGATGCCATGCTCTCCTACAAGGACCAGGGCCCGGAGGTGGCCTATCAAAACGCCAAGACCCTGGCCGCCGACCTGGTCTCCTGCGGCTTCAACATGGACCTGGCTCCGGTGGCCGACGTGTGGACCGAGCCCAAGAACACCGTCATCGGCGACCGGGCGTACAGCGACGACTACGCCCAGGCCGCCCAGCTCATCCCCGCGGCGGTGGAGGGCTTCCGGGACGGGGGCGTGGCCTGCATCCTCAAGCACTTCCCCGGCCACGGCTCCACCACCGGGGACAGCCATTACGGCTCGGCCTACGTCCGCAAGACCCTGGACCAGCTTCGTACCGAGGACCTGCTCCCCTTCCAGGCGGGCATCGACGCCGGGGCCGACGCGGTGATGATGGGCCACCTCATTGTGGAGGACATCGACCCCGAACCCGCCGTCTTCTCCTACGCCATCGTCACCGAGCTCCTCCGGGAGGAGATGGGCTTTGACGGTGTGGTGATGACCGACGCCCTTCAGATGCAGGCCATCTCCGACCACTACACCAACGCCCAGGTGGCCCTCAAGTCGGTGAAGGCCGGAGTGGACATGCTCCTGTGCCCCGCCGACCTGGAGGGGGCGGTAGAGGCCATCACCCAGGCGGTGGAGACCGGGGAGATCCCCGAGAGCCGCATCGACGAGAGCGTCCGCCGCATCCTCACCCTGAAGGTGGACCGGGGCATTCTGGAGCTCTGAGACAGACAAAAAGGACCGCAAGCAGGAGGAGAATCTGCTTGCGGTCCTTTTTTCGCGCACACTTCCTTTCGGAAGAGGGCTCACTTCATCAGCTCGGTGACCTGGCGGGCCCGCTCGGTGAGGAAGTCGGCCCACACGGTACCGTCCAGGAAGGGCTGGCTCTCGTGGGTGTAGCTCCCCGCCCGGTCGGTGATGGTGATCTGGTTGGGGTGGCTGGGCAGAGCGATGTCCACCCGCATCTTCTTCAGCACCTCCACGTCGGCCAGGAACCGGTCCCGCAGGTCGGGGGTGAGGTACTTGGAGGTGGCGTAGTAACCGTCGTTCATGGTGTTGGCCCCCACGCCGCCGTGCATGGCCACCACGTAGGTCTCCCCGGTGACCGGGTTCTTCTCCTCCCAGAAGAAGCTGGTGCAGCCGATGGTGTGGCCGGGGGTGAGCAGGGTCTTCACCGAGATATCCCCCAGGGTCACGGGGCGGTCGTCGTCATAGAACTCGTCGGGGGTGAAGTACTGGCAGTGGGAGCCGCTCTGGGGGATCATGGTCTCCTCAGGGCACTCGGCCATGAACTTGGCGTCCTCCCGGGACATGTAGATGGGGGCCCCGGTGAGCTCCCGCATGGCGGCCGCAGCCCCCATGTGGTCAAAGTGGGCGTGGCTGATGAGGATCTTCTTGATGTCCGTGGGCTTGTAGCCCAGGGCGTAGATGGAATCCACCAGCATGTACAGGCTCTCGGGGATGGCGGTGTCGATAAGGAGCAGGCCGTCGCCGGTGTCGATGAGGTAGCAGCCCACCCAGGTCTGGCCGGCCACGTACCAGGTCCGGGGGGAGACCTGGAAGGGCTTGATGGCGATGGTCCAGGGCTTCTCACTCAGGGTCTCCACCGGCGCCTTCATGCCGGGGGTACAGCGGAATGGCATGGTGATTTCTCCCTTCATTTTTTGATTTTGTGGCTTTTTCGTTCTTGATCTCCCGCCCCTTCAGCGCCGGCCGATGGCCCTGGCGATGGCCTCCGCCGTGGGCGGGCAGCCGGGGACCTTGATGGCGGCACAGTCGCAGCACCGCCCGATGCCCACGCCGGGGAAGTCCTTCCCCCGCCAGCCCTGGCCGATGGCGATGGGCCGGTTGGTGGCGTTGCCGGCAGTGTAGAGGGCCCGGACCAGGGCGGCGTAGCAGGCCGAGCAGGCGCTGTCCGCCCGGACCGTCTTGGTCAGCCGGGCCACCGTCCCCGAGGGCTTGGGGTACTCCCCCGCCGCCGTGGGCTCGTTGAGCCGGAGGATCTCCGCCGGCCCGATATGGGTGGTGCCTGCCCCCCAGGCCTCGGCGTAGCCGATGTAGGGCACGTCGGACAGGTCCAGCCCCATGAGCTGGCAGCCGTAGGCGTCGATCTGCACCGGGTCGGTGCCCATGAACATGCGGTTGGTCCGGATGGGGTTGCCCCCCTCCTCAAAGTTCAGGTCGCCGCAGATGCTGTCCACAACGGTCAGGTCGGGCTTCAGGGCGCAGGCCAGGGCGGCGATGGGCTTTATCAGCCCGGCGGCGTGGAAGCGCCGCTTCTCCCGGTCGGGGAGGCAGCCCTTGCAGTTTTTCAGGGCGCAGGTCATCACGGTCTGGCAGTGGCCTTTCAGCACCGGCAGGTTGATGAGATAGCCGGCGTAGAGGGCCCGCTTGCACACGGCGATGGGCCCGAAGGGGGTGTCGGCCTCCTCGGTCTCGTCGTGCTTGAGGTCGAAAAAGGGCACGTCATACTTCCGGCAGACTTCATCGTAGCCCGCGGCACGCATGGCCCGGCCGGTCTCGTCCCCCACCCAGGAGCCCTCGATGACGGAGATGTCGGTGATGCCGTGGTCCAGGCAGTACTCGATGCAGCCCGAGAGCACCCCGGGGTGGGTGGTGGCCCCGCTGTCCGGGTCGGCCGCCACCACCAGATTGGGTTTGAGGGCCACGTCGGCCCCGGCAGGGATGGCTGAGGCGATATCCGCCGCCTCCAGCAGCGCCTTGGTCATGGCGTGGGCGTCCGAGCCAAAGATCTCATAGATGGGCATCCATACTTCCTCCTTGGAGTTCCCCGGAATGAGGGGCAGAGGTCTGAAATCAGGGGGTAGAGACGAAAAGACGGGGGGTAAAAACGTGCAACTTACCGGCGGATGAGGACCACCGCCACGTCGTTGACGTTGGTGCCGGTGCCCCCGGTGACAATGAGCCCGCCGGACTTTTCCAGAGCGTGGTAGGCGTCGTTATTCCGGAGCACGTCGAAGATGTCCACACCCCGGGAAGTCAACTCTCCCAAGGTCTGGCCGTCTACGTAGCCGCCGGCGGCGTCGGTGGGGCCGTCGGTGCCGTCGCTGCCCACCGAGAACACGGCGGTGCCCTCCAGCCCGGCGATGCCCCGGGCCGCCGAGAGGGCCAGCTCCTGGTTGCGGCCCCCCAGGCCCTTGCCGGTGAGGTGGACCACGGTCTCTCCCCCGGCCAGGAAGGCCAGGGACCTGCCGTCATTCTGGTGGGTCCGGGCTACGTCGGCCAGGAAGGTCCCGGCCTCCCGGGCCTCGCAGTCCAGGCAGTCGGTGAGGACCAGGGGCTCGTAGCCCAGCTCCCGGCAGACCTGGGCGGCGGCGGCGCACAGCTCCCGCACCGAGCCGGTGACGGTGGTCTCCACATTGTCCAGGGCCTTGGGGGTCTCCTCCCCCAGGAGGGTGCGGGCCTGCTCCGAGAGCTGCAGGCCGTACTTGTCCGCGATGGCTTTCGCCTGCTGACAGGTGGAGGAGTCCGGATAGGCTGGGCCCGAGGCGATCATGTCCAGGGGGTCGCCGATGATATCCGAGAGGACCACGGCGAAGACCTTGGCCGGGGCGCAGTGCTGGGCGAACCGCCCACCCTTCACGGCGGAGAGCCGCTTGCGGATGGTGTTCATCTCCACGATGTCGGCCCCGGAGGCCAGGAGCTGACGGGTCACGTCCTGGAGTTCCTCCGGGGGGACCAGGGGGGCCTCGAAGAGGGCGGAGCCGCCCCCGGAGAGGAGGAAGAGGACGGTGTCCCGGGCTGTCAGGCCCTCGGTGAGCTCCAGGGCTTCCCGGGTGGCCGAGAAGGTGTCGGCGTCGGGGACGGGATGGCCCGCCTCCCGGACAGAGAGGGAGCCGATGGGGCCCTCATTCTGGCCGTGCTTGGTGATGACCACCCCGGAGGTGATCTTCTCCCCCAGGCACTCCCAGGCCGCCTTGCCCATGGACCAGCCGGCCTTGCCGGCGGCGACCAGGATGAGCCGGCCGGGGCCGAAGTCCCGGCCCTCCAGGGCCCGGCGGACGGCCTCCTCGGGCATGACCTGGCGGATGGCCTCCCGGACGATGCGGTCACAATCCGCTCTGAGTTGTCTGTCCATGCTTCCTTCCTCCCTTGGGGAGGGGGCTCAGAGGAGCCCCGCCTCCGTCATGGTCTTGACAAAGCCCTCCTTCACCGCTCCCTCGGGGGTGGGCAGGGTGGGCAGATAGGGGTCGCCCATATCCCGTCCCCGGAGGTTGGCCATATCCTTGGCCGCCACGGGGAAGCTGGCCGGGTCCATGGCCAGGCGCACGGGATTGAGCTGGAACTGGAGCTCCAGGCTGGCCTTCCAGTCCCCCTCCACGAACTTTTCGTACACGCCGCAGATGAGCTCGGGCATGAAGTTGGCGGCGGTGCACACCCCGCCCACGGCGCCGTGGCACAAAGAGGCGTAGAGCAAGGTGTCCTTGCCGCCGAAGACCTTGAAGCCCAGGTCCCGGGTGCGGCGGATGAACTCGGAGGTCAGGGTGATGTCGCCGCTGGTGTCCTTCATGCCCACGATGTTGGGCACGGTGCGGGCCAGGTCCTCCACCAGGTCGGCAGTGAGGGTGTAGCCCACCCGGCCGGGGTTGTTGTAGAGGAGCATGGGAGTGTCGGGGACGCTCCCGGCGATGGTCTTGAAGTGGTTGTAGAGCTCAGCGTAGGTGGGCTTGAGGAACATAGGCTGGAGAACGCTGACGCCGTTGGCGCCGTTGGCCACCGCCATCTTGGCCAGGCGGCAGCACTTCTTGGTGCTGATGGCTCCGATGCCGAAGTACACCGGGACCCGGCCCTTGGTCTGGTCCGCAATGATCTTCAGGCCCCGCTCCATCTCGGGCTCTTCCACCATGTAGAACTCGCCGTTGCTGCCAAAGGCCAGCACGCCCTTGACTCCACCGTCGATGACATAGTCCACCTGGGCGCGGAGCTTGGCCTCATCAATGCGCTCATCGGCGTCGATGGGGGTGAGGATGGGAACGATGACGCCCTTGATGAAATCTGTATTCATGGTTGCCCTCCTTGCCCTTAAAGGCCGGTGGTCTCAATGCCGGTGAGCATCTTGTAGTACTTGATGATGGAGCTGTGGTCGTCCTGGCCGCAGTCGTGGTTGTGGAGCCACTGGAAGATCTCCTGGACCTGGGCGGTCATGGGCACGGGGGAACCCACCGAGTGGGCGCAGTCCAGGGCGTTGTTCAGGTCCTTGATGTGCAGGTCGATCTTGAAGCCGGGCTTGTCGTTGCCCTCGATCATCATGGGAGCCTTGGCGTTCATGACGGTGGAGCCGGCCAGGCCGCCCTTGATGGCCTCAAAGACCAGCTGGGGGTCCACCCCGGCCTTCTTGGCCAGGGTCATGGCCTCAGCCAGAGCCTGGATGTTGCAGGCCACGATGATCTGGTTGGCCAGCTTAGTGGTGTTGCCGGCGCCCACGTCGCCGCAGAGGACCACACTGGCGCCCATGGCCTCCAGGACGGGCTTATACTGGTCAAAGACCGCCTTCTTGCCGCCCACCATGAAGCTCAGGGTGCCGTCGATGGCCTTGGGCTCGCCGCCCGAGACCGGGGCGTCCAGCATCTCCACGCCCTTCTTGGCCAGCTCGGCGGCGATCTCCTTGGAGGCCACGGGGTTGATGGAGCTCATGTCGATGAAGACCTGGGGGGCCTTCATGTAGTTGGCAACGCCGTTCTCCCCCAGCATGACGCTCTTGACGTGGGGTGAGTTGGGCAGCATGGTGAGGACCAGGTCGCAGGTCTCGCCGATCTCCTTGTTGGAGGCGGTCTTGGCACCGCAGGCGACCACCTCGTCCACGGCGGCCTTGTTCAGGTCGCTGACGGTCAGGTCGTAGCCGGCCTTCAGCAGGTTCTTCGCCATGGGCTTGCCCATGATGCCCAGTCCGATAAGTCCGATTTTCATAATGACATTCCTCCGTTTTTGATGGTAATAGTTGGTAAAAGTGTATTCCAAACGGGGCGGACTGTCAATTCCCAGTCCGCCGGGCGCTGGCGGGATTCGGTGCCCCTCAGGTGATGGGGGCGGGGTTGAAGATGCACAGGTCGTTGTGGAAGCCGTACTGGTCGGAGAAGGGCTTCTTCACGCCGCTGGCCACGTCCAGGATGAGCTGGAAGATCTCCGTGCCCACGTCGGCGATGGTCTGTTCCCCGGTGGCCACGCCGCCGGCCGAGACGTCGATCATGTCGAACCAGTGGGCCTTGAGCTCGCTGCGGGAGCAGACCTTGATCACCGGGGCGGCGGCCAGGCCGTAGGGGGTACCCCGGCCGGTCATGAAGACCTGGAGGCCGATGCCGCTGGCGAGCTGACTGGGGCCGCAGACAATATCGCTGGCGGGGGTGGCGGCGTAGATAAGGCCGTGTTTGGTGGGCTTCTCGGCGGGGCTCAGGACCTCCTCGATGGGGGCGGTGCCCGACTTGGCGATGGAGCCCATGGCCTTCTCCACGATGTTGGCAAGGCCCCCCTTCTTGTTGCCGGGGGTGGGATTGGCGTCCCGGTCCACGCCGCCGGCGTCCAGGTACTCGTCGTACCAGCGCATCTCGGCGGCGAGCTTATCCCGGGTGGCGGCGTCCCGGCACCGGGCGGCCAGGAGGTGGACGCCGTCCCGGACCTCGGTGACCTCGCTGAACAGCACGGTGGCCCCGCCCTTGACCAGCATGTCGGCGGCATAGCCGGCGCTGGGGTTGGCGGTGAGGCCGGAAAAGGCATCGGAGCCCCCACACTGCATGCCGATGAGCAGCTCGGACAGGGGCAGCTCCTCCCGGCGGCGTTCATTGAGCCTTTGGAGCTTCTTCTCGGCCATAGCCAGAAGGGCGTTCATCATGGCGTCGTGGCCGGGGTAGTCCTGGAGGGTCAGGGTGTTCTCCGGGGTGATCTCTTCGGGCTCCAGGAGCATGTCGTAGGTGAGCTTTTCACAGCCCAGACCCACCACCATCAGCTCCCCGCCAAAGTTGGGGTGGCGGATGAGGTTGCGCACCGCCCGGATGGGGATGTGGGCCTCCCGGGCCTTGATGGCCACACCGCAGCCGTAGGGGTGGGTCACCGCCACCACCCCGTCCACGTGGGGGTACTTGGGCAGGAGCTCCTTCTTGATGCGCTCCACCGCCACGTTGACCACGCCGGCGGCGCACTGGACAGTGGTGACGATGCCCAGCAGGTTCCGGGTGCCGGCGGGGCCCACCTTGTTCCGGTAGCCCAGCCAGGTGGTCCGGGGCGGGTCGGGCAGGTCCTTTTTCTCCACCAGGTTG
Source organism: uncultured Oscillospiraceae bacterium (assembly GCA_947629795.1). Lineage (GTDB taxonomy): Bacteria > Bacillota > Clostridia > Oscillospirales > Oscillospiraceae > Vermiculatibacterium. The sequence continues at coordinate 98,618 of CANRFC010000002.1, forward strand.
GTGCCGAAGGGCATGTCGTCCAGGCCGGGGGTCCGGGGCAGGTCCAGCATGTGCTCGTTGATCCAGGCCCCCACGGGGATATCATCCTTGGCGTACCCCAGGACCACGCCGTAGCGGATGATCTCGCCGCCCCGGGGGATGTCCGTAAGGGCCACCTTGTGGGCCTGGGGGATGTCCTGCCGGGTGGTGACCCCGGGCAGGACCCGGGTGCCGGCGCTCAGGTCGTGGACGGCGATGGCCACGTTGTCGGCCTCCTTGACCCGGATGACCAGAGGGGCTTCAGCCATAGAAATGCCTCCTATTCCTTACCGGACCAGGCAGGGCTTCTTGTTGTCGAACTTCCAGCCGGGGATGAGGTACTGCATGCCCACGGCGTCGTTCCGGGCGCCCTTGCCGAAGCACTTGTCCATGTAGAGCTGGTGGGCCTTCATCACCTGGTCCCGGTCCACCTCGATGCCCAGGCCGCCCTTCTTGGGCAGCTCGATGCAGCCGCCCACGATCTCCATGGGCTTCACGGTGAGCCGCTCCCGGCCCTCCTGCCAGATCCAGTGGGTGTCGATGCCGTTCATCTTGCCGGGGATGGCGGCGGCGCACTGGACCACCATGGCAAGGGAGATATCAAAGTGGTTGTTGGAGTGGCAGCCCCACATGAGGCCGAAGTCATTGCACAGCTGGCCCACCCGGACGGAGCCCTCCATGGTCCAGAAGTGGGGGTCGGCCAGGGGAATGTCCACGCTCTGGAGGGCGATGGTGTGGCACATCTGCCGCCAGTCGGTGTTGATCATGTTGGTGGCGGTGGGCATCATGGTGGCCTTGCGGAACTCGGCCATGATCTCCCGGCCGGAGAAGCCGTCCTCGGCGCCGCAGGGGTCCTCGCAGTAGGCCAGGCACTTCTTCAGGTCGGGGGCCACTTCCAGGGCCTCCTTCAGGCTCCAGCAGCCGTTGGGGTCCAGGTCCACCCGGGCGTCGGGGAAGGCGTCCTTGATGGCCTGCACGGCCTTGACCTCCTCCTTGGGGGCAAGCACGCCGCCCTTGAGCTTGAAGTCCACAAAGCCGTACTTCTCGTGGGTTGCCTTGGCCAGGGCCACGATCTTCTCGGGGGTCAGGGCCTCCTCGTGGCGCAGGCGGTACCAGTCACAGGGGGAATCGGGCTCGGACTCGTACTCCAGGTCGGTCTTGGTCCGGTCCCCCACGTAGAAGAGGTAGGAGAGGAACTGGACCTTCTCCCGCTGGACGCCGTCCCCCAGGAGGGCGGCGGCGGGCACGTCCAGGAACTTGCCCATCAGGTCCAGCAGCGGGGCCTCGATGGCGGTGACCACGTGGACGCCGGTGCGCAGGTCGAAGGTCTGCAGGCCCCGGACGTCGTCCTTGATGTTCTCATTCAGCCAGGCGCGGACCTTGTTCAGGGTCTGCTTGTAGTCGGCGATGCGGGTGCCCACCACCAGGTGCTTCACGTCCTCCAGAGCCTGGGTGATCTTCTCGCCGCCGGGGACCTCGCCCACGCCCTCCACACCGTTGGAGTCGGTGAGGATGACGATGTTCCGGGTGAAGTAGGGGGCATGGGCCCCGGAGAGGTTGAGCTCCATGCAGTCGTGGCCGGCCACGGGGTAGACCTCCATTTTGGCCACGGTGGGAATATTTGCCATATGTATCACTCCTCGTTTTGATTCAATTGGAATGGGTGCTCACCTGTCCCCCAGCGCTTGGGCCAGGTCCGGAAGGGCGGTGAGCTGGGGCAGCCGACACTTGTCCAGGTCCTCCTGGGTCAGGGGGACACGGGAAGAGGTCTCATCGGGGAAGTAGAACCGGTTGGGCAGGAAGAGGGCCAAGCCCTCCCTCCCCAGGCGGAGGGCTCCCAAGTTCCCCTGGGCCTTCAGGCCCTTCAGGGCCTCCAAGGCGCTTGGGGAGAGCTGTGTGGGCTCCCCTTTTCCCCAGGCGCCGTAGTCCTCCCAGCCGCCCCCCGGGAGCTCCCTGGGGGTCCAGCCCCCGGCGGAGAGCAGCTCCCCCTGGACGGCGGGGTCCAGCAAGGCCCGGTGGAGCAGAAGGTACTCCCCTTCCCCGCCAGGCCGGGCGGTGAGCAGCGTACCTGAGAGGAAGCGGAAGTCCCGCTTGCCCTTGTCGGTCTCGCTCTCGTAGTGGAGGGTGATCTCGGCGCAGGTCACCTCCCGGCGGCTGCGCTCCCCCCGGAAGGACCACCTGCACAGCACGTCCCCCACAGGCGGGGGCAGCAGCTCCAGGGCGGTGAGCTCCTCCGGGGTCACAGATCCGCTCCATTGGGCGCGGTCCAGATCGGGCCAGAGCCCGAAGCGGACCATCTCCCGCCCCGCCGAGACCCGGTAGTCCCGGCGGAGCCGGCGGACGATGAGCAGGTAGAGGGCCAGGTTGACCCCGGCCACCGCCAGGGCGGCCTTGGGGGAGGCGAAGGCCCCGATGAGGGCCAGGGCGTAGACCGCCAGGTTCAGGCCGAAGGCCGCCAGGCTCCTGCGCCGCTTGACCTCCAGCTCCTGAAGGGCTTTTTCCCGGGCTTCCATGTTCTCTCCGCTCAAGAGTTGGCGGGCTGCTTATTCTTCTTCAGCTTGCCCAGCAGTGCCTTGAGGATGGGGGAGAAGATGCACAGGATGGCCAGGACCATCAGCACGCAGGACACGGGGCGGGTAAAGAAGGTGGTCCAGGTGCCGGTATTCTGGAAGGCCCGGAGCATATTCTTCTCCATGATGGGCCCCAGGATGAAGGCCAGGATCAGGGGGGAGGAGGGCAGGCCGCCCATCTCCATCAGCACGCCCACGGCGCAGAATACCATCATCATGCCGCACTTGTAGAGGTTGCCGGAGTCCACATAGGCCGAGGCCAGGCAGATGATGAGCAGGGCGGGATACATGAACCAGCTGGGCACCTTCAGGATGTAGGGGAACCACCGCTTGGTGATGCACTGGATGAGGAACACCAGCAGGGCCACCACAGCCACGGTGAAGAACATCAGATAGACCACGTTGCCGCTGTTTTTGAAGACCATGGGGCCCATCTCCAGGCCGTGGATGGTCAGCGCGCCGATGAGCAGAGCGGTGGTGGAGTCGCCGGGGATGCCCAGGGCGGCCATGGGGATCATGGCGCCGCCGATGGCGGCGTTGTTGGCCACCTCGGGGGCCCAGATGCCGCCCGCGGCGCCGTGGCCGTACTCCTCAGGGTGCTTGGAGGCGTTCTTTGCGGAGGAGTAGGCCACCAGGTTGGACAGGCCGGAGCCCATGCCGGGCAGGAACCCGATGCCCAGGCCGATGAGGAAGGAGCGCAGGATGTTGGGCAGCTCCTCCATGATGTCCTTGCCCTTCAGGCCGAAGCCCTTCAGGCCCTCCTTGGTCACCTCGGGAGGCTGGGAGAAGCCCTTGCCGAAGGTCACCAGGATGTGGCTCACGGCGAAGATACCGGTGAGCACCACGATCATGCCCAGGCCGCCCATGAGGTACATATTGCCGAAGACGAAGCGGGGCTCGGCGTCGATGGGCGAGAAGCCCACACTGGCCAGGAGCAGACCGATGCAGGAGGCGGCCAGGCCCTTGAACATGTTGCCCTTGGAGATGGCCAGCACCATGGTCATGGCCACCAGGCACAGGGAGGCGTACTCCCAGGGACCCATGGCGAAGGCGAAGTCGGCCACCTTCTCGGCCAGGAGCCCGCCGATGATGGCGGAGAAGAAGGTGCCCACGAAGGAGGCGGTCATGCCGATGGCCAGGGCCTTGCTGGCCTGGCCCTTCTGAGCCATGGGGTGGCCGTCCCAGCAGGTGGCCACGGCCGAGGCCGAGCCGGGGATGCCCAGCAGCACCGAGCCGATAAAGGCGCCGGAGCAGCCGCCGATCCACAGGGCGAGCAGGAAGATGATGGCCGTGCCGTGGTCCATGGTGTAGGTCAGGGGCATGAAGAGCATGACGGCCATGGTGCCCGACAGGCCGGGGATAGCGCCGAAGATGATACCCACGATGGTGCCGGCTACCATCAGCACCAGGTTCAGAGGCTGGATGATGGTAGAAATGATGTAAGGCAGATTCTCAAGCATGTTTTCCGACCTCCTTTAACCGAACAGCAGCCCTTCGGGCAGGGTCATCCCGAACAGGACCACATACATTCCCCAGATCACGAAGGTCACAGCCAGGGAAAAGACGATGCGCACCCACAGCTTGGTCTCCACACTGCTGGCCTTGGCAAAGTAGGTGGTGATACCAAAGACGATGAAGGGGGTGACGATGAGGAAGCCCAGGAACTTCATTCCCAGGATGTACAGGCACAGGACCGCAAAGGTGATGAGCACCCGGATCAGGCCCTTGCCGGTGAGCACCGGAGTGTCGGCCTCCTTCTGGAGGCAGCCCTTGACAAACACACCCGCGCCGCAGACAATGAGCCCGAACACGGCGATGCCGGGCAGGAGCTTGGGACCGGGATATTCCGGGGTAAAGGGGGTCTTGAACTGGCTGATGAGCACGGCAAAGACGATGCCCACCAGGATCAGAGCCAACCCGGTGACTTGGTCGCGCTTGACTTTCACAGGAGTTCCTCCTCTTTTTAAAATACGTGCCCTGCCGGGCCCCACGGCCTGGCAGGGCACATTTCAGCGCTGCTTTCCGCTCTCGGCGGGGTAGATCACTGCTTCAGACCCAGCTCGTCGCAGACAGACACCAGAGACTCCTGCTGCGCCTTCATGATCCCGGCGCCGTCCTCATAGGGGGCGAAGCTCAGACCGAAGCCGGAGCTCTCCAGGATGGCCTTGGTGTCGGCGTCCTCGGCGGCGGCGGCGTACATGTCGTGGATCTGCTCTGCCAGCTCGTCGGGAGTGTCGGGAGAGCACAGGACATAGAAGTAGGTGCCGAACACGCAGTCGGTGTAGCCCAGCTCGGGGAAGGAGGGCACATCGGGCACCACGCTGTTGCGGCCGCCCTCGTCGGTGGCGGAGAAGCAGGCCAGGGCGTTGACCTTGCCGGCCTCGATGTACTGCTTGGCCTGGTTGGCGTTGACCAGAGCGCAATCCAGGGTGCCGCCCACCAGAGCGGTGAGCTTCTCGGTGTCAGGGCCGGCCTCCACGATCTTCAGCTCAATGCCCAGAGCCTTGGACATGATGCCGGTCATGATGTGGGAGGAACCGCCGGTCTCCACGCCGATCTTCAGCTCGCCGGCCTTGGCCGCCTCGATAAAGCCATCCACATCGGTGATGCCCTTGTCAGCGGGGACCACCAGCACGTAGCCGCCCTTCTCGGTGGGCAGGCCGGCGGCAGCCACCTTGAAGCTGTCGGCGGGGCTCTGATCATAGAGGCCGGTGGCGTACTTGATGATCATGGTGGAGTGGAAGAAGAGGATCTTGCTGGCGTCGTTCTTGTTGGTGCGGATGGTCTCATAGGCCACCACACCGCCGCCGTCGGTGTTGTTGACGATGGTCAGGTTGGTATCGTTGTTCTTGTTGATGTAGTCCACCAGGGTCCGGCCGGCCACATCGGTGCCGCCGCCGGCAGAGGCGGGAAGCTGGACCTCGATGCTCTTGGGGAGGGTGGTAGAACCTCCCTTGTCGCCGCTGCCGCCGCCGCAGGCGCACAGGGTGACAGCCAGAGAGGCTGCCAGGACAGTCGCAAGCAGTTTCTTCATTGAAATGACTTCCTTTCCGTTTTTTCATTGGCCGGTTTCCACACCGGCCCCCTTGCGAGCATAGATTATCAAAACCCGGGGCGGAATTCAATCCACGAAACGCATGAAAACCATGCGTCATTTTCATGGAAAAGGTCATTCTTTCACTTTTTGCAATATTTTCCGTTTCACTGTCATTCATTTCTGTCATTTTTGAAATATTTCTTTTCAATTTACACCCGTTTTCCGGCCGCCCTGCCAAAAAATTTTTCCGCCGCCCCGAGTTCCTTTCACTTTCGGCGGAACTTTTTGAAAAAAGGATTTCAATTTTGCTTATTTTTGTGGTATGATACCTTTAAAGTCATTTCATTCAGCAACTTATCTGAAATATTTCTTCCTGCCGTCATTCTATCTAAATAGGAGGTCTTCCCATGGCCCGTGTCGCCTTCCTCCTCCCCCGGGAGGATATGCTTCCCCAGATCCCCGCTCTGGCCCAAAAATACCATCTGGACGTGATCCTCGCCAGGGCCATTCAGACCGACGAGGCGGTGGAGGCCACCCGAAAGGCCATGGCCGACGGGGCCGACATCGTGGTGGCCCGGGGGCTCCAGGCCAACCTCATCAAGGCCAACACCTCGGTGCCCCTGGTGGCCATCCAGTTCACCGCCCAGGAGATTGGCCTGCTCATCCGCAAGGCGACCGAGCTGGTGTCCTCCCCCCATCCCAGGGTGGGGCTCATCGGCGCCCCCAGCATGTTCCAGGACGTGTCCCATCTCGGTGAGCTGCTGGGGGTGGAGCTGCGCTCCTACTTCGGCGGCGGCGACTTCGCCCGGGCGGCGGCCGAGGCCATCGACGAGGGGGCCGACGTGCTCATCGGCGGCGACGTGGCCTGCCAATACGCCGCCCAGCGGGGCTTCCCCGCCGTGTTCATCTCCTCCAGCACCGAGTGCATCGAGAACGCCTGCCGCGCGGTGCAGCGGGTGGCCTACGCCCTGGACCTGGAAAAGCGCAACGCCGCCCAGCTCCAGATCATTCTGGATTACACCGTCAGCGGCCTCATCCTCCTGGACGGACAGGGCCTGGTGTGCCAGCTCAACCACTCTTCCGAGCAGCTTCTGAACGCCGCTGAGCCCAACTGGGTGGGCAAGCCGGTGTGGGAGCTCCTCCCCGCCCTCACCGCCGAGACCCTGGAGCCCGTCCTCCAGCGGGGCGAGGAGCTCACCGCCCTCCACCTCCGCCACGGGGAGAGCCGGTTCCTCACCACCATCTCCCCTGTGACCGCAGAGGATCGGCCCTCCGGAGCGGTCATCTCCCTCACCGACAGCCAGCAGTTCAAGACCTACGCCGACCGGCAGCGCAAGGAGCTCTACCACCAGGGCTTCACCGCCCCCTTCACCTTCGACACCTTCATCGCCCGCTCCCCCAAGACCCAGGCCCTCCTGGAGCAGGCCCGGCACTGCGCCCGCTTCAACGCCCCCGTGGTCATCCAGGGGGAGTTCGGCACCGAGAAGGAGGAGCTGGCCCAGTGCATCCACAACGCCGGGGACAGCCCGGAGAACGCCTTTGTCCACTTCAACTGCAACTGCATGGACCCCGACGCCGAGGAAAAGCTCTTCGGCCCCCAGGGCCTGGTGGAGCGTGCCCAGGGCATCCTCTTCCTGGACGAGGTCTCCCGCCTCTCCCCCGCCGGCCAGTACCGGCTCTACCGGCTCATCGCCGGGCGGCCCGACTCGGTCAGCGGCGCCCTGAACGCCTCTCCGACGCCCCTCCGGGTGCTGGCGGGGGACAGCCACGACCTGCTGGAGCTGGTCCGCGCCGGGGCGTTCCGGGAGGACCTCTACTACGCCCTGAGCGTCACCGTCCTCAACATCCCGCCCCTGCGGGAGCGGCAGGAGGACATCACCCCCTGGGCCGACTACTTCCTCCAGGCCTATCAGAAGCGCTACGGCCGGTACGTCCACCTGACCAAGACCGCCTGGCAGCGCATGTGGGACTACCCCTGGCCCGGGAACCTGGCCCAGCTTCGGGGGTTCTGCCAGCGCATCGTGGTGGGCTCCCCCCGCCGGGCGGTGGACGAGTTCTTCCTGGACAGTCTCCTGCGGGACGGGGGTCCTGCCAGGTCGACGGAGTCCTCCGGCCCCGCCTCGGCGGCCTACCAGGACCCCGCCGCCGCCCGCATCGCCGAGCTGCTCTCCACCTGCCACGGCAGCCGCAGCGCCGTGGCCCAGGCCCTGGGCATCAGCACCACCACCCTCTGGCGGCGGATGAAGAAATACGGCATCCAGGGGTAAAAATCAGCCCCCACCACGCCCGTTTTGGGGGGTAGAGGCCAAAAAGCAGGCGGTGCGGTCCCTGACCGCACCGCCATTTTCTCAGAAAAAAGCCGCTTACGCCCTGTCCAATCCGCTCAGGGCGAGCCACTTTCCGCTCCTCCACCGCAGAGCGCAGGCGATGCCCCGGCACACCAGGTCCACCGCCATGGCCAGCCACACCCCCTGGAGCCCCCAGTGGAAGCCCAGGATGAGCAGGCAGGCCAGGGGCACCCGGACGCACCACATGCACACCAGGCCCACCATCATGGGGAAGCGCACGTCGTTGGCCCCCCGCAGGGCGTTGGTGAGGATGATGGACGCCGCGAAGAAGGGCTCGGAGAAGGCCACGGTGCGCAGGGCCAGGGCGGTCTCGGCGACCACCTGGGCGTCGGTGTTGAAAAGCCCCGCCAGAGGGGAGGCAAAGCAGAACAGGGCCGCGCCGGTGAACAGGCACAGCAGGGCCCCCAGGACCCCGGTGAGGGTGCCGTAGGCCTTGGCGTCCTCCTTGTTGTGGGCCCCCACCGACTGGCCCACCAGGGCCACGGCGGCGTAGCCGATGCCGTAGGCCGGCAGGTAGCACAGGCCCTCGGCGGTGGTGGCGATCTGGTTGGCGGCCATGGCGGCGGTGGTGAGGGCGTGGCCCACCAGGGCGGTGGTGGCCACCTGGCCCAGGTTCACCATGGCCCGCTCCAGGGCGGAGGGAAGGCCCAGATAGGCCGCCCGGCGGATGATGTTCCCGTCGGGCCGCACCCCGCCCCGGAGGGTGGTGGCGTACTCCCCCTGCCGCAGGGCGGCCACGCCGATGCAGACCGAGGCCAGCACGATGGAGATGGCGGTGGCCACTGCCGCCCCCTCCACTCCCCAGCCCGCGCCGGGGATGGTGACGCCGTCAAAGCTCCGGAGGAACGCGGCCTTGGGATGCCAGGTCCGGGTGGGGTAGATGAGGAAAAAGTTCAGGATGGCGTTGGCCACGTTGGCGGCGGTGTTGAAGATGAGCGGGGTCTTGGTGTTGCCCATGCACCGCAGCACCGCACAGAAAACGTAGAGGATGGCGTCAAAGGGGAGCACGGCGCAGTAGATGCGCAGATAGTTCACCGCGTGGGGAAGCACCTCGGGCTTGGCCCCCAGCCACCGGGGAAGGGCGCCGCTGATGCCCTCGTAGAGGGCGCAGGCCAGCAGCCCGCACACGAAAGCGGCCAGGAAGGCCTGGCGCACCACGGTCCGGACCTTCTCCGTATCCTTGGCCCCCACGGCGTTGGAGACCTGGACCGAGTAGCCCACCCCCACCCCCTGGAGCAGGCCGTGGACCAGCCAGAGGGGCGGATTGTTCACCGATACGGCGGCCGAGCCCACCGCTCCCAGGGCCCCCACCATGGCGGTGTCCACATAGCTCACCATGGTGCCCAGGATCTGCTCGATGATGGCGGGCCAGGACAGCTTCCACAGCCGCCGCAGCCGGTCTTTTTGTCCTGTGACAGAAAGCGATGTACCCATACCATCCATTCTCCAAATCTCTCTCGTTACCGGGCGCATCATGATGAGCATGGGCAAACCCCGGAAGCGAAATGAAGTTCTTTTTGGTTACTTTTGCCTAAAGGCACGTACTCCACTAAGATTTTGCTTCGCAAAATCAAGTGTCGTTACAGTCTTTCAAGAAAAAGTAACGCCGGTCAGATCGAAATCCGGAACATACTCCCCGTCGGCGGAGTCCGGGTCCTGGACAAAGCCGGGCAGGTCCAGGGCGGCCATGTACTCCTGGGCGGCGCGGATCTCGCTCCTGCGCAGCCGGCGGTGGATCTCCGGGAACTCCGCCGCGCGGCCCAGGGGGATATACTGGCTCATGAGGGAAAAATACACGCTCCCCCGGGGGAAGGTCCCGGCCACCCAGTCCATCACCGCCTTGGCCTCGGGCAGGCCCCCGGGCAGAAGGAGGTGCCGGATGAGCACCCCCTGGCGCAGAAGGCCGTCGCCGTCAAAGACACAGGGGCCCGCCTGGCGGAACATCTCCCGGATGGCGGCCGTGGCGATCTCGGGATAGTCCGGGGCGGCGGAGTACCGCGCCGCCCGGTCCCGGTCCAGATACTTCAGGTCAGGGAGGTAGACCTGCACCTTCCCCTCCAGCCTTTGCAGGGTCTCCAGACGCTCGTACCCCCCGGTGTTCCACACCACCGGCACCTCCAGGGGCTCCCGGAGGGCCTCCAGGATGGCGTGGGTGAAGTGGGTGGGGGTCACCAGGTCGATGTTGTGGGCCCCCCGGGCAATGAGCTCCAGGAAGATCTCCCGCAGCCGCTCTGTGGTCACCGGCCTGCCGAAGCCGGCCTGGCTGATGGCGGAGTTCTGGCAGAACACGCACCGCAGGTCGCACCCGGAGAAGAACACGGTGCCCGCCCCTCTTGTCCCGGACAGGCAGGGCTCCTCCCAGAAGTGGAGGGCCGCCCGGGCCAGCACCGGCTCCAGGGGCATGGCGCACACCCCGCCGGGGACGCCCTCCTCCCGCCGGGCATGGCACAGCCGGGGACACTGGTCACAGAGCATGTCCACTTCCTCCCTTGCATGGAAAAGAGCGCCGCGAGTGCGGCGCTCTTTTTTCACGTTGCGATCGAAGCTCAGTCGCCGAAATTGCCGGAGATCAGCTCGGCCAGGGCCTCAACGGCCTCCTTCTCATCGGCGCCGTCGGCGATCAGGTTGATGGTAGTTCCCTTGACGATGCCCAGGGAGAGGACACCCAGCAGGCTCTTGGCGTTCACCCGGCGCTCGTCCTTCTCCACCCAGATAGAGCTCTTGAACTCGTTGGCCTTCTGAATGAAAAACGTGGCGGGACGGGCATGGAGCCCCACCTGGTTGTTCACGGTGGCTTCTTTCATGTACACAGTCGTTTCCCCCCAACATTCTTTGCTGTGGTGTGAGCATAGTTTATCAAATTTCAACGAAACAGTCAACGGTATTTTACACAATTTCGCATGATAGAAACCTGCCGGAGTTCGGCAACAACACATCTCATTTCCGCTCGGCCACCGTCACGCCGTCCTCCCCGGCGCATCGCATTTCTGCGGAAATGCGCTCGCTACGTGAGAGATGCGCCTTCCGGGGGGACCAGTCCCCCCGGAGGCCCCCCTGCTCTCCGAGGGGGACGGGAGTTTTTGTGCATCCTACTTCAGCTCGGCCACCGTCACGCCGTCCTCGCCCTCGCCAAAGCGGCCGGGGCGGAAGGCGCGGACGTAGGGGCTGCGCTTCAGGTGCTCCCGCACCCGCTGCCGCACCACGCCGGTGCCCTTGCCGTGGATGATGCGCACCTCCTGGAGCTTGCCCATGACGGCCTGGTCCAGGAACCGGTCCAGCTCCACGATGGCCTCGTCTCCCGTCATGCCCCGCAGGTCCACCTCGGGGGAGGCCCCCATGGTCCGGAGCTGATGGGTGGCCCGCTCCACCACCTTTTTGGCGGACTTCTGCCCCACGTCGGCCTGGACCACCCGGACCTCGGCCTGCCCGGCGGTGAGCTTCAGGATGCCGGCCTGGAGCTGGAGGGTGCCGTCCTTCTTCACGTCCAGCACGGTGGCGTGGGTCCCCGGCATCTTCACCAGCTCCACCGTGTCCCCCTTCACGGCGGGACGGGTGGGAGGCGGCGCCTGGCGCACCGGGGCGGCTCCCAGCTTGTCCTCGGCCTCGTTGAGCCCCCGGAGCATGCTGGACCGGGCGGCGTTGATGCGCTGGGCGTCCTGCTCGGCCTTGGACTTCTTCCGCATCTCGTCCAGCTCGTAGAAGGTCCGCTCGGCGGCCTCCCTGGCCCCGGCCAAAATGGCCCGGGCCTCGGCGTCGGCCTTCTCCACCGCCTTGGCGCGGGCCTTGTCCAGGGTGTCCCGATACTCCTGGGCCTGCCGGCGCAGCTCCTCGGTCTCCCGCCGGGCGATGCGGGCGGCCTCCTTCTCCTTTTCCATCTCCTGGCGCTGGCGGTCCAGCTGGCCCAGCACGTCCTCAAAGCGGACGTTCTCGGCGCTGACCCGGTTGGCGGCGGCGTCGATGACGTGCTCGGCCAGCCCCAGCCGCCGGGAGATGGCGAAGGCGTTGGATTTGCCGGGGATGCCGATGAGCAGCTTGTAGGTGGGGGCCAGGGTCTCCACGTCAAACTCGCAGGAGGCGTTCTCCACCCCCCGGGTGGTCATGGCGTAGACCTTCAGCTCGGCGTAGTGGGTGGTGGCCGCCACCAGAGCCCCCAGGGACCGGGTCTCCTCGATGACCGCCGCCGCCAGGGCGGCGCCCTCCACCGGGTCGGTGCCCGCTCCCAGCTCGTCGTAGAGCACCAGGGAGTCGTCGTCGGCCTCCGAGAGGATGCCCACGATGTTGGTCATGTGGGAGGAGAAGGTGGACAGGTTCTGGGCGATGGACTGCTCGTCGCCGATGTCGGAGAGCACCCGCTTGAACACCCGCATCCGGCTCTGGTCGGAGGCGGGGATGTGCAGCCCGCACTGGGCCATGAGCACCAGCAGGCCCAGGGTCTTGAGGGTCACGGTCTTGCCGCCGGTGTTGGGGCCGGTGATGACCAGGGTGTCGAAGTCCTCCCCCAGCCGCAGGTCGTTGGGCACCGCCGTGTCCCGGTCCAGCAACGGGTGCCGCGCCCGCTCGAAGGACACCCCCCGCTCCACGATCCTGGGGGGCATCCCCCGCAGGTGCAGGGAGAGGGACGCCTTGGCGAAGATCACATCCAGCATGACCAGGAAGTCGTAGTCCTCCCGGATATCCTCCTTGTGCCCAGCGCACTCGGCGGAGAGCTCGGCCAGGATGCGCTCGATCTCCTTCTTCTCCTTCCCCTCCAGCTCCCGCAGCTCGTTGTTGGCCTTCACCACCCCCATGGGCTCGATGAAGAAGGTCCCCCCGGAGGCCGACAGGTCGTGGACCAGGCCGGGCACGTCGTTCTTGTTCTCCGACTTCACCGGCACCACGAACCGCCCGTTGCGCTGGGTGATGATGGGCTCCTGGAGATATCTGGACTGGTTGGAGGAAATGAGCTTCTGCAGAATGTCCCGGACCTTGGCCGCCGTGGCCCGCTTGTGCCGGCGGATGTCGGCCAGTTCCGGGCTGGCGGCGTCGGCGATCTCCTCCTCCGAGAGGATGGAGCCCGAAATGCGGTCCTCCAGATAGCGGTTGGGGGTCAGGCCCTTGAAGAGAGGGTCCAGCACGGTCTTCTGCCCGCTGCCGGCGGCGTACTCCACGCACCCCCGGGCCGCCCGGAGCACCCCGGCGATATCCAGCAGCTCCCGGGTGTTCAGCGCGCCCCCCATGTCAGCCCGCTGAAGGGAGGCCGCCACCGGCCGCACCTCACCGAAGTAGGGGGAGCCGTGGACCGAGATGAGCTCCACCGCGGCGGAGGTCTCGTCCAGGGCCCGCTTCACGTCGTCGGCGTCGGTAAAGGGCCGCAGGGCGGCGCAGCGCTCCTTGCCCTCCTCGGTCACCGCCTGCCGGGCCAGGAGCTCCAGCACTCTGGGCAGCTCCAGGGTCTCCATGGATTTTTCAAACAGTTCGTCTTTCATAGATGATACCTCGCGTTTGATGTGCATATTGGTGCACAGACGGGATCTCAAATATCCCATTGGGTTCTCTATATATTCCATATCGGTGCCCAAGTGCACCGGGGTACGAGGGACTATTCTTTTCGCGAAAAGAATAGCCCCTCGAGCTCCCCAAGAAAAGGCTAAGGTCAAGACCATACTCACGAACGGGCGGCTCTTGCGTCTTTACGCCCCGTGAATCCCACTTGCCCCGCGCCCGCGCGTCCCGTTGTGGAACACTGGACCATGTTCGTTGAAACCCACCGCCGCCGACCTACACAGCTTGCTATGCTGTGCCTCGCAGGTCCCGTACCTGTCAGCGGCAGCGGCGCAAGAGGGACACGGGGTCGTCCTGAGCAGCCCTTGCATAGGCCCGATGGGTTGGAGTTTCTCGTCGGTAAAGATAGAGGTCCTGGAGGGTTGGTACAAAATTCTTTTCTTGGGGGGTATGGGGGGCTATTCTTTTCTTTGAAAGAAAAGAATAGTCCCCCAGGCTCTGGTGCACGGAGTGCCCAGGTATGGCAATATATAGTGAACCACCAATTGTAGAATCCGAAGAATCGGGATATCCCAATTCCGTTGAACCACAATTGGCACACTCCAAAGAATAGGGATATCCAATTATGCCCCTATATCAGGAACATCCTCCCCACCTGATAGATGACCGCGCTCACCACCCAGGCGGTGACCAGCTGGAACCCCACGCTGAAGGCGGTCCACTTCCAGCTTCGCGACTCCCGGTGGATGACCCCGATGGTGGCGGCACAGGGGATATACAAAAGGCAGAACACCATCAGGCAGTAGGCGTTGAGGGGCCCGAAGCCCATGGCGGACAGCCCGGCGTGGACCGCCGCCATCCCCGCCGCCGAGTTGACGTTGCTCACCCGGAACAGGATGGCGGTGGAGGAGACCACCACCTCCTTAGCGCTGATGCCGGCGATGATGGCCACCACGATGGGCCAGAAGCCCAGCCCCGCCGGGGCCATCACCGGCTCCAGGAACCGGCCGATGAGGGCGGCAAAGCTCTCCTCCATCCGGGCCGTATATCCCCCCGGCCCGAAGTTCAGCACGAACCACAGCAGGATGGAGGCCACGAAGATGACGGTGCCCGCCTTGGTCAGGTAGTCCTTCACCTTCTCCCAGACATAGACCGCCACCGTCCGGGCCGAGGGCATCTTGTACTCGGGCAGCTCGATGAGCAGGTCGTTGGGCTCCACGCCCTTTTTCCGCTCCCCCACATGGATGACCTTGGCCACCGCCAGGGCGGCCAGGATGCCCAGCAGGTACATGGAGTAGGCCGCCAGCATGGCGTATTTCCCGAAGAACATCTGGGAGAAGAGGATGTAGATGGGAAGCCGGGCCGAGCAGGACATGAAGGGGGTCACCAGCATCACCTTGAACCGGTCCCGCCTGTTCTCCAGGGCCCGGGAGGCCATGATGGCAGGCACCGTGCAGCCAAAACCCAGCACCATGGGGAGAAAGGCCCGGCCCGAAAGCCCCAGCTTCCCCATGACGGCGTCCATGATATAGGCCACCCGGGCCATGTATCCCGTATCCTCCAGAAAGGCCAGGGCCAGGAAGAGGATGAAGATGTTGGGCAGCAAGGTGAGGATGCTCCCTACCCCGGCGATGACCCCGTCGGTGATGAGGGCCACCAGCAGCTCCCCCACTCCCCAGCCGGTAAGGGCGGTCTCCACCGCCCCCGAGAACCAGTCGATGCCCAGCTCGAACCACTCCGCCAGCAGATCCCCCACGGCGAAGGTGAGGAAAAACACCAGGGCCATGATGCCCAGGAAGATGGGCAGGCCCCACACGGGATGGGTCAGCACCCGGTCGGCCCGCTCGGTGAGGGCGGCCTTCTCCTCCCGGTGGACCAGCACCTCCTCGATGATCTCATCAATGAGGTCGTACTTCTGGTTGATGATCTCGGTCTCATAGCTCCTGTCCAGGATATCGGGGGCCTCCACCGGGAACTTTTCGGCGATCTCCTTATCCCCCTCCAGCAGCTTCAGGGCGTGCCAGCGCAGCCCCCGCTCATCCCCGGAAAGCTGGGGATACCGCCGCGCCAGAGTCTGGGTCAGGGCGTCGATGCGGAACTCCATGAGCTCGTCATAGACCACCACATACCGGCTGTGCTTGTCCTCCTCCTGGGCGGAGGGGCTGCCGTGCCACTCGTGCTCGTGGATGATGGGGTCCCGGTCCTTGCTCCCGGCGTGGTGGGCGGCGGCGTGCATCAGCACCGTGAGGCCGGTGCGCTTCCGGGCGGACACCGGGATGACGGGCACGCCCAGCATCTCGGGCAGGCGGTGGAGGTCGATCTCCATGCCCCGCTTGGCCACGATGTCCATCATGTTCAGGGCCACCACCACCGGCTTGCCCAGCTCCAGGAGCTGGAGGGTGAGGTACAGGTTCCGCTCCAGGGCCGAGGCGTCCACCACGTCGATGATCACGTCCACCTCGTCGGAGAGGATAAATTGCCGGGAGACCTGCTCCTCCATGGTGTAGGAGGTGAGGGAGTAGGTCCCGGGCAGGTCCACCAGCCGGATGTCCAGGTCGTGGTCCCGCAGGGTGCCCTCCACCCGCTCCACCGTGACCCCGGGCCAGTTGGCCACCTTCAGGTTGGCCCCGGTGTAGGCGTTGAAGAGAGTGGTCTTCCCACAGTTGGGATTGCCGATAAAGGCAACGGTCAATTCTTTCTTTGCCATAACAACTCGCTTCCAATCAACATCGTGTTTCCGTTACCGAGCGTATGCCCCCACTCAAGCGGAAACCTTCGTAACGAAATTAAAGTTCTCTTTGGTTACTTTCCCCCGAAAGGGACGTACTCCGCTAAGATTTTGCTGCGCAAAATCAAGCGTCGTTACAGTCTTTCAAGAGAAAGTAACCTCGATCCTCTTGGTAATGCCCTTGCCCACGGCGAAGCGGGTGCCCCGGACCTTTACCACCAGGATGCCGCCGGCCTTGTTCTCCAGCACGGTCACTTTGGTGCCCACGGTCATGCCCAGGGCCTCCAGCCGGTGCTCCACCGCCGCCGGGAGGGTGAGTTCCATCACGGTGTACTCCTCCCCCGGCTTTCCTTTGTCCAGTGTCATATGTATCGTCCTCTTTCAGAGAAAAATCATTTCCGGCAGACCGCCACAGCTGAGGCGGACGGTCTCGCCTGCCGGCCCGGTCGTGGGGGACCGCCTGCTGCCGGCAAGCGCCGCCCTCCCCCGCCGCCGGACGGGGAAGGTCCGGTCGGGCCGGTCTCTCTTCCTCACGCCCCCAGGCTCTTGTAAAAGTCCAGGGTCCGGAAGCCCCGCTCCAGCTGGGTGAGCAAAAAGCTCTCGCACACGCCGGAAAAGACCTCCAGGCTCCTCTCCGGCAGCGTGAAGGAAAACAGCCGCTTGGGATTTCCGTAGGCCACATAGCGCATGGCCGCCAGGGCGGAGCCGTCCAGGGGAAGGGAGACCCCCTCCTCCCCCAGCTCCCGGCGGCACCCGGCGCAGTGGAGGACCCCCTCGTTCAGGCTCAGCCGGGGCTCCTCGGGCTCCGCCTTCCCGCACACGGCGCAGGCGTCCAGCAAGGGCTCGTAGCCGGCCAAACAGGCCGCCTTGAGTTCAAAAACGGCCTTGATGAGGCCCTCCGGAGGCCCCATTTTATCCAGCATATAGAGGGAGTTGAGGGCCAGGGACAGCAGTCCGGGCACCTCCACCCCCTCCTCGGCCACCGCCTCGCACACCTCGGCGAAGTAGGACGCAAGGGACAGCTTTTCTATGCTTTTGGGGATATTCCGGAACTCCTGAAGGGTGTTTGCCTCCTTCAGGCTCCACCGATCCCGGTAGTCGAACAGGCTCATCTCGGCGTAGGCGAGCGCCTGGCTCCCCGCCGCGAGGGGGCTGTTCTTCCTCCGGCACCCCGCCGCCTTGACGGTGCGCTTGCCCTCCCCCTCCAGCAGGACGGTCAGGATCTTGTCCGATTCCTTGTAGGCGACCTCCCGGAGGACGAGCCCTCGGGTGACGATGTGCGCCACGCGGCGGCGCCTCCCTTCTCTCGCAGCGAGCTGTAAAGGCTGTAAGCCTCAGGCAGCCCGGTCTTTTTGAACAGCTCCCAGGCGTTCTCCACGGTCATGGTCAAGCCCTCCTTTTTTCTCTCTGGAGATAGCTTGCCTGACCTGCCGGAAATCATGTCAGGGAAATTTTTGCGTCAGTCCTCCCGGTAACCCACGGAGTGGATAAAGTTCACGTTGTCCCGCCAGTTCTCCTTGACCTTCACCCAGGTCTGAAGGAAAATTTTGGTGCCCATGAAGCGCTCCATGTCCTCCCGGGCCAGGGTGGAGATCTTTTTCAGCGTGGCACCCTTTTTGCCGATGATGATGCCCTTGTGGGATTCCTTCTCGCAGTAGATGGTGGCGTCGCACTCGATGACCTCGTCGTCCCGCTCGAGGAAGCGGGTGAGCTCCACGGCGGTGCCGTGGGGGACCTCCTTATCCAGGCACAGCAGCAGCTTCTCCCGCAGGATCTCGGCGCAGACCTGCCGCTCGGGCTGGTCGGTGACCGAGCCCTCCGGGAAGAGCCGGGGACCCTGGGGCAGATACTCCTCCAGCAGGTCCAGCAGCTCGCTCACCCCGTCCCCCTCTTTTGCCGAGATGGGCATGACGGCGGCGAAGGTGTGGCCCTGGGCGTAGGCGGCAATGACCTCCAGGAGCTTCTCCTTCTCCACCGTGTCGATCTTGTTGATGACCAGCACCGTGGGAGTGTGGGAGGCCTCCAGGCGCTTTAAAAGCTGCTCCTCCGGCTCCCCGATGTGGGCTATGGGCTCCACCAGCAGAAGGGCGGCGTCCACGTCGGCCACGCTCTCCCGGACCACCCCCACCATGTAGTCCCCCAGCTTGGTCCGGGCCCTGTGGAGCCCCGGGGTGTCCAGGAAGACGAACTGGCTCTCCCCCCGGTCCACGATGGCGGCGATACGGTTGCGGGTGGTCTGAGGCTTGTTGGAGACGATGGCGATCTTCTCCCCCACCAGGGCGTTGGTGAGGGTGGACTTGCCCACATTGGGCCGGCCCACAATGGCGATGATGCCGGCTTTGGTCTTTGGTTCGGTCATAGGTGATCCTCCTTGTGAGAGCATTTTTCATCTTCGGTCTGGTCCTGGTCCTGCCAGGGCTCAAAATTCTTGGGGTAGAACTGGACCTGGCGCCGGCGGGTGCCGTCCTCCTTTGGGACGGAGACCACACGGTAGAGCATGGCACTGTATAGCCGGATGCCGCCGGGGCGGACGGTGCGGATGGGGAGCACCAGCAGCAGGGCCTGGGCCGCCAGCAGCTCGGGCCGCAGGGGCTCTCCCCAGTGTCCCGACAGCGTGCCCAGCAGGCTCGATCCATAGAGAAGTACAATGGCGCCGAATATGATCTTACGGCCCATTTTCTCATCTCCTTCTATGGCAGACCTGACGGGCGGCTATTTCAATCGGAGCTTGGGGAAGGCTTGGTTGAGGGCCCAAGTGATGGCCCTGCGGGCCCACTCCACCAGCTGGGCCAGCAGGGCGGAGCAGAGGTAGACCGCGGGGACCATCACGAAAAACCAGGGCAGCCGGTCCAGGAACAGGGGCACCCGCTCCCGGAGGATGGAGTAGAGGGCATTGTCAAAGCACCAGGAGACCATGTACATGGAGAGGGAGAGCTCGGCCCCCTTGCCCACGGCCCACTTGAGCCAGCCGGGGAGCTTGTCCGCCGGGAACTGCCGCAGGAGCAGGAAGAGCAGACAGGCCGAGCAGGCCACCGTGGGCCCCGGCCAACCGCTGAAATCGTTCCAGACAAACAGGGTGTTCCGGCTTTGCAGATAGGCCGCGCCGCCCCCTGCCATCACCGACGCCGCCAGGGCGGGCAGGGCCCAGCGCCAGTCCACCCGGGGCTGATAGTCCCGGAACCAGGCCCCCAGGTAGTAGTAGGTCACAGGGTAGAGGGAACTCCAAAAGGCGGGCAGAAGCTTTTGCTTGATATTGGTCAGGGTGGGCAGGCAGGTGAGGAAGAGGAGCACCAGGATCAGGGCGCGCCGGGCCTGCCTGGTCCCGGCCCCCTTCCAGAGCATGTTCAGGAAGGGGATGAGAAGGAACAGGCCAACGTACATCTCCACATACCAGCCGGTTGGCACGCCGGCGTAGCCCAGCACCTGGCCCACGGCATAGCGGAGACTGACGGTCTCCCCCATCCATTTCCAGCGGTAAAAGAAGCTCACGCCGCTGGCCAGGAGATAGGTGAGCAGGACCCGGAAAAGGCCCTTGACGTATCCCCTGGTCAGCTCCTTGTGGCAGTTGAGATACCCGGTGAGGAGCAGGAACAGGGGCACGCAGGTCATGCATCCCATCCGCGCCATGGTGGTCAGGAGCATCCGCTTGCCCGCCATGGGCTGGTAGTAGAACTCCGAATTCAGAAAAAAGTGGACGGCGATCACCAGCAGACCCGCCAGGGCCCGGATGAGGTCCAGGCTCAGGTCCCGGCCCTGTCTCTTTTCCTGCTGTTCAACCTCTTGTGCCATGCCGCTCCCCTCCTCTGTGCCGCCCTGACAAAAGGGTCAGGCGTTTTTCTCCCGGGTGATGCCCAGCTCGGCCAGGATGGCCTCCTCCCGCGCCCGCATCCGGGCCTTCATGGGGCCCTCGTCCAGGTGGTCATAGCCCAGCAGGTGGAGCGCCGAGTGGACCACCAGATAGGCCAGCTCCCGGCGCTTGGGGTGGGCATACTCCCGGGCCTGGGCGGAGACGTGCTCCATGGAGATGACCATGTCCCCCAGGGGCACCAGCCCCGAGCCGGGGTCGGCGTCCAGGGCCGGGTCGGGGTGCTCCCCCGGTGTCAAATCGAACTCGGGAAAGCTCAGCACGTCGGTGGGAGCGTCCACCTGACGCATGTCCCTGTTGATGGCGTGGATGCCCGCGTCGTCGGTGAGGAGCACGTCCACCTCGCAGGGGAAGTCCACCCCCTCGGCCGCCAGGGCGGTCCTGATGACCTTGCGGATGAGGGCGCAGTTTGTTTTGTTGGCCGCCCCGGGCACATCGGCGGTGATGGGGATATAGTGGGTCTTTCGCATAGAACTCCCTCTTTCTCTCAGCCGTTCTCTTGGGTCGGCTCACTCCGTTTCCTTCCAGATGCGGTAAAATACGTAGATGTAATAGACCGCCCCCGCAAGGGCCGCGATGGCGGCCACCAGTGCCAAGTCCTGCTCCAGCCATGCCAGCGCCAGAGACAGGGCCGCGCCCGCGGCCAGGAAATACCAGCTCACCCGGAACTGCCCTGCCCGGGGATTCTCCGTCTCCCCTGCCCACGTCACCAGCCGCCAGGTGATCAGGACCTGGAACAGCAGCCCCAGGGGAAGTCCCAAGCCCACTCCGAAGAGCGCCAGCACCCACAGTACGCCCTCCACCACCGCCGCGGCGGCGGAAAGCATCCGGCTGGTCTCCACCGAGGGGGTCTGTATCACCTCCGCCAGGCCCAGGTAGATAAGGACATAGCCCACAAAGTTGGGGAGAATATCCACGCTGTTTATTGTGATGCGGAAGAACAGGAACAGCAGCCCAATAAATATCTTTTTCATTTGCTTCCTTTCTTTGTCCGTTTGGCCTCGTCTTGTTCGTAGGCGGCGATGATGCGCTGGACGATGACGTGGCGGACCACGTCGGCCCCGGTGAGGGTGCAGATGGCGATGTCCTCCACACCTTTGAGCACCCGCATGGCCTCCTTCAGGCCGGAGACCTGGTCGGTGGGCAGGTCGATCTGGGTGACGTCGCCGGTGATGACGATCTTGGAGCCGAAGCCCATCCTCGTCAGGAACATCTTCATCTGCTCCCGGGAAGTGTTCTGGGCCTCGTCCAGGATGATGAAAGAGTCGTCCAGGGTGCGGCCCCGCATATAGGCCAGGGGGGCCACCTCGATGTTCCCCCGCTCCACGTACTTCTGGTAGGTCTCGGGGCCCAGCATCTCGAAGAGGGCGTCGTAGAGGGGCCGGAGGTAGGGGTCCACCTTGGACTGCAAATCACCGGGAAGGAAGCCCAGGCGCTCGCCGGCCTCCACGGCAGGGCGGGTGAGGATGATGCGGTTGACCTCCCCTGCCCGGAAGGCGGCCACGGCGGCGGCCACCGCCAGGTAGGTCTTGCCGGTGCCGGCGGGGCCGATGCCCAGGGTCACCAGGTTCTTGCGGATGGCGTCCACGTACCGCTTCTGCCCCAGGGTCTTGGACTTGATGGGCTTGCCCTTGGCGGTGACGCAGAGCACGTCGTTGGAGAACTGGCCGATCTTGTCCTCGTGGCCGGCCTTCACCAGATTCATGATATAGCGGACGTTCTGCTCGTTGATGGTCTCTCCCCGGGAGATGAGCTTCAGAAGGCCCTCCACGGCCTTCACCGCGAAGAGGACCCCCTCGCCGTCCTCGCCGGCGATCTTCAGCTCCCCGTCCCGGCTGACCACCGTGACGGCGAATTCCTTCTCGATGAGCTTCACGTTCTCGTCCAGGGACCCGAAGAGGTTCACCGCCTCCTCCATCCGCTCTACGCTAATGGTCTGTTCAGTCAATGCTGTCTCTCCTTTGTGACGTTTCTCTTCTACGGGGCGGGGATAGATCTGCCCAGTTCCTCTTCACACTCGGCGGTGAGGGTCACGGTGAGGACCCCGTCCTCCTCCAGGGCGGAGAAGTGATGGCTGACCTCCACGCCGTTCTCCCCCAGGAGGGCCTCCAGGCGGAGCAGCAAGGTCTCCTCCAGCATGGCTTGGGCGGCGTCCCGGTCCAGGTCGGCGTCGGTGAGCTCGTAGGAGCGGAGCGTCTCCCGCCGCAGGGCGATGGGCAGGACCTTCCCGCCGGGGAGGGTCAGGTTCCATGTCTTCGCTATTTTATCATATCTGTCAAAGGGAATTCTACCCTTTTGGAAAAAATTGACCCTTTGCCCCAAAAAGGCCAGGGACCACAGGGTTTTTTCGTCACCTGTGGCGGTTTTTACCGCCCCGGTGAGGGGCACCGAGGCGCTGAGGGTCCGCCAGGTCCGGCCCTCCACCAGTCCCTTGGCCCGGACGGGGACGGTGCGCACGGGTTTTTGGCTGTACGGGGCCAGGGGGAGCTCCAGGCTCCCCCGGATGAGCACGTCCCCCGGCAGCACCGTGGCCCCCTGGGCCACCGCCTTGTCCCCCGACCAGTTCTCGATGTGGGTGACGATGCCCGGGGCCCTGGCCACGATGTCGCCTCCCGGGGCGGCGTCCTCCTCCGCGGGCTCCCGCACCCGCTCCCGCACCACCACCTGGGCCCGGATGCCGTGGAGGTTCACCGCCATCCAGGCCACGTCGGGCAGCTCCAGCAAGGCCCGGTTGGCCACCTCCCGCTCCTCGAAGCTGGGGCCGTAGGCCCCCGGCTTCAGGCCCTGGCGGCGCAGCTCGGTGAGGATGACCGCCGTGGGCACCCGCTCATTGCCCTCCACCTCCACCACCAGGATGAATTTGGACAGAAAGCTCACCGCCAGCAGGCACAGAAAAAGCCCCGCCAGCAATCCGTAGCGCCGCCGGAAGCGCAGCAAAAAGGGGGGCAGGCCGCTCTGGCGCAGCTCCTCCCATTCGCAGCCGCTCTCCGCCGCCAGCTCCCGGAACCGCCGGCGGTCCCGCCACCGCCCCCGCAGGCACAGGGCGTGGCCCTCGGGCCGCTCCACGTCCCAGAAGGGCACCCCCTTCTCCGCGCAGCGATTCAAAAAGCCCTCCGTATCCTTCCCCGTGACCCGGGCGGTCACGCTCCCCCGGAGAAGGTCCGCCTTTTTCCGCGCCGACATGCCCTCACTCCAATCCCACCGAAAAAATGGTGCCGCTGATATAGAGCTCCCCGGCGGTCATGGTCCGCAGCTCCAGGCCCTCGCCCACCACGTGGACCACCAGCCGGCCTGCGGCGATGAGGACCTCCTCCCCGCCGTAGGCCAGGATGCCCCGGTGATTTTCCACCCGGAGCTGGTGGCGGCCCACCAGCTCGATCCTGGGGGCTCCCACCGCCTCGGCGGGCAGGTCCAGCCGCTCCGCCGCCCGCTCCAGGAATCCGTCCTGTCTCTCCATGCCAAGCCCTCCTCGTCCTGCTATCCCTATGCGGCGGGAGGGCTTTTCTTTCCTCCGGCGGGTATATGAGCGGGCAGTTTTGTATAGAATGGCCTTGCCATTTCTCCCCTTTGGGAGTATAATTACGGCGCGAAAATGAAAAAAGGTTGTGAAACCTATGACTGATATGGACATTTCCAAGCTCCTCCACCCCGGCGTCGCCGCCCATCTGGTGGGCATCGGCGGAGTCTCCATGGCCCCCCTGGCCGAGGTGCTCCACGGCGCGGGGCTCACCATCACCGGCTCCGACGCCCATGAGAGCGCCACCGTGCAGCACCTGCGCTCCCTGGGCATCCCCATCGCCATCGGCCACAGCGCCGAGAACCTGGGCCAGGCTGAGCTGGTCATCCGCACCGCCGCCGTCCACGACGACAACCCCGAGATCTCCGGGGCCCGGGCCCGGGGCATCCCGGTGTTTGAGCGGGCCCAGGCCTGGGGCGCCATCATGAAAAATTACAAGAACGCCCTGTGCGTCTCGGGCACCCACGGCAAGACCACCACCACCAGCATGTGCACCCACATCATCATGGCCGCCGGGCTGGACCCCACGGTGATGATCGGGGGCACCCTCCCCCTGCTGGGAGCGGGGCACCGGGTGGGCCACGGGGACACCATCATCCTGGAGAGCTGCGAATACTGCAACTCCTTCCTGGCCTTTTTCCCCACCATCGCCGTGATTTTGAACGTGGACGCCGACCATCTGGACTTCTTCAAGGACCTCAGCGACGTGGAGCACTCCTTCCGGGCCTTCGCCGACCTGGTGCCCGAGAAGTCCGGCCTCATCGTGGCCAACGCCGATGACGAGAACACCATGTTCACCCTGAAGGGGGAGACCCGGCCGCTGCTCACCTTCGGCCTCCACCAGGGGGACGTCCACGCCGAGGACCTGCAGTACGTAAACAATCTGCCGGAATTCGACGTGTTCTGCCGGGGGGAGAAGTACGCCCATGTGGAGCTCCAGATCCCCGGCGAGCACAATGTGCGCAACGCCCTGGCCGCCGCCGCGGCCTGCCACGCCCTGGGGGTCCCCGGCGAGGCGGTGCAGCGGGGCCTGGCCGCCTTCCACGGCGCGGGCCGCCGCTTTGAGAAGAAGGGGCAGTACCACGGCGCCGACGTCTATGACGACTACGCCCACCACCCCAGCGAGGTCCAGGCTCTGCTCACCACCGCCATGGGCCTGGGCTACAAGCGGGTGCTCTGCGCCTTCCAGCCCCACACCTACTCCCGGACCAAGGCCCTCTTCAACGAGTTCGTAAAGGTCCTCTCGGAGCCCGATATGACCCTTCTGGCCGAGATTTTCGCCGCCCGGGAGAACAACGACATCGGCATCTCCTCCAAGGACCTGGCCGAGCAGATCCCCGGCAGCGAGTATTACCCCACCCTCAAGGCCCTCACCGCCCGGCTCCGGGAGCTGGCGCAGCCCGGGGACCTGATCCTCACCGTGGGCGCCGGGGATATCTACACCGTGGGCGAGGCCCTGGTGAACGGGGACGGTGAAGGCTGAAAGAGCGCCCCAATTCTTTCATTCCTGTAATGGACGGGACCGCTTGATATTCCATATCTGGTACGCCCAAATTTTTCAAATATCCCTTTGGGTTCTCTTAATATCCCAATATTCCGGCGCTGAAGCACCGGGGACGAAGGGGGAGGTTCTTTTCGCAGAAA
Source organism: uncultured Oscillospiraceae bacterium (assembly GCA_947629795.1). GTDB lineage: Bacteria > Bacillota > Clostridia > Oscillospirales > Oscillospiraceae > Vermiculatibacterium. The sequence continues at coordinate 123,826 of CANRFC010000002.1, forward strand.
AGAACCTCCCCCTTGCACCCCCAAGAAAAGGCTAAGGTCAAGACCATGTGTCCGAAGGGGCGGCTCTTGCGTCTTTACGCCCCGCAAGCACCTCTTGCCCCGCGCCCGCGCGTCCTGTTGTGGAACACTGGACCATGTTCGTTGAAACCAACCGCCGCCGACCTACACAGCTTGTCTGTGGGGTGCTCGGACGTTTCGCATTGTAGGGGCCGATGTCCTCATCGGCCCGACCCGAAACCTTCCACATATCGCAACGGGCGGATGAGGGCGGTGGGCGCCAGTGGCGCTCGGTACCGCACGACCGAGCCGGCAGGCAAGACCATCGGCCATACTCTTAAACCTTCGGTTATGATGAAACGGGCCGATGAGGACATCGGCCCCTACGCAGATACGTCTCAGGTCTCCTACCTTGTCAGCGGCAGCGGCGCAAGGGGAACATGGAGTCGCTGTGAGCAGCCCCTGTGCGGGCCTGGAGGGTTGGGTTTTCTCGTCGGTGAAGATAGAGGTCTTGAAGCATACGTACAGATTCTTTTCTTGGGGAGTTTGAGGGCGGTGCTTGCCGGTGGCAAGCGGTACCGCACGACCGAGCCGGCAGGCGAGACCTCTTCTTTTCTTTGAAAGAAAAGAAGAGCCCCTCAAGCCTTTGGTGCACGGGGTGCGCCAATATTGGGATATCAAGAGAACCATCAATTGTAGGATCCAAAGAATCGGGATATCCGAAATCCAGTGAACCCAAAGGGATATCTTTATTCATTTTTTATCCCTCAATCCGGCTCGATGGTGACGATCTCCAACCCCTGGCGCAGGGCCTGGAGGACGGTATATTGGGTACCGCCGGGGGTGCCGTCGAAGGCGGCGATGAGCCGGGCGGAGCGGTCCACCATGTACCGGTCCCGCCGCTGCATGCAGCCCCGGGTGTACTGATGCTGGACCACGGTCTCGAAGTCGCATTGCCCCACCAGCTCCTCCCACCGCATCCGCTGGGCGGCGCTCCAGCGCGCGGCCTGGTCGGGGCAGGGGATGGCGGCCTCCACCGTCACGCCGGGGCGCTGGTCCCGGAGGGCCAGGACGGCCTCGCAGAAATAGGTGTCGCAGCCCAGAGCCATGCCGCAGATGAAGTGCCGGAACCCCTTATCGTAGGCCCGTTCCACCTCCCGGGCGATCCGCGCCTTCAGCCGCAGGCAGCGCTGGTCCCCCTCATCGGTCCCCCAGGGCAGCTTGTCGGGCCGGTGCCCGGTAAAGCAGCAGGTCGTCTCCCGTTCCACCGGGCATCCCCCCTTTCTGTGCCCCTATTGTACCCGTCATGGAAGAAATAGTCAAGGCAAATATGGAATATTTGTTCGAATTTTTCTTTCTCTTCCCCCTTGCCTTTTGCCCCGGGGTGTGGTATGATGCTCTCGGAACAACGGAATACGATGTCTTCAGGGCAGGGTGAAAATCCCGATCGGCGGTACAGTCCGCGACTGATGGTCTTCCTCTTTTTTCTTATTTTTTTGTTTTTCAAAAAGCAAAAAAAGAAGAGAAAAGGAAACCATCACTGACCCGGTGGAACTCCGGGACCGACAGTGACGCATTTCCCGGGAAATGCGAAGTCTGGATGGAAGAAGATGTGCGAAACGAACGCGCGCTCCTTTTTGTTTTGCACCCGGAAGGCAGAGCTTTTCGGGTGTTACCAACAAAAAAGGAGTGTTTTTATTATGGAAAACGCCAATGCCGCCCCCCGTTCCGCCTCCCCCCTGTCCAATACGAAAACCCTGGTCACCCTGGGGATGCTCACCTGTCTGGCCTACGTGGTCACCTGGGTGTGCAAGCTCATCCCCCCGGTCATCGGCTTTCTGGACTTTGACTTCAAGGCCATCGTCATCTGCATCGGCGGCTTTACCTTCCGCCGCGGCCATGTCCATCGTGGAGCCGGTGGTGGAGATGTTCACATACAGCCACACCCAGTTCATCGGCTGCATCATGAACATCCTGCCCACCGCCACCTTCTGCTGCACTGCCAGCTATTTCTACAAAAAGCACCACACCATGAAGGGGGCCGTGCTGGGCCTGGCCCTGGGCACCGTCTTCTCCACCGTGGTCATGCTCCTGTGGAACTACCTCATCACTCCCCTCTACATGGTGGACGTCACCCGGGAACAGGTGGCCGCCATGCTCACCACCGTGTTCCTCCCCTTCAACCTGGTGAAGTGGGGGCTGAATATGGCTGCCACCCTCCTGCTCTACAAGCCGGTGGTCACCGCTCTGCGGAAGGCCAATCTGGTGCCCCCCTCCACCTCCCAGCAAAAAGGCAGGGTGAGCGTGGGCTTCCTGCTCTTCGCCGTGGCTCTGCTGGCCACCTTTGTCCTCTGGGCCCTGGTCCTTCTGAAGATCATCTGAGTCCCCAACACCAAAACGGCCGGTCTCCTCCGAGACCGGCCATTCTTTTACTTCTGTGCCATGAGCAAAAACCGGTGGGTGGTCCCCCCGATCTCCCCCCGCGCCTCCAGCTCCTGTTGGGCCAGGAGGAGCCGGTCAAAGCACCCCTCCACCGAGAAGCCGGGGAACTCCCAGGGGATGACCCGGGCAAACCACACCAGGGCCCCCACGTCGAAAAACCGGATGGGCCCGAAGGCCTCTTCCCCCCGCAGCACGGTGAACCCGGCCTTTTCAAAGACTTCCCGCTGCCGCGCCAGGGTCTGCTCCGGGAAGGGCTCCGGAGTCCCCGGCAGGAGCAGCTCTGCCAGCTCCCGGTCGTTGCGGGAGCCCACCTGCTGGGTGAGGAACACCCCGCCGGGCTTCAGGCAGCGCCAAATCTCCTCCGCCCGGTAGGCGCCGTGGCGGTTGAGGATGAGGTCAAAGCGCCCGTCGGGAAAGGGCAGCGCCCCGTCTCCATCGGCCCGGCGGAAGTCGATACCCAGGGGGGTCAGTTTCTCCCGGCACAGGGCCACGTTGGGGGGATAGCCCTCGGTGGCGGCGGTATTCTCATAGGGATGGCCCAGGGAGAGGAGGAACTCTCCGCCCCCGGTCTCCATGTCCAGAATGTGATCCTCCGGACGCAGAAGCTCCAGGGCCAGGGCCCGGTAGTCCCAGGGCAGGCTGTCCTCCTCGGCATATCGGCCCTCCAGGTGGGAGAAATCCCAGCCGTGGATGTGGGCGGCAGCCTCCTCGGCCAGCCAGCATGCCCTCCAGTCCTTCTCTCTCATCCTGCGTCCCTCCCTTTTTGCCCATTTTAACACAGATTCCCTCTTGCGCATATAGAACAGCCGTGCTACAATAGACTTGAAGGGAGGGAATGGCATGGACCGGGTCATCCTGCACTGCGACCTCAACAGCTTTTTCGCCTCAGTGGAGCTGCTGGACCACCCCGAGCTGCGGCAGCAGCCGGTGGCCGTCTGCGGCGACCCCGAGAGCCGCCACGGCATCATCCTGGCCAAGAACGAGGCGGCCAAAAAGTTCAAGGTCCAGACCGCCGAGACGGTCTGGCAGGCCCGGAAGAAGTGCCCTGAACTGGTCCTCCTCCCCGCCCACCACGAGAAATACCACCACTGGTCCAGGGTCATCAACTCCATCTACGAGCGGTACACCGACCTGGTGGAGCCCTTCTCCATCGACGAGAGCTGGCTGGACGTCACCGGCTCCCTCCATCTCTTCGGCCTGGACGGCAAGGCCCTGGGGGACGAGCTGCGCCGGGTGGTCCGGGAGGAGACCGGCCTGACCATCTCGGTAGGGGTGTCCTTCAACAAGATCTTTGCCAAGATGGGCAGCGACTACAAAAAGCCCGACGCCACCACCCTCATCACCCGGGAAAACTTCCGGGAGCTCCTCTGGCCCCTGCCGGTGACCGACCTCATCTTCGTGGGCCGGGCGGCGGCCAGGACCCTGGGGGAGTACGGCGTGGAGACCATCGGGGACCTGGCCCGCTTCGACGAGGGGGCCCTCACCGCCCTGCTGGGCAAGCAGGGTGCCACCCTCCACAGCTACGCCACCGGCGCCGAGCACGCCCCGGTGATCCCCGCCCGGGACATGCCGCCTCCCAAGTCGGTGGGCAGCGGCCTCACCTTTCCCCGGAACCTGGTGGGGTGGGAGGAGCTCCACGCCGGGGTGGCCCTTCTCGCCGACGACGTGGCGGTGCGCCTGCGGCGGCTGGATATGAAGTGCGCCACCGTGTCCCTGGCGGTGCGGGACCCCAACTTCAAGGACCTCTCCCGCCAGCGGCGGCTGGAAAATCCCACCTTCCTGGCCCGGGAGATCGACGCCGCCGCCATGGACCTGCTGAAGAGCTGCTGGAATCCCCGCGCACCGGTGCGTGCCCTCACCGTCACCGGCCAGAGCCTTCTTCCCGCCGCCGAGGCCGTCGAGCAGCTCTCCCTCCTCTCTCCCGACGCCGCCCCCCGCCGGGAGAAGGTGGAAAAGCTGGAGCGGGCCATGGACGGCATCCGGGGCAAGTTCGGCAAGGAGGCCATCTCCACCGCCCGGACCCAGGGCCGCTCCACCAAGGGCAAGCCCATCCCCCCGGGCCCTAAGCGGGAGCTTTAGACAGGAAAACGGCGGCGGTAACCGTCAAAGCAGTTCCATTCTCTCCTGCAGAAAATCCAGCAGGTTACAGTGTAAGATCCCGTTATCATCATAATAATTGTGGGCGATGTCCAGCCGTATGACAATTTTTTTGAAAAAGTCTTTTGCCAGCAGCAATGAGCCCAATTCCGCGTTGGCTTTTTCGTCTGTATCCATGCGGAAAGCAGATTGGATATAAATTCTTTTATCCGCGTCATTGACCACAAAATCGATTTCCTTTTGTACATTTCGTCCATCGCTGCGGTCAGCCACTACGCCCACATCCACAGAATATCCTCTGCGGAGAAGCTCATTGTAAATCAAATTCTCTATCAGATGACCGGGATCGTACTGCCGGTAATTCAAGCGGGCATTCCGGAGCCCCAGGTCGGTGTAATAATACTTGCTGGGGTATTTGAAATACGTCTTTCCTTTTACATCATATCTCCGTGCCTGGGAGATCATGAAAGAATTCATAATATATTGCATGTAGCCAGCAACCAATGCAGGGTTGACTTTTTCGTTTTTTATACTGGAAATGGCATTGGCGATGTTGGTGGGGTTTGTCAAAGAGCTGATTTGAGAGGCAAGAAAATCCAGAATGTCCCCCAGCAAGTCTTCCCGCTCAATGGCGTTTCGTTCCACAATGTCCTTGATATACAACTCTTGATAGAGATTTGTAAGGTATGCCTTTTTGTCCTTTTCGTCCGCAAGGGCCGTGATCCTGGGCAGCCCGCCATAAAGCATATACTGCTCCAGAGCTTTTCTCTCGTCGCCTCCGACAGCGGAATAAAACTCACGGAAGGAAAGCGGATATACATGGATCTGTGACGCTCTGCCGCGAAATTCCGTAGCGATATCGCTGGACAGGCCTTTGGAATTGCTTCCTGTAACATATACATCCAGGTTCCTATATGCCCTCAATTCATTCAGCATATCATAGATAGTGACCTCGATGCCGCCATTTTCCTGATCGACGACTTTGCTTGTAAGCTGTACCTCGTCGATAAAAAGGAAAAATCTTTTCTCCTTTTCCGCTGTGACAACGGATTCCACATACTCACACAATACAATAGGATTTCTGAATTTGTAATATCGGCGTTGGTCAAGCTCGATTTTTATAATCTGTTTCTCATCTACGCCCTGGTCAAGAAGATACTGATAGAAAAGGTCAAAGAGCAGAACGGATTTTCCGCAGCGCCGAATACCGGTGATGACTTTAACTTCACCGTTCCCCATCTTACGGATCAGCTCATCGAGATAGAAATCTCTGTCAATCATAGTTGTCACCTCGAACTTGCGTCGCAAGCGACGCTACTTATAGGTACAGTATAATGCATCGAAAGAAAAATATCAAGAATACCGCGCATCCTTTTTCTGGAATTACAAAATAGTGAAATTACAAAAGTCTCCTGGATGATACGTTTTGACAACAAGAAGCCGGATAAGTTGATCTGATCAAACTCATCCGGCTTCTTGTCAAAGCGTACCGATTGCCCTTTGTACCCTCTTAGGTGCCATTCTTTGGGCCGCCGCCTTTGTTTTCAGATGTGGAACCGCCGGCGGGCCTCCTCCCGGAGGGAGGGCACCCTCCGGACGATGATGAGGGGCACGATGATGGCGGCGCAGATGGCCACCACCACCAGGGACCACCCCGGCTCCCATCCCTCGGTGAGGAACCGGTCGATGAGCAGCTCCAGCAGGAGGGCATAGCCCCCCGCGGTCCCCAGAAGAAGGGCGGTCTTGCTCAGGATGGACCGCCCCGGCAGCACCAGGGCCAGGAAGAGGGCCGCCGCTCCGGTGGAGAGCACGATGGGCAGGGCCAGGCCTTTGTACCAGCTCAGTCCGTGGTTGACCAGGGCGATGATGAGCACGTAGAGGGCAATGGCGGCAGTATCCAGCAGCAGCCGGAGGAACCGGCCCATCTTCCGGTCCATGAGGGGCGGGACGAACCACAGCCACAGCATGGCCATGGCCCCGATGATATAGAGGCTCCACACTTGCTCGGCCCGGAGGAAGAGATTCAGCGCCCCGCAGGCGGCCGAGATGGAGGCCAAGATCACCGTGATGAGCAGGGCGGCCTCCCCCCTGGACACCGGCTTGACCTCCCCCGCCTGGGTGGGAAAGACCGGCTCGGCGGCGCTCTCCCGGACCAGATTGGGGTCCATCACCGGCGTGCCGCACAGGGGGCAGCGCCTGGCATCATCGTCCAGCTTCACGCCGCAGTGTACGCAGTAGGGCATCAGCGTGCCTCCTTTCGGTTGGAGGAGATCTGCACCGGGATCCCGGAACGGACCAGGAAGCGGAAGAACTCCCGCTCAGTGTCGGCCTCCCGCTGGGTGCCGGCGAAGGTGATCTCCATCACGTTTCCGTAGCTGATGGAGGCCGCGTGGGGCCTGGGGTCGGTGGCCTGGCCCAGGATGACCTCCATATGCTCAATAAAGGGCCGCATCTCGTGGGGGACCTGGAAGGCCCCGGGGTTGGTGTAGGTGGCCGAGTAGGGCCGCACCCCCGCCAGCCGGTAGCTCAGGGCCATGATGGGGTTTTTCAGGAACACCGGGATGACGGCCAGCAGCCGGCTGCGCTGGAAGCGCACGTTCCGGGTGAACACCCCCCGCATCTTGGCCTTGTCCTGCTCCAGGCGCAGGTAGTGGTGGACGTAGTTCAGCACATCCTCAAAGGCATACTCCCCCAGGGAGGGGTCGATGCACGGCCGGAGGGTGAGGATGAAGTTCCGCAGGGTCCCCGAGGGGAACCAGGAGCGGAGATTCACCGGGATGGCCAGGGCCACCGGCCGCTCCCGCACCGGCTTCTCCCGGCGCTGCTTGTCGATGAGCACCTTCATCAGCACGGCGGTGAGATATTCGGTCACCGTCACCCCCAGCCCCCGGGCCACCTCCCGGAGCTTGTCCAGGGGAAGAAAGCCCATGGTGACGTTGAGGGTGTAAAACCGCTCCGCCGTCCCCCGGTTCTGGTACGCCTTGGCCGGCATGGGAGAGCGCAGGGCCCGCCTCCCGGCGTACCGGGCGTAGGCGTCCTCCCGCTCCTCCTTCAGAGGGGGCTCCCGCAGGTCCAGCAGGCCCTGGCCGGCGTAGGGCATGTCGTGGCCCACCTCCCGGAGGTAGGCCGAGAGCACCGTGCGGAAAAACACCAGGGCCCCCGCCCCGTCGGACAGGGAGTGGAAGACCTCCAGGGAGACCCGCTTTTCGTAGTAATAGAACCGGATGAGCCAGCCTCCGTTTTCAGTGAAGCGCATGGGCTGACAGGGATTGGACACGTCGGGGAGCACCGGCGGGCCGGGGGCATCGTTGGGCTCAAAGTAGTACCAGAAGGCCCCCTTCTTCACCTTCACCGCGAAGCCGGGGAACCGGGGCATGCACTCCCCCACCGCCCGCTTCAGGGCCTCCGGGTCCACCGTCTCGGTGAGCACGGCGGAGAAGCGGTAGACGGCGGAATACTCCTCCCGCTGAAGGGCGGAGTAGAGGATGCCCGCGTTGTCCATGGTGTACCACTCCGGCTTTTTTCCCTGTGCCATGCCGCCGCCCCCTTTCCGGTCTTCCCCTCTATCTTACCACGGCTCGTCCCCCGCCGCAAGGGAGAAAAGGGACCTGGAGCGTACAGGTTGAAAAGTCTCCTCCCCTGTGATAGAATGGAAAAAACGTCCCAACGCCCCCAAAAAGGAGGTCTCCGCCATGGAAGAGCGCCCCAAGATGACCGAAAACCGCCGCCTGGAGCCGGTGATGCGGGCCCTGAAGGCCATCCACTTCGCCACCTCCCCCGAATCCCTGGACGCCGCCGACCTGGAGCGCCAGCGCGCAGGCCAGGACCTGCTGGGCAAGCTCATCTTCCCCCGGCTCACCACCGCCTGGGAGCCCTTCCGGATCGGGGAGATGAACGCCGCCTGGGCCCGGCCCCACCGGTGCTGGGAGAAGCGCAAGGTGGTGCTCTACTGCCACGGCGGGGGCTATACCAGCGGCAATCTGGGCTACTCCCGGACCCTGGCCGCCAAGCTCTCGGAGGTCACGGGCTACGAGGTGCTCAGCTTCGAGTACCGCCTGGCCCCCGAGCATCCCTTCCCCGCCGCGGCGGAGGACGCCCTCCGGGCCTGGGACCACCTGATGTACCTGGGTTACGGCGCCCGGGACGTGGTGGTGGCGGGAGACTCCGCCGGGGGCAACCTGGCCCTGGTGCTCTGCCACAAGCTCAAGGAGCAGGACCGCCGGCTCCCCGCCCGGCTGGTGCTCTTCTCCCCCTGGACCGACATGACCTGCTCCGGCAAGTCCTTCCGGGAGCGGGCCGACATCGACCCCATGATCACCCCCACCTACGTCCAGGCCGTCCGGGGGGCCTACGCCGGGGACCGGGACCTCTCCGACCCCCTCCTCTCCCCCATCTTCGGGGACCTGGCCCACTTCCCCCCCACCCTCATCCAGGTGGGCACCAACGAGATCCTGTACTCCGACTCGGTCCGCCTCCGGGACCGGCTGGTGAAGGCGGGGGTCCCATGCCGGCTGGAGGTTTGGAAGGACATGTGGCACGTATTCCAGATGTTCCCCATGAAGTTCGCCGACCAGGCCATGGAGAGCGTGGGCCGCTTCCTCCTGGAGGAGCTGTAAGAACGGAAAAAAGGACCTCCGGCGGCACCGCCGGAGGTCCTCGTCTTTCACCGGATCAGTCTTCTGACGCCGGGGATCCTGGACAGGAGGAAGGCCAACGCATAGCCCATGGCCAGGCTGACCAGCTGATAGAGGAAAATGGCCGGGATCACGTGCATCCCCCATCCCCGCAGCACATCACTGACAGGATAGGCCTTTTCCAACATCAGGTCGGACAGCAGATAGACCCCGAAGGAGAGCCTGCCCAGGGCGGACAGGACCTTCTCTCCCCTCGGGGAGAGCTTCCACCGGCCAAAGTAGTGCCGGAACAGGTAGAACAGCGCCAGGGCCGAGGCGGTGGTGGGCAGATACCGGCCAAGGCTGTCCATCTGGAGATAGTTCTCCGGGCCCATGAAGTCGTAGAGCTGCCGGGTCAGCAAGACCTGGAGGGCGATCATCCCCACAAAGACTCCCACCGCCGCTGCCGCTCCCCGGCGGCTGGGCTCGGTGTACTTATGGATGTACAGGCCCCCCAGCATCAGCCCCACATAGGTGTCCAGCAGAGGCACAGAGAAGTGCCCGCAGTAGGCCAGGGAGGGAAACCAGATGGTCAGCACCGGGAAAAGCCCCAGCACCCCCAGAGAGATGAACAGCGCGTAGCGCAGATCGGTCTTGTCCAACGCCCCGGCCAGCCGCTGGAGAAGGGGCAGCATGGCCAGGATGCCCAGATAGAGGTACAGGTACCAGAAGGCGTTGGTCACGTTCCTCTGCCAGACGCTCTCCAGAAAATCTCCCAGGGAGGCCTCCCCCATGGTCCCGGCGTCCAGGTGCCCCTCCAGGTAGTAGAGCCCGGAGAAGACCACCAGGACCAGCAGGGTGTGGAGGAACTTCTCCAGGGTCTTGCGGTAGGTGTACCTCCTGGTGAGAAGGGTGACCCCCGAGATCATCAGGAAGATGGGCACCGCCGTCTTGGACAGGAAGAACTCGGTCATCGCCGTGTACCAGGACTTGCCGGGGCTCATGGCCAGAAAGACGTAGGTGATGGAGTGGTTGACCATCACGCAGAAGGCGGCGATCACCCGCAGGGCGTCCAGATAGAGCTCCCGGGTCCCGCTCCCGGCCCGGACCGGTGTCTGCACAGCCTGTTCCATATCCCGCCTCCTCTCGCTTTTGACTATCTTATCACGCCCCACCCCACCCCGCAAGGGGCAAAAAAAACAGCGGCCGCGCCGAAAAGGCGGAGCCGCCGCTTTTATGTACGCTCTCAGTCCTGGGCGATAGCGCCGGTGGGGCACTGGCCAGCGCAGGTGCCGCAGTCGATGCAGGCACCGGCATCGATGACGTACTGGCTGTCACCCTGAGAAATGGCGCCCACGGGGCAGGCGTCAGCGCAGGAACCGCACATGACGCAAGCGTCGCTGATCTTATAGGCCATTGGTAACACCTCCAAATTGATTGTGCCTTCATTATACCACAGGATTTTCAAAAATCAATGCTAATTTTATCCCAATCTGGGTATAGTATACCACAGCCGCAAAGCGGCGTTGTGGTATACCTATTTCAGGCAATAAAAATAGCCGCTTTGCGGCTATTTTTACGTGCAGTCTTGTGAAAAGGAGCGATCGCCCATGGCTCGGCCCAAAGGTCCCACCCGGATGGAGGTCTCCGGCTCCCTCACCCCCGAATTGGAGGGGGCGGCCAGGACCCTTCCCCACCCCCGCCGCACCGGCGGAGAAAAGCCCACGGGGAGGAAACCCAATGGCCGCCCCTGAGTTCACCCCCGGCGTGGAGACCGCCCTCCGCCTGGCCCAGGAGAGCGCCACCGAGCTGGGCCACAGCTACGTGGGCACCGAGCACCTGCTCCTGGGCATCGCCCGGGAGGGCCGCGGCCCCGGAGCCCGGGCCCTTCAGGATGCGGGCCTCACCGCCGGGGTCCTCCGCGCCGCCCTGGTGCGGCTCATGGGGACGGGGGCCCCGGGAGGCTGCCCCGTCCAGGGCCTCACCCCCCGCAGCCGGGAATGTCTGGAGCTGGCCATCGGAGAGGCCCGGCGCTACCAGGCCGCCAAGGTGGACACCGGCCACCTGCTGGTGGGCCTTCTCAAGCAGCAGGGCAGTGCGGCGGCCCGGGTGCTCTCCGCCGCCGGCAAGGACCCCCGGCGGCTGCTGGGGGACGTCACCGGGGGCCTGGGGGCCTTCGAGCCCCGCCCCGCCGAGCGCAAACGGCCCGAGGAGCACCCGCCCACCAAGCTCCTGGACCAGTTCTCCCGGGACCTCACCGCCCTGGCCGCCCAGGGCAGCCTGGATCCGGTGATCGGCAGGGAGCGGGAGGTCCGCCGGGTCATCGAGATTTTGGCCCGCCGCCGGAAGAACAACCCCGCCCTCATCGGCGAGCCCGGGGTGGGCAAGACCGCCGTGGCCGAGGCCCTGGCCATCGCCATCGCCGCCGGTGAGGTCCCCGAGGACCTGGCCGGCAAGCGCCTGGTGTCCCTGGACCTCTCCTCCATGGTGGCCGGCACCAAGTACCGGGGAGAGTTCGAAGAGCGGGTGAAAAACATCCTCGCCGAGGTCCGCCGGGCGGGGGACGTGATCCTCTTCCTGGATGAGCTCCACACCATTGTGGGAGCGGGGTCCGCCGAGGGGGCCATCGACGCCGCCAACATCCTCAAGCCCGCCCTGGGCCGGGGGGACCTCCAGGTGGTGGGGGCCACCACCACCGAGGAGTATCGGAAGTATATCGAAAAGGACGCCGCCCTGGAGCGCCGCTTCCAGCCCGTGACCGTCACCGAGCCCACCCCCGAAGAGGCCCGGGCCATCCTCCGGGGCCTGCGGGAGCGCTACGAGCGCCACCACCGGCTCACCATCACCGACGAGGCCCTGAAGGCGGCGGTGGAGCTCTCGGTGCGCTACCTCCCCGACCGGCGTCTGCCCGACAAGGCGGTGGACCTGATGGACGAGGCGGCCAGCCGGGCCCGGCTGGGCAGCGGCGAGCTTCCCCCCGCCCTCCGGGCCCTGGAGGAGAAGGTCGCCGACGCCCGGCAGCGCAAGGAGGCGGCCATCCGGGACCAGGACTTCGAGCACGCCGCCCTCTACCGGGACGCCGAGGGGGACTTCCGCCGGGCCCTGGAGACCGAGAGGAGCCGCCTGCGCCGGGAAAAGCCCGCCCTGGCGGTCACCGCCCAGGACGTGGCGGGGGTGGTCTCGGGCTGGACCGGCATCCCCGTCACCGCCCTGACCCAGGCGGAAACCGCGAAATTGCTGGGCCTGGAGGACACCCTCCGCGCCCGGGTCATCGGCCAGGAGCCCGCCATCCAGGCCGTTTCCAAGGCTGTCAGGCGGGGCCGGGTGGGGCTCAAGGAGCCTGGCCGGCCGGTGGGGTCCTTCCTCTTCCTGGGCCCCACCGGGGTGGGCAAGACCGAGCTCAGCAAGGCCCTGGCCCAGGCACTTTTCGGCAGCGAAAGTGCCTTGATCCGCTTCGATATGTCGGAATATATGGAGAAATTCAGCGTCTCCCGGCTGCTGGGCTCGCCGCCGGGATACGTGGGCCACGACGATGGGGGCCAGCTTACGGAAAAAGTTCGTAAAAACCCCTATTCCGTCATTTTATTTGACGAAATTGAGAAGGCAAATGAGGAAATTTTGAATGTGCTCCTCCAGGTCCTGGAGGACGGCATCCTCACCGACTCCCAGGGAAGGCGGGCGGATTTCCGGAACTGCGTGCTCATTCTGACCTCCAACGTGGGGGCCGAAAAGCTGGCAAAGGGGGTAAAACTGGGCTTCTCTACCCCCCCTGATTGGAACTCTACCAGGCCTCTGCCCGACGGGGAGCGGGCGGTTTTGGACGCGGTGAAGGGGGCTTTTCGCCCCGAATTTCTCAACCGGCTGGACGGCACCATCGTCTTCCGGCCGCTGGGGGAACCGGAGCTGAGGTCCATCGCCCGGAACCTGCTGGAAGGGCTTTCCAGCCGGCTCTCCGGGCTGGGGGTGGAGCTGGCGGTGACCGACGCCGCCCTGACCGTCCTGGCCCGGGCCGGGCTGGACCCGGCCTACGGCGCCCGGCCCCTCCGGCGGGTCATCCGGGCCCAGGTGGAGGACCCGGCGGCCGAGCTGCTCCTCACCGGGGCCCTGGGCCCCGGTGGCCGGCTGACGGTGGACGCCCCCGGGGGCAAGGTGGCCCTCCTCCCCGAGACGGCGGCCAAGGGCGCGGCCCAGGGCTCCTGACCCCGGCCCCAAAGGCTTCGTAAACAGTACCCCCGGCGTATCTTCGCCGGGGGTACTCTGTTTTGCCGCCAAGCCGCGGGGGAGATCGGCTCTGAACAAACACCGCTGACCTCGGACCTGCCGGCGGCAAGGACAGTGACCCATTATATCCAATTTTATTCCTTTTCCTTCCATATCCTCCCATTTTTGCCCCTTTTCGTCTCAATTTGTTTCGAAATTTGTTGACGTTAGGGCCTTATGCCTGTATACTGAAAGATAGATATTCTAAATTTAGAGAGGAAAATCTCATGAAGCCCTTGCGCCCCGATCGAGATTCCAGCGGCTTTCGGAAAAATAGCAAAAGACAAGGGAACGGCTCTTCCGTAATGTGGAAGGGCCGTTCCCTGTTTTCCTTGTCATTTATCCTCTTCCCGGAGAAGCTCATCGGCGGTGACGCCCAGGGCCTGGGCCAGGGCTTTGAGCTCAATGTCGGTCACAAACCGCTGACCGCTCTCGATCTGCTGGATGGCGTTCTTCCCCAGGTCAAGACCCATCAGCTGCAGCTTGTCTGCCAGCTTTCGCTGGGATACCCGTCCCGGCAAAGCCACGCGGAGCTCCATGATCCTTTTCCCGGAAAGATTCAGTCTTCCGTCAGAAGAGCGGTTTTTGAACATTTTCTCACACCCATTCGACAGCGTTTGACACGAAATGCTTGTCATATGGGTCAAGTATATGGTATATTGGTCCCATAAATGACATCCAGTGAATGTCAATACTGGGAGGTATCTCTGTGAAAAAATCCATGGACGAGCTGTACCGGGAGGCAAAGCGGTTCGATGAGGGCACCATCTATCAAAGCCGGGCATACGGCGAGATCTGCAAAAGGCAGTTCCGGCTGTACGATGAGATGTGCGCTCTGTTCGGTCCACAGCTCAGCCGGCTCTTGGAAGAATATGCCATGGCCGTCAGCGATGAGTGCGATTTTGAGTGCAGACACTTTTTTGAGCAAGGCTATCTGCTGGGGCGGGGTTCAAAGGAGTAGAAAGCGGCAGGCGGCACCGCATGACCGAGCCGGCAGGCGAGACCATCCGTCCCTACGCGATCTCCCGTAGGTCCCGCACCTGTCAGCGGCAGCGGCGCAAGAGGGACACGGGGTCGCCGTGAGCATCCCCTGAGCAAATCCGAAAGATTGGAATCTCCCGTCGGTGAAGATAGGTGTACGGGGACAACGTATTTGAGAAATGCGGGATAAACCGGGACAGGGCGAGAAGGGGCGGGAAAAGGCGGTATTTTCAAGGGAAAACGGGACTTTTCACCCGGGACAGGACAGGACGGGGGCCCGGTTTTCTCGGATATTTTGAGACGGGGGCGTCGACGCGGTCGGCGCTCTTTTTTTATGCCCTTCTCTCTCTTAGGAGAGGATAGGAAAGCCCAGGAGGGCCGCCACGGGACCGGGGCATCTCTACACGCCCGAGGGCCGCAAACGGGCGGAAAACGGGCCCAGGAGGCCGCCACGGGCACAAGAAGGGCCGCTCGGCCCGTCCCGGAAGTCACAGCAGCAGACCCAAGAGGACGGGCTTCGCAGCCCTTGAGGAGAGTATAGCAGAACGGGCCCCGGAAAGCAAGGGCCGAGGCCGTGCAAACGGGGCGTTAAATCGTGCAGGAATTAACGGCGAGGGGCCGAAAAACGGCGCGACGGGCCGCTCATCGGCGGCGATCGGCGGGGCGCGGGGCGTTAAAACCGTTACTTTTCGCCGTGCAGGACCGGGCCGGGCCGGGGGCGCTGGGCCTCGATTTTTGCGGCGGCGGCGCGGTTCGCAAAGGGACATCTCCTCCATTTTCTCGGGGACGTGTCCCTTTGCTTGATTTTCCGGGCTTTTCGGGCGTTTTGGGCCGCGACGGGCCCCTCCCATCAAAGGGACAGAAAAAAGATTGATTATTCAATCATAACGGCGCAAAAAATCAAGCGATTCCGCCCTGGGCTTCACCGCCCTCGGCGGGGTCGCTTTTTTCCCCTCTCTCGGCGGCGGTATAGGTCGAGTATATAGACCCTTTTTCCCCGGTCGCCTTCTCGTAGAGCATCGTCACGAAGTCGAAGGCCGTCTCCCGCTCGCGGGCCCCGATATAGCGGAACATCGCCACGAGATCGGCCTCCGTTTGGGAGAGCGGGATGCCGTCGCACTCGACCGCCTGTTCAGAAATCGGAGCGGCCTCCTCCGCGCCGCATAGAAGCCAATCTAAGGACCGGCCCAGCGCCTCGCGCAGCGGGAGCAGCGCAGAGACGGAGGGGGCATAGCGGTCGTTCTCGAGGTCGCTAATATTCCCGGTCGAGAGGCCCGTCAAGTCGTGCAGTTGCCGCATTGTCAGCCCTTTTTCTTTTCGGGCCGCTCGTATTCTTTCGCCTATTGTGTCCATATTGCCCTCCTATTCAGATAACTGAAAATTTTCGCTCAGATAACTGATTTTTTTCTTGACATACTCAGAAATCTGAACTATACTGTCTTTAGATTGATTATTCAATCATAGCCCCAAGCATAACACACCGACGACCGAAAGACAAGGAGGAAAGGGTAGAGTAAAAGAGAGCGGCGAGGGCTATCACCCCCTTACTACTTCAATTCGTTCCCCGTCCCGCACACGGGACACAGCACCACGCGGCGGATGCCTCTCCGCCGGATGGGAGCGCCGCAGACGCGGCACAGAAAACCGCCCTCGCCGCTCGCTTTTACTCTATCACAACCTCCGAGAAAAGAAAAGGAGGCAATCCATGAGAAACGGCAAGAAGCCCACGCGGAAGCAGAAGATCAGGCTCGGACAAGCGGGCCTCTCCCCGGAGAACTGGCTCGTCGTGAAGCAGAAGCCGAACGGAGAGCTCATCATTCTCCACAAGTTCACCGACACCATCCGGGTCGTCCCCGCCGTGGGACAGTGACCCCCGATAAACAGGAAGGAGCAGCAGACAATGAACGAATACAAGATCACCTACCGCACCGTCGAGGGCAACGCCCAGCGGCTCATCGTGGAGCGCACCGAGGCGGCGGCCCGGAAGCAGCTCAAGGCCGACGTCGAGGGCGCGGAGATCACCGACGTCGAGCTCGTGGACGACAACGCGAACGCCACGAAGGCCCAGGAGCGGGCGACCCTGGCAAAGATCAAGGCGATGGTCGCGGAGCTGGGCCCCCGGTCCTACCTCGCGACGGCCTTCGAGGGGTGCTTCGAGATCGCCGAGGAGAACATCGACGACGACGCGGCCTACTCCATGAAGGGCCGGTTCGAGCTCGAGGCCCAGCGGGCAATCGAGCGGGGCTACGAGGTCGACCGCCTCAAGGCCGAGGTCAAGCGGCTCAACAGCGGCATCGACGAGCTCGTCCAGAAGGACGACGAGCGGAAGGCCGCCCTCGAGCGGCTCGGGCGGAAGGTGCTCTCCGACGAGCTCTACACCGCAATCCGGGACCTCGCCCAGGAGGACCGCACCGCCGCCCGGCAGCGGATGGAGGAGAGCGCCGAGACGATGGCGGCCCTCGCCGAGACGCCGCAGGACATCGCCTTCGCCGCCGCCGTGACCGGCTACCGGGAGGCGAAGAAGCGCCGGGCCCTCTGCGAGGACATCCTCACCGGCCTCGAGAACATGAGCGAAGAATGAGCCGAAACGCCCCGACCGGGGCGTCATCCGGGGGCCGCCCGCCCCGGGTCCGAAGATGGCAGGGCAGGAAGGAGCAGCAGACCATGAGAAAGGTCAAGAAAATCAACGGCTACCTCGTCGTCCGCTTCAATGAGCGGGAGAAGGAGGAGAACCCCGGCCTCGGGTCCTTCGGGGTCATCGACGCGGAGGTCTACACCGGGGACCTGGACTTCGACAGGAGCGAGATGGAGTACGACGACGCGGACTCCCTCGAGGTCGCGGTCGAACAGGCCCGGGGCCTGGACGCGGAGCGGGACATCGACGACGCGGCGACCCGCTACACCGTCGTCATCGACGGGGACGACACCCTCACCGAGGAGGAGGTCTTCCCGCAAATGCTCATCGAGGGATGGGAGACGCAGCTCAAGACCCAGGTCAAGAGCAAGTTCCACCCCGAGATGGACGCGGAGGCGGCGGCGCACGAGCTCCACGGCTTCAAGAAGGCCCTGGACACGCTGGGGATGCTCCCGGACAGGGACATCGAGGTCGACCTGGGACGGTTCGCCCGGGAGGAGGCGGAGGCCGCCGAGGCCCTCCGCATGGAGCGGCAGACCTTCGAGCACCTCCCGAACCGGCCCGGGGCCGTGAAGCCGGAGGGGGCCCGGAAGGTGTACGCGCTGGGGATGCTCCTCGAGGCGGATTGTCCCGAGAACGATTGCAGAGTCTTCTTGAACATCTTCCGCATGGCCCGGGCCGCCGACGAGGCGCTGGACGTGCTGGACGGTCACGCGGCCTGGGTCATGGAGCAGGAGCTCCGGCGCGACCTCTCGACGCTTTGGTCGATGTACCTCGAGAACTACGCAATCCACAAATACCGGGAGAGCCTCAAGACGTGACCGCCCAGGCCCGGAAGCAACTCTAAGAACTACGACAGAGAAAGGAGGACAGCGATGAAAGACGGCAAGAGAAGGCTCACCCCCCTCGGGAAGCTCATCGTCAAGGCGCTCACCGATCAGGACATGACGAAGACGGAGCTCGCCCAGGCGATCGGGACCTCGCCGACGTACCTCGGCTATATCCTCTACGGCGTCCGCTCGGGGGAGAAGTACCTCCCGGCGATCATCGCGGCCCTCGAGCTCGACCCGCGCAAGGTCGAGAAGGCCACGGCAGCGTGACACCAACAGAAGGGAGGGAACGACGTGGCGGACGTGTTCATCACCTTGAAGGAGGCGGCGGGGTTCGAGGGCGTGGCCTACGACACGCTCAAGAAGCGCATCGCCCGCAACCCCAAGGAGTACAAAACGAAGGCGCAGCCCCGGGAGGGCGGCGGGAAGGAGCAGGTCCTCGTCTCCGTCGCCTCCCTCACCCCCAAGGCCCGCAAGGCGTGGAGGGCGGCGCAGAAGGTAGACGGGAGGGATGTCATCATAGACAAGAGAGCGGACGCGGCCCCCTGGTATGTGGGGGCCGACCTCAATCACTTCATCGAGGGCGACGGCGGCAAGCGGAAGAAGGCATACTACGAGGCCGTCGAGCTCGCCGCCCGGGTCCAGGACTTCATCGACTACGACGGGCCGGACAAGACGGAGTACGGCTACGGCTACGCGGTCACGCTGGGCGTGAGTCTCCCGACGCTCTACCGCTACGTCAACGCGGTCCTCGAGGCGAACGCCTGGGCGCTCAAGATGGAGAAGGAGGACGGGCAGGGGCGGGACTACTTCCGGGCCCTGGCCCTATGCCGGAAGCCCCGGGAGAAGGCGACCTTCCCCTCGCTCACGGACGAGCAGCGGGCGGTCATCGAGAACATATGGTTCGACCGGCGCTTCGCGGCGAACCTCGGCACGGTCGAGATGCTCTACGAGAAGTTCCAGGAGATCGCCGAGGGCCGGGGATGGGAGGACTACCCAAGCATCAAGACGGTCTCCCGGTACATCAATCACCTCATGGACAGCCGGGGCGCGGCGTCGGCTCGCTACCTCGCGGCGAACGGCTCGCGGGAGTGGAAGAACAAGAAGATGCTCAAGGCGCGGCGGGACGCGACCTCCCTCAAGGTCATGGAGTACGTCGTCGGCGACGAGCACACCTTCGACGTGTGGGTCCAGTGGACGGCCCCGAACGGCAAGATCAAGGCGGTCCGCCCGAAGCTCGTCGCGTGGCTGGACATGAAAAGCCGGGCGATCATCGGCGACGTGGCGTGTGTGGAGGCGAACAGTCAGACCTTGAAGGAGAGCCTCGTCAAGATGATCTACTCGGAGCCGGGCGGCGTCCCGCACATCCTCCACGTCGACAACGGCAAGGACTACACGGCGCAGACCATGACCGGGCAGAGCCGGAAGCGGCGGAAGATCGACTTCGAGTTCGACGCCGAGACCGTGGGCTTCTATCAGAGCATCGGCATCGAGGAGGTCGGGCGCTCTCTCCCCTATCAGCCGTGGGACAAGCCCATCGAGCGATTCTTCGGGACCGTGTGCTCCAAGTTCTCGAAGTGGTTCGAGAGCTACGTCGGGACGCTCACCGGGTCGAAGACCTACGCGAAGCGTCAGAAGGACGTGGACAAGATGCTCGAGCGCGGGGAGCTGCTCACCCTCGAGGAGTTCTTCGAGGTCTGGACGGCCTGGAAGGAGAAGTACCACGCCCGGGAGCACAGGGGCCTCAAGGACGCCGGGGAGAAGTGGACGACGCCCGGGGAGATGTTCGCGAACGGCCCCCGCTACGAGAAGGCCGTCCCGCCGCGTGAGTACGCCGCGATGCTGCTCATGAAGGCGGACAAGGCCCGGGTCTACAACTACGGCATCAACAAGTTCGGGACGGTCTACACCGACTACGAGCTCGCGCACTACGTCGGGAAGACGGTCGGCATCAAGTGGGACATCGACGACGTGACGAAGCTCTACGTCTTCGACGAGGAGGGCCGGAAAATCTGCGAGGCGGTCTCGCCCGAGCTCCTGGCCTTCGGTCCTCACTGTTCGCAAGCAGCCCTCGAGCGGCATCTCCGCGATCAGAAGCGGCAGGAGCGCGAAATGCGCGAGATACTCGAGAGCATGACCCGGCCCTATGAGCTCCGGGGCGAGGAGGGCGGACGGCCCTCGGAGGCGGTCGGCGCGATCGACCTCACCATCAAGGCCCAGGGTCGCCCGAGGGTCATCATGATACCGCAGGACAAGGAGTTCCGGCAGGAGGCCGCCGCCTTGAGCAAGGCGAAGAAGGCCGGGGCCGGGGACGAGTTCCTCGGGAAGAAAGCAGACAGCGCACTCGCCCGCTTGCGGGCTATGAATGAATAGGAGGTTCAACATGAGCATGGAAGTCACAGCAGCGGCGGCGAAGCCCGCCACCTACACCAACGGCAAGCCCCTCGCGGAGCAAGTGAACGAATACCTCGCGAAGACCCGGACGAGCATCGCCGCGCTCGCGGCGGAAATCCCCGGCTACTCCCGCCCGACGATCTCCCGCTACCTCTCCGGCAAGTATGAGGGGGACACCCCGAACATCGAGGCGCTGCTCGCCGAGTGGCTCGCCCGCCACACGGGGGAGGAGGTCAACGTCCCGGAGCGGCCCAGCAAGAGCGGGCAGAAGCCGACCTTCTTCGAGAGCAGGGACGCGGTGAAGGTCCTGGGCGTGTGTCAGTCCTGTCAAGAGTACATCGGCCTCGGCATCGTGGTCGCCCGGAGCGGCTACGGCAAGACCTACACCCTCCGGCAGTACGCGAAGCTCCCCCGGGTCGCCTATATCGAGTGTGACGATACCATGAGCTCGCGGGACGTGGTCGAGGCGATCGAGAAGGCCCTCGGCATCCCGAGCGGCTACGGGACAATCTGGCGCAGGGTCAACGGCATCCGGGACTTCTTCAACACGAACAAGGGCTATCTCCTCATCATCGACGAGGCGGACAAGCTCGTCTCCAAGTACACGCAGAAGAAGATGGAGATACTCCGGGCAATCTTCGATCAGAGCGACGTCGGCGTCGTCATCGCGGGAGAGCCGAAGCTCGAGGCGGCAATCAAGACCTACCTCGTCCGCATGGCGAACCGGGTCGACTTCTACGTCTCCCTCAAGGGGCTCGAGCCCTCCGAGGTCGAGGGCTACCTCTCCGGGTTCGAGGTCGCGCCGGACGCGATGGTCGAGCTCAAGGCCCGGGCCTGCAACGTGGCGACGGGGTGCTTCCGTCTCCTGGACCGCACCCTCTCCAACGTCAAGCGCATCCTGGACGAGCGCGGCGAGAGCCTCATCACGGTCAAGATCATCGAGGAGGCGTCGAGCCTCATGATGCTCTAAGCGGGGAGGGCCGGACAATGAAAATGAGAAAGCAGCGGCTCATGGGGCTCGTCCTCCTCGTCCTCACCGGCTTCATGGTCTGGATGGCCTCGCAGGGGACGACCATCGAGGACAGGGACGCGACGGCGACCCTCATCACCGGGCCCCTCGGTCTGTATATGCTCCTCACGAAGAACTACGTCCTCTACGACGGGGAGCCGGAGGAGGAGCACGACCGGGAGCGGCGCTCCCGGAGAGAGAACCCATACACCCCGGGCAGGAGCCCGAAAACCTACACAGACACAAGGAGGATGTCACACTATGGCAAGGAAAAGAATCATCGAGGCCCCGGCCCTCAAGAGCTGGGAGGACGTGAACGACGCGCTCCGGCAGATCGCGGAGGCGCAGATCGCGCTCGGCGACATCGAGAGCGAGATGCAGAAGCAGATCGTCGGCGCGAAGAAGGCCGCCGAGCAGCAGAGCAAGCCCTACAATGACCGGGTCGCGAAGCTCGAGCGCGAGATCAAGGACTTCGTCGAGGACCACCGCGAGGACATGGGGAAGGCGAAGTCGAAGGTCCTCACCTTCGGCGAGGTCGGCTTCCGGCTCTCGACCTCGGTGAGTCTCCCCAAGGCGAAGGAGAAGCTCGAGGAGATCATCCGCCGCCTCAAGGCCCGGCAGATGATGGACTGCATCGTCGTCGAGGAGAAGGTCAGCAAGGAGGCCCTCAAGAAGTACGGCGAGGACACGGTCGCCGCCGTGGGCGCGACCTACAAGCAGAAGGACGTCTTCGGCTACGACGTCTACCTGGACAAGCTCCAGGCAATCAAGGCCGGGGAGTAAGGAGGGTAGAAATGGGAACGGCAACGGCAGCACGGGGCGGGCGGAAGCCCGCCTCCCTCCGCACTCTTTGGGCGATCGCGAAGTCGCCGGAGCTGGGCCTCTCGGACGACGACCTCCACGCGGTCGTCTACCGGGAGACCGGCAAGGAGTCCATGCGGAAACTGACGCAGGGCGAGATCAACGCCCTCGCCCGCGTCTTGCAGAACATGAAGGACGGGGCCTCCCGGAACGCCTACACGAAGCGCACCGACACCGGGGGCGACCCCCGGACGGAGAAGCAGCGGCGCAAAATCTACGCCCTCACCGGCATCCTGGGATGGAACAATGACTCCCGGCGCGTGAACGGGTTCGTCAAGCGCATCACCGGCGTCGACCGGCTCGAGTGGCTGACGCCCGGACAGTGTGAGAAGGTCATCGAGGCCCTCAAGGCGATGGTCGCCCGGCAGGAGGCGAAGAAGGGGGCGGGCGTGTGAAGACCTACGGGGAGACCTTGAAGGAGTTCCGGGCCCGGGAGGGCCTGACACAGCGGCAGATGGCGGCGCGGATGGGCGTGAAGCCCAGCACCTACAGCGCCGTCGAGACCGGGCGGCTCAAGGCGAGCGAGACCTTCAAGGCCGCCGCCGCCCGAGCCCAGGCCACGGGGAGCCCCCCCTCGGAGCCGAGGGCCGCCGCCCCGCCCCCGGGCATCGACCTCCTCCTCGACGAGATGGAGGCGGCCCGGGCGGAGCTCGGGAAGCCCATGAGCCGGGAGGAACGGGCGGCCCTGGAAGCCTCGCCGCCCGAGGACGTCTTCGCCCGGTCGGTCATCCTCCGGGAGACGATGGAGGTCCGCTCGACGCGGGAGCTCCTCAAGGGGGCCGAGGCGTTCAAGCGGAAGCGCGAGGCGCGAGGAAGGGGGCCGGGTCATGGGTGAGACATTGAACCGCGAGCTCGCCGACCGGCTCACCGCCCTCGCCCGGCAGCAGAGGGAGGCCCGGGAGGCCGTGGCCCGTGGCGCGTTCGACGCGGCGGTCAAGACGAGCCTCATCTTCATCGAGGTCTACTACACGAACCTCCCGGAGAACATCGCCCGCCGCCTCACGCATATCGACGGCGACGCGGCGCGGGAGCTCGTCTCCCGCTTGAACACCCTCGAGGGGGAGATGCTCCGGGCCTACGTCGAGAAGGTCGCGAGCGCCGAGGCCCTCGCCCAGGGCATCCGGGCGGCGAACGCATACCGGGCCCGCCTGGGCCTCCCGCTGCTCGACGAGAACGGGAAGCTCCCCGGGGAGGAGGCGGTCTCGTGGGAGTGAAGGAACGGAGCCCCGGGGCGAAGCTGCTCACCGTGGAGATCGAGGCGGCCCGGGTCTTCCTGGGCGGCGCGTTCACCGACAAGGAGGTCGAGGAGCTCGGCAGCATGACCCCGGCGCAGCTCATGCAGGAGGCGCAGCTCCTCGGGAGTGCCCTCGCCCTCCGGCAGCAGAGGGAGACCGCCGACCACGTCCGCGAGCTCATAAGCCTCGAGAGGGCGTCCAGGAGCCCCAAGAAGGGGCCCTTCGCGTCATAGGGGGGGGCGGAGCATGGCAGAGAAGAAGAAACGCCTCACACAGCGGCAGAAGGCCGAGAGAGCGGCAATCAAGAAGAAGCTCCAAGGCGAGGGCCTCATCCCGCCCGACAAGCCCCGCCTCAATCGGAAGAAGTTCGCCCGGGAGACCTGGGCGGAGTGGCGGGCCCTCTACGAGGGGGACCCCATCCGGGGCGAGGTCATGCTCATCCACGCGGTCGGCGCTATGGTCGGCCCGGAGATGAGGGAGGTCACGCCGGAGGACGTCGGCGTTCTCAAGCTGCTCAAGCTCGCGGTCGAGACCGACCGTTTTCTCAAAAAACTTGAGAGCGAAGGCCGGAAGGAATACAAGCTCGGCGAGTATTTCAGCGAGGTCTATGACCCCGTGAAGAAACTATAGGAGGTAAAAACATCATGGCAAAACTCACACCCGACGCGACGAGGACGGAGCACGGCCTCGTCATCAATGAGAAGATCATCCCATGGGGGGCCGTGTGGCCCAAGGACTCGGGCAAGTACAAGAAGGGGCAGAAGTACAAGGCCGACAAGCTGCTCTCCAACGGGACCGGCAAGGTCGCGGGCGTCACCATCCACAATACCGGGGACCTGGAAAACGTCCAGGAGGACGCCGAGCAGTACACCCGGGCGACGTGGCCCAACGCCAACATGAACGACGCCAGGGTCCACTACTACGTCGACGAGGTCAACGCCTGGCAGAACTTGATGGACACGGAGGTCGGATGGCACGCCGAGGACAGCAGCGGCCCGGGCAACGGGACGACCATCTCCATCGAGATCATCATGAACGGCAGCGGCAGCGCCGAGGACGTGAAGGCCGAGGAGAACGGGGCCCTCCTCGCCGCGCTGCTCCTCAAGAAGTACGGCCTCGGCATCGACAAGCTCTACACACACAATCACTGGATGGGACACCCCGACTCTATCGTCCAGGGGGCCCGGAAGAATTGCCCGGTCTATATCCTCCCCCATTGGTCGAAGTTCAAGGCCCGGGTCTCCGCTATCCTCGCGGAGCTGGACGGCAGCACCGGGGAAACGGCCCCGAGCTACGCCGAGGGGAAGACCGCGATCATGGGCGAGGCCGTGGCGACCGCCGCGCAGATGGCTCTGTTTTGCCGGAGCAAGAACGCGGAGCCGAAGCTCACGAGCTGCTCCCTCGAACAGCTCGCGGAGATGTTCCTCGAGGAGGGCAAGGCCGAGGGCGTCCGGGGCGACGTGGCCTTCGCGCAGAGCCTCCTCGAGACCGGCTACTTCAAGTTCGGCGGAATCGTCCTCCCGACGCAGAACAACTACGGCGGCCTCGGGGCCCTCAACGGGAACAGCGCGGGACAGGCCGCGAGCTTCCCCGACCCCCGGACGGGCATCCGGGCGCAAATCCAGCACTTGAAGGCATACGGCTCGACGGCGGCGCTCGTGAACCCGTGCGTCGACCCGCGCTTCAAGCTCGTCGTCCGGGGCTCGGCGGAGTTCGTCGAGTGGCTGGGCTCGGCGGACAACCCCAACGGGAAAGGCTGGGCCGTCCCCGGGAAGGGCTACGGGGCGAACATCGTGAAGCTGCTCGAGCAGATCACCGCCCAGGCGGTCCCGACGCCCGCGCCGCAGCCGGAGCCCGACGACGGCTACCCGGAGGGCGTCCCCGCGTGGCAGAAGGAGGGCCTCGAGAACCTCGTGGAGCGCGGCATCATCAACTCCCCGGAAGTGTGGAGGCCCCGCATGAAGGAGCCGATCACGGTCGGCGAGATTCTGGCGATCGTCAGCCGGATTTAATCCGAGGGGAGGGCGCAGGACATGGACGATCTCTCGAAGGGCTTGACCCTCGAGATGCTCTCGGCGGAGCTCTACAAGCAGATCGCCGAGGCGATCGGGACGGACAACTTCTACAAGCTCGCCGAAGTGGTCGGCGGGACGACCATCTACATCCCGAAGCCGGACAGCCTCACCCGCCCCGTCCGCGACGCCCGCATCAAGGAGGAGTTCAACGGCTACAATCACCCGGAGCTCGCCCGGAAGTATGGGGTCACAGAGCGATGGGTCCGGCAGCTTTGCGGCCCCGGTCAGACCGAAGGACAACTCGACCTCTTTTCCTCCTACATGGACGGCCCGGAGACGGCATCCGAAAACTAAACTCTTAGAAGTGCTTCGTATGTAACATTCCGAAAATGTGCGATAAATTAGAGATGAGCTTTAGCTCATCTCTAATTTTTTGCGCCAAAAGGAGGCAGATCAAACATGAACATGGAAGTCATCACAAGCGCGGCGAGCGAGGTCCTCGTCAACGTCGTCCTCGCCGTCATCACCCTCGCCGGGGCCTATGCCGTGTACTACATCCGGCTCGCCGGGACGAAGGTGAAGGAGCAGACGTCGCAGATCAAGGACGAATCGGCCCGGAAGGTGCTCGAGAACGCCCTCGCCGACGTGCTCAACCTCGCGACGCTCTCGGTCGGGGCGATGGAGCAGACCACGGCCCGGGCCCTTCGCGACGCCGTGAAGGCCGGAGCAGCGAACCGTGAGGAGCTGCTCGCTCTCGGGAAACAGGTCTTCGACGAGGTCAAGGCCGCGATCGCGCCGGAGGCGCAGCGGGTCATCACCGAGAACCTGGGCAGCTTCGACGAGTATCTCCGCAAGTGCATCGAGGACGCCGTCCTCAAGGTCAAGAACGCCGACCCCATCCTCACCCTCCCGGGCGAAGTGCTGGACGGCGTCACGATCACCACCGAGCAGACCGTAGAGACGCCCGACGTCGGGCAGTAAGGAGGACCACCATGGACGGAGCGACCATCGCGATGTTCGTCTTCCAGACGATCATCACGGCGATCGTCGGCATCGCCGCGTGGGGAGTGAAGAACGCGATCGGCGAGCTCAAGGGAGCGATCACCGAGCTCAAGGCCCAGGACAAGGAGAACGCCGACGAGATCGCAAAGGTCGAGAAGGAGCTCAACAGCCTCAAGGCCGACCTCCCCCTCATCTACGTCACCCGGGAGGACTTCATCCGGGTCTCGAACAACATCGACCACAAACTCGACAAGCTGCTCTACAAGAACGCCGCAGCGAAGGAGGGGTAAAGCATGGCAATCTTTGACGACATCACCGAGCAGGAGATCAAGCAGAACAAGGCAATCCGGGGCTATATCGTCCGGGCCCTGGCAAAGGGGACACAAAACTCCCTCCTCGTCCGGCAGATCACGAACGCCCTCCTCGCGGACAACCTCATCACCGTCCCGGACATCTCGAAGCACCTGTCCTATCTGAAAGACGGCGGCTACATCGAGTTCACCGACCGCCGGGCGAACTCCTACAACGCCTACCGGCGCGACGCCGTCATCAAGCTCACGAAGGCCGGAGTCGACCTCGTGGAAGGGACCCGGGAGGACCCGGGCGTCGATGTCTAAGGAGCGACGCCGGACGCGAGTGAGTTCCACGGTCGACAAGCTCCCGGACGAAGTCAAGACGGAGCTCGACCTCAAGCTCGCGGACACGGCGAACACCTACGCCGAGCTCGCCGAGTGGCTCAAGGCGGAGGGCTACGACGTCAGCAAGTCGGCGATCGGGCGCTATGCAATCCGCAGCACGAAGGCCGCGCAGCGGGTCGCCGAGACCATCCAGCGCACACAGGCGATCGCCCAGGCGGTCGAAGCGCATCCCGACCTCGACTACACGAAGGCGGCCTCCATGGTGCTCATGGACGGCCTCATGCAGCGGGTCAGCACGGCGGAGGACGACTTCGCCGAGATGCCTCTCGACAAGGCCGGGCGGCTCATCGCCTCCCTGTCCAGGAACGCGACCTATGAGAAGCGCGTCCGGCAGGACATGAAGAAGAAGGCCGAGCTCGCCTTCGACCAACTCGAGGCCGAGCTCATGGCGGCGATCAAGCAGCACCCCGAACTCGCGGGCGAGCTGCATGACGTCCTCGCGAGGGCCCGGGAGAAGGTGCTCACAGATGGCGAAGATTAACCTCAAGGACTACCTCGAACGGCTCGAGGAGCCGGAAGACCGCGAGGCGGTCGCGAATCGGGAATATCAGCGCGAGCTTTTTGAGCAGTACGTCCAGAAGGGCGACAACTTCCCCGAGCTCCGGGCGCAGCTCCTCCGGGACTTCAAGGCCGGGGCAGAACTCACCGGGCCCGGGGGTTTGCGCCGGAAGCTCGGAGCGGTCGACCTGGGCTACTTCGGGCGGGCCTACCTCCCGCACTACTTCGTCCGCCCGTCCCCCGCGTTTCATGAGGAGCTCGACCGCATCTATAGGGAGGGCGTCATGAAGGGGATGAACCCCCTCGAGGACGCGAAGAAGATCAGCAGGGCGGACGGATGCCGGAGGGCCGTCGAAGCCCCCCGAGGCCACGCAAAGAGCACGAACTTCACCTTCAAGGACTCCATCCACGCGGCGGTCTACGCCTACAAGCACTACGAGATCATCCTCTCGGACAGCTCGGAACAGGCCGAGGGCTTCCTCAATGACATCAAGACGGAGCTCGAGGAGAACAACGCGCTCAAGGAGGACTTCGGGGAGCTCGAGGGCCGCGTCTGGAAGGCGTCCGTCATCCTCCTCTCGAACGGGGTCAAGATCGAGGCCCTGGGCGCGGGGAAGAAGATCAGAGGCCGACGCCACAAACAATGGCGGCCCGACCTCATCCTATGCGACGATCTCGAGAACGACGAGAACGTCAACACCCCGGAGCAGCGGAAGAAGCTCCGGGACTGGTTCTACAAGGCCGTCTCGAAGGCGGGCGACACCTACACGGACATCGTCTACATCGGGACGCTGCTCCACTACGACGCCCTCCTCGCGAACGTGGCGAAGAACCCGGAGTATGAGGCCGTCCGCTACAAGGGCGTCATCTCCTTCGCCACAAATACGGAGCTTTGGGCCGCGTGGGAGGCGATCTACACCGACCTCGAGAACCCGAGGCACAAGGAGGACGCCGAGAACTTCTTCGAGGCGAACAAGGCCGAGATGCTCGAAGGGGCGGCGGTCTTGTGGGAGGAGAAGCTCCCCTACTACGCCTTGATGGTCATGAGAATATCCGAGGGCGAGGCGTCCTTCTCCTCGGAAATCCAGAACGAACCCATCGACCCCGAGAACTGCGCCTTCGCGGAGGAGTGGTTCGACTACTACGACGACGGGCAGCTCCCCCCGGACTTCTCCGAGCCGAAGTACATCTTCATCGGCGCGAACGACCCGTCCCTCGGCAAGAACCGCAAGAGCGACACGTCGGCGATCATCGGCCTTGCGAAGGACACCGGGACCGGCTACCTCTACGTCGTCATCGCCGACGTCGCCAAAAGGAAGCCGGACAAGATCATCGACGACGCGATCGAGACCTCCCGGAGGCTCAAGCGGGAGTTCAAGAAGCCGTTCTACAAGTTCGGCGTCGAGACGGTTCAATTCCAATACTATTTCGCCTCGGTCATGAAGCAGAAGTCGGCGGAGTGCGGCGAGTACCTCCCCATCGAGGAGATCAACAGCGTCGCGAACAAGGACGCCCGGATTCAGAGCTTGCAGCCCTTCGTCAAGAACGGCTACCTCAAGTTCTCCAAGAAGCACAAGACCCTCATCGACCAAATGCTCAAGTACCCCATGGGAAAGAACGACGACGCCCCCGACGCCTTGCAGATGGCGGTCGCCCTCGCCCTCTCCGTGAAGGCGGGCGGCTCGCTGGGCTACGAGTCCGTCGCCGGTCGGAGCGTGAAGTTCAAGGCCGGGGCCTACTAAGGAAGGAGGCGAATATATGGCAAAGAAGAAACGGGCAGCACAGCAGCGCAGCCCCCAAGCTCCGGCGCTCCCGAGGCCCGAGACCCGTGAGATCGCCGTCGCGCAGATCACGGACAAATACAGTGAATACCCCTCGGACGGCCTCACCCCCGTCCGGCTCGCGGAAATCTTCAAGGAGGCCGACGCCGGGGACGTGCTCCGTCAAGCCGAGCTTTTCGAGGAGATGGAGGAGAAGGACCCGCATCTCTTTTCACAGCTACAGACCCGGAAGAACGCCGTCACCGGCCTCGACTTCGAGATCATCCCCTTCGACTCCGACGACCCCCGGGACAAGGAGATCGCCGAGTTCGTGGAGACGCAGATCAACGGCATCGAGGGGCTCGAGGACATCATGCTCGACCTCCTGGACGCGATCGGGAAGGGCTTCGCGGTCAGTGAAATCATGTGGGGCTATGACGAGGGCCACGTCGTCGTGACGGACATCCGCAGCCGGCAGCAGAAACGCTTCTTTTGGGACAGCACCGACGACTCCTTCCAGGTCCGCACAGCCGAGGCCCCCGGGGGGATGCAGCTCCCGAAGAACAAGTTCATCCTCCACCGCTACAAGGCCCGCAGCGGGCACACCTCGCGGGCGGGCGTCCTCCGGGTCTGCGCCTGGATGTATCTGTTCAAGAACTACACCCTCAAGGATTGGGTCGCGTTTTGCGAGGTCTACGGGATGCCGCTCCGCCTCGGCAAGTATCAGCCGGGCGCGAGTGAGGCGGACAAGCGGGCCCTCATGCAAGCCCTCATCCAGATCGGCGCGGACGCGGCGGGCATCTTCCCGGACGGGACGACGATCGACTTCGTGAACACCGAGAAAGCGAGCTCGATCGACCTCTATGAGCGGCTCGCCCGCTACTGCGACGAGCAGATCAGCAAGGCGATTCTCGGGCAGACCTTGACGAGTGACTCGGGCGGCGGCAGCTACGCGCAGAGCAAGACGCACAACGACGTCCGCCACGACCTCACCGTCGCCGACTGCAAGGCCCTCGCCGCGACCTTCCGCCGCGACCTCATCCGGCCCCTCGTGGAGTTCAACTTCGGCGAAGACAAGCGCATCCCCTATATGCGCTTCGACGCCGAGGAGTCGGAGGACCTCGAGCAGACGGCGAACATCCTCGGCGTCCTTATCGAGAAGACGGGGCTCAAGGTCCCGACGAGCTACATCTACAAGAAGTTCAGCATCCCCAAGCCGGAGGGCAACGAGGAGATCGCGGCCCCGGCGACACCGGCAGCACCGGCAGCACCCGGCGCAGGGTTCGGCGGCCTGTCCTTCAAAAATCAGCCCGCAGCGGCGCAGATCGCGCTCAAGGCCCCGCCCATGGGCGACCATGGGACGCAGGACCGCATCGACCGGCTCGCAGCCGTGGCGACGAAGAAAAGCGCCGGGGCCTTCAAGAAAGCGTTCGGCCCGGTTCTCAAATTACTTGAGAAAGTAGACACCCTCGAGGAGCTCCGGGACATGATGGAGGACGACAAGACCGTCGCCTCGCTCTATGAGGAGATGGACGTCTCCGACGTCGAGGAGCTGCTTCAAAAGGTCATGGTCTACGCCAACCTCGAGGGGAGGGCGGTCGAAGATGGACGAGCTTGAGGCCACGTTCACCCGGAAGGACATGACCTTCGAGGAGGCCGTCAACTACTTCAAGGGCCGCGTCCCGGTCACGGCGGACGTGTTCTACAGCATCGCCGAGCAATACCGGGGCCTCGCGTTCACCGTCTCCGGCTACACGAAGGCCCAGGTCCTCAAGAAGTTCTACGACGAGCTCCTCGCCGCGCTGGAAGAAGGGAACACCCTCGGCGAGTTCCGCTCCCGGATGAACGACTTCCTCGAGGCCGAAGGCTACGAGGGCCTCGACCCCCTGCAAGCGGACAACATCTTCCGCACCAACATACAGACCGCCTACAACGTGGGCCACTATGAGCAGATGACAGACCCCGCCGTCGTGAAGCTCCGCCCCTTCTGGCAGTATGACGCCGTCAATGACAGGCACACCCGCCCGAGTCACCTCGCGATGGACGGGAAGGTCTACCCGGCAGATCATCCAGTTTGGGACGTGTGGTTCCCCCCGAACGGCTTTAGATGCCGTTGCACCGTGAGGACCCTCTCGAAGCGGCAAGTCGAGCGGCAGGGGCTCAAGGTCGAGAACAGCTTCCCGGCCCTCGCCCCCGACCCGCACTTCGGGACCAACGCCGCGAAGGTGCAGTTCTCGCCCGACCTCAAGGGCTACCCCGCCCCCCTCGTGAAGGCATACAAGCGGAGGGAAGCGGAGAACCCCGTCAGAACGCCGTGAGAGCCCCGAGAAGCGCCGAGGGGCGGGAGGGTCCGGGAGCACGTCGGGGGCGTGTGGCCCCCGTTATAACGCCGTTTAACGGCGTTATAGAGGCAAACAAGGAGGACACCGAAAAAAT
Source organism: uncultured Oscillospiraceae bacterium (assembly GCA_947629795.1). GTDB lineage: Bacteria > Bacillota > Clostridia > Oscillospirales > Oscillospiraceae > Vermiculatibacterium. The sequence goes on from CANRFC010000002.1 coordinate 155,589, forward strand.
GAACGACATTCTCACGCTCAAGGGCGGCGAAGTGGACGTCGGAGGGGCCCCGGAGATCATCACCATCCTCCCCCTCGGTCACGTCGTCAGCACGAAGGGCGAGTTCGACGTCGACGAGGAGAGCTTCGAGAGCATGAAGGCGCAGATCGCGCAGCATGGCGTCGACCTCGTCATCGACTACGAGCACCAAACTCTCACGGGAGAGAGGGCCCCCGCCGCCGGATGGGTCAAGGAGCTCATTCTCGACGCCGGGCACATCAAGGCCCGGGTCGAGTGGACGCCCCCGGCGAGGAGCTACCTCGAGAACAAAGAGTATAGATACCTCTCCCCGGTCATCAACGTCCGCAAGTCGGACAAGAAGGCGACGGGCCTCCACTCCCTCGCCTTGACTAACACACCGGCAATCGAGGGGATGACCCCGATCGTCAATTCTTCAACTTTCAAAGGAGGACAAAACAACATGGAGGAGATCATCAAGAAGCTCGCGGAGCTGCTCGGCTTGCCCGAGGACGCCACGGGCGAGCAGGTCGTCGAGGCGCTCAAGGCGTGTGTCGAGGAGAACAAGAGCCTCAAGGATGCCGCCAACGCCGCGCCGCCCGCCAACGCCCCGGAGAAGGACACGGTCGTCGCGAACAAGGCCGTCTTCGATCTCCTGGGCCTCAAGAGTGACGCCACGACCGCCGACGTCACCGCCTCGATCATGGCGCTCAAGGGCGGCATCGACGGGCGCGTCAAGGCCCTCGAGGAGCAGCTCGCGAACCGCGACGCGACCGAGGCCGTCGAGATGGCGCTCAAGGCCGGGAAGATCACCCCGGCGCAGAAGGAATGGGCCCAGGACTACGCCCTCAAGAGCCCCGAGGGGTTCAAGGCGTTCGTCGAGAAGGCCCCCCAGGTCGTCCCCATGAGCGAGATCATGGGCGGCGTGGCCCTCAAGGACGAGCCCGAGAAGCTGGACGACGCGACGCTGCTCGTCTGCTCGCAGCTCGGCATCGACCCCGAGGACGTCAAGAAGTACAACGGCAAGAACAAGAAGGAGGTCTAAGACACCATGGGAAAGCTGACTAACGCGAGAGACACCGCCGAGATCGCGTCCAGGGCGACGACGATCGCGCTCCCGGTCAAGGGGGCGACCACCATCTATCAGGGCTCCATCGTGGCTATCGACGCGGACGGCTACGCCGTCCCCGGCTCCAAGGCCGCCGACCTCAAGGCGGCGGGCCGGGCCGAGGAGACCGTCGAGAACAAGGGCGCGGACGGCGAGGCGAGCATCACCGTCTCCCGGGGCGTCTTCATCTTCGAGAACTCCTCGGAGGGCGCTCTCACCGCCGCCGACGTCCTGGGCCCGTGCTACATCGAGGACGAGGAGACCGTCACCAAGACCGCCGAGGGCGCGTCCGTCGCCGGTCTCGTCGTCCGGGTCGACGCCGAGGGCGTCGCCGTGGAGATGGGCTTCGGCTACTCCGCCCCCGGCGCGTCCGCCGCCGCCGCAGCCGGGAGCGGCATCAAGAAGCTGGGCGACCTCGAGGACGTGGACCTCACGACCGGCCCGACCGACAATCAGGTCCTCAAGTACAACAACAGCGAGCAGAAGTGGAAGGCCGCCGACGACGCGACCGAGGCGGTCTAACCCGTCAAAACAGATAGGAGGATAACACACTATGATTATCAATCCGCAGACCTTGAGGGGCATCTACGTCGCCTTCAACACCCTGTTCAACAAGGCGTTCGAGGCGGAGGACCCTCTCTACAAGCTCATCGCCACCGTCACCAACTCCACCACGGACGCCGAGACCTACGCATGGCTCGGCGACATCCCCGGCATGAGGGAGTGGATCGGCGACCGTGAGATTCAGAACCTCACCGCCTCCGACTACACCATCAAGAACAAGGACTTCGAGCTCACCGTCAGCGTCCCCCGGAACGCGGTCGAGGACGACAAGATCGGCCTCTATAACCCCTCCGTCCAGATGCTCGGACAGTCCGCCGCCCAGCACCCCGACAAGCTCATCTTCGACCTCCTGGCCTCCGGCTTCGTGGCGAAGTGCTACGACGGGAAGCCCTTCTTCTCCGAGGAGCACATGGTCGGGAAGAAGAAGGTCTCCAACCTCGGCAAGGAGGAGCTCTCCATGGAGACCTACATCGCCGCCCGCGCCGCGATGATGAGCTTCACCAACGCGAAGGGCGAGCCCCTGGGCCTCGTGCCCGACACCCTCGTCGTCCCGCCCGCGCTGGAAGCGAAGGCCCGGGACATCCTCGTCGCCGACTTCATCAACGGGACGAAGAACACCATGCAGGGGACCGCGAAGCCCCTCGTCGTCCCGCGCCTCGCCGGGCACGATAAGGAGTGGTATTTGCTTTGCACTTCCCGCCCCATCAAGCCCCTCATCATGCAGCAGCGCAAGGCCCCGAAGTTCGTCTCTCTCACCGCCGAGACCGACGAGAACGTCTTCATGAAGAAGACCTTCATCTATGGCGTCGACTACCGGGGGAACGCGGGCTTCGGCTTCTGGCAGATGGCCTACGGCGGCGGTCACACCGCCTAAGCGGGAGGGGGCGCGGTATGAGCTATAGCACGAAGCCGGAGGTCCGGGAGATGCTCAAGGACGACGCGCTCAACGCTATCATCGGGGACACCTTCATCGAGGACCCCGCCGAGCGCGAGGAGCTCGTCACCCCTATCATCAAGGGCGCGATCGCAGACGCCGACGCCGAGATCGACGGCTACCTCGCGAAGCGTTACCGCGTCCCCGTCAGCCCGGCCCCCCGCATCCTCAACAAGCTCTCGAAGGACATCGCGATCTATAACCTCTACTCCCGCATCGGCATCGACGAGAACACCGACGAGAAGAACTTCCTCAACCGCTACAAGGCCGCGATCGACTTCCTCAAGCTCGTCGCCGAGGGGAAGGCGTCCATCGGCGTCGGCGGAGAGGACGACCCGACCTCGGCGGCGGCGACCGGCTTCACGGCGAAGTCGAACACCCGGCTTTTTACCCGGAACAACATGAAGGGGATGTAGCCCGTGTATAGCATACGCCTCGAGGGCGACACCCGGAGGATGCTCCGCAAGCTCCAACAGCTATCCGACCTCGACAAGAAGGGGGTCAACGCCGCCCTCGCCGAAGCTATGAGGGACTCCACCCTCGAACGCTTCCGGCAGAGCAAGGGCCCGGACGGGCGGCCCTGGAAGACGTCCATCCGGGCGGCGACCACGGGCGGGAAGACCCTCGTCAAGTCGGCCCAGCTCCGAAACTCTATCAAGTCCTCGTCGGACGAGACAGGCTTCGCGGTCGGGACGAACGTCAAACACGCAGCGACCCATCAATTCGGCGAGAAGGGCCGGACAATCCGGGCAAAGACGCCGAAGGGCCTCCGCTTCCAGATCGGGGGCAGATGGGTCACGAAGAAGCAAGTCAAGATCACCATTCCGGCCCGCCCCTTCCTGGGCCTCTCCGACGAGGACATGGAGGAGATCAAGGACACGATCGAGGACTTCTTCGAGGATATGGAGGACTAAATGCTCTACACCGAAAGCAAGAACTACCTCCTCGAGAAGCTCAAGGGGGCGGGCCTCAAATCCAGGCCCTACACTACCATCAAGAGCCTCGAGAAAAGTCAAGAGAGTCACATCGGCGCGGTCCTGTTCGAGTCCGAAACAGTAGCTATAAACGGCTCCAAAACCTACTACAAGGACCAAGAGGGAGCGCAGAAGAAGCGCCGGAAGATCTTCGACCGGGACCTCGCCTTCACCGTGACGATCGGCGACTACACCGACGAGGCCGTCGAGACCATGTACGAGAAGTTCATGAGCAGCCTCGACCGTGGCATCTTCGTCGACGGGAACTTCGTCCCCATCGAGCCGGAGGGCGCGGAGTGGGTCGACAAGGACGACTCGATTCTCAAGGCGCAGGTCGCCGTCCAGGTGAAGATCAATTTCCGGGGCGGCATCTACCGCGACACGGACTTCGCGAAGGTCTCCGAGCTCGTGGTCGAGGACATCAAGAAGAACAACAGAAAGGAGTCACAAGATGGGCGCGAATAAAGCAGCGGCCCCCGGCGATACCGCGCCGGAGAATGTCAGCAAGGACCCGAAGCTGCTCCCCATTGAGCAGCACCGCATCAACAAGAAGATCGCCCGGCCCGTCTTTGCGGGAGTGTGCTCCGCGCAGGGATGGAAGACCGGCAAGGCCGTCACCGAGGCGGAGTTCCTCGCGGCGGTCCAGAAGTTCAAGTCGGCCCCCATGAGCGGGGCCCGCAAGGAAAGCGAGGCGAAGAAGTAAATGCTCCGAGATGTCAAACACACCGTCACGGACGGCCTCCTCGGGTTCGCCACCGCGACGGGAGACGGGAAGCACGTCAAGATCGGCGTCTCCCCGGTCGTGTCCGACACCCCGATCACCGTCACCGGGGACATGGACGCGACGAAGATCAAGGCCCGCCTGGGCCTGTCCCCCCTCGCCGACGCCGTCATGGACGCCGTCCAGTTCGGCGCGGCCCGCGTTTACTGCCTCCCCGTCACCGCGAGCACGGCGGGCGAGACGAAGGAGGTCAAGAAGACGAAGGACGGCAGCGGCGACATGAGCGTCGACGGCTCCCCGACGAACGCCTTCTCCGTGGTCGTCCAGTTCACCGCGCAGGGTCAATTCAATACCGCCGCCTTCAAGCTCTCCACGGACGGCGGCGTCACCTTCTCCGACGAGATCACCGTCCCCGTGGGCGGCGAGTATGAGATCACCGGGACCGGCCTCAAGCTCAAGTTCACCGAGGGCACGGAGGAACAGGCCCCGAGCTCCTTCCTCGTGAATGATACCTACACCTTCGAGACCACCGCGCCGACCATGACGAACGCCGACGTCCTCGCCGCCCTGGACAAGCTCCAGAACTTCGCCGAGGAGTTCGAGTTCATCCACATCGTCGGGGCGAGCGACCTCGACCTCTGGCAGGCCGTCAGCGAGGCGCAGATCGAGCTCCGCGACGTCTACCACAAGCCCGCCTTCGTCATGATGGAGGCGGCCCTCCCGACCGCCCAGGCCTCCGGCGTGGGCGGCGTCCCCGGGGCGGTCCCCGGGGCGGGCGGCTCCGACCTCACCGACTGGGCCCTCGAGATGGAGGCCAAGCGGAAGAAGGTCAAGAACTACGACATCCAGGTCGTCACCGCATGGGGGCGTCTCGTCAAGCTGGACGGCTCGACGCAGATCGTCAACCTCGCGGGCCTCGTCTCCGGCCTCTACGCGAAGGCGAGCGTCCAGACCTCCATCGGCAAGACCCGGGAGGAGGCGGGCTTCGGCATCAAGAAGACGAAGCTCCTCGAGCTGCTCCCCGCCGAGATGGACAACTCGATCATCGAGCTCCTGGACCTGGGCGGCTACCTCACCTTCCGGGAGTACGACGGCCTCGACGACTACTACGTCTACCACACGAAGATGATGTCCCCGGACGGCAGCGACTACCGCTACGCCGAGGACGTCAGGGTCAAGAACAAGATCATCCGGGAGACCCGGAAGGAGGGCCTCTTGCTTCTGAACGACGACATCGACCTCGAGGATGTCCAGGGCGAGCTTGAGACCCGGGCGAAGTTCATGTTCACCCCCTTGCAACGCATGATCGACGCGAAGGAGATCAGCTCCGCCGAGATCATTGTCCCGGAGGGGCAGGAGCAGACCATCATCGAGGACGAGACTATGCGGGTCAAAATCCGCTACGTCTCCCGGGGCTACATCCGCGAGGTCGAGGTCGACCTCGGCAGGGCGCGGCCCAGCGACTAAGGGAAGGAGGATAGAGCGAGATGTCTATCAAAGTCAACGGCATCAACTACGGATGGGGCGACGTCGACGTCAAAATCCCCGGCCTCACCCCCGTCGTCCAGGAGATCAGCTACGACGACGAGCAGGACATGGAGGAGAGCTACGGCAAGGGCCTCAAGCCCCGGGGCTACGGCGTCGGGAACTATAAGTCCTCCGGCAAGATCACCATGCTCCGGGACGACTACGACGACCTCCTCGCCTACTGCAAGGCGAAGGGCGTCTCCTTCTACGGCCTGGAAATCCCGTCGATCGTGGTCTCCTACGCGAACCCCGGGGAGCGCACCCGCATCGACGAGCTCAAGCGGGTCAAGTTCACGAAGCGCAGCTTCAAGGCCGCCCAGGGCGACAAGACCCTCTCGATCGACCTCGACATGATGATCGTCGGCGGCATTGTCCAGGACGGCGTCGAGGCCGCCGTCTAAGGAGGGCGGACACCATGTTCAAGAGAAGTTGCGAGGACCCTCACACCCTCTATGTGTGCCTGTTCGGGCGGCGGCTCATCTTCCGCGACAACCTCAAGCGGCCCTACTGCGGATGGTATAAGCCCTAAACACGGACAACAAAATCGAGAAAAACAAGGAGGAGTAACCCCATGGAAGACACCAACAAGACCCCGGCCCTCGACATCGAGGCCCTCAAGAAGAAGTACGGGAAGGTCTACCGCGTCGGCGTCACCGTCCCCATCGACGACGAGACCGAGCAGGACTTCGTCTACCACTTCAAGCGCCCGTCCGTCCCGAGCTATGACCGCTACATCAAGACGGCGTCCCAGGGCATGACGAGGGCGAGCAAGGCGTTTATGCTGGACGCCGTCGTCGACGAGGACAGGGAGCGGCTCACCGCCGACATGGAGGAGAACCCCGGCATCGCGATCACGGTCGGGAACAAGCTCACCGAGCTCCTGGGCCTCACTAATACGGTAAATTTGAAGAAGCTCTAAAGGAGAGGGTCGCGGGGATAAAAGGGAGCTTCTACGAGCGAGGAATCCTCGAGATTTACCGCTTCCTACCCCCGCCTCTTTTAGAGGGCTTTGACCCCGAGAGAGTCGACCTCGACGCCTTCTTCGACTACGTCGCGAAGGCGCGGGTCGTCCAGGAGCTCGAGGAGGGCATCGTCGCCCGGGCCGTCGCCGAGGTATTCTCCAAGGAGTGACGGCGGGCGGCCTTGCCCTCCTGGGCGGCCTCCCGACCCATGGAAGGAGGCAAAAACAGGCTTATGAGTTTAGAGTCTGTATTCAAGCTATCCCTCATCATGAACATGATCGACAACATCTCGGGGCCTATGGCGAACGTCGCCTCCCGGGTCGGCGCGAACGTCTCGAAGCTGGACGCAGCGGGCGCAGCCTTCGGCAGTATGGCGAAGGTGGGCGCGACCATGTCAACGATGGGGGCAGAAATCACGAGCGCCGTCCTCGCGCCGGTCGAGGCCACCTTCGAGACGCGCCGGGCGATCGGCGAGCTCGCCTCCCTGGGCGTCAAGGACCTCGGGGCCGTGGAGGACGCGGCCCGGGCCTTTAGCGATCAATGGGCGGGGACGACGAAGGCCGACTTCATATCGGCGGCCTACGACATCAAGAGCGGCATCGCCTCCCTCTCCGACGAGGGCGTCGCCGAGTACACGAACCTCGCGGGCCTCACCGCGAAGGCGACGAAGGCGACGATCGGCGAGATGACCTCCCTATTCGCCACCGGCTACGGCATCTACAAGGACTACTACGGGGACCTCTCCGACATAGAGTTCGGCGAGATGTTCTCGGCGGGAATCTCCCGATCGGTCCAGCAGTTCAAGACGGACGGCTCGCAGATGGCGGCGGCAATCCAGACCCTCGGCGCGTCGGCGACGACGTCGAACGTCCCCCTCGAGGAGCAGCTCTCTATTTTGGGTATGCTGCAAGCGACCATGAGCGGCAGCGAGGCGGGCACGAAGTACAAGGCGTTCCTCCGCTCGGCAACGAAGGGCGGCGAGGCCCTGGGCCTCTCCTTCACCGACGCGAACAATCAGCTCCTATCTATGCCCGAGATACTCGACCAACTCCGGGGGAAGTTCGGGGAGACGATGGACGCCGCCGAGAAGATGGAACTACAACAAGCCTTCGGCGACACCGAGGCCGTCGCCCTCATCGACCTACTCTATAGCAAGACGGGCGACTTGCAGAGCAACATCCTCGATATGTACGACGCCCTCGGCTCGGGCACAGGCGTCGCCACGGAGATGGCGAACGCGATCAATCAGACCGAGCCCGAGCGGTTCGAGGTCTTGAAGCAGCGCATCCAGAACGTGAAGGAAAGCATCGGGAACTCGCTGCTCCCAACGGTCAACGATCTCATGAGCGCCGGGGAGAACGTCCTCACGAAGGTCGGCTCCTGGATAGAGGAGAATCAAGAGCTCGTCCGGGTCATCATGCTCGTCGTCCTGGGCGTCGGCGGCTTCCTCGCCGTGGCGGGGACGGTCATCACGGTCGTCTCCGGCGTGGGCCTCGTCATCACGAAGGCGATCTCCACGTTCAAGATGCTCAAGGCGGGCTTCCTACTCGTCAAGGGCGCACTCACGCCGCTCATATCGAGCGTGTGGAGCTTCACGGCGGCCCTCCTCGCGAACCCCGTCACATGGGTCGTCATCGGCATCGTGGCCCTCATCGCCGCGATCGTGCTGCTCTACAACAAATGCGAGTGGTTCCGAAATATCGTCAACAATATCCTCAACTTCTTCAAGGAGAAGCTGGGCGCGGCGCTCGAGTTCGTCAAGGGGGTCTTCTCCGGCATCGGCTCGGCGATCTCCTCCGTCATGGGGGCCGCGAAGGACACGGTCAAGCAGACCCTCGGGGATATGCAAGCAGCCTATCAGGAGCACGGCGGCGGCATCCGGGGCGCAGCGGCGGCAGCCGTCGCGGGCGTCCGCTCCGTCTTCTCGGCGGGGTACAACTTCCTCGACAACCTCACCGGGGGGAAGCTCACCGAGATCAAGGACAAATTCTCCGAGAAGCTCGCCCCCATCAAGGACGCGGTCGGCTCCGTCATGGAGGCCGCGAAGTCCACCCTCTCGGAAAAACTCGGCAATATGCGGGCCGCCTACGAGTCACACGGCGGCGGCATCCAGGGCGTGGCAGCGGCGGCGATGGAGGGCGTCAAAGGCTACTATACGGCGGGCTTCACATTCATCGACAACCTCACAGGCGGCAAGCTCACCGAGATCAAGAACAAGTTCGTCTCCGGCGTCCAGGGCATCGCCTCCGGCGTCGCCGAGCGGTTCCAGGCCGTGAAGACGGCCTTCTCGAACGGCATCAACGCCGCGAAGCAAGCCGTCACGGACGCCGTGACCTGGTTCTTCGAGTCCGGCAAGCGCGTCGTCACGACCTTCGCCTCGGGCATCTCCAACGCCTTCCACGGGGCCGTCGACGCCGTGAAGAACGGGCTCCAAAAAATCCGAAATCTGCTCCCATTCTCCGACGCGAAGGAGGGGCCGCTCTCGACCCTCACTTTGTCGGGACAGAGGACGATGTCCACCTACGCCCACGGCCTCGAGCTCGCGCAGAACGAACCCGCCGAGGAGGTCGAGAAGGGCCTCAACAGGGCGAAGACGGCCCTCGACCGCGACCCCGTGAAGAAGGTCCCCCTCACGTCTACGGACGCCCAGGAGGGCAGCACAGAGGGCGGAGAGGGCACATCCGGCAGCACGAAGCAGATCATCATTCAAAAGCTGCTCATTCCTGTCGACCTCAAGAAGATCAAGGACCTGCAACAGCTCCTCGCGCTCCTCAAGGAGGTCGAGGACTACGCGAACGCGAACGGCGGCGAGGATGCCGAAGGCGACCCCGACGCCGTCCCGAGCCCGGCATAAAGGACAGGAGGGACAGCCGTGATATTTGTCGAAGACCAACTCGTCAAGGTGAACGGCGTCGTCCTTCCTGGCCTCGTCAAGAGCATCGAGGTCAAGGAGTCGGCGCAGATCGACGAGCAGGAAGTAGAAGGCAGCGCAACGAAACCCAAACAGGCCACGGGGTACGAGGACGCGAAGGTCAACATCGAGCTCATCCTCGACGACACCCCGAACGCCACGAAGTACCAACGGCTCGAGACGCTCCGGGCGATCTTCCGAAAGCCCGGGCAGAGCGTCCCGCAGCCCATCCCCATTATCAGCGAAGACACGGCGAAGCACGGCATCGAGAAGGTGCTTTTCAAGGGACTGTCCCACAAGGCCGAGGCGAAGAAGCAGCAGCTCACCGTCTCCCTTGAGTTTTGGGAGTACGTCCCGCAGACCATCCAGACAACGAAGTCAAGCTCCTCCGGGTCCTCCGGCTCCTCGGGCGGCAGCTCGGGGAGCTCGGGGGCCACGGCCTCGAGCGGACTGACAACGGACTACAAGAGCTACCTCCAAAACGGACGGGGCAAGTCCCCCGCCGTGGACGATGCCGACACGTCGGCGGCCCTCGACCGGGTCGCGATGATGCCGTACTAAGGAGCGCAGCACATGGAAACGATCGAGTTATTCTATCCGCAGATCGCGGCCCGGGCGGGCCCCTACACCTTCCGGCAGGGCATCGAGTTCGAGATATACTCCTCGAAGACCTCATACTTCGATTGGGCGAAGATACGCTTCACCGAGGAATATGAGCCGAAGATCAGCCTCGCCCGGAAGGACCCCGCCGCGATCGAGCTCGGCTACAATGACGCGCTCGAGGAAGTGTTCACCGGCTTCGTCTCCAAGCCCTACAACGGGGGCGGCTTCGTCAATGAGATCAACCTCAAAGACGAGATGCTGCTCCTCGAGGAGACGGAAATCAATGACACATTCCTCGACACGACCCCGCAGGAGATGATCTCCTACTTCCTCGGGAAGGCGGGGGTCTCCCGGATGAAGCTCGCCTCCACCGGCTACCCAAGGCGGAAGCGGCTCCCCATTCGGAAGATGAGCGTCGTCCAGGCGATCAACGCAGTACACGCGGCCTGGAACATCAAGCCGAGGTTCTTCTTCTCGGGCGGCGTCTTCTATTGGGACGAGAAGCCCGAGCAGAGCAAGGTCTACACGTTCGAGTATGGGGTCAACATCCTATCGCTCGAGAGGCCGGGCGGCGTGTGGGAGCTCACGACGGTCTCCACGCCGTTCGTCAAGCACTCCCACAAGATCAACGTCATCCATCCGAAAGTGACGGGCGAGGTCGAGGTCTCGAAGGTCGTCTCCATGACGAACGAGGACGGCTTCATCCGCACGAAGATTTATTTCTAAGACGCAGAAAGGAGGGGCGCGTCATGCTCGAGGAGTTCACGAAGGCGGCGGTCGACAAGATCATCGCCCAGGACTACCCCTACTTGAAGCTCCCCACCGTACTCTTTGCGACCGTCAGCTCGGCGCAGATGCTCGGCGAGACCTTCACCCTCGAGAAGCTCGTCGTCTACGACGAGGACGCTCCGAGGACCTTCAACGCCCACATCGACGCCCATTGGTACGAGTACACCCTCACCGTCGTCGACCGCTTCGGCAGCGTCGACGAGAACTTCCCGAAGTTCCCGGGCATCCGCTCCCGGGCGCAGTACAAACCCGGCGCGACGGTCGCCGTCGCCCTGGCCTACGGGGACAGCCCCGTCATTATTGGAGAGGTGCAGCTATGACAGGATTGAACGACACCGACATCCGCCTCGACGACGAGCTCGCCCTCACGCAGGCCACGGACGGCGACGCCCCCCTCTGCTCCGGGTTCGATTGCCTCTATCAGAACATCGTGCTCGAGGCTCTCACACAGCCCGGCGATCTTTTCTATGACGAGACGTTCGGATGGGGGCTCTATGACTTCATCCAGTCCGAGGGCGACGACGAGCTCACGCAGCTCGAGATCGCGCAGCGGGCCCGGGTCGGCCTACAGAAGCGGGAGGTCATCGTCCCCGAGAGCATAGACGTCAACGTCGAGTTCTCCGACGACGTCATCCGGCTCCTCTGCTCCTTCCAGCTCATCGGCGAGGAGGAGGCCCGGACGCTCAACGTCGTCATCGGCGCGGTCTCCGTGGAGGTGGTAACAGAATGATCGACAAGGCAATACTGGACGAGGTCCTTCCCGAACTCGACCTCGAGGAGCTCAAGGACGAGCAGATCGCCGAGCTCAAGGACGAGGGCTTCGTCGTCACGAACTTCCACTCGGGCGGCGTGTTCTACACGCTGCTCATGGTATGCCTCCGCATTAGAATCGAGATCAGACAGCTCGCCCGGAACGTCTTGAACAATATGTTCCTCACACACGCGACGGGCGCGTGGGTCGACCTCAAGGCGGCGGACTACTCCAAGAAACGCAAGAAGGCCCAGAAGACCCAGGGCCTCGTCACCCTCTCCCGGACGGACGCCGAGGGCGAGGCCGTCAAGATCGAGAAGGGCCACGTCTTCAAGAGCTCCCTCGACATCAACGGCGAGGAGCTCCGCTTCTTCGCCGTCGAAGCGGCGACCCTCAAGAAGGGGGCCCGGACGGTCGACGTCCTGGTAGAGGCCGAGAAGGAGGGGACGCGCTACAACGTCCCGGAGGGGCAGATCACGCGCAGCCTCACCTACATCTCCGGCGTCGACACCATCACCAACGGCGAGGACTGGATTGTCAGGGAGGGCAGCGACACCGAGGACGACGAGAGCCTCAAGACGAGATCGCTCCGCTCGTGGTCGGAGCTCGCGGCCCGGCCCATCGAGGACACCTTCGTCAACGCGGCGGAGAGCGTCCCCGGCGTCCTGTTCGCCCAGGCCGATTGTGACCATCCGAGGGGGCAGGGGACGATCGACGTCATCGTCACGGGCACGGCGGGCGAGGCGTCTGAAGGTCTGCTCGAGGCGGTCCGTGAGGCCGTTGACAAGATCGCGGGGCCGTATGATAATATATCCGTGAAGTCCTCCGTCACCATCGACCAGGACATCGCCGTCACCGTCACGACGAACGACGTCACGGAGGACGAGGAGATCAAGGCCCGCGTCACGGCTATCCTCGCGGAGCTGCTCGCCGTCCGCAAGGGCCGCAAGCTCTACGAGCTCAACCTCTCGGACATCAATCACGCGATCAGGAGCAACTACAGCGCCTCGAGCAACGTCGCGATCACGACGCCCGAGGCCGACGTTAAGCTCGAGAAGGACAAGGTCATCACCCTCGGGGCCGTCACCGTGACGATCAGAAGGGAGTGAGACCGTGAGACGCTTCGACACCTTCGGCGAGTATATGTTCGACCTCCTTTTCGCCCCTCTCAAAAAGGGGAAGCGGGCGGTCAATCAGTTCTTCATCTTCTTCAAGGTCGTCGGGCGGCTATTTGACGACGCGAAGCAGGACATCTTCCGGGTCCGGGCCGAGTCCAACATCGCCACCGCGAGCCCGGTCATGCTCCCCGTCCATGGACAGGACCGGGATATGCCCCGGCTTGAGGGGGAGGACATCGAGGCATATCGGACGCGCCTCTCCATGAAGGGAATCATCGCAGAATGGGGCGGGACGAAGACCGGCATCCTCTACGCCCTCACCGCCCTCGGCTACGATCAGAGCGAGATCGAGCGGTTCTCCCTTCAAGACCCGGAGAGGTGGGCCGAGTTCATTGTCTACCTCAAGGGGTCCAAGCAGAGCGGCGTCAATAACCTCTCGATCATCGACGCCGAGGTCCGCAAGGTCAAGGAGGGCTCCAGCAAGCCCGCCTACGGCTCCCGGGCCGGGGGCGGTATAGAGATACTCTCCGAGCTCAAGACGGGCCTCTCGTGGTATCCACGTTGCGGAGAGATCGTTTGCGGCGTGTGGCCCTATCGGACGAGCATCGGGCATCTACTCAAGAGCGGCGTCGAGGTCGCAGACACCGAAGCCGTCGCCGCCTGGGACTTCCCGAAAGTGGGCACGGTCGCGGCCTCCGAGGAGTTCTACACCCCCTACGCCTTCGCAGACTACCAGGGCCTCGACTCCGAGATCGCGGCCTTCACACGGGACGAGAGCGGCCTCCGGCGCTATCCTATGTGCTCGACGACGCTCCGCTGCTCCGACCCAAAACGCACCGAAGGAGGTAAAAACTAAATGGCGAAAACCCTCACAGAGACCGGCATCGAGAAGATCGGCAAACGCTTTGCCGACTCCATCGACCACGCGGCCTACAGTCTGAACGGCCTCCCGGCGACGGTCAAGCCCTTCCGCAGCACCGCAGCCGGGGACACCGTCACCATCTACGTCTACTTCGACGACACGGTCGAGGGCACGGTCGCGGACGTCCAGCTCGTCGACACGGACGGCGACGTCGTGGCGGAGACCGACCGGGCCTTCGAGAAACCCATGAGCAAGGGGCTCTATGTGGCCTTCAAATACAAGATCACCGAAAAAGAAAGCGAGGTAGAAATCAGTGGAACCGTATAAAAAAATCGGATGGGTGGACCACGTCGAGGATGTCACGACGGGGGAAGTCATCCAGGAAGGGACGCCGCTAAGTCAGACGAACATGAACCACATGGACGACGGCATCTTCCAGAACCGGGAGGCCGTCATCACCCATGAGGCGCAGATCGCCGACGCGCAGAAGGAGATCAAGGTGCTCAAAGACGCCACGCTCAACAATATGGTGAACAACGTCTTTCTCATCAATTTTGACTCTATCAACGCGGTCGCGATCACGTCCGGCATCTTTGACCCCGTGGCGCGAAAGCTCTATGTTTAGAGTCGCTTGCACTCTCAAAGAGGCAAGCTGCATACTCGGGAATCTGCTCGCGGAGCTCCGCCCGGTATGCGAGAATTGCAGGGACCGGCCTGACGGAGAGCTCGCCCTCGAGACCGAGGACGGCCTCGCCTTGACGACCACGGCCCCGCTCACTATCGAGGGGCACAGCTCGAGCACGGGAGAACCCGCCCGGGCGAAGCTCACAGACTACGGGTTCGAGTTCTTCGGAGACATCGCCGAAGTCCATCGAATCAGGAATAAGAGGTGCTGTTACATTGGCAGAACCCTCGACCCTGCAAAAGAAGGCTGAAATCTTCACAGAACTGGACATTTACCCCTTGCTAAAGAATTTCCCACAAGCCGAGAAATACGCCCTATCACAGGAGATCAAGCAATCGTGCTACCGGCTCGTCCGGGCGGCGGTCATGGCGAACAATCTCAAGGTCGTCAAGAAGCGCCTCGAGTGGCTGGATGAAGCGGACGCCGAGAAGACCTACCTCCTCGTCACGCTCAAGATCGCCCGGACGCAGAAGTACATCACGCAGAAGAAGCTCCTCGAATTACAGGGCAAGCTCGAAGAAGTGGGTCGTATCATCGGAGGATTGCAGAAATACTTCGCAAACCTCCAACCCCCGAGAACATAGTCAAGCCCCATAGGGTTATCTCTGGATGTCGTCGAATCGTGCGATTCGTGGGTACAATTCGGCCCGCAACTGGAACTACAATACCTCGTCCAATCGCAATCCGAACTACGGCTTCCGGCCCGCCTTGTTGGTTATTACGTCATTCGCGGCTACGGCTTCGAGTGCGTGTCCTTGTTACTTCAAGGGAGAGGTAATCCTTCGCAAGCGAAAGCAGCGTAAAAACAGTGACCGAGACCTCGCCCGCCCTCTCGTATTGGGAAGCGAGGAGGACGTCTACAATGTGGGTAGAAACCCGCGTCATTGGTGCCAAGCCGTTCTGACTACTGGAAAGGATGCCACGCATGACGAAATTCCCCTCTTTGGTCAAGGTCAACAAGACCTTGAGACACCCCGACATCCCGCCGATTATGCCACCGGCCCCATACGAGGAGGTCGTCGGTTATAAGCGGCTCGATGCACAGTATGACAACGCCCTCCGGGGCCCGCGTAAGTACACAAGGGAGGCCGTGCTCTACGACCTCTATCGAGAGAAGAACAACGTCGACCTATGGCGAGAGCTCAAGCGCGTCCAACCGAGGCCGAACCCGAGGCCGAACCCAAGGGCCCCGGAGTATAGCCCCGGCCCCTATCACTACCGGCGAATCACCGAGCCGAAGGAAAGAGACCTAAACATCCCGGCCCTCCGGGACAAGGTCGTGCAGCTCCTCATCCATCAAGAGCTGCAAAACATATATCGCCCGGTTTTCGTCAAGGGCTCATACGCCTGTCAATACGGGAGAGGCCCCATCCGCGCCGCCTTAGACGTGCAGCACGACATGAGGGTCGCCCGGATGCTCTACGGCGACGACGCGGCGGTCATCAAGATCGACGCCCGGAAGTTCTTCTACTCCATCGACCGCCTGATTCTCAAGAGAATCTTGAAGAAGCGGTTCAAGAAGCTAAAGAAAAAGCACCCCGAGCTATACGAGGACCTTCTTCGGTTTTATAGGCTTCTTTGCAAAGTGATCGACTCGAGCCCGGAGGGGGAAACAGGCATCCCCCTCGGAAATGTGAGTTCGCAGGACTTCGCGAACATCTACATGAACGAACTCGATCAATATTGTGTGCGCTTCCTCGGCGTCAAATTCTTCCGGCGCTACAATGACGACATCGTCATCATCGCGCCGAACAAGGAGACCGCCCGGGAGTGGCTCGCAAAGATCAAGCAGTTCCTCGCGGAACGGCTACACCTGGAAACCAACAAGAAGACGAAGATTTTCTTCGTCCGGCAAGGGGTCAACGCCTTCGGCTACAAGATCAAGGCGACGCACATGACCGTCCGCACCGAGTCCAAACGGCGCGAGAAGCGGCGCATCCGAGCTATGATTAGAAAGCTCAAGGCAGGGAAGGTCTCGCAGAAGTACGTCATCCAGGCCGCGCACTCGTGGCTCGGCTTCGCTCGCTGGGCGAGCGCGTACAACCTCGCGAAGAAGATATTCGGCCCCTACCGATTCATCAAAACGGAAGGAGCTTTGCCTTATGGCGCAATATCTCGGAACCGTCAAGCTCGGCGGATTCTACAACAGCGGTACAATTCTCCCCCGGCCCACAAGGCCGTGGCGTAACGACACGACCCCGGACGGGGCCTCGGGGGCGGGCAATATCCCCTCGATGTCCGGCAGCATGGCGAGCTATACCTTCGGCAATACGCCGCCCGCCGAAGCGAATCAGCTCCAATGGATTAAGATCAAGGACGGGGACAAGACCCTCCTCATTTGCGACCGGGTCATCCTCGTCAACTGCTCGTGGGACGATCTCAACGCCGAGGGCTACGTCACCGGCAAGACCGTCACCATCGACGGCGCGAAGTACAAGTGCAGACTGCTCACGGGCGGCAGCACCTACCGCAGCGGGTCGGATGCCTACTCGGGCGGCTCGCCTACTAACAACGAGTGGGACCGCTTCGTCACCCGCGAGGAGGTCATCACCGGCCTCCCGGCCCCGGTCTCCTCCGACCTCGACTCCTCGACCAACGCGACCGACCTCAACAGCGCGCACAATAAGGTCTGGAACTGGTATTATGTGTATTCGTGGTGTCAGGAGACCTACTCGGGAGGGTCGTCGTATCGTGCGATTCGTGGGTACTTTTCGGCCCGCGACTGGGACTACGATACCTCGTCCGATCGCTCTCCGTACTTCGGCTTCCGGCCCGTCCTTGAAGTCCTGAACACTGACCCTCTGATCTCTGACACAGACCGCAATCTCGGAGATAAGAACGCCGACTTCACGGTCGACTACACGGTCGACGATGCCGACTCCGGCGACGTCCTGACGGCGACGGAGTCGCTCGATGGGCGAACGACGAAGTCGTTCGCCCCGACGCGAAAATTGAAAAATACCATCTCCATCTCGATCAAGGAGGTCGGCCTCGGGCCGCACACAATCAAGGTCGTCGTCACAGACGGGCAGGGCGGGACCGCGACCCGGACGTGGACCTTCACCCGCACCAACGCCGCGCCGACCATCTCCGGGACGGACACCAACCTCGGCGACAAGAACATGAGCTTCGTCTATGAGTACCAGGTCGACGACGCGGACGGGGACGACGTCACGGTCGTCGAGAAGCTCAACAAGGAGACCCTCCGCACCGTGAACAACGCACCCAAGAAGGAGAACCTCACCGTCACGATCTCGGCGGAGAAGCTCTACTCCCTGGGCCTCAACTCCGTCAACACGCTCCTTATCACCGCCACGGACGGGCAGGGGGGCACGACCTACCGCCGCCTCACCTTCAAGCGCACCAACTCGGCCCCGACCATCTCCGGGCAGGACAAGGACCTCGGCAAGCAGACCGGGACCTTCTCCGAGACCTACACCGTCAACGATGCCGAGGGCGACAACGTGGTCGTCACCGAGTTCGTGGACGATACGCAGATCAGGACCTTCAAGGCTACCCTCGGGAATGAGGAGACGATCACCCTCGAGCGCGAGAAGTGGCTCGCCCTCAAGAACGGGGCGCATCAGCTCCGGGTCGAGGCCGTGGACGGCAACTTCGCGACCTCCGTGAGAGTGTTCAACTTCTCCAAGGAGGAGACGGTCATCGCCTTCCAGCTCGCCGAGGCCGAGGAGACCGACGAGGCCGCGACGAAAATCCTCATCACGCCGACGTGGTCCATCGAGGGCGCGACGGCAAAGGTCGAGGCTTGCAATAATGCCTTCGACGACGTCCCAACCTGGGAGGACATCACGGCGATGGTCCAGATCAACCGGGTCTACAACTTCACCAACAAGGAGAAGACCGGGCAGAAATGGGGCGTCAACGTGCGGTTCACCATCACGAAAAATCCCGGTTATCAGGGCGAGGTCTCGATCTCCGGGTTTGGGGGTGCTTACGAATGAGCAAGATGAACTATTTGACCCCGAAGACGCCGCTCTCCGAGCTCAACAAGGCCACGCGGCGCACCGCCACCGCCCAGGCCGTCGCGGAGATCATGTTCGTCAAGGCCGCCCAGGAGGAGCAGCTTGACGAGGTCACGATCAACGAATACCCCGAGCTTTTCATCCAGTGGGATGAGAATTGGAGGGGGAAGGCGGGCGACATCGTCCAGGACGAGGGCAAGCTCTACCGCTCCATCCATGACGTGAACGACGCCGGGCAGAATAGGAAGCCCTCCGAGACCCCGTCGATGTGGACCCTCATCGGGAAGCCCGGCGAGGAGTTCCCGGAGTGGGTCCAGCCCCTCGGCGCTCACGACGCCTATGACAAGGGCGCGAAGGTCACGCACAACGGCGAGAAGTGGGTCTCCACCGCCTCGGCGAACGTGTGGGAGCCCGGCGTCTATGGGTGGGAGAAGTACGTCGAGCCCGTGGCCCTCGAAGCGGCCCAGGAAGGGGCCCAGGAGGCCGCAGGGCCGACGCTTGCAGCGCCGGGGGCATAACTACCCGGCCCCGAACAAAAGGCAAGGGAGGGGCGGCAAACGCCGCCTCTCCCGGCCCTCAAAACGCCGCCCCCTTGCGTGGGCCTCCCCCGGTTTTGGAGGGGGGTCGACGCAAACGGGCGGCCTCGGATTTGCTTCTTAGAACGGGGCTATTTTTTCTCAAGTATCTTGTCCCGTTTTCTCAAAATTCTCGTCGCGCTACAATAGGGGTCCTGGAGGATAGGTACAAGATTCTTTTCTTGGAGAGTCTGAGAGGCCGTTCTTTTCTTTGCGAAGAAAAGAACGGCCTCTCAGGCCCTTGGTGCACGGAGTGCCCAGGTATGGCAATATCAGGTGAACCACAAATTGTACGATCCAAAGGTATGGGATATCCAAACTCCGTCGGTCCGCTCAGAGCTCAAACCCCGCTCCGGAGAGGCGGACACAGAGATACGCTGCCACGCTGAGCCACAGGAGGATGAGCAGAGCGCCGATGCTCCAGAAGACCCTGGGGGCGGCCAGGGCCAGGACCAGGGGCAGGCTCCACACGCAGAGCATGGCGGCGGAGCGGGGCAGGTAGGCGACAGCGCGGAGGAAGGACTGCCTGAGCAGGGCCCGGAAGCCGGCCTGGGGCGCCTGGGCGGCCAGGGGGAGGTAATACTGGACGCACAGCAGCAGGCACAGCCCCAGCAGGATGGCCCCGGCCAGGAAGAGGGTGCCCATGGGGGCGGGCATCTCCCCGGCAATGCGGGCGTCGGCGATGAGCACGGCCAGGGCGGCCAGGCAGGCCAGCCAGGGCAGGAGGAGGGGCCGCAGGAGGGCCTTGAAGTCCCGGAGAAAGGCCCGGGCGGTGAGGGACTCCTCCTTCCGGACAAAGGCCAGCATCCGCCCGTAGAGAGCGCTGAGGGAGGCCCCGGCGGTGACCACCGGCAGGCACAGGGCCAGGGAGAGCAGACCCACCACGGCGAAGTCGAACAGGTCGGACAGGAACCGCATGAGGGGGGAATCGGGGTCGAAGAGCTTCATACTGAGGGCACCTCCTTGGAAGGCTCGGCGGAGTACGCCTCCCGCCGCCAGAGCAGCAGGAAGAAGATGTGGACGGCAAAGGTGAGGAGCCAGGACACGGGATAGGACAGGTAGAGGGTCTGAAGGGTGGGCGAGAGGGCAAAGACGGTATACACCCACACCATGCGCAAAGCGCAGGAGCCCAGGAGGGTGGTGACGGTGGGGTTCACCGTCTTGCCCAGGCCCCGGATGGAGCCGCAAGCGGTCTCCATCAGGCCCCCCACCCACTGGAAGCGGCCGATGCCCATGACCCGGATGCTGCCCGCCGCCAGCACGGCCAGGAAGGCGGGGTCGTCCTTCTTGATGAAGATGGTGAGCAGGGGGACCTGGAAGATCTGGGCGCAGGCGCACAGCGCCAGGCCCAGGGCGGTGCCCGAGCCGATGCAGGCCCAGAAGATGGGGAAGACCCGGCGGGGCTTCCCCCCTCCCAGAGCCTGGCTGGTGAAGGTGATGGCCGCCTGGTAGTAGGCGTTCTGGGCGGTGTGGATGAAGTTCTCGATGTTGGCGGCGGCGGTGCTGCCGGCCATGGCGGCGTCGCCGAAGGAGTTGATCTGGGCCTGGATGGTCACGTTGGCGATGGAGAAGACCATCCCCTGGATGCCGGCGGACAGGCCCACCCGGAGCATGGTCAGGGCCTTGTCGGGGTAGAGCCGGAGCTGCCGGAGATGGAGGCGGCAAGGGTTTTGGATGGTACACAGCCGGAGGGTGACCAGCACCGCCGAGAAGAGCTGGGAGACCGAGGTGGCGATGGCCACGCCGGCCACGTCCAGGTGGAAGACCACCACCAGCAGCAGGTTCAGGCCCACGTTGAGGGCCCCGGAGAGGACCATAAAGAGGAGGGGGTACCGGGTGTCCCCCACCGAGCGGAGGATGGCGGCGCCGAAGTTGTAGACAATGAGAGCGGGGATGCCCAGGAAGTAGATGCGCAGGTAGAGCACCGACAGGGGCAGGACGTTGTCGGGGACCTGGACCAGGCGCAGCAAGGGCTCGCAGAGGACCAGGCCCAGGGCCCCCGCGCACAGGCCCAGGATCAGGCTGAGCACCGCCGCGCAGTGGACGCTCTGGTGGAGCCCCTCCTCTTCCCCGGCACCGTAGTACCGGGCCACCAGGTAGTTCACCCCCACCGCCACACCGTTGAACATGGTGATGAGCAGGTGGATGATGTGGGTGGTGTTCCCCACCGCCGCCAGGCAGACGCTGCCGGCGAACTTGCCCACCACGGCGGTGTCGGCAGCGTTGTAGAGGAGCTGGAGCACGCCGGTGAGCATCAGGGGGACGGCAAAGCAGTTCACGTCCCGGAGGAGGGTGGGAAAGGAGATGCTGTCCTCCCGCAGTTGTTTCAAAATGTTTCACTCCCTCCCGGCTGCTGCTCTTTTGCTCATTATAGCTTTTTGTGAAAAAGTTGTCAACAATCCCATTTTTCTCGGATGTTTCAAACTTTTTGAAACAAAAACCCGAATCAGGCGTCACGACCGGGGTTGGAAACGTTTCCTTTTTCGCGGTTTTGTTTCGAAACAAAAATAATTGTGGGAATCGCACAAAACCAGGATCGGTTTCTTGTTGAAATGTGTGGATTGACAAAGAACTATTGGCCGCCTATAATGACTTTATCAACAAAAAAGCCTAAAAATTTGGCGTTTTTTGTTCGAAAATGTTTCAAAAATCTTGAAACAAAATTTTTCCGGAAGCCGGGGTGTCGGAAGATGAAATTGACCGTCAGAACGATCGCGTCCGTGGCCGGCGTCTCCCCCGCCTCGGTTTCCCGGTACATGAACAGCAAGGGCACCGAGGTCAGCGAGGAGCTGTGCCGGAAGATCGAGGAGGGCCTCCGGCAATTGGGGGCGGAGGAATCTATCTGCCGTTCCCAGCGCAGGCCCATCATGATCCTGCTCTCCCACCTGCGCTTCTCCTTTTACAGCCGGGTCCTCCGGGAGCTGCTGGACCAGGAGGAGCGGGGAGAGTACATCTTCTTCCTGGTGCAGCACGACCCCGACTCCCTGGAGACCGTGAAGTCCTTCGTCCGGCGCATCCACCCTGAGGGGGTCATCTACTTTGAGGAGGAGATCGGCGGGCCCATCCTGAAGTATCTCCAGGACAGCGGCATCCGCACGGTGATGTGCGGCGGCAGTGCCATCGACGACAACTCTGACATGGTCCACATCAACGACATCCGGGCGGCCTACGCCGGCACCCGCTACCTCACCGACCTGGGCCACAAGCGCATCCTCTTCC
Source organism: uncultured Oscillospiraceae bacterium (assembly GCA_947629795.1). Taxonomy (GTDB): domain Bacteria; phylum Bacillota; class Clostridia; order Oscillospirales; family Oscillospiraceae; genus Vermiculatibacterium. The sequence continues at coordinate 177,872 of CANRFC010000002.1, forward strand.
TGTCCGACGACATCCAGAAGATCGGCGCCGGATTCCAGCGGCTCAGCGGCTGCCAGAAGGCCCTGGAGGACATCGGCCAGAGCCTGCCCCCCGAGATGGTCTCCTACGGACCGGTGACCTTCGACGCCGGCTATCAGGCGGTGAAGAAGGCCCTGGAGGGCAAGCTGAAGTTCACCGCGGTGTTCGCCTTCAGCGACGAGCTGGCAGTGGGGGCCATGGCCGCCCTCTACGACGCCGGGCTCCGGGTGCCCCAGGACGTGTCGGTGCTAGGCTTTGACGACCTGCCCATCGCCACCCAGGTCCGGCCCCGGCTGACCACCATCCACCAGCCCCTGGAGGCCATCGTGGCCAAGACCCTGGAGATCTTCGGCCAGGGCAATCAGGAGTCCCGCTCGGAGATCCTGCTCAAGCACTCCATCACGGAGCGGGAGAGCTGCTGCCGTATCCAATCCCCGGAGGAATGACCCAGGGGTTGCAGATAAAAACACCTGCCACAAAATCATCAAAAGGAGAAAGTGAAATGAAGAAAAAACTGACCGCTCTGATCCTCGGTGCCGCCATGTCCCTCTCCCTCCTGGCCGGCTGCGGCGGAGGAAATGCCAGCAAGGGTCCCGCCGAGCTGAAGCTCCAGCTCTGGGACGAGGCCCAGCTCCCCACCATCCAGGAGAACGTGGATAAGTTCAACAAGGACCACGAGGGCGAGATCAAGGTCACCGTCGAGCAGATCCCCTGGGACACCTACTGGACCAAGCTGGACGCCTCCCTGGAGACCGATGAGGCCCCCGACGTGTTCTGGATGAACAACTACGTGGCCAAGTACCAGGCCGCCGGCCTGCTGGAGCCCCTGGACAGCTACATCGAGAAGGACTCCTCCTTCGACCCCAACTCCTATGTCCAGGGCCGCTACACCTTCTTCAACCTGGAGGGCTCCCAGTACGCTCTGCCCAAGGGCCTGGACTCCGTGGTGGTGGCTCTGAACACCGAGCTGTTCTCCCGCTACGGCGTGGACCTGCCCAAGGACGGCTGGACCTGGGATGACATGCGCGACATCGCCGACCAGCTCAAGGCCGCCATCGCCGCCGCCGGCGGCAGCGAGTACCCCATCGTCATGGAGCTGGACGCCCAGCCCTCCTTCATGAACTTCCTGTATCAGAACGGCGGCTACTACCTCAGCGACGACGGCAAGACCTGCGGCATCAACGAGCCCGCCTCCAAGGACGCCGTGCAGCAGGTGGTGGACCTGATGGTCAACGGCCAGATGGCCCCCTACTCCGTGCTCTCTGAGACCAAGGGCACCGACCTGTTCATCTCCGGCCAGGCCGGCATCGTGTTCATCGGCTCCTGGAAGTCCAGCGTGCTGGAGAGCAGCTCCCTGGCCGCCGCCGGCAACATCCAGCTCATCCAGATGCCCAGCATGGCCGTGGACAACCACTGCTGCCTGGGCGGCCTGGGCTACACCATCTCTCAGCGCTGCAAGAACAAGGACGCCGCCTGGGAGTTCGTCAAGTACATCACCGGCGAGGAGGCCATGACCCACGAGGCCGAGAAGGGCATCGACGTGCCCGCCAATATCAACGCCCAGAGCGCCTACGTGGCCAACTTCAAGAACATCAACGCCCAGGTGTTCATGGACGCCGCTGCCACCGGCTTCGCCTATCCCACCAACGGCAACTTTGACTGGGTCAGCTATCCCAACGACGCCATGCAGGAGGCCTTCGGCCAGACCAAGACGGTGGACGAGGCCATGGAGTCCGGCGCCGCCCAGGCCCAGAAGGTCCTGGACGAGCTCTTCTCCTGAGCCGGTCCTGACCGGACGCTGAATCCGCGCTAAGGATGCCGCGGCTCTGCCTTGGCGGAGCCGCGGCATTTCCAAAGAAGGCCGCCTGCGGCGGTCCACCGTGAAATCGGGAGGAACGACATGAAGCAAAAAAGCACCCACTTCAACCGTCTCAAACGCTATGAGGCGGGCACGGCCTATCTGTTCGTCCTGCCCATGCTGGCGGGCCTGCTCATCTTCAGCATCATCCCCTTTGTGCAGAACATCCTGTACAGCTTCCGCAAGATGGGCACCTTCGGCGAGGGGACCTTCGTGGGTCTGAAGAACTACCGGGACCTGCTCCAGGACGAGACCTTCTGGCTGGCCCTGAAGAACACCTTCTTCTACGCCATCGTGGGCGTGCCCCTGGTCATCATCCTGTCCATCTTCTTCGCCAACCTGCTCAACAAGAACATCCGGGGCCGGACCATCTACCGCACCCTGCTCTACATCCCCGCCATCACCATGCCGGCGGCCATCAGCATCCTGTGGCGGTGGATCCTCAACTACCAGTACGGCATCTTCAACTACTTCATGGAGAAGCTGGGCCTGCCCCGGGTGAGCTGGCTGGGGGACGTGAAATTCGTCCGCTGGGCCATCATCCTGGTGCTGGTGTGGTCCATGGTGAGCTACTACACCATCATCATGCTGGCCGCCATGCAGGGCATCGACCGCTCCTACTACGAGGCCGCCCGCATCGACGGGGCCACCAACCGCCAGCTCTTCTTCAAGATCACCCTGCCCCTGCTGGGGCCCATGATCTTCTTCTCCATGATCATGGTCACCATCGGCATCCTGCAGATCTTCGACTTCATCTACCTGATGGTGGACCGGGACACCCTCCCCTACACGTACAGCATGAGCCTGGTCACCTACTTCTATGAGTGCGCCTTCAATAAGTCCAGCATGCGGGGCTACGGCGCGGCCATCTCGGTGGTGCTGGCTGTGATCATCATGATCATCACCATCATCCAGATGGTGGTGAAGAAATACTGGATCAAGACGGAGGAGTGAGAAGATGAAAAGAAATCGCCTCCAGGGGGAGTCCCCCCTCTCCCGCGTGCTCAACCACGTCCTTCTGATCTTCGCCTCCTTCCTGGCCTTCGGGCCCTTCGTGTGGATGTTTCTGACCTCCATCAAGACCTATGAGGAGACCATCCGCATCCCCCTGAAGTTCCTGCCCGACGTGGCCCAGTGGAACAACTACGCCACCATCTCGGCCAAGCTCAACTTCCCCCGGCTCTATCTCAACACCATCCTGGTGACCATCATGGCGGTGCTGGGGCAGCTCCTCATCGTCACCCTGTGCGCCTACGCCTTCGCCCGGCTGCGCTTCCCCGGCAAGAACGTGATCTTCCTGGGGATGCTGGCCCTGATGATGATCCCCGGCCAGATCTTCACCATTCCCCGCTTCAAGCTCATGGTGAAGCTGGGGCTGACCAACACCCTGGTGGGCCTGGCTCTGCCCAACCTGTTCAACATCTTCGGGATGTTCCTCATGCGGCAGTTCTTCTCCACCATCCCCCGGGAGCTGGACGAGGCCGCCCGCATCGACGGGTGCAGCTTCTTCCGCATCTACTGGAACGTGCTCCTCCCCCTGGTGAAGCCCGGCCTGACCACTCTGGCCATCCTGACCATGCTCAGCACCTGGAAGGACCTGATGTGGCCCCTCATCAACAACTCCGACGCCTCCAAGATGACCCTGGCGGCGGGCCTGGCCATGCTCATCGGCGAGCACACCACCTACTACGAGCAGGTCATGGCCGGCGGCGTCATCGCCGTGCTGCCCCTCATCGTGCTCTTCGTCATCTTCCAGAAGCAGTTCGTCGAGAGCATCGCCCACAGCGGCATCAAGGGCTGATGCTCCCACCCCAGACAAGGAAAGGACGATCATCATATGCTGTACCGCTACCCCATCAACGACGTGCATATCCACCTCTTCGACCCCAAGGACATCCAGGAATGTGTGGATATGGTGAACTACTGCGGCTATGAACACTGGAACTTCCTGGCCTGCACCCTCGTCGGCGGGAAGTTTGCCCTGACCCAGAACCTCCTGTGCGCCCTGATGAAGCTCAAGGAGGGCGGCCGGTGCCAGGCCTTCGGCTCCTTCCACTACAACGGCAATGAGGTCCCCGACGCCGACAACCTCCTGGCGCAGATCCAGTGGTTTGAGAAGGCGGGCTTCGACGGCATCAAGATGCTGGACGGCAAGCCGGGGGTCCGGCTGCGCCAGGACCTGCCCCTGGACGCCCCCAACTACGACAAGATGTTCTCCTACGCCGAGCGTACCCAGTTCCCCATCCTCTACCACATCAACGACCCCATCGAGTTCTGGTACCGGGACAAGCTGCCCCAGTGGGCGGTGGAGAAGAACTTTTTCTACGGCGACGGGGTCTTCCCCCACAAGTTCCAGATCGACGACGAGACCCTGGGCTTCCTCCACAAGCACCCCCAGCTCAAGCTGTGCATCCCCCACTTCTTCTTCATCTCCGACCAGCCCGGCCTGTGCGGCGAGCTGCTGGAGCGCTACCCCAACCTGTACTTCGACATCACCCCCGGCTGGGAGATGTTCGAGAACTTTGCCAAGGACCGGGAGTACTGGCGCGCCTTCTTCCGCCGCCACTCCAACAAGATCCTCTTCGGCACCGACACCTTCTCCGACCACTGGATGGAGACCGTCACCTGCCTCCAGCGGGTGATGGAGACCGACGAGCACTTCGTGGCCTTCGAGGAGAACTGCATCGGCCTGGACCTGGACGAGGACACCCTGCGGGACATCTACTACAACAACTACTACCGCTTCATCACCCGCATGGACAAGCCCATCGACGTGGACATGGTCCTGGAGTACGCCGACACCCTCTACGACCGCATCCCCGCCGGACCCGACCACGACGAGATCGCCCGGAACATCGACTTCCTCAAGGGCGAGATCGCCGCCTTCCGCTGAGGAGAGAGGAGGAGCCCACTTGAAACTGTGTGTCATCGGCGGCACCGGCGCCCGCTCCGCCTTCCTGACCAAGTCCCTGGTGACCAACGCCAGGAGCATCCAGGTGGATGAGATCGTCCTGCTGGACAACGATCCCCGCAAGCTGAAGACCTACGGCCAGATCGCCGTGGAGCTGGCCCGCCGCCTGGACCCTGAACTGAAGTTCTCGGTCACCGACGACGCCCGAGCCGCCCTCACCGGGGTGGATTACATCATTACCACCATCCGCGCCGGCGGGGACGAGGGCCGGCTCTTCGACGAAAAGACCTGCCTGGAGCTGGGGGTCCTGGGCCAGGAGACCACCGGCGGCGGCGGCTTCGCCATGGCCCTGCGCTCCATCCCTACCCTGCTCTACTACTGCCGCCTGGCCCGGGAGGTGGCCAACCCCGGGCACCTCATCTTCAACTTCACCAACCCCAGCGGCATCATCACCCAGGCCATGCGCCTGCAGGGCTTCGACAACGTCTACGGCATCTGCGACGCCCCCAGCGGCTTTATCAAACAGCTGGAGGAGCTCCTGGGGGCCCGGGAGGGGGAGCTGGACATCGAGTGCTACGGCCTGAACCACCTCTCCTGGTTCCGCAACGCCAAGCTCCACGGGGAGGACGTCCAGGAGAAGCTCCTGAACCACCCCCGGCTCTACCACTCCACCGAGATGCGGCTGTTCACCCCCTACATGGCCCACCTCAACGACGGGTGCATGCTCAACGAGTACCTGATGTTCTACTACGACCGCGTCCGCTCCCTCCGATCCATCCAGAGCGCCGAGCATCCCCGGGGAGAGATGATCTACCTCATCAACAGCGAGCTGGAGGAGCAGCTGGATAAGCTGGAGTTCCCCCGGGACTTTGAAAAGGGCTTCTCCCTCTACATGGAGGCCTACGGCAGGCGGGAGAACGCCTACTTCTCGGTGGAGAGCGGCGAGCGGCGGGAGAAGGTCTGGGTCCCCCCCACGGTGGAGGAGTTCCTCGCCCAGCCCGACGAGGGCGGGTACGCCGCGGTGGCCCTGAAGTTCATCCACGCCATCACCGACGGAACGCCCTGCCGCATGGTGCTCTCGGTGCCCAACCGGGGGGCCATCTCCGGCCTGGCCGACGACGACGTGGTGGAGATCACCTGCGACATCCGCCGGGATGGGGCCCACCCCGTCTCCATCGGGGAGCTGCCCCCCTTCCAGATGCTCCAGATCCAGCGCATCAAGTACTTCGAGCGCTGCACCATCCAGGCCGCCCTCACCGGGGACCGGGACGCGGCGGTGCGGGGGCTGTACCTCCACCCCCTGGTCAACGACCTGGAGATCGCCCGCAAGCTGACCGACACCTTCTTCCGCCGGTATGAGAACTACATCTGTATGGACCAAACTCAATGAGGAGCGGGATATATGGCTGCATACGACTTCAAAACCTTCGCGCAGATGAATCTTGACCTTCTCTTCACGGACTTCCCCCGCCTGCCCGGCCTGGGAGAGGAGGTCTTTGCCCAGAGCTTTGAGATCCAGTTGGGCGGCGGCGCCATGGTCTGCCCCATCGTTCTGTCCTCCCTGGGCTGCAAGGCCGGCCTGGGCACCTTCCTGGGGGAGGACCTGCAGAGCCGGCTGTGCCGGCGGCTCCTGGGGGACAAGGGCTTCTCCGACTTTCAGGTCTTCCCCTCCCCCCAGCCCCATCCGGTGGTGGTGACCAGCGTGTTCTCCTGGCCGGAGGACCGGAGCTTCCTGGCCTACAACGCCCAGGTCAACGAGAGCTGCCTGGACAGCGACGCCGTCTTTGCCTACCTCAGCGACGCCAAGGTGGTCTTCGCCCCCGAGGGGCACCCCGAGGTGGCCCGCCGCCTTCACGATGCCGGGGTCAAGGTGGTCTACGACAACGGCTGGAGCGACGACCTCTCCCTGGACACCATCCGGGACCTGCTCCCCTATGTGGACGTGTACATGCCCAACGACAAGGAGGCCCGGAAGATCGCCGGCACCGACGACCTCTCCCAGGCCCTGGAATTCCTGGCCCGGCACACCGCCAACCCGGTGATCACCACCGGCAAGGGGGGCTGCGCCTACTGGCGGGACGGGCGGATGCACTGTCTGCCCGCCATCCACGACTTCGAGGCGGTGGACACCACCGGCGCCGGGGACAACTTCCTCACCGGCGTGGTCTACGGCCTCATCCACGATGAGCCCCTGGAGCGCTGCCTGCGCCTGGGCAACATCTTCGCCGGCAACTCCACCACCGCCGTGGGCTGCTTCGGGGCACAGATCACCCCCGAGCTCATCCGCCGCTATCTGTGAGGAGGGAGTCCCCATGAACATCGACGCCCAGCGCCTGGTCCGGACCTTTCAGGACCTGGTGGCCATCGACTCCCCCTCCTTCCACGAGGGGGCCATGGCCGCGGAGGTCCGCGCCCGCCTGGAAAGTCTCGGCCTCACCGTCCGGGAGGACGGCGCCGCCCGGGCCCTGGACGGGGAGTCGGGCAACCTCTTCACCGCCCTCCCCGGCACTCCGGGCCTCCCTCCCCTGCTCCTGTGCGCCCACATGGACACGGTGGAGCCCGCCCGGGGCAAGCGGGCGGTGGTGGGAGCCGACGGGACCATCCGCTCCGCCGGGGACACCGTGCTGGGGGCCGACGACCTCGCCGCCGCGGCCGCCATCCTGGAGGTCCTCCGGGTCCTGAAGGAGGGCGGCCTTCCCCACCGCAGCGCCGAGCTGCTCTTCACCGTGGCCGAGGAGCCCTACTGCCGGGGAGCCAACGCCTTCGACTTCTCCCAGGTCACCGCCCGGGAGGCCTACGTCTTCGACTGCGACGCTCCCATGGGCGCCGCCGTCACCGCGGCCCCCACCATCCTGCAGTTCTCCGCTCTGGTCACCGGCCGCGCCGCCCACGCCGGCTTTGCCCCCGAAGAGGGGCTCAGCGCCATCGCCGTGGCGGCCCAGGCCCTGTCCCACCTGACCTGGGGCCGCATCTCCCCCACCGCCACCCTGAACTTCGGCCTCATTGAAGGGGGCCTGGCCACCAACATCGTCCCCGACCGGTGCCTGGTCCGGGGGGAGATCCGCTCCACCGACCATCAGGAGGCCCTGGGCCTGGCCGATGGGGTGCGCCTGGGCTTCCGGCGCTTCTGCGACCTGGCCGGCGCCGGGCTGGAGTTCACCACGGAGTGCCCCATCCAGGCCTACCGCACCCCCGAGGACGCCCCGGTGGTAAGGCGTTACCGGGCCGTCTGTGAGGAGCTGGGCCTTCCCTATGAGGCCATCACCTCCTTCGGCGGCAGCGACAACAACGTCCTGGCCCAACAGGGCATCACCGGCATCGTGTGCGCCTCGGCCATGCACCGCTGCCACACCTGCGGGGAGTACAGCACGGTGGCCGAGCTCACCGCCCTGGCCGAGCTCATCCTCCGGCTCCTCACCCGGAGCGAATAGAGGAACGCCCCCGGCCGCCGGGGGCTCCAGCCAAAGCTGATCGCTGCCAAAGCTTATTGTTGTAGGAGGTGTTCCCCATGCTTCTGCGCATCGCGGCGGACTTTGTCTGCCCCTACTGCGGCTACCTGGTCACCCAGTTCCAAAAGGCCCGGGAGACCCACCCGGACCTGGAGGTGGAGTACCTGCCCTACACCCTCCGCCTGCCCGAGGAGGGCCCTGTGGACACCTACCACAGCCCGGAGCACCGGGACAAGTATCAGCGCACCCTGGGCCCCCTCTGCGAGGAACAGGGCCTGGGTCTGATGCTCCCGCCCCCCATCGTCCCCCGACCCTTCACCCAGCTGGCCTATGAGGGCTTCCACTTCGCCCGGGAGCTGGGTCTGTCCACCCCCTATTTTGAGACGGTCATCCTGGCCTACTTCCGGGAGGGGCTGGATATCGGCAAGTTGGACGTTCTGTGTGGATTGGCCCGTCGTGTGGGGCTCCCCGTAGAGGACTTCAGGCGAGGGGTAGAGACCGGAAAGTACGCCCTGGAGCACCGGACGGAGGCCCAAAAAAATCGCCAGGATCTGGGAATTCACGTGATCCCCACCGTCTTTTCCCCCGACGGAAGGCGGGTGGAGGGCTTCATCCGCTCCTTCGCCGAGCTGGAACCCCTTCTCACTCCGGAGGCGTAAAATCCGCAAAAAAGCGCTGTTGCAAAGCAGAACTTTCAAGAACAAATGCAAGCAAAAAGTGATGGAGAATTGCGCAAGCGGCAGTTCTCCATCACTTTTTAAGGGCATATTGCTTGCGCGTTGGGCTCAAAGCCGCATCCCGCGGCAGGCCCTCTTTTGGCCGAGATCGTCACTCCCTCCTGCCATCGTTTTTCCTTTCCCCGCCGCGTTTTTCTCTTCCCCCGCCGTGCCGCTCTTTTGATAAATCCGCACTTTCCCGCCGCAAATCCGCCCTATTTCCATGGAATTTCATATTTTTTATTCCCTCTTCTCCCTTCTCTGTGAGGGAAGGGACCGCTTGACAAACTGCCCTCTTCCCGTCATAATAGGGGGCGCGAGCTCACAGCTCCGCCCCGCTTTTTTTGCAAAAACGGGCATATTTTCCACACAAAACGCCGGGTTTTCTCATATTCAGAAAGGAAATTGACCATGTATCCTTATCATATCCTCACCGATGCCGCCGCCGACCTTCTCCCCCAGCTCGTCCAGGACGAGGACATCGGCTTCATCCCCATGCCCTACACCGTGGACGAGGAGGAGCGGGTCTGCGTCGGGCCCGAGCCCCAGGAGGTCCTGAAGCGGTTCTACGACTGCCAGCGCCGGGGGCAGGTGCCCCGCACCACCCAGATCTCCCCCCAGAACTACATCGACTTCTTCTCCTCCTTTGCCGAAAAGGGGGAGGACATGCTCTACCTGTGCCTGTCCGGCGGGCTGTCCAACACCTACAACTCCGCCCTCATGGCCGCCGACGTGGTGCGGGAGAAGTTCCCCGGCGTGGCACTGCGCTGCGTGGACACCCGGGCCGCCACCGGCGGCATGGGGCTGCTGCTGGAGGCCGCCGCCCAGAACCGGGCCCAGGGCCTGTCCGTGGCCGACAACGCCGCCTGGCTGGAGGAGCACCGGCTGGAGGTCCAGCACTGGTTCATGGTGGAGGACCTGATGTACCTCAAGCGGGGCGGGCGGCTCTCGGCGGCCACCGCCATGATGGGAGTGGCCCTGAACATCAAGCCTGTGCTGCGCATCCAGGCCGACGGCACCCTGGTGAATTTTGAGAAGAAGCGGGGCTCCAAGGGGGCCATGGACCGGCTGGTGGAGCTCTACGCCCAGACCGCCCGGGCCGGGGAGCGGGTGTATGTCATCCACGCCGACAACCCCGCCGCGGCGGAGTATCTCACCGCCGGGGTCCGCGCCCACGACCCGGACTGCCCCATCACCGTCGCAGACTTGGGGCCGGTGATCGGCGCCCACGTGGGGCCGGGGATGTGCGCCGTGGTCCACTGGGGCCGGAGCGAGACCGCCCGGCGCGAGGGCTGACGGCGTTCCTTCGCAAGCTTCCCATTCCTCCGCCTTCCCACCGGAAGGCGGAGGTTTTTTGCGCCCCATTTCACAGAATGTTCAGGAACTTTTCAGAAAACTTTCAGGCTTATGTGGTATACTGTCTTCACTCTGAAAAGAAAGGCGGTCTTATCCATGCGGGTTTTGATCGTTGAGGACGAAAAGCACCTGGCTGAGGCTCTGGGGCAGCTCCTGGCCGAACAGCGCTATCAGACCGATATCGTCTATGACGGCACCGACGCCCTGGACTACGCCCTCACCGGACAGTACGACGCCATCCTTCTGGATGTGATGCTCCCCGGGCTGGACGGCCTGGAGGTGGCCCGCAGGCTCCGGGAGGCCCACATATCCACCCCCATCCTGATGCTCACCGCCAAGGATGAGGTCCAGGACAAGATCGGCGGGCTGGACTGCGGCGCCGATGACTACATGACCAAGCCCTTCGACGCCGGTGAGCTGCTGGCCCGGGTGCGGGCCCTCACCCGGCGGCAGGGGGAGGTCATCGGCAATTGCGTCACCGTGGACGACCTGACCCTCCGGCTGGACGTGCGGTGCCTGATGTGCGGAGACGACAGTGTGCGCCTGGGTTTTAAGGAATTCGAGATCATGCGCCTGCTCCTGCTGTCCTTCCCCGCCGTGGTGCCTAAGGATGAGATCATCTCCAAGGTGTGGGGGCTGGACTCCAACGCCGAGGACAACAATGTGGAGGTCTACATCTCCTTCCTGCGCAAGAAGCTCTCCTTCCTCCACTCCCGGCTGGCTATCCGCACCGTGCGGAAGGTGGGGTATTTCCTGGAGGTCCCCCAGTCATGATCCAAAAACTGCGCCGAAAGTTCATCTTCACCAACATGCTGCTGGTGAGCGCGGTGCTCCTGGCGGTCTTTGCCGTGCAGACCTTCTCCGCCTACCGTCAGGAGGCGGAGAAGGTCGACTCTGCCCAGCTCCAGGCCCTGGAGTGGGTCGCCCACGCGGTGGACCCCCATTTCGTCTTTGACCGGCCCTGGAGCGGCGGGGCACAGCCGCCCCAGCCTCCGGAGGAGCAGGACACGGAGGGGGATCCGCCCCGGAAACGCCGTCAGGACTTCCTCGGCATCCCCGCCTTCGCCGTAGAGGTGGATGGGGACGGCCAGGTCATCGCCCTGCGCATGGGACCCGGGGTGGAGGTCACGGAGGAGACCGCCCAGGCCATGGCGGACCTGGCCCTGGCCCGGTCCGGGGAGCAGGGCAGTCTTCCGGGGCAGGGGCTCTCCTACCTCCGTCGCCTGGAAAACGGCAGACAGTTCCTGGCCTTTGCCGACAACGCTTCTGTCGCCCAGGTCGTCCGGACCCAGCTCCTGGTCTCTCTGCTCATCCTCACCGCCGCCCTGCTGGCCTTCTACCTCATCTCCCGGTTCCTGGCCAAGGTCTCCCTGCGCCCCATCGAGGCGGCCTGGGAGCAGCAGCGGCAGTTCGTGGCCGACGCCTCCCACGAGCTCAAGACCCCTCTGGCAGTGATCCTGGCCAACACCGACATCGTCCTCAGCCATCCCCGGGATACGGTGGAGGCCCAGGGCAAGTGGATCGGCTACATCAAGGAGGAGGCCCAGCGGATGCGCGCGCTGGTGGAGGACCTGCTCTTCCTGGCCAAGAGCGACGCTCAGAAGCTCCCCGTCCACCCCGCCCAGGTCCAGCTGGACCAGCTGGTCACCGGGTGCCTGCTCTCCTTTGAGCCCGTGGCCTTTGAGGCCGGAGTCACCCTCACCGAGGATATCACGCCCGGGCTGGCCCTCACCGGAGACGAGGGCCAGCTCCGCCGGCTGGCGGTCATCCTGCTGGACAACGCGGTGAAGTACGCCGGGGAGGAAAAGGCGGTGGACGTGACTCTGGACGAGTTCCAGGGCAGGCTCCGGCTGCGGGTCCACAACACCGGCCCCGCTATCCCCGCCCAGCGCCTGCCCCACCTCTTCGAGCGCTTCTACCGCTCCGACGAGGCCCGGGACCGGGAGCGGGGCGGCTACGGCCTGGGACTGGCCATCGCCCAGAGCATCGTCCAGGGCCACGGCGGGAAGATCTCCGTGGAGAGCCGGGAAGGAGAAGGCACCACCTTCACCGTGACCCTGCCGAAAAAATAACCTGCTCCCCTATTCAACCTTAAGTTTTTATGCTATAATAGCCGCAGGCGGCTATTATCCTGACTGGAATGAATATAGCACAACGCCGCTGCGCGGCTGTGCTATAATAGCTTCGCCATTATAAAAATCAACACGCTTATAGTCACTGCGGCTCTTTGCGGCTGTGCTGTTTGCGATCATTCCTCCGTTCGTACGGAGAACAAAGGAAAGAGGCATCGTCCATGGACCAGACTTCCACTCAACACGCCCACTCTGTCAAGGTCATCGGCCACCGCCATCCGGACACCGACTCCATCTGTTCGGCCATCGCCTACGCCCGACTCAAGTCCCTTCTTGACCCCCAGGGCAGCTATGAGCCCTGCCGGGCCGGCATCCTCAACCGGGAGACCCAGTTCGTCCTGGACCACTTCGGCGTGCCCTCCCCCCGGCTCTACATCGACGTGAGCCCCCAGATCAAGGACGTGGACTACCGCCGCATGGAGGCGGTGGACGCCGGCATGAGCCTGCGTCAGGCCTGGATCACCATGCGAGACCACCAGGTGGACACCCTGTGTGTGGTGGACGGGGACCAGAAGCTCCGGGGCCTCATCACCATCCGGGACATGGTCACTGCCAACATGGACCTGATCGACGACCTGATCCTGGCCAAGGCCGCCACCCCCTACCACAATGTGCTGGACACCCTCGACGCCACCGTTCTGGCGGGCAGCGTGGAGGACAAGGTGGTCAAGGGCCACGTGGTGGTGGGCGCCGGCAGCGCCGAGATGATCGAAAAGGCCATTACCCCCGGCGATGTGGTCATCGTCTCCAACCGCAGCGAGAGCCAGCTGGCCGCCATCGAGATGGACGCCGGATGCATCGTGGTGTGCTCCGAATCCAAGGTCTCCCGCACCATCTGCATGCTGGCCGAGGAGCGGGGCTGCATCATCATCTCCACCCCCTACTCCACCTACGTGGCCGGCCGGATGATCACCCAGGCGGTGCCCATCGGCCACTATATGGTCAGCGACAAGCTGCTCACCTTCACCCTCTCCACCCCCGTGGAGGCCGCCACCAAGGTCATGGCCACCGTGCGCTACCGCTACTTCCCCATCCTGGACGAGGAGGGGAAATATCTGGGCATCATCTCCCGCCGGAACCTGCTGAATCTGCGGAAAAAGCAGCTCATCCTGGTGGACCACAACGAGAAGAGCCACGCTGTGGACGGCATTGAGGACGCCGAGGTGCTGGAGATCATCGACCACCACCGCATCGGCGCCTTCGAGACCGAGGCCCCTGTCTACTTCCGAAACGTGCCTGTGGGCTGCACCTGCACCATCGTCTATCAGATGTACCAGGAGAACGGGGTGGATATCGACAAGGCCACCGCCGGGCTGATGCTCTCGGCCATCCTGTCGGACACCCTGATGTTCCGCTCCCCCACCTGCACTCCGGTGGACGAGAGGGCCGCCCGGGCCCTGGCCGACCTGGCCGGGGTGGAGCTGGAGAGCTACGCCGCAGAGATGTTTGAGGCCGGCAGCGACATCACCGGCAAGACCCCCGACGAGATCCTGAACACCGACTACAAGATCTTCGGCAGCGGCAACATCCGCTTCGGCGTGGCCCAGAACAGCTACATGACCGAGAAGAGCCGGGTGGCCTCCATGGAGCTGCTGGCGCCCTACCTGAAGGGCTCCATGAAGAAGCAAGGGTTGGATTACCTCTTCTGCATGTTCACCGACGTGCCCTCCTCCACCACCGAGCTGCTCATGGCCGGCCAGGGCGCCGAGGAACTCATCCGCCGCGCCTTCCAGGTAGAGGTAAAAGACGGCAGGGCCGTCCTCCCCGGGGTGGTCAGCCGGAAAAAGCAGATGATCCCCGCCCTTCTGAACGCCATCAAGGAGGAACAGGAATAAAAGGCCGAAGGGACGGGCAGAAGTTTCCCTGTTTCGTTTATCAAATGGAGAAATATCTATCTTCGGCTGTTAGAAAGGCCCCCGGTGCCAGCTCATTGCTGGTGCCGGGGACCTTGCTCTATTCTTCGGCTTTCCTCATCGGCCGATCCAGGGCGTTGATGCAGCGAATTTCCTCATAGTCGACTCCCGGATCATCGTCAGATCCTCAAAATTCATCGTTCAGCAAAAAATCCGCAATATGCATGGTTTTGATTTGTTGTCATACTCATTTCTCAAAATAGCAGCACACAGCTCGCTTTCGCTTCGCTGTGTGCTGCCTTTCTTGGTTTTGTCCGTCATCCTTTTGCTGCTAACTAAGTGACATTGGAGGGAATTCCCCTCACCGTTTTAACATATCTGCCCTCACTCCCACGGGGCAAGGGTACGCACCCGGAAGGGCCACCGGGGCTCCTCCCAGGAGCTTCCGCGGTACAGCCGTCCCCGGCTGACCACAAGGACCTGCTCAAAGGCGCCCGCGTCATGATCCTTGATAAGCCGTGTCAGACCCGGGCGGCGCAGATCGTGCCCGGAAAAGCCGTCGTCCTCATAGCACCCCACGACCAGAAGGCCTTCTGCCCCGGCATATTCCTCCAGTCTCCGCCGCTGGGCCGTCAGCGCCTCCCGCCGGGCCTGGGGGGCTCCGCCGCGGTCCACGCGGCAATAGATCGCTGTTCGCTTTCCCTCCATCCCCATCACCGCATCCATTCTCTCACAAGCAGAGCGCGAAACAGAGCGGAAAAGCGCACTCTATTCCTCTTCCACCACCCCAATGAGGACGAACCTTGCGTTTTTGAACTCGTAGGAGCAGGTGGAGAGGGTGAGAAATTGGTCGCTGGGGTCGGGGGTGATATCGGCATTGAAAAGGGAATTTTGGGTCATCCGGGTAGGCCAGGCGGCGTCCGGGGCGGTGGTCCAGGCTTCCCCCCTCACGTTGCTGACCAGGCCGGAGAAGAACCGGACCCGGTTAGTCCCCTCCGGCGTCACCAGCCAGCCAGCAGGATGGGCGTCAAAGTAGTCCTGTTCCTTGTACTTCAGCAGGGAGGAAAACATGGTCCCGTCCTTCAGATAGTGGCCGTAGACCACACTGTTTCCATCAGAAAAGTCCGGGGCATTCTCGCTGTCCAGGAAAAGGCAACCCGCCCGGTTCTTCTCCCCGGTAAAGAGGTGGTCCAGATAATACTTGTTGTCCTCCCCCTGGACGATGGGGTAGCTGATATTGGTATCATCAATAGACAGCCAGCCCACCACATCGGGATTGATGGCGGAGAGAGCCTCAAAGTCCACCTCGGGGCCCTGCTCCTTTGGTGGTGCCGCAGCGCCCTCCCCGCCCGGTTCGGGCAGAGAGGGCGTTGTGGGAATATCAGGATGCCGGACGAACTCCTCCAGGGCCCCATAGGCAGCCTCCCCGGCGGCGTACTCCCCCAGCAGGGGTGCCAATTGCGCGCCTCCCGTGACCAGCATCCCCAGGAAGAGCAGGGCCAGGACCCAGGTTCTTTTCTCTCTCATTTCTTCGTCAACCGCTTGCCGGCGGGTCGTAACGGTTACGGAACACCAGCCTGTCCGCCCGCTCCCCATCCCGGGTCAGCTCATATTGCGTTTCCAGCTTCCCCTTTTGGGCCGTCACCTCAAAGGTCAGCACGTATTGGGCGGTATCATAGACCCAGTTGGCCCCGCCCCCTGCCACCTCATGGATGGTGTACACGAATTTTCCCGGTCGGGTGAAGGTGAACTTCCCCAGGGGCGTCATCCCGCTGCCCATCACAAAATACC
>CANRFC010000003.1 GCA_947629795.1 uncultured Oscillospiraceae bacterium
CCCCAGGGGGAGTCCCACTTCAGGGCCTGGTCCTCGAACTTGGACTTGGTGAACCAGAGGACGAAGTCGTTCTTGTTGCGCTTGTTGGTGTCCTCCTCCACGCCCTCCCGGACGCCGGTGGCCAGGTCCTCCACGTCGTGGTCGTTGAAGACATAGTACTTTTTCAGCTTGGAGGTGTCGAAGTACACGTTGCCTCCGGCCTGGTAGGCGTAGCCGGTCTCCAGCAGCTTGGTGATGACGGTGATATACTCCGGGATCATGCCGGTGGCGGGCTGGACCACGTCGGGGGTCTTGATGTTCAGCTTGGCGAAGTCGGAGAAGAAGGCGTCGGTGTAGAACTTGGCGATCTCCATCACCGTCTTGTGCTCCCGCTGGGCCCCCTTGAGCATCTTGTCCTCGCCGGTGTCGGCGTCGGAGGACAGGTGGCCCACGTCGGTGATGTTCATCACCCGCTTGACCTCGTAGCCCTCCCAGCGGAAGGTCTTTTCCAGCACGTCCTCCATGATATAGGAGCGCAGGTTGCCGATGTGGGCAAAGTGGTAGACCGTGGGGCCGCAGGTGTACATGGTCACCTTGCCGGGCTCATGGGTCTTGAAGGGCTCCCGCTCGTGGGTGGTGGAGTTGTAGAGTACCATGGTGTTCATATGAAAGTCTCCTTTTTTTGAGATGGGTTTTCCAAAAAACAAACGCCTTTCATGCCCGGGGGCATGAGAGGCGTCAAAGAAACGCGGTTCCACTCTCGTTTTTCACTCATAGGGCCGGTAACGGGGCCCGGACGCGGGGCATTGCCCCCGGCGCTCCCGGATGCACTTCACGCCCTGGCCTTCCCTGGGACCGCTCTCAGCCGGTGACGGTCCCTTTCTGTCGGGGGTCCTGAACGCTACTTCTTCCGTTCCTCGCGCTTGGTTTGTTTTCAGTATATTAGCACATCGGGGGAGTTGTGTCAAGGGAAATCAAAGGCTGCTCCAGTCGATGCAGTCCTTGTTTTTCACAAAATACTCCACCCCGGACCAGACCGTGGTGACCACGATGACCCAGATGCACAGCCAGCCCAGCAGATCAGGGATATCCAGGTGCATCAGGCACAGGCAGACCATGGTGGAGGCGGTCTTCACCTTCCCCGACCAGCCGGCGGCGATGACCCGTCCCCCCTCCACGGCGATGAGCCGCAGGCCGGACACGGCGAACTCCCGGAAGATGACGATGACCAGGGCCCAGGCCGGGAAGCGGCCCATGGCGCAGAAGCAGACCATGGCGGTCATCACCAGCACCTTGTCGGCCAGGGGGTCCATGAACTTGCCGAAGTCGGTGATCAGGCCCCGGCTGCGGGCGATGTGGCCGTCCAGCATATCGGTGAGACTGGCCAGGATGAACACGGCCAGGGCGGCAAAGCGGTTCCAGCCGAAATCCAGATGCCACAGCACCAGATACACCGGGATCATGGCCACCCGGAGCATGGTCAGCTTGTTGGCGGTATTCATACGATCACTCCTCAGTTTCTCCTATCAGATCCCCATCCTGGGTGTCGGTGATGCGCACATGGACGAACTCCCCCGCCGGGACGACCCCCGCGGCGGTGAAGAGCACCCGGCCGTCCACCTCCACCGAGTCGGCGTAGGTCCGGCCCACGTAGCAGCCCTCCGCGGCGTCAAAGCCCTCGCACAGGACCTCCATCACGGTGCCCAGACGGCTCTCGTTATAGGCGTCCAGGACCTCCGACTGGAGCTCCACCAGGCGCTCTACCCGCTGCCCGGCCGTCTCCTCGGGGACCTGGTCGGGCAGCCCGGCGGCCCGGGTACCCTCCTCCCGGGAGTAGCGGAAGACCCCCGCCCGCTCGATCCTGGTCTCCTGAATGAAGCCGCACAGCGCTTCGAACATCTCCTCGGTCTCGCCGGGCAGGCCGCAGATGAGGGAGGTGCGAAGCACCACGCCGGGGATGCGCTCCCGGAGTTTTTCCACCAGGGCGGTGAGCTTCTCCCGGTCCCCCCAGCGGTTCATGGCCTTGAGGAGCTTCCCATCGCAGTGCTGCATGGGGATGTCCAGGTACTTGACGATCCTGGGCTCTGAGGCGATGACGTCAATGAGCGCATCGTCAAAGTGGTCGGGATACAGGTAGTGGAGCCGGATCCAGTGAAAGGGCAGCCTGCACAGCTCCCGCAGGAGCTGGGGAAGCCTTCTCTCTCCATAGAGGTCCTTGCCGTAGGGACCGATGTCCTGGGCGATGAGGATGAGCTCCTTCACACCGGACTCGGCCAGGGCCTTGGCCTCGGAGAGCACCGCCTCCATGGGCCGGGAGCGGTACCGTCCCCGGAGGTAGGGGATGATGCAGAAGGCGCAGAAGTTGTCGCACCCCTCGGCGATCTTCAGAAAGGCGGTGTAGCCCGGGCCGGTCATGAGCCGGGGCCCCTCCTCGGTGGTGGCCGAAATATCCCCGAAATCCTCGGGGAACTCCCCCGCCGCCACGGCCTCCACCGCCTCCACGATGCGGTCATAGCTGCCGGTGCCCATGAGGCCGTCGATCTCGGGGAGCTCGGTCTTCATGTCCTCCCGGTAGCGCTGGGAGAGGCAGCCGCACACCAGGAGCTTCCCCAGCTTCCCGGCCTGCTTCAGCTCTCCCAGGGCGATGATGTGCTCGATGGCCTCGCTCTTGGCCTCGTCAATGAAGCCGCAGGTGTTGAGCACGGCCACATCGGCCCCTTCTCTCTCGCCGGTGACCTCCATCCCCGCGTCCCGGCACAGGGCCATCATCTGCTGGGTGTTGATGAGATTTTTGGAACAGCCCAGGGAAATAAAGGCAACTTTCAAGGCAAAACCACCCTTGTTTAAATGATATGTCGGAATGTCAGACGGAACACCGTTTACACTTGGAAGCGTGTGATCAGCCCAATGAGGATGGCAAGCGTGCCGCCGATGCGGCAGCCCAGTCTCATCTTGTCATGGTCCGCATAGTCCCACGCCCTGGGCCAGACCGGATGCAGGATGAATACCACGCCCCAGACCACCCACGCAATATTGTTGAAGATCCCCCGCTTCGTGATGACCGCCAACGCAAAAAGGACCGCGTGGATCCCGGCGCAGGTCATGATCTGAGTCTTCCATGTCATCCTTTTCATGCCTGCCCCCTCCATTGGGGCCCCGGTCCCGATCCTCCTACTCCTCCTCGATGCCCGCCCCGTAGCGGTTCAGGCCCTCCCGGATGTCGTTCCAGTTGTAGCCCCTTCTCGCCAGGGCGTCGGCGGCCTTTTTCAGCTCCTTCTGGTCGGGAGCGCGGCCCTTGAAGCGCTTCTGGAGGAAGGCGTCCACCCCTTCCTCCGGGTCCTCGGCCTCGGAGAGGGCCTGGTCCCACAGGGCCCTGGGCACCCCCCGGCGGTAGAGCTCATCTTTTACCTTGTGGACACCGTAGCCCTTGGCGGAGTAGTGCCGGGCCACGGTCTTGGCGTACTCGGCGTCGTTTAAGTACCCCAGGTCCTCCAGCCAGTCGCACACCTCCTCCGCCAGGGCCTCGTCGGCGATGGGGGGGCGCTCCCGGCCGTCCTTCCCCCTGGGGGGGCGGGCGGTGAGCTTGTCGGTGAGCTCCTTCCGGGACAGGGGCCGGTGGGAGATGTAGTCCAGGGCCTTGGAGCGGGCGGTGCTGCACACGGCGGCGGCGCTGAGCCGGTCATAGAGCTCGTCGGTGACCTCCATGCCCTGGTAGAGGGCGAAGGAGACCACCTCCCCCTCACTGACCCGGAGGAAGGAGCCGTCCTCAAACCACACCAGCCACCGCTCCGCCACGTGCTTGGAGGGCTCCAGCTTTACGATGGTCATTTATTCTCCGTCTTCAAAATCCTCGGCGGACACGTCCACCCCCCGGGTGGGGGCGGCGGGCCGGGGAGCGGCGGGGCGCTCGGGCACCGGCTCGCCCGCAGGACGGGCGGCAGGCCGGGGCGCGGCCTTGGGGGTGCCCATGAGTTTGTCTGCGTTGGCGCGGATGTCGGCCTCCAGCTTTTCGGCCACCTCGGGATTTTCCTTCAGGTACTGCTTGGCGGCATCCCGGCCCTGGCCGATGCGGGCATCACCCATGGAGAACCAGGAGCCCGACTTCTGCACGAGACCAAGCTGGACTCCCAGGTCCACCAGCTCGCCCTCCTTGGCAATACCCTCGCCGAACATGATGTCAAACTCGGCCTGGCGGAAGGGGGGCGCCACCTTGTTCTTGACCACCTTGGCCCGGACGTGGTTGCCGATAACGTCGGAGCCGTTCTTGATGGACTCCACCCGGCGGATGTCGATGCGCACCGAGGAGTAGAATTTCAGCGCCCGGCCGCCGGTGGTGACCTCGGGATTGCCGTAGATCACGCCCACCTTCTCCCGGAGCTGGTTGATGAAGATGACGATGCAGTTGGTCTTGGAAATGGACCCGGCCAGCTTCCGCAAAGCCTGGGACATGAGCCGGGCCAGCAGGCCCACGTGGGCGTCGCCCATGTCGCCCTCGATCTCGGCCCGGGGGGTCAGGGCGGCCACGGAGTCCACCACCACCACGTCGATGGCCCCCGAGCGCACCAGGGCCTCGCAGATCTCCAGGCCCTGCTCGCCGGTGTCGGGCTGAGAGATGAGCATGGAGTCGATATCCACCCCCAGAGCCTTGGCATACACCGGGTCCAGGGCGTGCTCGGCGTCGATGAAGGCCACCTCGCCGCCCCGCTTCTGGGCCTCGGCGGCGATGTGGAGGGCCAGGGTGGTCTTGCCCGAGGACTCGGGGCCGTAGATCTCGATGATGCGCCCCTTGGGCACGCCGCCGATACCCAGGGCGAAGTCCAGGGCCAGAGAGCCGGTGGGGATGGCCTCCACCACCACGTGGGAGTTCTCCCCCAGGCGCATGACGGCGCCCTTGCCGAAGTCCTTCTCGATCTGGGCCAGAGCGGTCTCCAGGGCCTTCTTCTTGTCGCTGGCCTGCCCGGGCTGGGTGATGGGCGTCTTTTTCTTCTCTGCCATGTTGTCTCTCTCCTCTCGAAAGGCGGGGCCTTTCTGTTTTTAGTGGGGTCTTATGATAGGACAGTAGGGACCTGCAAGGATATCTTAGTCCATTTTAAGTCCCATAAATAGGACTGTTCAGTGTGTGCCTTGGAAAAAGCCGGCCAGCGCCTGGGTCAGGTACAGCGCCAAGATGGGAAGAAGCACATTGAGAAAGCAGAGGATCCACGCCCTTTTTGTTTTTGTATAAACCTCTTCCGCCAGTTGATCCTGGTTTTTTCGGACCCTTTCGAGCATCGGCCCGTTCAGATCCTCAGAATACCGGAACCCGCCCGATCCAAAGCTGAACCTTTTTCTCGTCTCCACCTGGGGATAGCGCTTCTTCATGGTGTGATCCGTCAAATTCATGGTGATGATCCCAAACAGGATAAAGGCGATGACCTGTCCGAACAGGAGCGCCACATACAAAGCGCCGCATATGTCATTGGAGAATATCACCGACAAGCCGGCCATCAGGCTCCCCAGGATCAGCGCCGCGATCTGAAATCTGTTAAAGATCCCGTATGCCCGGCTCAGGCTTTCCAGCCTCTCGTTTCCGTCCACACAAGCCCTCCCTTGAAGCAGCAGCGCCTTCGTACTTTTGGGGCCGCAGTCCCGGCGGGCAGGGTCCGAAGCTACTCGTTGATGGTGCCCGAGACCACCCGCCAGATGCCCTGGGTGTCCTGGAAGCTGGCCACGTCCTCAAAGCCGTTCTGAGCCAGGATGAGCTCCACCTCGGGGGCCTGGCCCATGCCCACCTCGAAGAGGATGCTCCCCCCCAGCTTCAGGGCCCCCTTCCACTTGGCGCACACGCTGCGGTAGAAGTCCAGGCCATCGGCTCCGCCGTCCAGGGCGGCGTGGGGCTCGTAGTCCTTTACCGACGGGTCCAGGGTCTCGATGTCGGCGGAGGGGATGTAGGGGGGGTTGCAGGCGATGACGTCAAAATCCCACAGGGCGGGCAGCGGGGGGAGCTTGGCGTCGGCGGTGAGGGCCACCGCCTGGTTCTGGAGGCCGCAGCGGCGGATGTTCTGCTTGCACACCCGCAAGGCCCCCTCGGAGTTGTCGGCCAGGGCCACCTTGCACCCGGGGACGTTGGCGGCCACGGCCAGTCCCACGCAGCCGCTGCCGGCGCACAGGTCCAGCACCCGGCACTCCCCCTCCACCGCCCGGGCCTTGAGGATGGCCCGCTCGGCCAGGAGCTCGGTGTCCATCCGGGGGATGAGCACCTCCCGGGAGATGTCCAGGGTCAGGCCGTAGAACTCCCACTCGCCGATGATGTACGCCACCGGCTCTCCCGCCAGGCGGCGCCGGGTGAGCTCCTTCACCTTCTCCTCCACCTGGTCGGAGGAGTAGAGGGTCATATCCCGGAAGAACTCCTCCCGGGTCTTGTCGGCAGCGTAGCACACGATCTCCCGGGCCTCCAGCTGGGCTGCCGGGATCCCCGCCGCCTTCAGCTGCCGCCGGGCGTCCAGGTAGAGGTTATTGTAGGTGGTCGCCATGTTATCACCTCGGGTCTTTTACCATTTGTCGCTTCCCTCCACCTGGGGCAGTACCTCGATGAAGGCCTTGATGCCCACCTCGATCATGGAGTCATCGGGCTCGAAGGTGGTCCAGCGCTGGATGCCCATGCCGGGGGCCCGGACGGCCCTGCACAGGGCCCCGTCGTGACCCCCCACGTAACGGTTGATCTCATAGGTGATGCCCACGATGAGGGGGAGCATCAGCAGGTGGGCCCCCATCCGGGCAAAGGTATTCTCCAGCCGGATGAAGGAGAACACCACGCTGGAGAGCAGGATGGACACCACGATGACCACAAACAGAAAGCTGGTGCCGCACCGGGGATGGTGCTTGGGCTGGGCGCGGACATTCTCCACCGTGAGAGGCAGGCCGTTTTCATAGCAGAAGATGGTCTTGTGCTCGGCGCCGTGGTACTGGAAGGTGCGGTGGATGTCCTTCATCCTGGAGCACAGGATGAGGTAGGCCAGGAAGATGACCACCTTCAAAACGCCCTCGATGAGGTTCCGCCCCCAGACGGGCAGGCCGGGGAGGAACCGGGAGACCACGCCGCCCAACGCGGTGGGCAGCAGGATAAACAGCGCCACCGAGAAGAGGATGCCCAGCACCATGGACAGGGTGATGACGGCGCCGGAGAGCTTCTCGCTGCCCAGCTTTTCGTCCAGCCACTTCTCAAACCTGGAGGGCTCCTCTTCCTCCTCCCCGTCCTCGGGGTAGAACTCGGCGGAATACATCAGAGCGGTGACCCCGTTGTACATGGAGGAGCAAAAGCTGACGATGCCCCGGAGCAGCGGCAGGCCCACGATGGGGTACTTCTCCTTCAGGGGGGTCCGGGGCTCGGTCTTGACCTCCAGCTCCCCGTCGGGCTTGCGGACCACCACGGACTTCTTATCGGGGCCGATCATCATGATGCCCTCGATGAGGGCCTGGCCGCCGATGACGGTCTTGAACCCGCCGGCGGCCGCGAGGAAAATGCGTCTGAGCATGGATTTCTCCTTACTTCCGGAATTTATTTTCTATTCTACCAAATTCACACCCCTTTTGCAAGGGGTGTGAGGAGAAAATTCGAACTTATGTTTCAATTGTGGCCGTGAGGGCGATGGGCAGCCGGATGGTGACCTCACATCCGCCTCCCTCGGCGTTGCCGATGATGAGCTCCCCGCCGTGGCGGGTGACGATCTCGTCGCACACCGCCAGGCCGATGCCCGAACCCCGGGCCTTGGAGGAGCCCTTGTAGAACTTGGTCTTCACGTGGGGCAGCTCCTCCTCGGGGATGCCGGGGCCGTAGTCCCGGATGGTGATCACCGCCCAGTCCTCCTCCCGGTGGATGGCGGCGTCGATGCGCTTGCCGCTGCCGCCGTGCTTGGCGGCGTTGTCCAGGATGTTGCAGAAGACCTGCCGCAGCCGCTCGGGATCGGCGTCCACCGGGGGGAATTCCTCCTCCGAGTCCACGTAGGTCAGCTCGATGCCCTCCTTGCGGAAGAACTCCTTGTAGGTGTACACCGCGTCCTCGAACTCGGCCTTCAGGTCCACCGGCTCGATGGACAGGGTGAACCGCCCGTCCTGGAGGCGGGAGAACTCCAGCAGCTCCTCCACCATGTTGGTCAGACGGCGTGCCTCGGAGACGATGATGCCCATGCCCTTCTTCACGTCGGCGGCGTCCCGCACCTCCCCGTTCTGAATGGTCTCGGCCCAGCCGTTGATGGCGGTGAGAGGGGTGCGCAGCTCGTGGGAGACCGAGGAGATGAACTCGTTTTTCATCTGCTCGGACTCGTTGATGCGCAGGGACATGTCGTTGATGGCGTCGGTGAGGTCGCCGATCTCGTCGTCGTTCTGCTTCTCGATCTGGATGCCGTAGCTGCCGGCGGCGATGCGCTTTGTGATCTCAGTGATCTGGGCCACCGGCTCCACGATGGAGCGGACAAAGTAGAGGTTGGAGAAATAGACCACCATCAGGATGGCCAGTCCCACCGTCAGGGCGATGGCCACCAGCACGATCATCTGCCGGTCCACCAGCTTCAGGGAGGTGACGTACCGGATGGCGGCCACCGGCTTTCCGTCGATGGTCAGGGGGGAGGTCACCGCCATGATCCGCTCCCCGGTGGAGGGGTCGTTCCCCGTCCAGGGATAGGTCCGGGGATTCTCCGGGTCCAGGGCGGCGGTGATGTCCGGGGTGCCGGGGGAGGTGAAGGCGGACAGGCCGAAGGAGGAAAAGCGGATGGACCCGTTGGAGTCCAGGAACTGCATCTCCACATCGTCCTTGCCGTCGAAGGAGTTGTTGACGTAGGT
Organism: uncultured Oscillospiraceae bacterium; assembly: GCA_947629795.1. GTDB lineage: Bacteria > Bacillota > Clostridia > Oscillospirales > Oscillospiraceae > Vermiculatibacterium. The sequence goes on from CANRFC010000003.1 coordinate 8,797, forward strand.
CAGCACGTGCTGGTAATACTCGCTCTTGGTCCGGTAGTCGCCGAAAAAGTCCACGGCGTACTCCGCCTTGGACTGCAGGCCGTTGGACATAGTGGCGTAGTAATAGCTGCCCATGGCCACCGACAGCACGGTCACCGCCAGCAGAATGACGACAATGACCACGCCGATGGAGTTGGTCATCCACCGTTTCCGGATACCCTTGAACCGCTTATCCCTGGCCATGTCCGTCACCCTCTTTCGTGCCTGTCAGAATTTGCTCAGGATCCCCACTTGTATCGCCGGCACAAAGCCTTCCGGCTCTGCGGGGCCCCAGGGTCTAAAATCCCCACTTGTACCCGTAACCCCAGACTGTGGTGATATAGGTGGGGTTCTGGGGGTCGTCCTCGATCTTGATGCGCAGCCGGCGGATGTTCACGTCCACGATCTTCACCTCGCCGAAATAGTCCTTGCCCCACACCGCGTCCAGGATCTCCTCCCGGGACAGGGCCTTGCCGGCGTTGTCCATGAAGAGCTTGACGATGGAGTACTCCACCTGGGTCAGCTTCACCCGCTGCCCGTTCTTCTCCAGGGTGCGGTTGCGGGTATTGAGCAGGAAGGGGGGCTGGCTGATCTCCCCCGCGTCGGGGGCCGGGTCGCTGCTCCCCCCTGTCCGGCGGCACAGGGCGTCGATGCGGGCGGTGAGCTCGGCGGGAGAGAAGGGCTTGGTCACATAGTCGTCGGCGCCGGTCATCAGCCCGGTGACCTTGTCCATCTCCTGGGTCCGGGCGGTGAGCATGATGATGCCGATGCGGTTGTTTCCTCCCGCCCGGATGCGGCGGCAGACCTCAAAGCCGTCCATATCCGGGAGCATGATGTCCAGCAGCGCCACGCTCACGTCGGGATTGCGCCGGAGCTGCTCCAGGGCCTCCTCCCCGGTGCCCGCCTCAATGGTCTCATAGCCCGCCCGTTTGAGGTTGATGACCACGAAGGAGCGGATATTCGTCTCGTCTTCCAGTACCAGAACCTTTTTCATCAGCCATTCTCCTTTGAAGTCTTTCCTGTCCTTAGGTGCCCGACCAGTCGGTCTTGATCACGTTGAACCGCTCCCGGACCTCCTCCTCGGTGAGGCCGCAGTCCCAGCCGTCCTTGAACTCGGCGGCGTAGATGGTGTTGGCCTCGTCGGCCCCCTCCAGTCCCTGGGAGGGGAACACCACGAACCGTCCGGCCATCTTGGCCCGGCGGACCCGGTTGGAGCCGGTGAGCTTGTAGATGGTGAGGAAGGGCTGGGGCTCCTGGGTGTCCTGCCCCGTCCAGCGGGAGAAGGTCACCGCCCGCTCGGTGCCGCCGGGCAGGTCGGAGCGGGAGAGGGTCAGCTCGCTGCCCCACTCGTCGGGGAGCACGAAATACCAGCCGTCCCGGTCATTGTGGTAGGTGGTGAACACCGTGTGGGGCTTGCCCTCGGCGTCAAACTGCCGCCAGCGGACCAGCCAGAAGCTGATGTTCTCGGCGTTGATCTTGTATTCGGTGACCGGCACGGGCTGGGGCAGCTCCATGATGCCGTCGGCGTTGATGTCGCTGCCGGTGACCTGGGTGTAGTAGTGCACGGTCTCCCGGCTCTCCCCCGCCCCCGGCACCCCCGGCTTGGCGGTGTCCTGGATAAAGGTGATGTTCTTCAGCTCCCCGCCCCGATAGGTGAAGATGTCGGTGATGGTGCCGTTGCCGTTCTCCCCGTAGGCCGACACCACGAACAGCGCCGGTACCCGGTCCACCAGATACCCCGAGCGGATGCCCCCCGAGGCCACAGCGGTGATCCCCCGGGACAGATAGGCCTGGCTGGTGACCTGGACCACCCCGTCGAAGTCATAGACCTCGGCCACCGTAGTCCCGGCGGGGACGGTCTCGGCGGTCTCAGCGGGGGTGCGGACCACCACCAGCTCCTGCTGGTTGTCCTGATCCAGATCGTAGAGCTTGTAGCTCTCGCAGTCGGTGCGCAGGATCTCCTCCGCCATCCCCGGCCCCAGGGAGTACGCCGCCAGGCTCCGGTTGGCCGAGCTCATCTGCCAGGACACCACGATCTCCTTGAAGGGGTCGTCGTCCATCTGCACATAGTCCACGGCGTTGATGGCGGTGCCCGCCCCTTCGATGACGGCCATCTGCTCGTACTCCGCTCCGCTCTGGCGGTAGATATAGATCTTCATGGGCTTTTCCTCGTTGGGGAAGCGGAAGAAGGCGATGGCCTCCTGCTTTCCGTCCCCGTCCAGGTCCTGGAGCTGCACCGACTGGATCATCTCCCCCGTCAGGGGGGCGGCGTACTCCCCGCCGGCGTCCAGCGCCTCGCTGAGCCGGACCTGCAAAGCCTGGTAGTCCTGAGGGGGCTGGGGCATGGCGTAGAGCTCGTCGGCGTCCCGGAAGAAGCAGCCGCTGAGGACCAGGGTCATCCCCAGGGCCGAAAGTGCAGTCAAAAGGGCCTTGCGCTTCATCTGCGCCCCCTCCTTTCCCCAAATTCCGGGCCAAAGGCCCACTTATAGGTATTCTATCATAGATCCCGGGAAAATGGTATGCCTTCTTCCCATTTTTTCAGGGATTTTTGGAAGAAAAAAACGGAGGCCCGCATCCCTGCGGGCCTCCGCCGTCTCATTTTCGTTTTATCCCTCGACTGACTCAGAAGGGACCGTAATTGATCCCCACGCCGATGACCACGAACACCGCGCCCACCAGCATAAAGGCCAACAGCCACTTCCAGGCGTACTTGATCCACTTGTCCAGGGTGATGCCGGCGTAGCCGATGCTGGCTATGAGCACGCTGGACACGGGGGTGAGCAGGTTGGTGAAGGCGTCGCCGAAGTTGAAGGTCTGCACCACCGTCTGCTGGGTCAGGCCCAGCACCTGGCCCACGCCGGAGAAGATGGGGATCACCGTGGTGGCCTGGGCGGAGGAGGAGCACAGCACGAAGTTGATGAGCAGGTTGCTGATGTACATGCCGATGGCCGAGACATAGGTGGACCCGCCGGCGAAGAGGCTGGCCAGGGCATGGACGATGGTGTGGATGATGTTGCCGGCGGAGAGGATGGTGTTGATGCCGGTGGCGAAGGCCACCACCAGGGCGGCGCTGGACATGGTCTTGGCGCCCTTGACGAACTCCTTGGCGATCTTCTCGGGGCTGAAGCCGCTGATGAGGCCGCAGGCGATGGCGGTGAGCATGAACACCGCGGGGATGGCGTCGGCGGTCTTCCAGCCGTGGGTGGCGCCGTAGACGATGACCACAAAGCCCGCGATGAAGGCGACGAGGGCGCCGATCCTGCGGGGGGTCAGCTCGGGGACCTCCTGCTCCTCGGGGTTGGCGATGACGCCCTCCGCGCCGTAGATGATGCTCTTGGTGGGGTCGGCCTGGACCTTCTTGGTGTAGCGGATGAGGAACACCGAGCCCACCGCCCACAGCACCACGGTGGCGGCAATACGAAGGGGCCAGCCGGAGAAGGTCTCCAGGCCCACCAGGCCCTGGGCCACAGCAGTGGAGGAGGTGCAGAACGCGCCGCCGCCCAGGCCGCAGATCATGCCCATCAGGGCGATGCTCACGCCCACCAGGGCGTCACCCCCCAGGTTGAAGCCCAGGATCAGGGCCAGGGGGACAAAGGCGATGATGGGGGTGTTGATGCCCATGGCGCCCAGCAGGGCGAACACGCCCAGGAGCAGAGGAATGATGAGGTAGACGTTGTTCTTGTACTTGGACACCAGTTTGCCGATGGAGGCGTCAAAGCACTTGGTCTCGTTGATGACCCCCATGGCGCCGGCGATGAAGGTGATCATGGCGATGATGCCCACCTGCTTGCTGAAACCGCCGGGGAGAGCCACGAAGGCCTCCCAGGGGCTCACGGGCGTCTGGTCGATGTAGTGGAAGGAAGCGGCGTCAATGGCCTTCCGGCCGTTGATCTCAATGGTCTCGTAGGTGCCTGCGGGGACGACGTAGGTGGCGAGGGTGGCGATGGCTGCGATGATGAGCATGATGATGAGCTGATGGGGCACGTGGAAGCGCTTTTTCTCTGTTTTCTCCATTTTTTCTCCCTCACTTATCATAAATTTTTTGGGACCTCTCTATTTTTCCAGGACCGATCGGACGACCTGTCCCCGGTAGCGGAGCCTGCCCTCCCCGTCCCGGGCGAAGCTGCTCAGGAACTGGTCGTAGGAGATCCAGCTCTCCTCGGGGTAGTTGGCGTGGGGCATGTCCCGGACGATGCCCACCGTCAGCATGGGCACCCCCTGCCCGTCCGTCCAGCAGTACCAGTCGATGGGCGCGGTGGTCCAGTGCTGCACCCTCTCCCGGTCCAGTTTGCACCGCTCCAGCTTCTCCATGATGTCCCGGCGCAGCTCGGGGATGAGGCGGAAGGGGAGCTCCGGGTCCTCCCCCTTCTCGGCGCAGAGGGTATCGTTCTCTCCGCAGATGAACATGGTGGGGATCACCGGCTCTGTCTTGGGGTAGGTGCCGTGGACCTTTTTGGGGTGGTACATCCCCGACCAGCTGGCGCAGGCGGTGAACACATCGCTGGCGCTGGTGGAGAGCACGTCGGCCATGATGCCGCCGCTGCTCTGTCCACAGGCGTACACCCGGCCCTTGTCGATGGGCAGGCGGCTCTCGATGTCGGCCACCATGGCCCGGATAAAGCCCACGTCGTTGACCGGCTTTCCCTCATAGCTGCCGTTCCAGTAGAGGACGTTTTTCAGCCCGCCGGGCTTCTGCTGGTGGATGCCCGCCTGGGGGAAGACGGCGATGAACTTCCGCTCCTGGGCCACGTGGAACATGTCGGTGAGATCGAAGAAGGTCTCCGCCGTACCCCCCCGGCCGTGCATGGTCACCACCAGGGGCCACTCCCTGTCCGGGGTGCAGCAGGGGGGAACGTACTCATACCACAGCCGGGCCAGGCCCTCGAACTCCATCTCGTGGAGGGTGGCGCCGCAGGCGGCGGGGGTCTTGAAATACCGCAGGTTCTTCTGCCCATAGCCCCGGTGCCGCCGGGCCAGGCCGATGTAGCTCCACATCCGCTTCAGGGTCCCCAGGCTCACCATCTCGTCCCCCAGGGTGAGCCGCACCTGGGCGATCTGCTCCTCGTTGACCTCGCTGGTCCGGCGCACCGGAGAGGGCATCCAGATCTCATCGGCCCCCCGGCCCGAGAGGGGCTCCCCCTCCACGTGGTCCTGGGCCTTCCAGTACTCCAGGGCGGCGGCGGTGTTCCCGTCCAGCTCCTTCACCGCCACCCACACCGGGAGCTGGGCCTTGGCGGCGGCGATGCGCAGCTCCAGCCCGTTCTGCTCCTGGCTCTCGGCCCTCACATGGGCGGTCTCCAGCAGGTCGCAGCCCACCGGCCCGAAGGTGAACAGCCCGCTCCACTCGCTGGTCATCCGCTGGGCGGCCTGGTGGGCCACCGCTGCGCCGTCCCCCATGCCGCAGGCGTAGAGGTTATCCTGCATGGTCACGTAATAGTCCCGGCGCTGCACGGCGGCGTACACCGCGTTCATGTAGTCGGCGTCGCTGCCGTCGGTGCGCCAGCCCCCCTCCCGGGGAATGAGCAGGTGGAGGTAGAGCCGCTTCTCCTCGGCCAGCGCCCGCAGTCCGGAGGTCTCCATGTAGACCAGGGGCTCCTCCCCCGCCGGCGGCGCCACCACCAGGCAGGGTTGGCAGTACTCCAGGTCCCGGGGGATGTAGGTGTAGAACTCCCGCTCCTCCTCCCCGCAGGTCACCTTCTCCAGAAAACAGCCGTGGATCAGGGTCCGGTTGGGGTGGGAAAAGTCCACCGCCAGACTTGCTCCCTCTCTCGGCAGGGGGTGAACCGTCAATTCGCCCATTTTACCTTCCTCCCTCATTTTGTTTTTGTGTGATCGGCTGATCTCATTATATGTCTTGACGGTATAAAGTCAATTTTATATAATATATATTGCCATTAATTCAATTTATGGGGTGACAGAATGAGAAGCGAACAGGAGTACATCCTCACAGTCTATGAGAAGGGCAGCTTTTCCAAGGCGGCCCAGGCCCTCTATCTCACCCAGCCCGCCCTGAGCATCGCCATCCAGAAGGTGGAGGCCGAGATCGGCATGCCCCTGTTCGACCGCAGCCAGAAGCCCCTGGCCCTCACCGAGGCCGGACATGTCTACATCGAAAAGCTCAAGCAGATGCGGGTGCTGGAAAACGAGCTGCACACCCAGCTTCTGGACCTGACCTCCATGAAGTCGGGCTCCCTGCGCATCGGGGCCACCAGCTACCACCTGTCCTGCATCCTCCCCCCGGTGCTCCTGCGCTACAAGCAGGCCTACCCTGGCGTCAGCCTGGAGATCGTGGAGCTGGCCTCCTACGAGCTCAAAGAGCAGCTCCGGGACCAGCAGATCGACATCACCTTTGCCAGCCACTGGAGTAAGGACGACCCCTTCACCCCCCACCCGGTCTTTCAGGACCGGCTGCTCCTGGCGGTGCCCGCCGAGCTCCCCATCAACAGGGAGCTGAAGCGGCTGGCCATGACCTGCCGGGACATCCGGGCGGGGCGGCACCTGGACCCCTCCCAGCCCAGTGTGGACCCCCTCCGCTTTGACGGCGTCCCCTTCATCCTCCTGGAGCCAAAATACGACCTGCGCATGCGTGCCGACACCTTTTTCCAGGACGCCGGCTTCGTCCCCGACATCTGCATGGAGGTGGCCCAGATCGTCACCGCCTACGCCCTGGCCCAGGAGGGGATGGGGGCCACCGTGGTCCCCGACCGGGCGGTGGTCGGCAACCAGGAAAAAACTGTCTTCTACAAGCTCTCCCACCCCCGGGCCATCCGGAACATGAACGTCATCACCAACAACCGCAGCTACCTCTCCTGCGCCACCGAGCGCTTCATCGAGATGCTCGCCGACTACTACCGCCCCACAAAATAGTCTCTCCCCATGCCCCGTTTCGCCCGTCTTTATTTCCGATTGCCAAAGGCCGAAAACTCGTCTATAATGGGCTCAAAACCTGAAAAACCGGAGGGATCTCCATGAAGCGTATCGTTGTCATCGACGGCCAGGGCGGCGGCCTGGGCGCCGCCCTCACCGCCAAGCTCAAGGCCCGCCTGGGCCCCGGCGTCCAGCTCCTGGCCGTGGGGGCCAACGCCCTGGCCACCTCCGCCATGCTCAAAGCCGGGGCGGACAAGGCCGCCACCGGGGAGAACGCCGTGTGCTGGAACGCCGCCCACGCCGACCTGATCCTGGGCCCCATCGGCCTGCTCTCGGCCAACGCCCTCATGGGGGAGATCTCCCCCGCCATGGCGGCGGCCGTCTCGGCCTCTCCTGCCAAAAAAGTGCTCATTCCCATGCAAAACTGCGGTATTTTGATTGCCGGAGCGGGGAATTGCAAGCCTGACGAGGCCATCCAGAGCGCCGTGGAGCTGGCGGCGGCCGAGGTGGAGAAGTGACCCGGCCCGCCTCCTCCCCCGCCGGCAGTCCACAGGGGAAACTTGCCCAGGAAAGTGGGACGAAAAATGGTATAAAATGCCAGCCAAGCAGTCCTCTCCGGGGAGGATCCGCCGGGGAAAGTGGGACGAAATGTGGCACAGATCTCCAGACGGGAGACCCGTTTTTCTGGAAAAAGCTGGCGGCAAGTTGGACGAAAAACGGAAAGGATATCCAGCCCTCCCAGTTTTTAGGCGGTCTCCAGAGGGTCCTTTCGGAACTCCAGGAGGCCGGTTCGGTCCTCTACCCTCCTCTTTTTGTCTCCATAGACGGCCGCTGCGGCGGGGGAAAATCCACCCTGGCCCGCGCTCTGGAAACGCATCTGGAAATTCCTGTCAATGTCCTGCACATGGACGATTTTTTCCTCCCGCCGGAGAGACGGACCCCCCAGCGGCTCTCCCTCCCCGGCGGAAACATGGACCTGGAGCGCTGTGCCCGGGAGCTTTTGGACCCACTTTCCCGGGGAAAACCGGGGCTTTTGCGGCCTTTTGACTGTCATACCGGCACCTTTCTGCCCGAAACCCAGGTCCCGCCCCGGTCCCTGACCATCCTGGAGGGGACCTACTCCGCCCATCCGGAGCTGGCAGCGTATCCTCAGCTCAGGCTCTTCCTCACCTGCTCCCCTCAGGTCCAGCTCGCCCGCCTGGAGCGCCGGGAGGGCCCAGAGCGGCTGAGGGCCTTCCGGGAGATCTGGATCCCCCGGGAAGAGGCGTATTTCAAGGCTTTCCGGGTCCCGGAGGGATGCGATCTGGTGATGGACACCACCGATCTGGACCTGGAGGACCTGACGTAGGGCCCGGCCGTCCCTCCGCCGCCGGAGAGGGCAGAAAGGTTCAGACTATCCGGCAAAACGCCGAAAAATTCTCCAAAAATTGGGAGAAACCGCAAGGAGATGGACCGCACATGACCGAGAAGGAACGGATGCTCTCGGGGCTGCTCTACCGGGCGGACGACCCGGAGCTCATCGCCGACCACGCCCGCCGGGACAGGCTCCAGTGGGCCGTCAACCACGAGCCTGACCGGGACAAGCTCCCCGCCCTCTTCCGGGAACTGCTGGGGGACATGGGGGAGAACACCTTCCTGGCCCCGCCCTTCCACTGCGATTACGGCAGCCACATCCACATCGGCAGGCACTGCTACGTGAACATGGACGCCATGTTCCTGGACGTGTGCGATATTTTCATCGGGGATGACGTCTACATCGCCCCCCGGGTGTCCATCTACACCGCCACCCACCCCATGGACGCCGCCGTGCGCAATACCGACCTGGAGTACGGCAGGCCGGTGAAGATCGGCTCGTCGGTGTGGCTCGGGGGAAATGTGGTGATCTGCCCCGGGGTGACCATCGGCGACAACGTGGTCATCGGCGCCGGGGCGGTGGTCACCAGGGATGTCCCCTCCGGGGTGGTGGCCGCCGGGAACCCCTGCCGGGTCCTGCGGAGCATCACCCAGGCCGACCGGGACAAGTGGCAGGCCCAGGCGGACCAGTATTGGGCGGAGCATCGGTGATTTTTTCCACATTTTCCTTTGAAGCAGCGCAAAAAGGCCCATCCGGGGAGGTTTCTTCCGGATGGGCCTTTTCAGAGCCTATGTGTTTTGATTTGTTGGAGATCCCTATTCGCTGGGGATCACAATTTGCGGTTCGACAGATTTTGGATATCCCGATCCTTTGGATCTTACCTATTGTGGTTCTCTTGATATCCCGATGTCGGTGCGCAGGCGCACCGGAGACGAAGGGGGTGGTTCTTTTCGCTGAAAAGAACCGCCCCCTTACACCCCCAAGAAAAGGCTAAGGTCAAAACCATGCTCACGAACGGGCGGCTCTTGCGTCTTTACGCCCCGCAAGCACCTCTGTCTCGCCTGCCGGCTCGGTCGTGCGGTACCGCTCGCCACCGGCGAGCACCGCCCCCGCGCCCGCGCGTCCGTGGGTGGAACACTGGACCATGTTCGTTGAAACCGACCGCCGCCGACCTACACAGCTTGATAGGTTGGAGATCTCCAACGTCAACCACTTCGTAGGGTCCGATGGTCTCGCCTGCCGGCTCGGTCGTGCGGTACCGAGCGCCACTGGCGCCCACCGCCCTCATCGGCCTGGCCACGACCCGGCCATGCTTTCCATCCTTGCTCAATCGTCAAACGGAAGGTAGGACCAGCCCAGGATGCCGGCCTCGTTGACTTCACCCCAGCTCTCCCGGTCGTAAATGTGGAGAAAGCATCCATTTTCATACGCTGCCCAGTCACAGGAGAGGTCTCCGCTCTCGTCCAGGCATTGAAGCAGAACATATCGCCCGCTCTCCGGGCGCTCCTCCGGCGTTTTCCACCGAAGGATGGTAAAATCGTGCCGCCTTTGCTTCTCCATGTTTGCACCCCAATTTGATATTATTTTGCTATGCATACTTATACCACAAGTAGGGGTACATTGTAAAGTACAAAATACTTTACAGGTGGTGTGACGCAATGAGGAAAAAATTCAAGCTGCCCAAGGTCCCCGGCACAACACAGAAAAATGTCCGTTTCCCCAATGACATCATCGAGGGTGTGGAGGAGGCCATCCGCGGCACCAACGTGAGCTTTTCCGCTTTCGTCATTGAGGCTACCCGTCTCGCACTGGAGGACCTGAAGGACCCGGAGGGCTGAGCGGAAAGCATACCCGCACATCGACAAACCGCCCCACCCATTGACGGGTGGGGCGGTTTTTTGAAAATAGGACCTGAAGGGCCAAATCGAGGCAGGACCTGGAGGTCAGTTCGTCTTCAGCGCCCGGGTGGCGTTGGCGACGGCCAGGACCATGACGCCCACGTCGGCGAAGGCGCCCAGCCACATGTTGGCCTTGCCCAGGATGCCCAGGACCAGGATGATGGCTTTCACCGCCAGGGCGAAGGCGATGTTCTGGTTGGCGATGGAGATGGTCCGGCGGGCGATCTTCACCGCCAGGGCGATCTTGGAGGGCTTGTCGTCCATGAGGACCACGTCGGCGGCCTCGATGGCGGCGTCGGAGCCCAGGGCGCCCATGGCGATGCCCACGTCGGAGCGGGAGAGGACCGGGGCGTCGTTGATGCCGTCCCCCACGAAGCACAGGCTGCCCTTGAGGGCTTTCCGGGTCAGGAGGGCCTCCACCCGCTCCACCTTGTCGGCGGGGAGGAGCCCGGCGTGGACCTCGTCCAGGCCCAGCTCCTTGCCCACCGCCTCGCCCACGGCGGGGGCGTCTCCGGTGAGCATGACGGTCCGGCGGACCCCGGCGGCCTTCAGGTCCCGGATGGCCTGGGCGGCATCGGGCTTCACCGCGTCGGAGATGACGATGTGGCCCAGGTACTCGCCCCGGAAGGCCACGTGGACGGTGGTGCCCACCTTGTGGCAGGGGTGCCAGGGGGCCCCCACGTCCTCCATGAGCTTGTCGTTGCCCACGTAGACGGTCCGGCCGTCGATGTCGGCCTTGACCCCCCGGCCGGCGATCTCCTCCACGTTGGTCACCCGGCTCTCCTCCACCTCCTTGCCGTAGGCCTCCCGGAGGGACTTGGCGATGGGGTGGGAGGAATAGCTCTCGGCCAGGGCAGCCAGCTCCAGCAGCTGGGCCTCGGGGCACTCCTGGGGGTGGATGGCGGTGACGTTGAAGACCCCCTGGGTGAGGGTGCCCGTCTTGTCAAAGACCACGATGTCGGCCTCAGCCAGGGCCTCCAGATAGTTGGAGCCCTTCACCAGCACCCCCTGGCGGGAGCAGCCGCCGATGCCGCCGAAGAAGGTGAGGGGCACCGAGATCACCAGGGCACAGGGGCAGGAGATGACCAGGAAGATCAGGGCCTGCTCCACCCATTTGGCCCACTCGCCGGTGACCAGGGAGGGGACCACCGCCAGGACGGCGGCGCCGATGACCACCAGGGGGGTGTACCACCGGGCGAAGCGGGTGATGAACTGCTCCCGCTTGCCCTTCTTGGCGGCGGAGTTCTCTACCAGGTCCAGAATTTTCGAGACGGTGGACTCCCCGTACTCCTTGGTGGTCTGCACCTTCAGGACACCGGTGAGGTTGACACAGCCCGAGATCACGTCGTCCCCGGGAGAGACCTCCCGGGGGAGGGATTCGCCGGTGAGGGCGGCGGTATTCAGGGTGGAGGCGCCCTCCAGGATGACCCCGTCCAGGGGCACCCGTTCGCCGGGCTTGACCAGGATGGCGGAGCCCACGGGGACCTCGTCGGGGTCCACCTCCTCTTCCCCGCTGTCGGTGAGGAGGTTGGCGTAGTCGGGGCGGATGTCCATGAGGGCGGCGATGGACTTGCGGGACTTGCCCACGGCCCAGCCCTGGAAGAATTCACCGATCTGGTAGAAGAGCATGACGAAGACCGCTTCCGGGTACTCCCCGATGGCCAGGGCCCCCACGGTGGCGATGGCCATGAGGAAGTTCTCGTCAAAGACCTGGCCGTGGGCGATGTTGCGGATGGCCTTCCAGAGGATGTCCCAGCCGATGAGGAAGTAGGGGATGAGAAAGACCGCCAGCCGGGCAAGCGGGGGCAGCTCCACGAGACGGGTCAGGAGCACCGCCGCCAGGAACAGGGCCACGGCGGCAAGGATGCGGGTGAGCATCTTTTTTTGTTTTTTGGTCATGGAGGGTCACTCCTTGTCAATGGGATTTTTGGGCCCGCCGCGGTAACGGGGGGTGGGCAGCCCCGGTCATCTGTTCAAAACAGCGATCCCCTCGGGGACCCGGCCCGGGATGACCTCCAGGGCGGTGAGGGGATAGCCGTTTTTCTCGAAGAACGCCCGGTAGGTCTCGGGGGTGAAGGCGTGCTCGTAGTGAAAGCCCACCCCCTGGTAGATCTTGATGAGGGTGCCGGCCGCCGTCCCCACCTTTCCCTGGAGGTAGGTGGGCAGGATGAGCCGGCCGCCGGGGGCGGTGACCCGCCAGAGCTCGGCGAGGGCCTTTTCCGGCTGGGGCAGCAGGTGGAGGACGTTGGCGGCGATGACTGCGTCAAAGCTGCCGTCGGGGTCGGACAGGGCTGTAATGTCCCGGAGGGCAAAGGAAATGTTGGTCAGTCCCCGTCTCCGGGCCTTGGCCGCCGCCCGGTCCAGCATGGGCCGGGACAGGTCGGTGCTCAGCACCGAAGCGGCTTTTCCGGCGGCGGCCAGGGAGAATTCCCCCGTCCCGGCGGCGCAGTCCAGCACCCTGGCCCCGGTGGGGACCAGCTCCCCCACCCGCTTGGCCGCCGCGGTATTGGCGCCGAGATTGGTCCGCTCCGCCAGGTCGTAAAACCAGGCCCAGCGGTCCCAGAAGGAAGCCATTACAGGCTGATCTCGAAGTCGGGCTCCACCCGCTTGCAGGTCTTGACCACGTCCTGCATGAGGGCGTCGAAGTCGGTGCCGTCGGGGGCCTCTACGGTCATCTTCTGGGTCATGAAGCTGACGGTGGCGGCGGTGACGCCGGGGAGCTTGTTCACCGCGTCCTCCACCTTCTGGGCGCAGTTGGCACAGTCGACCTCGATAGCAAATTTCTTTTTCATGACATGACTCTCCTTTTTTGAATTGATTTGGTCTTATGGAAGCTTTCTTTGCCTGCTAAAAATGGCCAGTTCTTTACGGAAGTTTTCTTTGCTGCTTAAAATGGCTGGTCTTTAATGGAAGTTCTTTCTGCCTACTCTTTCTTTCAAGAAAGAGTAGGTAGGTTATTCTGTGATATGCTCCATACCCTGTGCGAGAATGGTGACAACATGGTCGTCGGCCAGGGAGTAGAAGATGGTCTTGCCCTCCCGGCGGTACTTCACCAGCTTGGCCTGGCGCAAGGCCCGGAGCTGGTGGGACACCGCCGACTGGGTCATGCCCAGGGCCTGGGTGATGGCCCCCACGCACAGCTCCGACTCGTACAGGGCGTAGAGGATCTTGATGCGGCTGGAGTCGGCGAAGATGCGGAACAGGTCGGCCAGGTCGTAGAGCACTCCGTCGTCGGGCAGAGCCTCCTGGACCTTGGCCACCGCCGCGGCGTGGTCGTGGCCCCGCTCCCCTTCCCACTGTTCCAGCTCGGGTACTTCCCGCTCGGTGGTCATGGCGGGCCCTCCTTTCATCATATGAATGATTGCTCATATGTTTCTTTGATTCATATCATACTCCTTTTTTCCCCGTTGTCAACCCCCCGGCGCAAATTTTTTCGCCGCCGGGGCAAGCTATGGAAAAAAGGAGGGGTCACCCATGGTTGACTTACAGAAGGCCGGCATCATCGGCTGCGGCGGGGTGGGCTCGGCCACCGCCTTCGCCCTGGCCCAGGCGGGGGTCTTCTCCCGGCTGGTGCTGCTGGACGCGGACAGGGACCGGGCCCAGGGGGAGGCCATGGACCTCTCCCACGGCCTGCCCTTCACCCGGCCAATGAAGATCACGGCCGGGGACTACCCCGACCTGGCGGGGTGCGCCCTCATCATCATCACCGCCGGGGCCAATCAGAAGCCGGGGGAGAGCCGGCTGGACCTGGTGAAGCGGAACACGGCCATCCTCCGCTCCATTCTCGCTCCCCTGATGGAGGTCAACCGGGAGGCCGTCCTGCTCATCGTCTCCAACCCGGTGGACATCCTCACCTGGGCGGCGCTGAAGCTCTCGGGCCTGCCGGCGCGGCAGGTCATGGGCTCGGGCACCGTGCTGGACACCGCCCGGCTGAAGTATCTGCTGGGGGAACACCTCCACGTGGACAGCCGGAGCATCCACGCCGTGGTGGTGGGAGAGCACGGGGACAGCGAGCTGGCGGTGTGGAGCGGGGCCAACGTGTCGGGGGTGGACCTGCCCCACTTCTGCGCCCTGTGCGGCAAGGAGGAGCACCAGGCGGCCATGGACGCCCTCTTCCAGGACGTGCGGGACTCGGCCTATGAGATCATCGAAAAGAAGGGGGCCACCTGCTACGGCATCGCCGCGGCGGTGCGGCGCATCGCCCAGTGCATCGTCCGGGACGAGCGCTCGGTGCTGCCGGTGTCCACCGCCCTCCACGGGCTCTACGGCGTGGAGGACCTGTGCATGAGCGTCCCCGCCGTGGTGGGCCGGGGCGGAGTGGAGAAGGTGCTGGAGATCGAGATGAACCACCTGGAGCGGCAGCAGTTCCTGGCCTCGGCAGCCACTCTGCGGGAGGTGACGGAGGGGCTGGAGCTGTAAGGACAGCAAAAGGGGGCGGCCATCGGCGATGGCCGCCCCCTTGCTCCGGTCTCCCCTCAGAAGGAGACCGTCAACTGCATCTTGAACCGCTCCTGGCCGAAGACGGCGTGGGGAATGTCCTTGGGCATGATGAGGGTCTCCCCCTCCCCCAGCAGGAAGACCTCCCCGCCCACGGTGAACCGTCCGGTGCCCTCCAGGACGGTGACCATGGCGTCCCCGCCGGCGGCGTGGGTGGAGATCTCCTCCCCCTTGTCAAAGGAGAAGATCGTCATGCTCACGTGGTCGTTCTGCACCAGGGTCTTGCTCACCACCTGGCCGGGCTGATAATCCACCTGATCCTTGAGCTTCAAGCAGACCTTCTTCTCAATGTTCTTATACACCCTTTTTGTCCTCCTGGATGAGCAGCTTCACCGCCTCGATGCCCACCTCGATGGCGGCGTGGAGGTCGTGGCTCTCCTTCTGGTCCAGGCCGGCGGCCTCCCGCTCCTGGTTCCAGATCACGTGGAAGCAGGACCCGCAGCGCACGTCCAGGGCGGCGGCGCAGCAGAACAGGGCGGCCGACTCCATCTCGGAGGCCAGCACCCCCAGGCGCTTCCACGCCTCCCACTTGTTCAGCAGCTCGTAGCTCACCGGCATGCGCTGGGGGGAGTGCTGGCCGTAGAAGGAGTCCTTGCACTGGACCACGCCGGCGTGCCAGGGCTTGCCCAGGTTCTTGGCGGCCTGGACCAGGGCCTCCTGGACCTGGTAGTCGCTCACCGCCGGGAACTCGATGGGGGCGTACTCCCGGGAGGCCCCCTCGTGGCGGATGGCGCCGGTGGCGATGACCACGTCGTCGGCCTGGACCTTCAGGTTGATGCCGCCGCAGGTGCCCACCCGGACAAAGGTGTCGGCGCCGATGTTGTGGAGCTCCTCCATGGCGATGACGGCGGAGGGCCCGCCGATGCCGGTGGAGCAAACGCTGACCTTCTCCCCCAGGAGGGTACCGGTGTAGACGCAGTATTCCCGGTTCTGCTGGACCTTCACGGGGTCGTCAAAGTAGGCGGCGATCTTCTCGCACCGGCCGGGGTCGCCGGGGAGGAGCACGTACCGGCCCACGTCCCCCTTCTTACACTGGATGTGGAACTGCACTTCCCGCTCTTGCTCTTTCATATTGTTCACCTCATAGAAGAATTTCCTTGGAAAAGTTAATTATACCGCATTGGGGGCCGTTTTGCAAGGACAAGCGGGCAGAAATCAGGGGCTGTTCCCCGCGGCGGAAGATCCTGCTCATGCCGGGTTTTCTGCCTGCGGACTCATATGAACGGGCGCTCATTTTACAAATTGCCCGATTTAGGATATAATAGCTGCAAATTCCCCCCTGTGAGGTATCCCATGAAAAAACGCTTTTTGCCCGCGCTCCTGGCCCTTCTGCTCCTGGCCGGATGCACCTCTGCCGGGACCGCCCCGGCCCCGGGGTCGCCCTCCCTGCGGGTGCTGTGCACCACCTACCCGGTCTACCTCTTCACCACCGGCCTCACCGAGGGAGTGGAGGACGTGGAGGTGAGCCTTTTGGTCAATTCCCAGACCTCCTGTCTCCACGACTACACCCTCACGGTGAACGATATGAAGGCCATCGAAGGGGCCGACGTCATCGTGAGGAACGGCGTGGGGCTGGAGGAGTTCATGGACGACGCCCTGGCGCAGTCGGAAGCGGCAGTCATCGACTGCTCGGCTGGCATCGACCTGCTGCCCCTGTTGGAGGAACATGACCACGGCCATGAGGGACACAGCCACGAAGAGGAGTACGACCCCCACATCTGGATGGACCCGGACAACGCCATTTGGATGGTGGAGACCATTTCCCGGGGCCTGGCCGAGCTGGACTCGGACCACGGCGAGACCTACGGTGCCAACGCCGCCGCGGCGGTGGAGGCGCTGGCGCAGTTCATCCAACAGAGCGAGGAACTGCGGGAGGAAGCGGCGCTCTCCTACTATACAGGGCATCCGGAGATGAGCTTTTGCCCCCCTTTGGGGGAAATGCGCTTCTACTGGCACCCCAACCTCATCACCTTCCACGACGGGTTCCAATATTTCGCCAAAGCCTATGACCTGGAGCTTTTGAAGGCCATTGAGGAAGAGGAAGGCGCCACCGCCTCGGCCGCCGAGATCAAGGAGATCTCAGCGCTCATCGAGACCTACGGCATCCCCGCCATCTTCACCGAGAAGAACGGCTCTGCCGCCACGGCGGAGGCCATTTCCCGGGAGACGGGGTGCCGGGTCTTTGAGCTGGACATGCTCATGTCCGGCGAGGGGAGCGGCATCGGGCCCTACATCGACAGGATGAGCGCCAATCTGGACGCCATCATGGAGGCATTCCAATGATCTTTCACAACCATGAGGACACCTTCGGGGTGGAGGGGGAGAGCTGTCACGGCCTGTGCTGCCTCCGGCTGGAGGACGTGGGGGTCACCGTGGGAGAGGCCCAGCTCCTTCATGACGTGTCCTTCCACCTCCACTGCGGGGAGATCACCGCCCTCATCGGCCCCAACGGGGCGGGAAAATCCACCCTCTTCAAGACCATTCTGGGCCAGCTCCCCCACTCCGGGACCATCCAGTTCCACCGCGCCGACGGCAAGGCCCAGCGGCCGGTCATCGGCTACGTGCCCCAGTCCCCCGCCTTTGACCGGGGGGACCCGGTGAGCGTGCTGGACTTTTTTGCCGCCGCCGTGGAGCGGTGGCCGGTCTTCCTGCCCATTCCCCCAAAAATCAGGGCCCGGGCAGAGCAGTGCCTGGCGCGCACCCACGCTCAGGGCCTGCTGGACAAGCGGCTGGGGACCCTCTCCGGCGGGGAGCTCCAGCGGTTTTTGATGGCCCTGGCCCTGGAGCCCCTTCCCCACATCCTCATCCTGGACGAACCCCTGTCCGGGGTGGACGTGGAGGGGGAAAAGCAGCTTCTGGACATGCTGGACGAGCTCCGGCGGACCTACGACCTGTCCATCCTCCTGTCCACCCACGACTTTGCCACCCTGGAGGGGTACGCCGACAAGGTCCTCCTGCTGAAGACCACCCTCCTGCGGGAGGGCAGCCCGGCGGAGGTCCTGGAAAGCCGGGAGTTCCGGGACGTGTTCCGCCTGGACCTGGGAAGGGGGGCAAGGTAATGGAGCTGTGGTATTCTTTGGTGGATCTGCTGCCCTTTGAGTGGGCGCAGCCGGGCCACATGTTCTTTATGAAAAACGCCCTGTTGGCCATTCTGGTCATCTCCCCCCTGTTCGGGCTCCTCTCCACCATGGTGGTGCAGAGCCGGATGTCCTTCTTCTCCGACGCGTTGGGCCACTCGGCCTTCACCGGGGTGGCCGTCGGCTCCCTGTGCGGCCTGGGGGAGCCCCTGGGGGCCGCCGTGGCCTTCGCCCTGGGCTTTTCCCTTCTCTTCACCTGGGTCCGGCGGCGGACTTCTCTGGGCAGCGACACGGTCATCGGGGTCTTTTCCTCCACCGCCGTGGCCCTGGGCATCTTCATCGCCACCCTGGACGGAGGGTCTTTTACCCGCTTCAATTCCCTTCTCATCGGGGACATTCTGAGCGTGGACCCCGCCAAGATCGGTCTCCTGGCCGCCATTTTGGGCGCCATCCTTCTGCTGTGGGTCCTGTCCTACAACGACCTGCTCCTCTCCGCCCTCCACCCCGCCCTGGCGGACAGCCGGGGGGTGAAGGTCTTCTGGCAGGAGGCTCTGCTCAACGCCGCCATCGCCGTGGTGGTCACGGTGGCCATGACCTGGGTGGGGCTGCTGGTCATCAATGCCTTGCTGGTCCTCCCCGCCGCCGCGGCCCGGAACCTGGCAAAAAACACCCGGCAGTACCACCTCTTCTCCGTGCTGGGGGCGGTGGTGTGCGGGGTGGCGGGGCTGATGTGCTCCTACTACAAAGGGGCCTCCGCCGGCGCCGCCATCACCCTGTTCCTGGCGGCCTGCTTCGCCCTGTCCCTGCTGGGGGCGGGAAAACAGAAATAGCGCTCCCCTCGCGCAAGGCAAGAGCGGCCCATCCCGGGCCGCTCTTTTTGCGCGCGGTTTTTCCGCAAATCGTGCCGTAGAAATTACGGGTCCGTTCCGGGCGAAGGGATATAATGGGGCCATCAAAGACGAGGAGGTCATTTGAATGGAGTATCACGAGAGCATAGCCCCCCTTCCCTTCTACGGCGACCTGGCGGAGGGATCTGACGGCTGCGACAGTGTGCTGGAGCAGGCCCTGTGCCGGGCCCCTTTCTTCCGGGAGAAAGCGCTGCGGCTCTGCCGCCGCGCCCCCCTGGGAAATTTCCGGCCCGCGCCGGGGAGCAAACCAGAGGGCCGGTCTGACCCGCGGCAGGGGCGGTGCCCGTCTTACCTGCTGTGCCAAGGCAGCCGGCCCCTGTTGTCCTTCCGGGTCCTTCAGAAGGACAGGCAGGCTCCCCAGTCCCCGCCCGGTCCCCCGGGGATCCTGGAGCTGGCTCTGCGGCAGAGCGAACCGACCGAGACGGCGGTAAGGATCATCCGGGAGACGGCAGAGCTGCTCCTCCGGGGGGAAGCGCCGCCTTGGGAATACGCCGTGGAGCCTGTGCCCCGGCAGCTCTGGCCCCGCCTGGTCCGGGAGGGTATGGCGGTGCGGACCTGGCAGACCGGGCAGCTGCGCTGGGATGTGAGCCCGGAGGCCCGGGCCCGGGGCCTGTGCTGGGGCTGGGAGCTCCACGACGGAGAGGTCCGGGCAGGCCCCTTCTGGGGCGAGGCGGCCCGCCGGCAGCTGGAGCCGGCGTGGGCCGACAGACAGGAGGGCCCGCCCTCCCTGGAGCGGCGGCTGCAGGACCTGGACAGCGGCCGGTGCACCGTGAAAACGGTGGAGCGCCTTGCCAACACCGACCTGGGAACCTACCTGCGCCGCCACCCCGAGGACCTGGATACGCTGCGGGAGACGCTGCACCTCGGTCCCGGCGCCCCCTGCTGCCAGGCGGCGGCCCTGATCCTGAAGCGGCTGCGGAGCCGGGACAGCCAGGTCCGAAAGGAAGGGGCCGGCCTGATGTGCCTTCTGGCAGGTCCCCTTACAGAATAGAAAGGAGAGGATAAAATGACCCGTTCCTTACAAGCGCGGCTTTCCTCACTTCCCCCGGGGCCGGAGAGCAACCCCCTGCGGCATGCCGCCATGGGAAAGTTCTTCCGGGCCGTGGGGCTCATCACCCACACGCCGTACCCCGTCCGGCGGCTGGAGCAGCTCAAGGAGACCTATCAGATCGGGGAGGGCCAGGCGTATCTGTCCGTTTTGTCCCTCGCCCTGCGGGACGCCACATCAGAAGAGTGGCGGGAGGATGGGGAGCAGCTGCTGGAGCAGGTGTTCATCGAACCCCTTGCCACCATCTATCACACGTTTCAGGAGGAGGATGATAAGAATGACCGAGTTTGACATGACCCCCAGGATCATCAGGGAGACCAGCGCCGGTGACTTCACCTACGACATCCGGGACGAGATGCTCCGGCGCCGGGAGGTGGAGTGCGTGGGGGAGATCAATGCCCAGTCGGTGTACTCCCTGTGCCGCCAGCTGCGCTATCTCCAGCAGCAGGACCCCAACGCCGGGATCACCATGTACATCAACTCCCCCGGCGGGGAGGTCACCAGTGGCCTGGCTCTGTACGACGTGATGCAGGCCGTGTCCTGCCCCATCCGCACCGTGTGCATGGGCCACGCCGCCAGCATGGGGGCGGTGCTCTTCGCCGCCGGGAAGGAGCGGGACATCCTCCCCCACGGGCGGGTGATGATCCACGACCCGCTGATCTCCGGCGGCCTGGGGGGCAGCGCTCTGGCCATCCAGGATATCAGCAAGGACCTGCTCAAGACCAGGGAGACCCTCTGCGGCATCCTGGCCAGGCACACCGGCAGGAGCCTGAAGGAGATCTACCGCAAGACCGCCAAGGACGCCTGGTTCGACGCCCAGGAGGCCGTAGACTTCGGCCTGGCCGACCGGGTCATCGACAAAATATAAGGAGGGATCGCCATGAGAAACGACACCGAACGCATCCTGGCCCAGGGCCGGTACATGAGCAACAACACCTGGCGCACCGGCCTGAACAACAATGACCTGATCATCGGCCCCAGCGGGTCGGGCAAGACCCGGGGCTACGTCAAGCCCAACCTCCTCCGGTGCCAGGAGAGCGTCGTCGTGGCCGACACCAAGGGCAGCCTCATCGCCGAGGTGGGCCCCGACATGGCCCGGCGGGGCTACAAGGTCATCAACATCGACTTCACCGATATGCTGGGCTCCTACGGCTACAACCCCCTGGACCATATCCGTTACAACACCGGGACCGGCCGGTACTCGGAGCAGGACATCATGACAGTGGCCGCCGCCCTGTGCCCCATCCTGACGGAGAAAGACCCCTTCTGGGAATACTCCGCCCGGATGTATCTGGCCTGCATGGTGGGCTACGTGCTGGAGTGCCTTCCCGATGAGGAGCACACCCTGGAATACGTGATGAAGCTCTTTGCCGAGATGAACCGGACCGGCAAGGAGCCCAGCCGGTTCGACCTGCTGCTCCGGGCGCTGGGGGAGGAGGACCCCGACAGCTTTGCCTATCAGAAATACAAGCTGTTCCAGGGCAACGCCGAGTCGGAGAAGACCCACGCCAGCGTCAAGGCCTTCGTGGCCCGGGTGCTGGACCCCCTCACCTTCGACGGCCCCCTGGCCATGTTCCGCAAGCGCCAGCGAGTGCGCTTTGAGGACCTGGGGAGGGAGAAGACGGCGGTGTTCCTCACCGTCAGCGACACCGACCGCTCCCTGGACGCCCTGGTGAACCTCTTCTACACCCAGGCCCTTCAGGCCCTGTGCCGCAGCGCCGACAGGGACTACCCGGACCACCGGCTGCCAGTGCCGGTGCGGTTCATCCTGGACGACTTCGCCACCAACACGGTGATCCCCGGCTTCGACAACCTCATCTCGGTGATCCGCTCCCGGGAGATCTCTGTCAGCGTCATCATCCAGAGCCTGACCCAGCTGGAGAGCCTGTACGGCCACGCCAGGGCCAGGACCATCGTCAACAACTGCGACAACTGGCTCTACCTGGGAGGCCAGGACGTGGAGACCGCCAGGTTCCTCTCGGCGCGGGCCAACAGGACCGCCGACACCATCCTGAACCTGCCGCTGGGCAGCGCCTATCTCTTCACCCGGGGCCAAAAGCCCCAGGTGGTGACCCAGTCCGGCCTGACCGCCTGCCAGGACTGCCGGTCTCTTCCCGATGCGGCCCGGGAGGCCGGGGACGAGGAGCCCCCGGTATGGAAGGAACTGGCGGGATGACGGGCCCCGCCGGTTGTCAGGAGATGGGAAATGTGGTATGATTTTGAAGCGAAACGAAGAAAGGCGGGTGGAGCCCATGAAGGATACGATCACCAAGCTGACATTGGAAACCTTGGAATATCGCAAGAAGCAGCTGGAGTGGAAGGCCGGGCAGGTGGAGCGGCTGCTCTCCGGCCGGGAGAAGAGCCTGCTGCCCCTGCTGCGGGACGAGAAGGGGAACTACTCCGAGGAGAAGACCCGGGCCCTGGCGGAGGAGCTGATCGAGGCGCTGGACCTGTACCGGCGCTTTCGGCGCTATCCCATGGCCAAGAAGGACAAGCCCCTGTCCGACCTCCCGCCCGCCCTGGAGGAGAACGAGCGGCGGTTCTTTTGCAGCTTCCTCTACTGCCTGCTGCGGCTGGCAGAGGACCCGCCTGCGGACCTGGGCTGCGAGGGGACCTTCGGGGACCTGCTGGATATGGCCAGGGACGTGATGTTCTATCAGGAGCGGGAGGTCTTTTGTCTGGACACCGTCTTCCGGAAAAACTTTGCCAGCGATACCTGGCGGTGGATGGACTGTGTCCGGGAGAAGGTCACCGGCGTCAGTGCCAGGGACGCGGCCACCCAGGAGGACATCGACTTGGTGGAGAAGTTCTATCCCAAAGAGGCCTCCGGCGCCTTGGAGGAAGAGCAGTTCCAGGAGGAGCTGGATGAGGAGATGCGGCGGGACCCGGCGTTGGCGGAGGAGTTCTCCGAAGCCAAGGAGGAGTGGGAGATCGAGGAGGAAAAGCAGGAGGAGCAAAGGCGGATACAGTGGCTGGAAATCTTCCCGGACAAGGAGGTCTTCTGCCGGGAGTACGAGAGCTGGAAGAAGGACTATTTTGACCTGTCCGTCCGGTACTGGCTGGACGAATGGATGGAGGAGATGCTGGAGGTGTATCTCTACCGGGAGGGCCGTTCCAGCTTCCTGGCCGACGACACCTATTTCTCCGCCTACGCTCTGCTGGACCGGGCGGTGAAGCAGCTCCGGAAGCTGCTGGACGGCGAGGGCTGAGCCATGGGCGTGCGGGAACAGTTTTACGGAGAACTCCGGGGGGAGTTTGAAAACGGCTGGGCCGGCTCCTTCCTCTGCCGCTATCTGGCCCAGGAACGAAAGGCCCACCCCAGGGAGGACGACTATGCCCGGTTGGAGCGCTGCTATGCCCTGCTGGAGCGCGGAAAAACCACACAGCGGGAATATCTGCTCCTGGCCCTGGAGGTGCTTCTGAAAAACAGCAGGCTGGCCCTAAGCATGGACGAGGACCCCCTGCTGGACTACGGCCGCGCCCTGGGCGGGGAGGACTTCTTCCGGGGCCTGCGGCGGGACAGGGACAAGTATGATGCCCTGCGGGGGGCCCTGGAGAAGGGGGAGCCGAAGGCGTCCATGTCGGCCGAGGAGGTGCAGGAGCTTCACCAGGCCCTGCTGGGGACCATCCTCCGCCGGGACGCCCAGACCTTCCTCTACGACGCAGACCATCGGAAAAAGGACCGGGACATGGCCATGCTGGACGCCTACTGCGCGGACAAGGACCTGGTCCTCTCCCCCAGCGGAGGGGGCCGGGGCTCCGCCCGGCTGACCCGGCGGGAGCTGGAGCAGTGGGAGGCTTTGCTCAAGCTGCTGCGGCGGGAGCACCGACAGGGGGCCCTCATCCCCATCCGCATCGACCCCCGATCGGGGGCAGGGCTGTTCATCGTGGGCATCGACCTCTATCCCGAGCATCTGCAGAAGGGAAGGGATGCCTGCTACTACGCCTGCATTTGCCTGGACGACCTTTCCACGGAATTGGGGGACCTGACCCTGGAGTTCCGTTCCTCGGCGGAGGATCTGGAACGGTCCCTGGGCTTTCCCAGCCTGGATGAGGCCCAGAAATGGTACTACAACGAACTGCTCCAGAATACGGATACCGTCATGGGTACCTACCAGCAGCACAACGGTCCGATCCCCAAGGGCTGCCCCAAAGAGTTGGAACTGTATTTTGAACCTGACGAAGACAGTGTGGAACCCGAATCCCAGGATGACCTGCCCCAGGAGGGCAAGGTAGCCCTCGACCGGGATACAGCGTCAAGGAAAAGGGAGAAAAAGCCATGAAACAAATGAATGCGCCCTTTTGGGGCGCGGACCCGGAGGAGCTGTGGCGGGAGTACCGGCGCCACCTGATGCTCACGGGGATGCCCAAGCAGCTCAGGGAGGCCCTGGACCGGAAAAAGCTCAAAGGGCAGCAAGGAGGCAGCGTGCAGGAAGCCTACTCCCTGTGGTGGCTGTTTGCCCGCAGCGGCTTTGCGGGCCGGATGGGCGGACGGCCCGGGGATCAGCTGGCCCAGGCTTTTTTGGGCGATACGGCGTGCTGGGAGCGTATCCGGTCCGCCTGTGAGGAGGAGAAGGTCAGCCTGGGCCCCAAGCAGCGTGCCGACTACATCGGCCAGGCTCCCAACGAGCAGCAGTGGAAGGCCATCGAGACCGCCATCAATGCCCCCATCTCCTTCATCCAGGGTCCTCCGGGCACCGGGAAGACCGCCACCATCCTCAACCTGGTCTATCAGATCGCCAAGCGGCCGGAGAAGAAGACGGTGGCCATCGTCTCCTGCAACGGCGCGGCCCTGGAGAACATCCACGACAAGCTGCGGGAGCTCGGAGAGAAGGACAAGGGCTCGGCGCCCAAGCTGCGGGTGGCCCGGCTGGGCAACCAGGACAACCGGAAAATCTTTTACGGAAGCGAGGACAACAGGGCGCTTGCCCCCCATCACCAGACGCAGGCGTTCTACTACGTCCAGGAGGGCCCGGAGGGGCCCGCCCAGGCGATCGCCTCCGGCGGGGATATATCCACCGACTGGCTTCGCAAGCAGCGGGGTGAGCTGTACAGAGCCATCCGGGCCCGTCTGGACGCCGACCCCGACGACCTGTGGGCCCGGAACTGGCTCTCCAAGCTGGAGGAACTGGGCGCGGCCCGGTCCAACGCGAAGGCGTCCAGGCTGCGCACCCTGCTCAAGGAGGGCTGGGCCGCCACCCACCCGGAGGGCACCATCCAATCCATTGTCCGGGAGACCGGCGTGACGGTTGACGAACTCTTTGAAGCGGGCTTCGCCGCCTTCACCTCCACGGTCCACTCCCTGCCCAACTGCTTCAAAGACGGGCTTTTTTACCAGTATGACTACGTCATCGTGGACGAGACCTCCCAGATGGGGCTCATCGTGGGACTGATCGCCATGTGCCACGCCAAGCACCTGGTGCTGGTGGGGGACGAGCAGCAGCTGGCCCCGGTGGTGGACGAGCAGCTGCTGAGCCTGCTGGATGAGGACGGAGACCCGTCGCCGCAGGAGGACCTTGACGGCAACCCGAGCGAGGGGGAAGCCGACGAATACGATCCCGACGAGTATTACTTCGATCCCGTTGAGATAGCGCGGGCGCAGGGTTATGATGTGGATGAAATGGACTACGATTCCATTATGGAGCTTATTTTGGAGCCTGAGCCTGACCCGCAGGAGACGGACGGGGGAGGCTGGGCCAATTACCTCCCCCAGCCGGAGGTGAGCTTCCTGGACCTGTGCCAGAGCGTCTTCCTGGGCGTGGAAAAGGAGGGCAAGCGCCGGGGCGGGCTGTACCCGGACCCGGACCCGAACGAGGGTGCTGACACAAGGCCCAAGGTGTTCCTGGACCAGCATTACCGCTGCCACCCGGGCATCATCGGGTTCTGCAACGAGGCCGTCTACGAGCCCGCGAAAACGCCCCTGGAGATCTGCACCAAGAACTATGACCGCACGGTGGAGGTCCCCATCCGGGTCCTGCAATTCCAGGGGGACTACTGCCAGCGCTGTTATCGCTTTGCCGCCGAAAAGCCCGCCAAGAGAGGGCGTGCCGGGAGAGAGCCGGAGCAGGAGGACCCCTTGACGGCGCTGGAGCAGGTGGTGGCCCGGGAGGGCGAGCCCCTCCCGGCGGCGAAGCTGCCCGGCCGGCCCTCCAAGCGCAACCTCCGGCAGGTGGAGATCTTCCTGGAGGAGGAATGGCCCCGGCTGCTGGAACAGCTGGAGGAGAAGCAAAGGAAAAACGAGCGCTTCAGCGCGTGCATCCTCACCCCCTTCCGGGGACAGAAGCGGGCCCTGGAGACGGCCATCCTGGGCCTGGGCAAAAAGGTGGTCAAGGCAAAGCGGGACCCCGAGAAGGCAGACCCCACCCTGTTCTACCTGTCCATCGACAACATGGCCGGCCCGGAGGAGAGCGGGAAGGTGGGCTCCTTCACCGTCCACGAGTCCCAGGGCCAGGAGTTCGACGTGGTCTACCTGCTGCCGGTGGAGGACGGGCTCTGGGAGTGGCCCTTCTCTCAGGGCAAGCGGATGGTGAATGTGGCGGTCTCCAGGGCCAAGAAGGAACTGCGGATCATCGCCTCGGACAAGTTCATGCGTGAAATTGAGGGCGACCCCGCCGGAGACGAGAAGGACAAGGAGCGCAGGGAAAAGCTGCTCATGCGGGACCTGGTCCACTATGTGGAGAAAAATGCCACTGCCGCCGATACGGCCAGGGGCTTCGGCATCCAGAGCTCCGCCATGACCTCCATCTTCGACGGCAAGGAACCTCGCAAGACGAAAAAGGGGGAACCCTCCTCCGGCCAAAGGATCGTGGAAGCGCTCCTGGCGGAGCTGGCGCCCGCCCTGGGCCTCACCTGGAAGCGGCGGGACAGCCGGGACCGGGAAGTCCCCGTCAGTTCCACCCTCCTGGAGGCGGGGGCGACCGATGTGGATATCCTGAAAGCGCTTCTGGGAGAGAACTTCCAGGCCCACCCCGCCTATCATCAGGTATTCCGGTTCCTCCATGCCGCCAGCTTTGACTGCGTCCTCCGGGACAGCAGCGGCAGGCCCTTCCTGGCCATCGAGGTGGATGGGGCATACCACCGCTATCCCTATTACAAAGAAGAGGAGGGCAAGGCCTCCGATCCCGACAAACCCTACCAGAAATGGCGGAAGGACTGGCTGCACGACCGGCTGAAGGACCGGATCGTGGAGGCTGCGGGCGGTGTTGTCTACTACGGCAACCGCAAGAACATCGTGAAAGGCGGGGAGAAAAAGGTGCTCCGCCAGTGGGACCGGCCGCAGCCCGGCTCCTTCGCCCTGCTGCGCCTGAGTGACGACGGCTCCACCTTCCTGGAGACCGACGCCTTGCGGGAAGCGGCCCCGGAGGACATGGCGGGCAAGGTCTTCACCGTCCAGGACCTGATCAAGAAATATCTGCCGTCCCTTTCCGCCGTCCTGAGAACATGGTCTGACGAGGAACGCAGTTGGCTGGACGCCCACCTGCCGGAGGGGGGCAGCCGAACCAGCCGCGCACAGCTCCGGCTTCAGGAACTGGGGCTCTTACAGAAGACCGATGAGGGCTGGCTGCCCACCGACGCCGGGGAAGAACTGGGCGTCGGAAGATTGAAGGGCAAGGATAACAGGCGGAAGGACAAGGAGGGCAAATTCTACCCCGTCTACCCCGCCGAAGCCCAGGCAGAGATCAAAAAGCTCCTGCTGGAGGGCATGGAGCAGGAAGAAGAAAACACG
This sequence comes from uncultured Oscillospiraceae bacterium, assembly GCA_947629795.1. Taxonomy (GTDB): domain Bacteria; phylum Bacillota; class Clostridia; order Oscillospirales; family Oscillospiraceae; genus Vermiculatibacterium. The sequence goes on from CANRFC010000003.1 coordinate 36,190, forward strand.
GAAGCTCCGGTCGCTGATACGTAAAAACAGGCCCCATCCCTTGGACAAATGTCCGGGGGATGGGGCCTTTTGATGGGGAAAATGGGCGGATGCTCACTGGGCCGGGGCGATGAGCTCCCCCATGTGCTCAGCCAGATACCGCTGGGCGTCTGGGGAATAGGCGACGCTCTTGTACAGGGCCCCGTCCTTATCGACCCGGTCCTCCGTGAGGATGCCCAGGGCGGTCCCCTGAGGCGTGGGAACGTAGTTTTTCCGGCCTTCGGCGGTGAGTTCTGCCATCAGCAGGCCCTGTCGGACCAGCAGGTCTCGGACCGCCTCCCGGGACAGGGGCTCCACGGCGGTGGGGTCGGGCAGAAGGGCGTTGATCCGTTTGAGCAGAAGGGCCATGGGCAGGTTCTCCTCCCCGGGGATCCGGTCCCAGAGCTCCCGGGGCAGGGTGAAGGGCGCCTTGGCGGTGAAATACCCCGCCGCCAGGGAGCGCTGAAAGGCCAGAGCCACAAAGGCGAAGCACTTGCGCAGCCGCTCCTGGCCCAGGGGGTCCTGGGGCTCCAGGGGCGCCTGGGTGACGGGGTGGAGGCCCTGGGAGAGCAGCTCCATGTCGCGGAAACTCTTCTCCAGAGCCTCCGGGCGGTCCACAAGGTCGCGTTTCCTCTGTGCCTTGCCGGCGGGGGGGACCGACTGCGCAATTTCTTCCAGATGGTCAAAGATGAACTGCTGGGCGGCGGGGTCAAAGACCGCGTAGGGGCTGAATCTGCCGTTGGTGACCCGAATGCCCAGGGTCTGTCCCCGGTCGGTGGGGAGATAGTGGCCGCTCTCCTCGTCCTTGCGCAGATACTCCTGCTTTGTCAGCCACGTCTGCAGAGTCGTCAGGCTCAGGCCCCGCTGCCGGCTCAGGTCCACCGCCCGGTTGATGATATCCACCACCTGCTTGCTCCGGCGGGCCCCGTCGTCAGGCTTGAGGCAGGCAAGCAGCTCAGGGGTGACGGTGAAGGGCGGCCGGTCCTCCGTATCGTCGTAGGAAATGATATGGTTCATATGCTTCAAAGAGAAATAAAAAGACTTATGCACGTATTCGTCCCGGGCGGCGGAGGAGGAGGGCAGACGGGTGCCGCTGATGGGGTCGGTGTAGGCGTCCAGTTTCTCCAGATAGTCCTTGGCGTGGCGGAGGATGTCGATCTGTTTCATATTTGGGTCCGTCCTTTCTTGTTGAAGTGACTTCATTCTACCATAGTCCATGACCGGGGCCGTAAATTTTACGGCGATATCCGCGTGGGCCCCGGGGCAAACCATGGGCCCGGCGCGCCCTGCAGGGCCCACGCCCGCCTTCTCTTTACAGCGTGACCAGTTTCCTGAACCCGGGGATCTTCTCCAGTACAAGGACCGCCAAGAGCGTCAGGATATACAGCACCGTCACCCAGGCCGGGATGGACAGCCAGGGCCACAGGCGCCCCAGGGGCCCCCGCAGGAACGGCGCGATGAGCTCCAGCACCAGCGGGTGGAGCAGGTACACTCCCAGAGTGCAGGAGGCGGCCTTTTGCAGCGGAGCTCCCGCCCGCTCGCCCAGGGTGGGATGGGACCTCCACAGCTCCTTGATCCCGGCGAAGACCGCCATGCCCAGGGCCAGGGCGTTGGGGGAGAAAAAGCTGTACAGCAGGACGTTGATCTCCGCGCTCCTCTCCCCCAGGCAAAACAGGGTCACCACCGGCGCCGCCGCCCCCACCAGGGCGCAGGCGTAAAGCACCCGCCGGGCGCGTTGGGACAGGCCGAAGCGCTTATAGTACCCCGCCCACAGGTAGCAGAACACGAAGGCCAGGGTGGGGTCCATCTTCATCTTCTCCACCATGGCCGCCAGCACCGGGAAATACGGGGTGCGCAGGGCCAGGGTCACAAAGGAGCCGAAAAAGAAGGTGAGGACCAGGATATACCGGTAGGCCTGCCGGGTGGCTGTCCGGGCGAAGGCGGAGAGCAGGGGCGTAAACAGGTACAGGGCGATGGCGGCATAGAGGTACCACAGGTGGACCGGCATGGTCAGCAGATAGGTCCCCAGCGCCCAAAGCCCCTCAAAGCTCCGGGCGCCCACCGCCAGCTCGTAGGCATAGTAGATGCCCGACCAGGCCACCATGCGCAGGAAGAGCCCCAGGCATCTCCCCAGGAGCTTCTCCACCCCGGTCTCCCGGTCCGCCAGGTAATACCCGCTGATCATGCAGAAGACGGGGATACTGAACCGCGCCAGGGAGTGGTAGAGCACGCTGAAGGCCGAATCGGGGTGGGGAACGTGGATCACCATGACGAAAAACGCGGCCAGGAGCCGCATGACGTCGGTATCCGTATCGTGCCTTGCGCCGCCGGAGAGACGTTCCATTTTCTGCTCCTTTCCCCCGCTGCGGGCTGTGATCCTTCTGCTTTTGGTCCTGTCATTATATCCCTTTCCATTATCGGTGTCAATCGGCCCGCCGGCCCGCCCCCGGCGGCGTCGGTCCCCCGGCGCAAAAAAGTCCGGCAGCGGGATGCCTCCGCTGCCGGACTTCTCGTTCCCTTTTTGCCGGGATCTCTTTACAGGAACTTCACCGCCGTGCCGTAGGCCATGACCTCGGCGGCGCCCTGCATCACCGAGGCCGAGGCGTAGCGCATGGAGACCACCGCGTCGGCCCCCAGACTCTCGGCGTCCTCCACCATCCGCTTGGTGGCCAGGGCCCGGGCCTCGTTCATCATCTCGTTGTAGGCCTTCAGCTCGCCGCCCACCAGGGTCTTGAAGCTCTGGGTGATGTCCTTGCCCAGGTTCTTGGACTGGATGGTGCTGCCCCGGACCAGGCCCAGGACCTCATACTCCTTGCCGGGGATGTGCTCAGTAGTTGTCAAGATCATCTTCTTCACCGCTCCTCACTTCTTTGATACGCTCACACAGGTTCCAGACGGCCACGCCGCCCAGGCCCAGGGAGATCAGCCCCACGATGAGCCGGAAGCCCCAGGGCATCCCGGGCACAAAGGCCACCGCCGCCAGATAGAACAGCAGCCACAGGCAGATGAGCACGGTGACGATGATGGGCGCGATGAGCTTTTTCACAGGCGCAGCCTCCTTTCCAAGTTTATCATACTCCTTCGGACCCCGAACGTCAATATGATCCAGAATTCATTTGGTGTTTTTCATCCGCCCCAGCAGGAGCTGGGCGCACAGCCCGGTAAAGGCCCCGGCGGGGATGCCCGCCAGCAGGAGCCAAGGCAGGTAGAGGACCAGCTGAGGGGTCCGGGCGATGAGGACGGCCGCCCCCATCTGGCCCAGGTTGTGGGCTGCCGCCCCAATGGCGCCGCAGACCCAGAGCTGCTTTTCGGTGAGAATTTTCTGCAGCGGGAGCATCACCAAATAGCAGCAAAGGCCGCCAGAAAGAGAATAGGCCAGGGTCATGCCCCCGGTGAAGAGGCTCCCCAGGATCACCCGGGCGAGGAGGATCATCAGGGTGTCACCCGGCCCCAGGGCGAACATGGCGTAGACCGTCACGATATTGGCAAGGCCCAGCTTCATCCACGGCACAGGAAGGGGCAGGGGGATCTGGGCCTCGGCCACGAAGATGGTGAGGGCTACGGCGGTGAGGAGGGCGCACCTGGTCAGCCGTTTTGTACTCATCCCGTCACCCCGTCCACTTTCCCAGCCCCGTCGGCGATCTCAATGACCAGCCTGTTGGGCAGGCACACGATGGGGGCCACCCCGGTGCCGATCCACCCCTGTTTGACGCAGACCTGGTCGGGGCAGTCGGCCTGCCGCACCCGGATCTTCCCGGGGGCGACCTCCACCACGTCGGTGATCCCGCTCTTCCCGGTAAAGGAGAGCTCGTAGTCCTCGGTGACGGCGGAAAGGTCCACCCGGTGGACCTCCTCCCCGTCCAGGGTCACCACTGCCACGGCGCCCTTGGGCATACGCAGGAAGACCAGGGCGGCCGCCGCGGCGCACAGGGCCATCACGCCCCCCAGGATGCACAGCCAGGTTTTGTTGGAAAGCCCCTTTTTCATCTCATTCCTCCACGATCTGAAGGGTGTGACCCGTATTTTCGTCCAGGCGGAAGCGGTCCCTGAGCCCGGCGGTGACGGTGACCACGCCGTCCTCCCCCACCAGGATGAGGTCGAACCCCCCCTCGTCCGCCATGCCCGTGGTCTCATGGGTGGGCCACAGGCCGGTCTCCCCACAGCGCCGCCACAGGTCCAGGGAGGCGTCCTTCCCCAGCACGAAGCAGGCGGTGGAGAGCCCATCGCACAGGGTGCCGCTCTCCCCCACCACCGTCACCGAAACAAGGCCGCTGCGGGCGGGAAGGCCCGTCTCGGGGTCCAAAATGTGCCAGTAGCGCACCCCATTTTCCTCAAAAAACCGCTGGTAGCCCCCCGAGGTGACGGCGGCCTGGTCGGTGAGCTCCACGGTGCCCAGGCTCTCGCCGCCCTCCCCCGCCGGGTCCTGGACGGCCACCACCCAGGGTGAGCCGTCGGGCTTGTTTCCCACAGTCTGGATGTTCCCCCCCAGGCTCAGCAGGGCGGACTCCACCCCGGAGCCCCGGAGCATCCCGGCGCACAGCTCCCCGGCGTAGCCCTTGGCCAGAGCGCCGAAGTCCACCTCCGCCCCCGCCGGCAAAGTCGCGTTGGCGGGCCCGGTCTCATCGGGCTCCACCCGGATGGCCCGGTAGTCCACCTTTTTCAGCAGTTCTTCCAGGGTCCCCCCGTCGGGGATCTGATACTCCCCGGTGGTGAACCCCCAGGCCCTCACCACGGGATAGAGGGTCACGTCCAGGGCCCCGCCGGTGGCCTCTCCTACGGCCCTTGCCGCCCGAAGGAGGGCGTTGGTCTCCGGACTGATGCGGACGGTCTCCCCCCCGGCGTGGTCCAGGGCCCAGACCTCGCTGTCCTCCCGGGTCACCGACAGGAGCTTTTCCAGCTCGTTGATGCGCTCCGCCGCCGCCTTCACGTTCTCCTCGGCGTCCTTGCCGTAGACGGTGAGCTCCATCACCGTGTCCATGGCGAAGATGGTCCGCTGGGCGCTTTGGGGGGCGCAGCCGGCCAGAGCCAGGCACAGCAGCAGTCCCCACACCATTGCCCTCTTCATCGCCGGCACCTCCCCCCGAAAATCTCTCCCTATTCTACCCCAAATGCCCATCCTTGGCAAGAGCGCCGTTTTTTGCCTTGCGGCCCGCCCCGGGCCGTGGTAGAATAGGGGTAATTCTGGCTATACTTTTCCCGAAAGGAGTGTGTCGTCATGCGCATCGCCATTGTCACCGGAGCCTCCTCGGGCATCGGCCGGGCCTTTGTCCGGAGGCTGGACAAGGCCCTGGTCCTGGACGAGATCTGGCTCATCGCCCGCCGGGAGGGCCGGCTGCGGGAGCTCTCAGAGGAGCTCCGGGCCAAGGGCCGGGTGGTCCCCCTGGACCTGACCCAAAGGGAGAGCGTCCGGGCCCTCCAGGATCTGCTGGAGGTGGAGCAGCCCCGGATCAAGGCCCTGGTCTGCGCCGCCGGCTTCGGCAAATTCGGCGCCGCCGCCGACCTGACCCTGGCCGAGACCGACGACATGATCGACCTCAACTGCCGCGCTGCCGCCGGGGTCACCCGGGTGTGCATCCCCTATCTGGAGCCGGGCAGCCAGGTGCTGGAGGTGGCCTCCTGTGCCGGGTTCCAGCCCTTGCCCCACATGAATGTCTACGCCGCCACCAAGGCCTTTTTGCTCCGCTACACCCGGGCTCTGCGCTGGGAGCTGGCCCCCAGGGGAGTGAAGGTCACCGCCGTGTGCCCTTGCTGGGTGAAGACCGAGTTCGAGCAGGTGGCCCGGGACAGTGAAAACGGCGCCGCCGTGGGCCGCTGCACCAGGCTGGCCCAGAGCCCCCAGACCATCGCCGCCTGGGCTCTCACCGCCAACCGGCTGGGGCTGGCGGTGGCCACCTGCGGGCCCCTGAGCCTGGCCATGCGGGCCGGCTCCAAGCTCCCCTCCTGCGCCGTCATGGCCGCCTGGGAGGGCATCCGAAGGATCTGAGGAGGGACACCCATGAAGACAGATATCGAGATCGCCCAGGCCGTCCAGGGCCTGCCCATGGCGGAGATCGCCGCCCGGCTGGGCCTGGAGGAGGCCGCCCTCATCCCCTACGGCCGGAACAAGGCCAAGGTGGAGCCCGCCGCCTACAAGGACAAGCCCCGGAAGGGGAAGCTCATCCTGGTCACCGCCATCAACCCCACCCCCGCCGGGGAGGGCAAGACCACCACCTCCGTGGGCCTGGCCGACGCCCTCTCCCGCCTGGGCAAGCAGACCTGCCTGGCCCTCCGGGAGCCCTCCCTGGGCCCGGTGTTCGGGGTGAAGGGAGGCGCCGCCGGAGGCGGGTACGCCCAGGTCATCCCCATGGAGGACATCAACCTCCACTTCACCGGGGACTTCCACGCCATCGGCGCGGCCAACAACCTCCTGGCCGCCATGCTGGACAACCACATCCAGCAGGGCAACGCCCTGGATATCGACACGAAGAACATCGTCTGGAAGCGCTGCGTGGACATGAACGACCGGCAGCTCCGCAGCGTCATCGACGGCCTGGGGGGCCGGGTCAACGGGGTGCCCCGGGAGGACGGCTTTGACATCACCGTGGCCAGCGAGGTCATGGCGGTGTTCTGCCTCGCCACCGACCTGATGGACCTGAAAGCGCGCCTGGGCCGGATGGTGGTGGCCTACGACCGCAAGGGAGAGCCCGTCACCGCCCACGACCTGAAGGCCGAGGGGGCCATGACCGCCCTTTTGAAGGACGCCCTGAAGCCCAACCTGGTCCAGACCCTGGAGGGCACCCCCGCCCTCATCCACGGCGGGCCCTTCGCCAACATCGCCCACGGCTGCAACAGCGTCATCGCCACCGACGCCGCCCTCCGCCTGGCCGACTACGTGGTCACCGAGGCCGGCTTCGGCGCCGACCTGGGGGCGGAGAAATTCCTGGACATCAAGTGCCGGGCCGCCAGCCTGGAGCCCGACGCAGTGGTCATCGTGGCCACCGTCCGGGCCCTGAAGCACCACGGCGGCTGCCCCAAGGCCGACCTGGGCAAGGAGGACCTGACCGCCCTGGAAAAAGGCCTTCCCAACCTCCTGCGCCACGTGGACACCATCAAAAACACCTACCACCTCCCCTGCGTGGTGGCGGTGAACGCCTTCCCCACCGACACCCCCGCCGAGCTGGACCTGCTCTCTGCCAGGTGCCGGGAGCTGGGGGTGAACGTGGCTCTCTCCGAGGTGTGGGCCAAGGGCGGCGCCGGGGGCGAGACCCTGGCGAAGGAGGTCCTCCGCCTGTGCGCCGAGCCCCGCCTGGACCCGTTCACCTACGCCTACGAGGATGGCACCTCCCTCATCTACAAGCTCAACGCCATCGTGGGGAGGGTCTACGGCGGCGACGGGGTGGTCCTCACCCCCGCCGCCCAGAAGCAGGCCCAAAAGCTCCTGGACCTGGGCTTCGGCGACCTGCCTGTCTGCATGGCCAAGACCCAGTACTCCCTCTCCGATGACCCCACTCTTCTGGGTGCGCCCCAAGGCTTCCGGGTCACAGTGCGGAACCTGAAGGTCTGCGCCGGGGCGGGCTTCATTGTGGCCCTCACCGGGGATATCATGACCATGCCCGGCCTGCCCAAAGTCCCCGCCGCCGAGAACATCGACGTGGACGAGAATGGAAAAATCACGGGATTATTCTGAAAATGCAGGGCTTCTACCCATATCAAAACCGGCCTCTGGAGTACTCCAGAGGCCGGTTTTGGTCTTCTACATCCCCGCGATCCACTCTATCACGAAGTGAATGGGCAAAAATCCCAGCAGAAAGCTGGCGGTATTGGCGGCAGCGGCATATCCCACCCGCCTCCGGCGGGTGTGCCCCCGGAGCAGCCGGGCATACGCCACGGCCTCCACCCCAAGGATCACCGCCTCTGCCGGAAGGGCTGTCATCAGGTAATAGCCAAACCGGGAACTCATCAAGGCAAATCTGGAAGCCACCGCCAGGTGGAGGCCCACCTGGGTGGTCAGGTTCACCAGCAGGAAGACCTTCCAGTTCTCCTTCCACCGGAAGCCAAACAGCAGCAGGACGGCCCCCTCTATGAGCAGAGTGGGCAGGAGGGTGGACAGAAACTGCACCGCGTAGACCATGGGCAGCGATGTGGCACGGGTGATGATTCCCGTGGCGGTGTCATAGGTAAGATTGGTGTAGAAAGCGGCACGGGTGAAGGGCTCATGGGAGACGCTGAGCCAAACCCCGTCGCCGCCGTCATTGGCAGAAACGGCGATCCGGAAGGTCTGGGGCAGGCCGAAGTAGGAAAACCTGTGCTTCCCATCTCCGCCGGGGGTCAGCTTGCCGTGGAGGGGGGCCCTGGTGCCTCCGGCCAGGGCGGGATACCAGCCCTCTCCCTCCCAGGTATGGAGCCCTTGGAGGGCAAGGGAATCGTAGGACCCCTCCCCCAGGTTGTCATACCCTCCCCGCTCCCCCTCGGGGATCAGCAGGTCCAGATAGTACTCCCCCTCCGGGGGATCTGCCACCGTAACGGTCAGCTGCGGCTTGGGTCCGCTGTCAGCAAAGGCCGTACCCACCCACAGAGCCAGGGCCAGCGCCAGCGCTCCCGCCAGGGTCAGGAACCGTTTCATTCCCCTCCCCACTCCCTTCTTTTTTATAAAATTTCAGGTCAGGAGCATCGGCCCGGGCGTCCATACCGCAGCGTCCCCTTCCGATCCTCTTGACCTGATTTTCCGTCTTATTTCGAACAAGGGTGTAATACATCTCGCCGGAGGCAACAGCCGTCCTCCCATTTCTACCCTCCCACCGGTCTTCTCTTCCAATGGGTCGGTCTGCTTTTGAGCTCGGTCTTCTCCTCCTGCTCCTGTTTTTCGATGTGGGTGCGGGAGAGCTGCTCCATGCTGTAATCATACTGGCTGTTGGCGTAGGCCGTATAGATGATATCAATGATATTGAGCTGGGAGATGCGGGAGGCCATGGCCCCCGAGCGGAAAAGCGACTCGTTGGCGGCGATGTACAGGTTGTGGGTGGCCAGCTTGGTCACTGGAGAGCGCACGAACCGGGTGATGGCGATGATGGGGGTGTGGTTCTCCCGCATGGCCTTCATGCAGTCCAGCATCTCCACCGTCTCGCCGGAGTAGGAGAAGACGATGGCCACATCGTCCGGCCGGGAATTCCGGGCCTGAAGGAGTTGGGAGTGCCAGTCCTCGTTGATGACACAGGGCTTGTTGATGCGCAGGAACTTCAGATAGGCGTCCTTGGCGGCGCAGAAGGAAGCCCCGATGCCGAACAGGAGCACCGACTTGGAATTGGTGATGAGCTCCAGACATTGGGACAGCACTACCGGGTCGATGAGGTTCTTGGTGTCCTCCAGAGAGACTACATTCTTGTAGGTCACCTTCTCGATGATGTCCTCAATGCTGTCCGCCTTGCGGATCTCCTTCTCCCCGATCTTCTTGTACTGGTTCTGGGCGGCGATCTCGTAGATCAGGGACTTGCTGAACTCCTTGTAGCCCTTGAAGCCCATCTTGCAGCACATCCGATAGATGGTGGAGGTGGAGGCAAAGGTCTGCCTGGCCAGCTCCTGGATGTTCATCTCGGCCACCTGCTTGGGGCTCTCCAGGATATAATCGGCGATCTCCTTCTCGGTGTCGCTCATCAGGTCCCGGTTCTCCCGCAGGACCAGGATGGCGTTTTTCATCGCTCCCCGCCTCCTCTCCTTCTCGCCCGGCTCCGGGCCTATCCCCGGGAACCCAGCCCTTCGGGGATATTTTCCTCCCGGATGAACAGTTTTGTCAAGAGAAAACTCACTGCGCAGCTGATAAAAAGCCCACAACAGTAACAGAGCATCCCCTGAAGGGGGCCGTTGGGCCCCGCCGTCATGATGAATACCGCCAGCACCCCCGAGGGTCCCCAGGTGGTGGAGGCCACCTGACAAGCGGTGACGAAAGCCCCGCCGCACACCGCCCCCGCCCCCGCGGTGAAAAAAGGTCTGCCCAGGGGAAGGGTCACGCCGTAGATGAGGGGCTGCCCCACCCCCATGACCCCGGCGGGGATGGCGCTTTTGATAACGGCCCGCAGGGGCTCATTGTGCCGGGCAACGGTGTACAGGGCCAGGCTGGCCCCCACCTGCCCCGCCCCCGCCATAGCCAGGGCGGGATAGAGGGTGATGCGGCCCGAGGCGGCAAGCTGCACGGCATAGATGGCCGTCAGGCCGTAATTCATCCCCATGGCCACCAAAGGCAGGAAGAGGCCGGCACTCACAGCCCCCGCCGCCACCCGGACGGCCAGGTGCTCGTTCATACAGAAGAACTCGATGCCCTTGCAGAGCCCCGCCGAGGCCAGCCCCGCCAGGGGCATCACCGCCGTCACATAGAGGGTGGTGCACACCGCCATGGTGAGGATGGGGGTGAAGATCATGTTCAGGGAGGAGGGCATCCGCCGGCGGAAAAAGCCCTCCACCCTGGAGAGCAGCCACGCCCCCAGGATCACCGCGATGACGCCGCCCCGGCCGGCGCAGAGCACCGAATTGAGGGGGTCGGCGGCATTGTAGAGCCCCAAAGCCCCCGCGATGGCGTCGATCTCCCCCAGGGAGGTCATCATGCCCAGCATGCCGCCCAGGATAGGGGTGGCGCCGAAGCGCTCGGCGGCCCGGTAGCCCACCCAGGCGGTCATATAGGGGAGAAATCCCTTATTTATCAGGGTCAAAAAGCCGTAAATCACCGTCAAAACCGGGCTTTTTGCGTACTCCGGGCAGAATTGGACTAACAGGGAGGCAAAGCCGGCGCACAATCCCGAGACGATGGCCCCGGGGATCAGGGGGGCAAAGATCTCGCCCACCAGCTTGAAGAGTCCCGTCTTTCCTTGCGTCCCAAGGGTTTGCGGATTTTCCCCACAGGCCTTTTCCCCGCCGGAAGGCCCCCCGGAACAGGGGGTTTCTCCGTTGGAACGGGGCTCTTTGACGGCGGTTTCTGGGGTGGCAGCGGGGGCCTGCCCCGGTCCTTTTTGCTCCATTTTGCTGTTTTGTCCCCCCCTTTTCCCGGTCTCTACCCCGGTTTTTAGGGTCTCGTCCCCTCAAAAAAAGGTCTCTGCCACGCCTCTTTTTCCGCCATCAAAAGGGCCCCGTGGAGGGCGTCCTGCTCCGGGAGGATACAGGTGCAGCCGGGGCAGGTCACCCCCATGGCGGAAATGAAGGCACGGCGCAAGCAGGTGTCGTGCTCCAGCAGGCCGCCCAGCATGGCCACCGGGGCCTGGGGGAGGTCCAGACGAAGGGCCACCGCCCGGACCATGGCGGCCATCTCCCGGGCGTTCTCTTCCAGGATCCCGACAGCCGCCCGGTCCCCTTGGGCAGCGGCCCGGTCCACCAGGGGGGCCAGGGAGGCCACCCGGGTCTTGTCCCCGCCGTAGATGTAGGAGATGAGCTCCTGCCGGGTGTGCAGGCCCAGTTCCCCCAGAAGGAGGCCGGTGAGGGCGGTCTCCTCCCCCCAGCCGTCCCAGGCCCGGGCCACGGCGGACAGGGCGGCACGGCCCAGGGCGTAGGCGCTGCCCTCGTCCCCGATGAGGTGTCCCCAGCCGCCGGCCCGCTCCTCCCGGCCGTCGGGGCCCCGGCCGAAGCAGATGGAGCCCGTTCCGGCGATGAAAGCCAGGCCGGGGCGGCCGCTGAGGGCCCCCTGGATGGCGATGACATGGTCCCCCACCAGCTTCCACGAGGAGATGCCGGCTTTGTCCATGGCCTGCTCCACCGCCGTGACCATGGTCCGGTTGCTCACCCCCGCCGCGCCGATGCACACCGCCCGGCAGCGGCCCCGGGCGGTGAGGTAGGCGGTGAGCTCGTCCAGGAGCTGTCCAAAGCGCTCCGGGCCGATGCTGTTGAGGTTGAAAGGGCCGAAGTCCCGCTGCTCCTCCCGGCCCTCCCTGTCCCGGCACAGGACCCTGGTCCTGGTCCCGCCGCCGTCGATCCCCGCCGCAAAGTCCATATTTCCGTCCCCTCTCTCCCGCTCAGTCCAGCAGGGCGTTGATGGCCTGCTCCACCGCCCGGTCCCAGAAGGGCCACTCATGGCCCCCCTCCCAGTGCCGGAACTCGCTGTGGAAGCCCAGGTCCCGGAGCAGGTCGGCAAAGCGCTGATTGGGCTCCAGGAGGGCGTCCTGCTCCCCGCAGTAGGTGCGGATGCGGGGGGCGGTCTCAGGGTCCGCCTTCCGGGCCAGGGCAAACAGATCGCAGGACTCGGGCACAGTCCGCTCCGGGCCGAAAATGGCCCGGAGCTCCTTTTTCATCTGAGGCTCACAACTCTCCGCCCAGAGGGGCAGGTCGGCCACGGCGGAGAAGGCGGCGCAGCCGGCATAGCGCTCCGGCGCTGTCAGGGCGCACTTCAGGGCCCCGTAGCCCCCCATGGACAGGCCCATGATATAGTTCAGCTCCCGCCGGGAGGACAGGTCGAACATCCGCCGGCACACCCGGGGCAGCTCCTCCAGGACGTAGGTGAAATAGTTGGGGCCCCAGGCCATGTCAGCGTAAAAGCTGCGCTGGACCTCGGGCATGATGAGAACGGCGTTTTTCTCTCTGGCATAGCGCTCCACGGCGGTGTAGCGGCTCCAGCCGCTGCAGTTGTCCTGCAGGCCGTGGAGCAGATAGATGACCCGGGCCTCTCCCAGGTCACCCTGCTCGGGAAGGACCGCGTTGATGGCCGTGACCATTCCCAGGCTCTCGGAAGTGAAATCGCAGTGCAAATGGGCCATGTCTCTCTTCCTCCTTTTTCCGCCCCGGGGGCGGCTTTTGATGGCAAAGGGGCCCCTGGCAGAAGGCTCTGCCGGGACCCCCTTCGGTTTCCTCAGTGGGCGTCCACCACGTCCACGATCCGGCCGCCCTTGGCGTCCAGCAGTTCCTTGGCCTGTTGGGCGTCCACGCCGCACTTGGCCATAACGATGGCGATCTTGGGGCGGTAGCCACACTGGTCCAGAAGGCGCTTGGCCTCCTCCTCGTCCACACCGGCGGCGTCGCAGACAATGCGCTCGCAGCGGTGGATGAGCTTTTCATTGGACGCCTTCACGTCCACCATCAGGTTGCCGTAGACCTTTCCCAGCTTGATCATGGAGCAGGTGGAGAGCATGTTGAGCACCATCTTCTGGGCGGTGCCGCTCTTGAGCCGGGTGGAGCCGGTGATGACCTCGGGGCCGGGAGCCGGCGCGATGGACACGTCGGACAGCTCGGTGACCGCCGAGCCGGGGCAGCAGCTGACACTGATGGTGGGCGCGCCCTGCTTTCTGGCGTAGGCCAAAGCCCCCAGCACGTAGGGGGTCCGGCCCGAGGCCGCGATGCCCACCAGCACGTCCCCGGCGCCGAAGGAGATAGCCTTCAGGTCCTCCTCCCCCAGCTCCTCGCTGTCCTCGGCCCCCTCGATGGCGGTGAAGATGGCCTCCACCCCGCCGCCGATGAGACCCACCACCTGGCCGGGGTCGGTGGAAAAGGTGGGAGGGCACTCGGCGGCGTCCAGGATGCCGATGCGCCCGGAGGTGCCGCACCCGGCGTAGATCAGCCGCCCTCCCCTTTGCATCTGGGCGGCGATGATGTCCACCGCCTGGGAAATATGTCCCAGTTCCTTCTCCACCGCCAGGGCCACCTTTTTGTCCTCGTTGTTCATCAGGGTGACCATCTCCAGGGTGGAGAGGGTGTCGATCTTGGCTGTGGCCGGGTTGACTTCTTCGGTCTTGATCTGTTTCCAGTTCATGATGATCCCCATTTCTTGTTCCTCACGTTTGCTTGTGTCCTCATTGGCACATGGCGCAGGCCACCAGATGTCCCGGCGCCGCTTCCTTCAGCTCGCACGCCTCCTTGCATTTGTCGCAGGCGTAGGGGCAGCGGGGAGCGAACCGGCATCCCGGGGCGGGGTCGATGGGGTTGGAGACCTCGCCCTTGAGGGTGAAGCGCTCTCTGCCCCGGCGGGAGAGGTCGATGGTGGGCACCGATTGGAGCAGGGCCTTGGTGTACGGATGGATGGGGTTGGCGAAGATGTCGGCCGCCTTGGCGTACTCCACGGTCTGGCCCATGTACATGACCATGATCTCGTCGCTGATGTGCTTGACCACGCACAGGTCGTGGGTGATGAACATGTAGGAGAGGCCCTGCTGCTCCTGGAGGTCCATGAGCAGGTTGAGGATCTGGGCCTGGATGGACACGTCCAGGGCGGAGACCGGCTCGTCGCAGACGATGAACTTGGGGCTGAGGACCATGGCCCGGGCCAGGCCCACCCGCTGGCGCAGGCCGCCGTCCAGCTCGTGGGGGTAGAGATTGGCGTGGTCCAGGGGCAGACCGCACAGCTCCATGATGTGGTCCACCCAGTCGCTGATCTCCCCCTTGCCCTTCATGGTACCGCAGACCTCAATGGGCTCGGTGACCAGGTTACGCACCGACATGCGGGGGTCCAGGGAACTGTACGGGTCCTGGAAGACCATCTGCATATTAAGATGGATCTTGCGCATCTGCCGTTTGTTCAGCTTGAGGATGTCCTCCCCCTCATAGAGGACCTGGCCGGCGGTGGCGGGCTGGAGGCGCAGGATGGTCCGCCCCAGGGTGGACTTGCCGCAGCCGGACTCACCCACCACGCCCAGGGTCTTGCCGGGGTCGATCTTCAGGTTGATGTCCTCCACCGCGTGGAGCACGCCCTTCCCGGTCCTGAAATATTTCCTGAGGTTTACGGTCTCAATCAGCGGTGTGGGCATAGTCAACCCTCCTCCTTCTCTTCATAGCGGAAGCACTTGATGCCGTGGCCGTCCTGCTCGTACATCCCGGGCGCCTCGGCCCGGCAGCGGTCGGTGGCGTACTGGCACCGGTCGGCAAAGCAGCAGCCCTCCCGGACGATCCGGGGGTCGGCCATGTGGCCGGGGATGGGCTGGAGGCGGGGACGGTCATCGGTGAGGTTGGGGATGCAGTTGAACAGGCCCGCGGTGTAGGGGTGGTTGCGCTCCCGGCGGAAGACCTGCTCCACCGTGCCGTGCTCCACCACCTGGCCGGAGTAGACCACGCTCACCGCGTCGCAGAACTCAGCCACCACACCCAGATCGTGGGTGATGAGGACACCGAGGTGTTGAACTGGTCCTTGAGCTGGCGCATGAGCTCCAGGATCTGGGCCTGGATGGTCACATCCAGGGCGGTGGTGGGCTCGTCGGCCAGAAGGAGCTCCGGCTCGGCCACCAGGGCCATGGCGATGACGATGCGCTGCTTCATGCCGCCGGAGAACTCGTGGGGGAAGTTGCCCTTGCGCTCGGGCATGATGCCCACCAGGCGCATCATCTCGTCCACCCGCTTGTCCTTCTCGGCCTTGGTCATCTCGGGGAAATGGAGGTCCAGGACCTCCAGGATCTGGTCGCCCACCGTCTGGGTGGGGTTGAGGCTGGTCATGGGGTCCTGGAAGATCATGGAGATCCGCTTGCCCCGCAGGGGGAGCATCTCGGCCTCGGGGAGGTCCAGGAGCTCCTGGCCGTCGTATTGGATGGAGCCGCCCACGATCTGGCCCACCTTCTCGGGAAGCAGACGCAGCACAGACAGGGCCAGAGTGGTCTTGCCCGCGCCGGTCTCGCCCACCAGCCCCACGGTCTCGCCCTTGCGCAGCTTCAGGTCGAAGTGGTTGACGGCGTGGACCACGGCGTCGTCGGTGTTATATTGTACGGTAAGGTCGGAGATGTCCAGCAGGCAGTCCTGCCGGTCGTCCTGACGATCTGTTTTTTCCATGTTGCAGCCCCCCTCAGTTCTTGGTGCGCGGGTCGAAGGCGTCCCGCAGGCCGTCGCCGATGAAGTTCACCGCCATGACCGTCAGGCAGATGCAGATGCCCGGGATGAGGCCCAGGTAGGGATACGCCTGGATGTTGATCTTGTTCTCCGAGATGATGGTGCCCCACTCCGGCGTGGGCGAGGCGACGCCCAGGCCCAGGTAGCCCATGGAGGAGATGCTCAGGATGGTCTGCCCCAGGCACAGGGTGGCCGAGACGATGATGGGCCCGATGCCGTTGGGGATGATGTGCTTGAGGATGATGCGCAGGGAGCTGCAGCCGTAGCACTTGGCGGCCTCCACGTACTCCACGTTGCGCAGAGTGAGCACCGAGGAGCGCACGATCCGGGCAAAGCGGGCGATCTGGGCGATGGCCAGGGCCATGACCAGCTTCCACACGCCGTTGCCCAGGGCGGTGATGATGGCCATGGCCAGCATGGTGGAGGGCACTGCCATGAGCATATCCACGATGCGCATGAGCACGGTGTCCACCTTCCCGCCGAAAAAGCCGGCGGCGCCGCCGATGAGGGCGCCCACCACGAAGGCGATGGCGATGATGGCGAAGCTGCACAGCAGGGAGATGCGCCCGCCGTAGAGGATACGGGCGAACAGGTCACGGCCGAACTCGTCGGTGCCGAAGATGTAGGTGGCGTTGGGGGCCTGGAACCGGTCGCTCATGTGCATTTTGGACACGGCGGCGTAGCTGGAGAGGATGGGGGCCGCCGCCACCGCCAGAGCCACGAAGAGCAGCAGGAACACGCCGAACATGGCCAGCTTGTTCTTCCGGAAGCGGAACAGGACCAACTCGCCGGTACTGTACTCCGAAAGGGGCTTTTTTCTCCGTTTTGTCTTTGCCATTTTCCCTTCCCCCTCTCAGGCCGCCAGGTCGATCCGCGGGTCGATGACCGCGCAGAAGAGATCCACGATGAGGTTGATCACGCCCACAATGATGGCCACGAAGATCACCGTACCCAGCACCACCGGCACGTCGTGGGACTTCACCGCGTTGATGAGCAGGGTGCCCACGCCGGGGATGGCAAAGATGTTCTCGGTGACCACGGCGCCGGCGATGGTGCCGGCAAAGCTGACGCCCACCTGGGTGATGATGGGGATCAGGCTGTTGCGCATGGCGTGGTGGGCAATGACCTGCTTGGCCGAGGCGCCCTTGGCCTTGGCCGTGCGGATGTAATCCTGACGGATCACGTCCAGCATACTGGTCCGGCTCATGCGGATCATGGTGGCCATGGTGTTGGCCCCCAGGATGAGCATGGGCAGGATAAAGCAGTCCCAGCTGTCCGCACCTGAGACGGGCAGCCAGTGGAGGACCAGGCAGAAGAGGATCTGGCACATGGTCCCCAGCCAGAACGAGGGCATGGAGAACAGGAGCATGGCCACGAACATGCTCCCGTAATCCAGGAGGCTGTATTGTTTGATGGCTGAGCCGATCCCCAGGGGAACGCCGATGCCGATGGCGAAGAGCATGGCCAGGGTGGACAGCTTCAGGGTGTTGGGCAGGCGGTTCTCAAAGCGGGCCAACACGTCCTCGCCGTTGACCCAGGACTTGCCGAAGTCCAGCTTCAGCACGCCCAGCATGTACTTGCCGTACCGGACCATCAGCGGCTGATCCAGGCCCATTTCCGCCTCCTTGGCCGCGATCTGCTCCTCGGTGGCGTCATCGCCCAGGAGCTGGCGGGCCAGGCTGCCCGAGGAGAAGGAGAGGATGAGGTACAAAAAGAAGGTGACACAAACGATCACGGGGATCAGCATCAGCAATCGCTTGAGCGCGTATTTGACCCAGGTCATTGGGCGTTCTCCTTTCGCCGTTTGATAAAAATCGGACGGAGCGGCACGGACCGCTCCGCCCGATTTGTGCTGGCTTTAGCCGTTCCAGGACCAGAAGTAGCAGTTGTAGTTGCCCAGGCAGTGGGCCTCCACGCCGGACAGGGCGCTGTTGTAGGCCACGGTGGTCATGTCGTTGACCAGGGGCACGTCATAGGCCTCGTCGGTGATGATGTTGCAGGCCTCCACGTAGTAGGGGATGCGGTCCTCACCCTGGGCGGCGGCACCGGCCTGGAAGAGCTCGTTGAGCTCCTCATCCCGGGGATACCAGAGGTTGGAGGGCCAGCGGTCCAGGCGGTGGTGGGTCTTGATGCCGTCGGCGTCCACCAGGGAGCTCAGGTCGTTGACCAGATAGCCGTCATACTCCCGCTCGGGCACCACGCTCTGGAAGGAGAGGTTGTCCACGGCATTGACCTTGCAGTTGATGCCGATCTCCATGAGCTGGGCCTGCATGACCTTGGCCGCGGTCTCCATGGTGCCGCCGCTGAGGCAGGTGATGGTGTAATCCTCGCCGCTGTAATTGGACTGGGCCAGATACTCCTTGGCAGCCTCGGGGTCATACTCCACCACGTGGATGCCGTCCTCCACGGTGGGATAGCCGCCGTAGCTGGGGCACATATTGATGACCAGGGGCTCGGCATAGCCGGCGTACATGGCCGCGGAGATGTCCTCCTTGTTGATGGCACATTGGATGGCCTTGCGGAAGTTCAGGTCCTGGCCGGCGCCCCGCCAGGTAGCCATGTACATCACGATACGGCCGGTGGAGTTGGCGCAGTCCCAGCTCACGCCGTCCACGCCGTCAAGGCGGGTGCACACGTCGATGGCCGGGTTGCGGATCACGTCATAGTCGCCGTTCTCCAGGCCCAGGACCTGGGTGTTGGCGTCGGCCACGGTCTGGATGATGATGTTCTTGATGGGGGGCTCGCCGCGCCAGTAGTCCTCGTTGGCCACCAGAGTGGTGTGGTCGCCGCTGACATACTCCACGAACTTATAGGGGCCGGTGCCGATGGGGTTGGCCATGTAGCCCTCCTCGCCCACCTCGTCAAAGTAGGACTTGCAGGCGATGCCGCCCAGGCGGGAGGCCACGCCGTAGGGGAAGGCGGCGTAGGGGCTGGACAGGAAGATGTTCACTGTGTGCTCATCCACGATATCGCAGTGGTCGTAGTTGACGAACAGGGCGGTGCCGATGGGGCCCTCAAAGCCCTTGTCAAAGGTGAACTTCACATCCTCGGCGGTCATCTCCTCGCCGTTGTGGAACTTCACGCCGGAGCGGAGATGGAAGGTGTAGCACAGTCCGTCCTCGGAGACCTCATAGCTCTCGGCCAGAGCGGGAGAGAGGGAGCCGTCGGCCTCCAGCAGGAGCAGGCAGTCGTAGACGTTGGAGAGCACCAGGTTGTCGTCGCCTCCGCAGCTGGAAGAGGACTGGGCGAAGAAGCGGTAGGGCTCGCCGGAGGTGGCCAGGATGGCGGTATCCTTCACCACGGCAGGGGCGGCGGGAGCGGTACTCTCGGTGGTGGCAGCGTCGGGAGTCTTGGACTCCGCGGGAGCGGGGGTCTCAGCAGAGCCGCCGCCGCAGGCGCACAGGCTGGCCGTCAGAGCCAGAGAGAGCAAAAGAGCGGAAAGTCTTTTCATGATGTTCCTCCTTATTGATTTTGGTCGATTTTTCCAGTGACAGGCAGAAAATTCTGTTATATCTGCCGGTTTCTGACTTAGATATAGCACCATGAAAAGTTAAAGTCAACGATTCTCGTCGATTATGAAAACTTTTTTCACTTTGTGAATGGAAACAGCCCGAAAAGAATTTTCGGGCTGTTTTTTGGCTATTTTGACAACACGGTCTTCACAGATCCCCTCCGGGGGCTCATCCTGCGTAGTAATTGATGAGGCACCCCGCCAGGATGATGTCCCGCTCTTCCCGGGTGAGCCCGGGGAGGGCCAGGGTGACGGGGGTCTGCTTCTGCCCCGCGCCGCGGTCCTGGAGGAGGGTGGCGGCGATCTCCTCCCCGTCCCCCTCCAGGAGGGAGCGGATGCCGGGGATGTACAGGCTGTCTCCGGGCTGCAGGTCCCAACTCGCCACGTCGGGGGCAATAAAGGGGAGCATCCCCCAGTTGACCACGTTGGAGCGGTAGCGCTTGGTGGCGTACTCGGCGGCCACGTTGGCCACGCCCCCCAGCACCCGCTGGCAGGAGGCGGCCTGCTCCCGGGCCGAGCCGTCCCCGGGCTTCAGGGCCATGATGAAGGAGCCCAGGCCGGTCTTGTCGCTGTCCTCACCCAGGGTGGCATCCCCGGCGGAACGCCGCTTCAGCTCCTGCTCCTGGATGGCCAGGGCCCGGGGTACATACTGGGGGTCCTTGCGGCTCAGGGCGAACTGAGAGAGCTTGATGGGGTTGGAGCGGTAGGAGGAGGTCTCCCCGGAGGGGATGAGCTCGTCGGTGGTGGTCACCGGGTCGTAGATGGCGGCGCAGCAGGTGAGCAGCAGGTCCTCGGGGAGAGGGATCTGCTCGGGCCAGTCGGCGATGTTGGGGCCGAAGACCAGCTCCGCATCGGGGTCGGGCTTTCCCACGCCGTAGTAGACCCGGGCCTTGTAGGCGGAGTCGTCGTAGGCCCAGGTCTCGTCGGGGGAATCGGCGGGGCAGTCGATTTCGTCGGCCCCGGTGAGGACACCGCCGTTCAGGGCCGTGGCGGCGATGGAGCGGGCGTCCATGAGGGCCACGTAGCTCACCTGGCCGTCCCCCGGCTTGCTCCCCTCCCGGTTGGGGAAGTTCCGGGTGGAGTGGCGGATGGAGAGGCCGCCGTTGGCGGGCACGTCCCCGGCGCCGAAACAGGGGCCGCAGAAGCAGGAACGGATGGAACAGCCCGCCGCCATCAGGTCGGAAATGTACCCATTTTTGGTCAATTCCAGGTTAATTGGCATACTTCCGGGGTAGCAAGAGAGCCAAAAACCGCCGGCGCCGGTGGAGCGGCCCTTCAGGATCTCGGCGGCCCGCTTCAGGTTCTGGTAGGTGCCGCCGGAGCAGCCGGCGATGACCCCCTGGTCCACGAAAAGCTGCCCGTTTTTCAGCTTTTCCACCAGAGATGGGGCATTTTTTACCCCCAATTGTTCGGCAGTGCGCCGGTCCACTTCGTGGAGGAGGTCGGCGGCGTTGGCCTTGAATTCCCGGATGGTGTACGCGTTGGAGGGGTGAAAAGGCAGCGCGATCATGGGCTCTACCCCCCCCAGATCGATCTCCACCAGGGCGTCATAGAAGGCGCCGTCGGCGGGGGCAAGGGGCTTGTACTGGTCCCCACGTCCCAGGGCGGCGAGGTGGGCCCGGGTGATCCCGTCGGTCTGCCAGATGGAGCTGAGGCAGGCGGTCTCGGTGGTCATCACGTCGATGCCCGAGCGGTAGTCCATGGAGAGGTTTGCTACCCCGGGGCCGAAGAACTCCAGCACGGCGTTTTTCACCGCGCCGTCGGGGAAGGTGGCTCCCACCAGGGCCAGGGCCACGTCCTGGGGACCCACCCCGGGGCGGGGCTTGCCTGCGAGGTGGACGGCGATGACCTTGGGATAGGCGATGTCGTAGGTCTTGGAGAGGAGCTGCCGGGCCAGCTCGGGGCCGCCCTCGCCGATGGCCATGCAGCCGTAGGCGCCGTAGCGGGTGTGGGAGTCGGAGCCCAGGATCATCCTGCCCGGGGCGGCGTAGCGCTCCCGCATGTAGGAGTGGATGACGGCCTGGTGGGCGGGGACAAACTCCCCGCCGTACTTTTTGGCCGCTGACAGGCCGAAGAGGTGGTCGTCCTCGTTGATGGTGCCCCCCACGGCGCACAGGGAGTTGTGGCAGTTGGTGAGGACATAGGGCAGAGGGAACCGCTCCATCCCCGAGGCCCGGGCGGTCTGGATGATGCCCACGTAGGTGATGTCGTGGGAGGCCATGGCGTCGAATTTGATGTGAAGGCGGTCCATGCCCTCCCCTTGCTGGTGGGCCTTCAGAACAGCCCAGGCCATGGTCTTCTCCCTGCCGGCGGCCTTCCGGCTCTCCGGGGCGGTCTCAAAGCGGCCCCCCTGCCAGAGGACCCCCTCCCGGCGTACGGTGATGCTCATATCCTCGTTCCCCTTTCGGTGGCTTTTGGGCCTATGATAACAAATTTTTTGCCCCAGCGCAATAGCCCCGTTTTTCATTCTTCCCGGTCCCCGTGCTTTTCCCACCCCCCTGCCGGACGGAAACGCCCCCGGCTCCCCCCTGTTCGCCCCTTCCCCTCTCCAGAAATTACCGCCTCCTTTCCCGTTGACGGCGGCGGAGGGGCTGGGGTAAAATAGGGGAAAATGTCGGATCCAAGGATGGTCTCCCCATGAAAAAATCCCTGCTTCCCTTACTCCTCGCCCTGCTCTGTGCCGCCCTCCTCTCCCTGCCCGCCCTGGCGGCAGAGAGGGTGGAGGTCCGGTTCTTTGACGAGGAGTCCGGCCGCTACGGCCCCGCCCTCTCCATGGGAGAAATCCATATCCTCCTGGACGGGGAGCCCCTGGTCAGCGATGTACCCGGTCTTCTCTGGCAGGTCAACGGGGACAGCCGGACCATGGCGCCGGTGCGTCCCCTGGCCGAGGCCCTGGGGGCGGAGGTGCTCTGGCTGGGCCAGACCCACCAGGTGGTCCTCCGCCGGGGGGAGGACACCCTGGTGCTCACCCTGGGCTCGGCCCGGGCGGCGGTCAACGGGGCAGAGGTGGACCTCCCCGGCGGCGTTCCCGCCGTACTGGCTCTGGCAGACGGTGGGGAGCGGACCATGGTCCCCCTGCGCTTTGTGGCCGAACAGTTGGGAGCCCGGGTGGACTGGGACGGTGCCAACGCCGCCGCCCTGGTCTCCTCCGCCCCTGCTGTCCCCGGAGTGGACCGGCCCTTCCGGGTGGCTCTGGACGCCGGCCACGGAGGCTCCGCCCCCGGCACGGTGAACGAGGGCTATGCGGAAAAGGACGTGAACCTCCCCATCACCCTCCGCACCGCCCAGCTCCTGGAGGAGGAGGGCTGTGAGGTGGTCCTCACCCGGGCTGACGACAGGGATGTGGACCTCTATGAGCGCTGCGCCATTGCCAACCGGGCGGAGGCGGACATCTTCGTGTCCATCCACTCCAACGCCCTGCCCGGCAACCCCGATTTTCAGGGGACCTTTACCTACTCCTACCCCGGCAGCGTCCGGGGCGCGGAGCTGGCCCGGGCCATCCAGAGCGCGGTGTGCGCTGCCGCCGGCTCCATGGACAGGGGGCTGTGTACTGAAAACTTCGTGGTCCTGCGGGAGACCCACATGCCCGCCGCCCTTCTGGAGACCGGGTTTATGTCCAACCATCAGGAACTGATGCTCCTGGTGGACCCGGCCTATCAGGAAAAGCTGGCCCGGGGCACGGCCCGGGGGATCATGGACTACCTCAACACCCTCCTCCCGCAATAGGCTGAAAAAGTGCAAAAAGGCCGCACGGAAACCACTTCCGTGCGGCCTTTTGTCTGTTTTGTGGGGGAGAGCTTACCGCTCGTTCCGCTTGTCGAAGATCTTGAAGATGCTGTCCCAGTCGGCGTCGTCCTCGCCGCCCTCGCCGGGCTTGGCCTCTCCCTTCTGCTCCTCGGCCACCTTCCCGGCGGCGGCGGAGAAGGGCTTGTCCGCGGCGGCCTTGGAGGCAGCCTCGTCATAGCCGGTGGCGATGACGGTGATCTGGATCTCGTCGTCCATGGCGTCGTCCAGGGCGGCGCCGAAGATGATATTGGCCTCGGGATGGGCGGCCTGGCGGACCAGGTCGGCGGCCATCTCCACCTCTTCCATGCCCACGTCGGGAGCGCCCACCACATTGATGAGCACGCCCCGGGCGCCGTTGATGGAGCTCTCCAGCAGGGGGCTGGAGATGGCCATCTTGGCAGCGTCCTCGGCCTTGCTCTTGCCGCTGGCCCGGCCCACGCCCATGTGGGCCATGCCCGCGGACTGCATCACGGCGGTGACGTCGGCAAAGTCCAGGTTGATGTAGCCGGGGATCTTGATCAGGTCGGAGATGGACTGCACCGCCTGGCGGAGCACGTCATCGGCGATCTCAAAGGCGTTGGCGAAGGTGATCTTCTGGTCGGTGGCGTACTTCAGCCGCTCGTTGGGGATGATGACCAGGGAGTCCACCTTGTTCTTGAGCTCCTCGATGCCGGCCTCGGCCTGCTGCATCCGGCGGGCGCCCTCGAACTTGAAGGGCTTGGTGACCACGCCCACGGTGAGGATGCCGGCCTCCTTGGCGATGTCGGCCACGATGGGGGCCGCGCCGGTGCCGGTGCCGCCGCCCATGCCGGCGGTGATGAAGACCATGTTGGTGTTCTCCAGGGCCTTGGCGATGGCGCTGCGGCTCTCCTCGGCGGACTTGCGGCCCACCTCGGGGTCGGAGCCCGCGCCCTGGCCGGCGGTGAGCTTTTCGCCGATCTGGATCTTCTGATTGGCGCCCGAGATGGCCAGCGCCTGCTTGTCGGTATTGACGGCGATGAGGTCCACGCCCTTCACGCCCAGCTTCACCATGCGGTTGACGACGTTGTTGCCGCCGCCACCCACTCCGATTACCTTGATGTTGACAACGCTCTCAGGGCCGGTATCCAATCCAAACGGCATAACTGCTCCTCCTATACAAATATCATATGTGTGGGAAAGGGGTCGCTCCGGGTCATTTTGTGACGGAGGCCCCGTAAGGTTCTATATCTTGTTACATTTTAAACTTTTTGGAGCCCCAGGTCAAGCCCTCCGCCGAGATTTCCCCAAAGTTTTGGAACTTTTCCTCTCCCGGAAGGCTCACTCCCCCGTCTCCCGGAGGCTGGGCTGAAGATAGCTGAGCCGGACCTGACCGGTATAGGCGGGGATGGTCAGCTCGTCGCTGGGGGAGACCTTCACCCGGATGCCCCACTGGGAGAGAATGTCCACCACCCCGTTGCGCATGGTCAGGGCGTTGGAGAGGGTCTCCTGGTCCCCGATGGCGAAGATGGTGAAGGGGGCGGCCTTCTGCACACCGTTCACCGTGACCACCGGCCCGGCGCAGCGGATCTCGCTGGTGGCAAGCAGCCGCTCCCCGTTGAGGGACAGGGCCTCTGCCCCGGCGGCACGCAGCTCGTTGATGACGTCCAGAAGGTCGGAGTCGTGGATGAGGTAGTCGGCCTCGTCCCCGCTGGTGTTGGTCCAGTCCGAGTCGTCCATGATGACGCTGACCCCGGGGCCCTTCACGTCGGTGAGCCCGGCGATGACCTTCAGCCGCAAAAGCTCGGGGCCCTCCCCCGTTTCGGCGGCGGCCCGGGCAAGAGCCAGCTCCTCCCGGAGCTCGTCCACCTGGGTCTGGAGCTTGTCCGCCCGGTCCTGCTCCCTGGCAGCCAGGGCCAGGGCCTGGGGCAGGGAGTCCTCCCCGCTCTGCTTCCGGGGCCTGCCCCCCCAGAGCTGGGTGACCACCAGGGCCAGGGCCAGCAGAAGGCTCACCCCCGCCAGGAGGATGGTGGGAAGGTTATCCCGCCGCCGGACTTGGGGAAGCGCCGGGGTCTGCTCCTCCTGGGTCTCCTGAGGCAGCGGGATCTCCTGCCGCCGGATCGTCTCCTGTTCCATCCGAAACCGCTCCCTTCTCTTGGTACTGCTCGGGGGTCCACCGCTCGGTGAGGAGCCGGGCCCGCTCGTCCCCGTAGGTCAGGTCCAGGGTCCCTGTGACCACCTCTCCCCGCTGGCGGAAGGTCTCGATGGTGGCCTGAAGGGAGAGGGCCAGGCGGTCAAAGTCCCCGGACATGGGGGCCACCACCGTCAGGTCGCCGTGATAGCCGAAATAGATGGCGTTGGCGGCGCGCAGGTCGATGAACTCGCTCATCTCCCCCGTCAGGGCCCGCTTTTGCAGGGCGGTGAGCAGGCTCTTCAGGCTCTCCAGCTTCAACTCGGTCTCGGGCACGGTCTGGTCGGCGGAGAGCCGCTCCCCCAGGGTGGGGGTCAGGTGGGCCAGGCCCAGCACCTGGGGCAGCTCGGGCCGGAGGGAGGCGTCCCCCTTCTCCACCAGCTTGCCGCTGTCGTCGATGAGCCAGCGCTCGCCGTTGATCTCCACGGCGGCCACGGCGGCGGTCTCGGTGACGCGCAGCTCCACCGTGTCGGGAAGCTGGGGGATCACCGAGGCCTTCTTCACATAGGGCAGGGCCCGCATGACGGCCCAGGCCGTGCGGGAGCGGTTGATGAGGAAGAGGTTGTCCCCTGACTCCACCCCCGAGGCCGAGATGATCTCCTGGGCCGAGTAGCGGGAGTTGCCGGTGACCACCACGTGATTGACCCGGAAAAAGGCCACGCAGCCCACCGCCAGGGCGGCCAGGACAAGGAGAAGGGACAGCAGGACATAGAGGATGCCGAAGCGCCCTCTTCTCCTTCTCCGCCGCCGATCCCGATGGTTCCTTCCCGCCATGGCCTGCCCTCCGTGCTGTCTGTATCTCCTCTGCGGCACATTTTCTGCCGTGGATATCACGCAGCGGCTATTGTACCACATTTTACATAAAAAGTTGTTAAAAAACGCTTACAAATTTTTGCCGGCCCTCAGTTCTCCTCCCGCCGGACATCCGCCCCCAGGGCCGCCAGAGCCCCCGCCAGGTCGGCGTAGCCCCGGTCGATGTGCTCCAGGCCGGACAGGACGCTCTCTCCCTGGGCGCCCACGGCGGCCACCGCCAGGGCGGCGCCTCCCCGGAGGTCGGCGGCCCGGACAGAAGCCCCGAAGAGCTTTTCCACCCCGGTGACCACCGCCACCCGGCCCTCCACTTTGATATCCGCGCCCATGCGCACCAGGTCGTCCACGTGGCGGTAGCGGCTGTCGAAGATGTTCTCGGCAAAGACGGTGGCCCCCCGGGCCTTGCACAGGGCGGCCATGACGATGGCCTGAGCGTCGGTGGGAAAGCCGGGATAGGGGGCGGTGCGGATGGGCCGCACCGCCCTGAGGGGCTCCCGGACCTCGATGCGGATGGCGCTGGGGGAGCTGTACACCAGGCACCCCGCCTCGCTGAGCACGGCGGTGACGGTGGACAGGTGCCGCCAGTCCACCCCGGTGACCTCCCCCTCGCCCCCCGCCGAGGCCACGGCAGCCAGATAGGTGGCGGCGGCGATGCGGTCCCCCAGGACGGTGTACTCTCCGGCGTGGAGGTCCTCCCGGCCCCGGACCACGATGGTGGAGCTCCCCGCCCCCCGGACGTCGGCTCCGATGGCGTTGAGGAAGCCTTGCAGGTCGGCGATCTCAGGCTCCCGGGCGGCGTTGACGATGGTGGTGGTCCCCCGGGCAGCGGCCGCCGCCATCATGGCGTTCTCGGTGGCTCCCACGCTGGGCAGAGCCAGGGTGATCTCGGCCCCCCGGAGCCTTCCGGCACATTCCAGCCGGCCGTGGCCCTCGTCGATCTCCGCCCCCAGGGCCCGCAGGGCGGAGAGATGTAAGTCGATGGGCCGGGGCCCCAGCTCGCACCCGCCGGGGTAGGAGAGCCGGCACGCCCCCATCCGGGCCAGCACCGGCCCCAGAAAAAACACCGACGAGCGCATCCGTCCCATGAGCTCGTCGGGAATGTCCCACCGGGTGGGACAGGAGGCGTCCACGATGACGCACTCCCCCTCCCGCACCGCCCGGCAGCCCAGGTGGCGCAGGATGTCCAGGGCGATGTCCACGTCGGTGAGCCGGGGACAGTTGTGGATCAGGCACACGTCCCCTGAGAGGAGGGTGGCCGCCAGGATGGGCAGCACCCCGTTCTTGGCCCCCTGGACCCGGACCGAGCCCCGCAGCGGCCGGCCTCCCTCGATGCGCAAAACACTCATAGCACGCCCTCCCAACGGATGATTTCGGCTCATCCTATGCGCCGGGAGGGGTTTGGGTCACAGAAGGGCCTTGAGCACGGCGTAGATCTGCTCGTTGGCGTCGGGGATGGAGAGGGCGGAGAGGGAGCGCTGCATTTCCGAGCGCCGGGGGGCGTCGGCCAGAAGGGCCTTGGCCTCCTCGTAAAGCCGCCGGCCGGTGCACTCCTTCTCCGGCAGGAGCAGGGCTCCCCCGGCGTCGGCGAGGACCTTGGCGTTCTTGGTCTGGTGGTCGGCCACCACGTTGGGGGAGGGCACCAGGATGGCCGGCTTGGCGATGGCCGAGAGCTCGGAGACCGTGGAGGCCCCCGCCCGGCACAGCACCAGGTCGGCGGCGGCCATCACCAGGGGCATGTCGTAGATGTACTCCCGCACCTCCACCCCGGGGCAGTTCTCCACCCCCGCGGCGGAGAGGTCTTTGGTCATGGCGGCGAAGTCCCGGCCCGCCCCGTGGATGTGCCGGAA
This sequence comes from uncultured Oscillospiraceae bacterium, assembly GCA_947629795.1. GTDB lineage: Bacteria > Bacillota > Clostridia > Oscillospirales > Oscillospiraceae > Vermiculatibacterium. The sequence goes on from CANRFC010000003.1 coordinate 64,064, forward strand.
GGGACAGCCCTCCTGATGCTCCGCCACGATGAAGTCGGTCATGTAGCCATTCATCTGCTCTGCCCCCAGGCTGCCCCAATAGGACAGCAGCAGGGGCTTGTCGCCGGGGATGCCCAGCTTGGCCCGGGCCTCGGCCCGGGTATATTGGAAGAAGTCCCCCCGCACCGGGGTGCCGGTGACCTTCACCTTGTCGGGGTGGTCGTAGTGGTTCCTGCTCTCGGCAAAGCCCACCATCACCACGTCGCAGACCTTGGAGAGGGCCTTGGTGGTCAGGCCGGGGACGGCGTTGGACTCGTGGACGGCGGTGGGGATGCCCCGCTTGGCCGCCGCCTTCACCACCGGGTAGGAGGCGTAGCCCCCGGTGCCCACCACCAGGTCGGGCCGGAAGTCGTCCAGGATGGCCCGGGCCTGGGCGGCGGAGCGGGCCATGTTCACCGCCGTTTTCAGATTGTGGCCCAGGGCGGCGGGGGTCAGGGACCGGCGCAGGCCGGAGATGGTCACGGTCCTGAGCTCAAAGCCCTCCTTGGGCACCAGCCGCTCCTCCATGCCCCCTCTGGCCCCCACGAAGAGGACCTGAGCCCCCTCCCGCTCCCGGAACATCCGGGCCAGGGCCACGGCGGGGTTGATGTGTCCGGCGGTGCCGCCGCAGGTAAATAGAATGTTCATGCTTACCCCTCCATGCTGCTATTTGGCGGCCCTCACCTGCCGGGAGACCCCCAGCACGATGCCCATCTCCGCCAGCTCAATGACCAGGGCGGTGCCGCCGTAGGAGAAGAAGGGCAGGCTCACGCCGGTGGTGGGCAGGAGATTGGTGACCACCGAGATATTCAGGAAGACCTGGGCCGCCATGAGGGTGATGATGCCCACCACCACCAGGGAGCCAAACCGGTCCCGGGCGTGAAGGGCGATCCAGTAGCCCCGGATGATGAGCAGAGCGAACAGGGCCAGCACCACGATGGCGCCCACCAGGCCCATCTCCTCGCACCACACCGAGAAGATGAAGTCGTTCTCGGCCTCGGGGAGGAAGAGCTGCTTCTGCCGGCTCTGGCCGAAGCCCACGCCGAACAGCCCCCCCGAGGCGATGGCGTAAAGGGACTGGATGATCTGCCAGCCGCCGTCTCTGGGATGGGCCCAGGGGTCCCGCCAGATGTCGATGCGGTCGGCCTGATAGCCCGTCATCATCAGCACCAGCAGCCCCGCGGCGCCCACGCCTCCCACGCCCACCATCCACAGGGGGATGCCACCGGCGAAGAGGATGGCGGCGGCGGGGATGAGGATGAGGATGGTGCCCGACATGTGGGGCTCGAACTTCATCAGCACGATGATGACCAGGAGGATGGCCAGATAGGGGACCATCTCCAGGATGCCCACCTTGTCCAGCCAGCTCAGGGCCCGGCCCAGGAAGGAGCGGCGGTTGAAGGGCTTGTGCTTTTCGCTGTTGCGCTTGCTCATCCGGGCGGAGAAGTAGAGGATGACCCCCAGCTTGGCGGCCTCGGAGGGCTGGAAGGTGCCCGCGATGGGCAGCTTGATCCACCGGCGCACCCCGTCGGCGCGGTCAGTGTGGATGCCCGGGATGAGCACCGCCACCAGCAGGAGGATGGCCACCCCCAGCACCACCACCGACAGGGCCCGGTAGACCTGATAGTTGACCTTGGAGGCCAGGTACATGACCCCCAGGCCCACCCCGGCAAAGACGGCCTGGCGCACAAAGTAGTAGGTGGCCGAGCGCTCCTCGTACAGGGCGGTGGGATAGGAGGCGGAGAAGACCGTGACGGCGCCGATGACCGTAAGTATCACCACCAGCATGAGGAAGGGCAGGTCCACAGGACCCCGGGAGAGCTGCTCCTCCATGGTCAGGTCACGCTTCAGCTTTGCCATCTGTACCACCGCCTTTCAAATCAACTGTTTCCGCGTGGGCCGATGGGGAGGCCCGTTCCAAAGTCCGCTTTCTTTCTCAATACCGTCCCCACACCCCGGCCAGGGCGACGGCGCAGGACAGGGCGGACACCGCCGCGAAGACGGCCACCACCTTCTTCTCCTTCCACCCGCACATCTCAAAGTGGTGGTGGAGGGGGGCCATCTTGAAGATGCGCTTGCCGTGGGTGGCCTTGAAATAGAGGACCTGGATGATGTCGGACAGGGTCTCGGCAATATACACGATGCCCACCAGGATGAGGACCAGGGGCATATCCGTGGCAAAGGCCAGGCCGCACACCATCCCCCCCAGGAACAGGGAGCCCGTGTCCCCCATGAACACCTGGGCGGGGTAGTGGTTGTAGACCAAAAAGCCCAGCAGGCCCCCCAACAGGGCGGCCGAGAGGACGGTGAGCTCCCCCATGGCCCAGTGGGCGGTGATGGCGGCGAAGAAGACCGCCACAGGCACCGTCACGCTGGAGGACAGGCCGTCCACCCCGTCGGTGATGTTCACGGCGTTCACCGTGCCCACCATGACAAAGGCGGCGAAGACCATGTACAGCCAGTCGGGGATGCTCCCCCAGGTCACATTGAAAAAGGGGATGTAGAGCTCAAACTTCAGGTATCCGGCGTTGCGCAGCAGCACGGTCATCAGAATGGCCGCCGCAAGCTGCAGAAGGAACTTCCACCCGGCGGTGAGGCCGGTATTCTCGTGGTGGACCACCTTCATGTAGTCGTCGATAAAGCCGATGGCGCCGAAGACCAGGGCGAAGAGGTAGACGTACAACCCACCCCAGTCCCCGCCGGCCAGGTCCTTCCAGCCAAAGGCCAGCAAGGTGACCAGGATGGCCGCGATGAACATCAGCCCGCCCATGGTGGGGGTGCCCTGCTTGGACATATGCCAGGTGGGCCCGATCTCCTTGATGGACTGGCCGGCGTGGAGCGCCCGGAGCACCGGGATGAGCAGCCGCCCCAGGACCACGGTGAGAAGGAAGCTCACCGCCGCCGTGAGGAGTATGGTGACAACAGTAGGTTGCATTTGGATCTGACCTCCGCTCTTTTCAGCTTTCCTTGGGACACAGAGGGTTATTTTAGCACGGATACCCCGCATTTGCAATCTCTTTTATAAACCATATGGTTTTCTATGGAAATTTTCTTTGTCTGCTTTCTTTTCAAAAGAAAGTAGGTCTTTTATGGAAGTTTTCTTTGCCTACTTTCTTTTTCAAAAGAAAGTAGGTCTTTTATGGAAGTTTTCTTTGCCTACTTTCTTTTTCAAAAGAAAGTAGGATGAGTTCCCGCTCGTCCATGTGCCGCTTTTCCCCGTTGACCTCCTGGTAGGTCTCGTGGCCCTTCCCCGCCAGCAGGAGGGTGTCCCCCTCCCCCAGCAGGCCCAGAGCCAGGGCGATGGCCTTTTCCCGGTCCGGCTCCACATACCGCTCCCCGGGCAGGCCCTCCATCCCCGCCAGGATCTGGGCGATGATGGCCTCGGGCTCCTCGGTGCGGGGGTTATCCGAGGTGACCACACACACGTCGGAGAGCCGGGCGGCGATGGCCCCCATGAGAGGCCGCTTGCCCTTGTCCCGGTCCCCGCCGCAGCCGAACAGGCAGATGAGCCGCCCCTTCACAAAGGGCTTCAGGGCCAGGAGCACGTTCTCCAGGGCGTCGGGGGTGTGGGCGTAGTCGATGACCACCGTGCCGGGTCCGGGGGTGGGGACCACCTCCATGCGGCCCTTCACTCCGGGGGCCTGGGCCAGGGCCCGGGCGGAATCCCGCAGCGGGACGCCCAGGACCTCGGCGCAGGCCAGGGCACACAGGGCGTTGGACACGGTGAAGGCGCCGGGGATATGCAGCTCCACCGGGACCCGCTCCCCCCAGCCCTCCGCCTGAAAGGCCACTCCGCCGGAGGAGAGCCGCAGGTCCCGGGCAGTGAGGTCGGCCCCCGCCCGGCTTTGGGCGTAGGTCACCGCCGGGCAGGATATCCGGTTGACATAATACTCACCCGCCGGGTCATCCAGGTTGAGCACGGCGGTCTGGCTCTGGTCGAAGAGCCGGCCCTTGGCGGCCCGGTAGGCCTCCATGGTCTTGTGGAAATCCAGGTGGTCCTGAGTCAGGTTGGTGAAGGCCCCCACGGCAAAGTCCAGGCCGTCCACCCGATGCAGGCACAGGGCGTGGGAGGAGACCTCCATCACCACGTGGGTGCAGCCGGCGTCGGCCATGGTCCGCAGCCAGCCCTGGAGGTCCAGGCTCTCGGGGGTGGTACGGCAGGCGGGGTACTCCTCCTCCCCCACCAGCACCCGGTTGGTGCCCAGGAGCCCTACCCGGTGCCCCTGGGCAGCCAGGATGTCCCGGAGGAGATTGGTGACGGTGGTCTTGCCGTTGGTGCCCGTGACCCCCACCAGGGTCAGGGCCTCCCCCGGGTCGCCGTACCAGGCCGCCCCCAGGGCGGCCAGTGCGGCCCGGCCGTCAGAGACGGCCAGGATGGGCACCGGACCCGGGAGAGCCGGGGCCTCCCCCTGGGTGACCACGGCGGCGGCCCCCTTCCGGAGGGCCTGGCGGATGTGGTCCCGGCCGTCAGCGGCAAAGCCGGGGAGGGCCATGAAGAGCTCTCCGGGGCGGAGGGTGCGGCTGTCATAGCTGACGCCGGTGACCTCCACGTCGGCCCCGGGGCAGGCAAGCCCCAGTTCCGCAAGCAAAACGCTGAGCTTCACAGGATCATTCCCAACTGCGGCTTGAAAGTTTCTTCTCCTTTGCAGCGGGAAACGGAAGGGCTACGTCCGCACCATGGAGTTGTCCGAGAAGGTGCAGTCGATGACGGTGCCGGGCTCCACCATAGTCCCCGCCGACACCGACTGGGTGGCCACGGTGGCTCCCGAGGACAGGTAGCGGTCCGAGCCGCCCACCTTCAGATAGAGGTCCAGCTTGGCCAGGGCCTCCCTGGCCTGCTCCAGGCTCTTGCCCCGGAGGGAGGGGACCTTCACCGGCTCGTCGGGCTTTTCGGCGTCCAGGTAGAGGACGATCTGGCTGCCGTTGGGGATCATGGCGCCGCCCACGGGGATCTGGGCGGTGACCTTGTCCCCCTCTCCCACGGTACGCACGGTGAAGCCGGCGTTCTGGGCGGCCTCCACGCCCACCTGGGCGCTCTGGCCCACCAGGTTGGGCACCGTCATGTCGATGGCGGCCTTCTCCTCCTCGGTGTACTGCCGCTCCACCCCCATGTAGTCCAGGATATTCTCCAGCAGCTCGCCGGCCATGGAGGCCGCCATGTTACCGCCCGAGATGTAGTAGTCTTGGGAGGTCACGTTGCTCCCCGGCACTGCCGGCTTGGGGGCGTTGTAGGCCAGCAGGACCACGATCTGGGGGTCATCCGCCGGCGCAAAGCCCAGGAAGGACACGATGGTGTAATCCTTGCCCTTGTTGATGATGGGGTCGTCGGTCTCCTCCTTCACGGTCTCGGAGGAGCCGGTCTTGCCGCCGATGCGGTAGCCGGGGACGTAGGCCCGCTTGCCTGTGCCGCCGTCCACCACGCCCTCCAGGATCTTCCGGCAGCGCTCACTGGTCTCCTCGCTGATCACCTGGCGGACCTCGGTGGGCTCGGTCTTCTCCACCACGTTGCCCTCCGGGTCGGTGATGGACTCCATGACGTAGGGCTGCATCAGATGCCCGCCGTTGATGACGGCGGAGGCCGCCGTGATGAGCTGGATGGGAGTGACCTGGAACCGCTGGCCGAAGGAGGCGGTGGCCAGATAGGAGTTCTGCTGGGTGCTGGGGGCGATGAACTGGCTCCGGGACCAGAAGATGCTCTTCCCCTCGCCCTGCATATCCACCCCGGTCTTCTCCAGAAAACCGAAGTCCTTCACGTACTGGTAGAACTTCTCCGCCCCCAGCCGCTGGCCGATCATCATAAAGGCGGGGTTGCAGGAGTTGGCCACCGCCTTGGCCAGGTCCTGATCCTTGTGGCCCGGTGCCTTCTGGGAGCACTCGATGGTATACTCCCCCACCTGGTAATAGCCGGGGCAGTAGAAGTGGTCGGACTCGCTGACCACCCCCTCCTCCAGGGCGGCGGCCAGGACCACGGTCTTGAAGGTGGAGCCCGGCTCGTAGGAGTCGTTCATGGCCTTGTTGCGCCACTGGCGGTTGAGCATCTGCTTCAGGGCGGTGTCGTAGGCGTCCTCGGCGGCGGCGGGGTCGTTCTCCACGGTGGTGAGGTACTCGCTGAGCACCGGGTCGGAGACGGTCCAGGGCTGGTTGAGGTCGTAGTCCGGGGAGTTGGCCCAGGCCTTGATGGCCCCGGTCTTGGGGTCCATGGCGATGACGAAGCCGCCGTCCTGGACCTCAAAGGTCTCGATGCCCTTCTCCAGGATGCGCTCGCAGTAGTACTGGATGGTGGTGTTGATGGTGATGTTCACGTCGTTGCCATCGGTGGCGTCGTAGTAGTCCTGGAAGGAGTACTTCAGCTCCCGGTTCTTGCCGTCCTTGGCGGTGACCACCCGCCCGGTCTTTCCGGCAAGCTGCTCCTCGTAGAGGGCCTCCATTCCGTAGGCCCCGGTGTTGTCCACATTGGGGTTGACCCACCCGATGACCTGGGCAGCCAGGGAGCCCTTGGGGTAGTACCGCTTGGAGGTGGGCATGCAATAGACGCTGTTGGACAGGTGATTGTCCAGGATGAACTGGTTGACCTTGTCGGCGGTCTCCCGCTCCACCCGCTGGGAGAGGACCTCATAGTAGCTGCTGGTCTTGCCGATGCGCTCCTCGGTCTTGGCCGCGTCGATGTTCAGGATGGTGGAGAGGCCCTGGGCGATCTGGTCGGCCTCGGGCCGGGGATAGTAGTCCTTCCGGCTGGTCTTGGGCTGCCCGTTGTCATCCAGGAACTTCTTGTCCCAGCTCTCCTGGAGGGTCTTGAAGTCATGGGGGGAGAGGATCACGTTGTACACCGTGGCCGACATGGCCAGGATCTCCCCGTCGGCCGAGACGATCTTCCCCCGGTCGGGAGCCACGGCGCTGTCCATGGTCTGCTGGTTGATGGCCTTCTGCTGGTACTCCTCGTGGTGGGTGATCTGGATGCTCCAGAGCTGCCGGAGCAAGGGGAGGAATACGATGACGCCGAACAGGGCCATGAGCACCAGGGTGCGGATGAGCACGGTGCGGTTGGCCTTGTTGTTTGGAGCCTGCTCCGGCCGGGAACGCTCCCGCTCCTCCCGGCGCCGGTCTTGCTCTCGCATGGGTCCTTGCCTCCTTTTATCAGGGAAAAGGGAGTAAGAAAACATTTTTCTTACTCCCTTGATCTTCTTCTCTATTCCCGGCGTCCTCAGCCAAGTATATGGCCGCCGGCCTTAAAAATATGACAGCACGTTCTCCACGATCTCCCCCACAGCCTGGAAAAATCCCTTGGCGGCGGGCTCCCCGTTGTCATAGACCACCACGCTGTCGGGCTCGGTGAGGTCCACATAGACCATCTGGGCGGCCTGGGGCCGGGACATGGACCCGTCGGCGGTGACGCTCTGCTCGATGGCCGCCAGGTCATAGGCCTGTTCGTACCGGGCCCGGAGGGTGGCCTCCTCGCTCTTGAGCTCCACCATCTGGTTCTCCAGGGTCACCAGCTCGGTGGAGATGGAGGCCAGGCGGACATAGCTCATCAGGATGAGCACCGCCAGCACCGCCACGGCGGCAAAGCCGCACACGGCGAAGGGCGCCACCTTGCCCGCCTCCCGGACCTGGACCTTGGGACGGACCACCTCGTCGGCTCTGGGCCGCTGGTAGACCCGTTCCCGGACGGGCTCGTCGGGCTCCAGCACCCGCACGGCGGAGCCGTCGTAGGCATAGCTCAGGTTGCGGTAGGGGTCGTATCTTTTTTTGTGGGCGGCTTGAGCCATACCTCTCAACTCCGTTCGGGAAAAATCGGGTGTTACACTCTCTCTGCCACCCGCAGCTTGGCGCTGCGGGCGCGGGGGTTTTCGGCCAGCTCCTCCTCCGAGGGGAGGATGGGCTTCCGGGTGACCATGCGAAGGGTGGGCTTCTTCCCGCACACACATACGGGGAAGTCCGGGGGACAGGTGCAGCCCTTGGCGGCCTGGGCCATGTCCCGCTTGATGATCCGGTCCTCCAGGGAATGGAAGGTGATCACCGCCAGCCTTCCCCCCTTGGCAAGCCGGGGCACAGCCTGTCCCACAATGCGCTCCACGGCCCCCAGCTCATCGTTCACGGCGATGCGGATGGCCTGAAAGCTGCGCTTGGCGGGGTGCTGCTTCTCCCGCAGGGCGGCGGCGGGCATGGCCGAGCGGATGACCTCCACCAGCTGGAAGGTGGTCTCCACAGGCGCCTCCTCCCGGCGGCGGCAGATGGCGGCGGAGATGGCGGGGGCGTAGCGCTCCTCGCCGTAGTCATAGAGGATCCGCTTGAGCTCCTCCCGGCTCCACCCATTCACCACCTCGGCGGCAGTGAGGGCCTGGGTCCGGTCCATGCGCATATCCAGGGGGGCGTCGTGCATGTAGGAAAAGCCCCGCTCGGGGTCGTCCAGCTGGGGGGAGGAGACCCCCAGGTCGAAGAGCATCCCGTCCAGGCGCTCCCCCTCCGGCAAAAGCTCGTCCAGATCCTCAAAGTTGCCGTGGAGGAAGGTGACCTTGTCCAGAAAGGGGGCAAAGCGCTCCCTCCCGGCGTCGATGGCGGCCTGGTCCCGGTCCACGCAGTAGAGGCGGCCGGTGGTGAGCTGCCGGACGATCTCCGCGGAGTGCCCGCCCCGGCCGAAGGTCCCGTCCAGGTAGACCCCGTCGGGCCGGATCTCCAGGGCGTTCAGGCACTCCCGGAGCAGCACCGGGCGGTGAGAAAAAGAATCCATAGCTCTCTCCCAAAACGGCGTTTTCGTTACCGGGCCGGCTCTGGAAGGTTTGCCGTTGGCCGGTGGCGGAATGGAAGTTCTTTCTGCCTACTCTTTCTTTCAAGAAAGAGTAGGTTAGAAACCCAGGGCCTCCATGCAGGCGGACATCTTCTCGGGAGTCATCTCTTCCTCCTCCTGGGCGTTCCAGGTCTCGGCGGACCAGATCTCGGCCCGGTCGTTGACCCCGATGATCACCACGTCCTTGTCCAGGTTGGCGTACTTCCGGAGCTTCTGGGGCACCACGATGCGCCCCTGGGAATCCAGCTCGCACTTGCTGGCGTTGGCGAACAGGGGCCGCATGGCCTTGGACTGGCTCATGGGCAGGGAGGCGAACTTCTCGGTGAAGCGGTCCCAGGTGGACTGGGGATAGATGGCCAGGCAGGCGTCCACGCCCATGGCCAGGTAGAAGGACACGCCCAGCTCCTCCCGGAGCTTCGCGGGGATGAACAATCTCCCTTTTGCGTCGATACCATGCTCATAGGTACCGGTCATGTCCTTCCCCTCCCCTCCTGTGGGTTTTGGTGGTAAAATGCTCCACTTTCCTCCACTATGCTCACAGTATAACGGCTCCCGCCGGAAATTGCAAGAGGGATTGTCATTTTTTTCTGAAATTTTTTGAATTTTTTTGTGGGGTAAAGCCTGGATTTTCCTGAAAAAATCCCATGATTTTTTCAGTTTGTAACCCTTTTGAAACCTCAAAAACACATTTTACGGTAAGGTTTTCCCCTTTACAAACACAATATCTTGTGTTTGCCAAATTTTTCCACGAAAAAAGCAGAAAAGGACCCGCCCCCTTCCGGGGGCGGGCCCTCTGTGTCTGCCCGTCCTTTCGGTCCCTTCCCTTCCGGGGGGAGCCGCTCTTTCCGTTCCTTCGGCCCCGCCCCCTCAGGGGGAGCTGTTCTTTCCGTTCCTTCGGCCCCGTCCCTTCCGGGGGGAGCTGTTCTTTCCGTTCCTTCAGCCCCGCCCCTCAGGGGAGCCGTTCCGTCTGCCCTTTCGACCCTCCCCTTCCGGAGGTGGGCCTGGCCGGCTGTCGGGATCAGTTCTGCTCCTCGGCCTCGGCGTCGAACATGGGGCCCTGGGGCTGGCCCATGCCGGCGGCGGCAGCCCGGAAGCGGCTGCGGGACTTCTTGATCTCGTCATAGGCCTCGGCCACCGCCTCCTCGGTGCGGCGCAGAGCGTCCTCGCAGTAGACGTTGGCCGCCTTCTTCAACTCTCTGGAGCGGTCCTCGGCCTGGCGGACCACCTCGGCGCTCTTCTGCTTGGCCTGGGAGAGCAGCTCGTCCTCGGCCAGCATCTGCTTGGCCTTCTCCTCGGCCTGCTGGACGATGAGCTCCCCCTCCCGCTTGGCCGAGGCGATGTAGTCGGCCCGGGCGGCCAGGAGCTTCTTGGCCTCGGCCAGCTCCACGGGGAAGGCGGCGCGGATCTCGTCGATGAGGTCCAACGCCTGGTCCCGCTCCAGCATGCACTTGTCCGAGGAGAGGGGGACATTCTTCGCCTCGTCGATCATGGTAAAGAGTTGGTCCAAAAGTTCATTCACACTGGCCATTACGGTTTCCTCCTGGTTTTCATTTTGTCGTTCACATCCTGGATGATCTCCCGGGGCACGAAGTCGCTGAGGTCGGCGCCGTAGGAGGCCATCTCCTTGACCACGCTGGAGCTGACATAGGTATACTTGGTGCTGGAGGGGAGAAACATGGTGTCCAGCCTGGGGTTGAGCTTCCGGTTGATGAGGGCCATCTGGAGCTCCTTTTCATAGTCGGACACCGCCCGCAGGCCCTTGACCAGGGTGCAGGCCCGCTTTTCCCGGGCGTACTCGGCCACCAGCTGGCTGGACATGTCCACCTCCACGTTGGGCAGCCGGGAGACCACCTTGCGGATGAGCTCCACCCGCTCCTGGGGGGTGAACAGGCCGGAATTGACCTTTTCGGCGTTGACCATGACGCAGACGATGAGCTTGTCAAAGCAGGCCGCCGCCCGTTTGATCACGTTGAGATGGCCCAGGGTGATGGGGTCGAAACTGCCGGGGTAGATGGCGATTTTCACGCTCTCACGTCCTTATTTTCTGACGTAGAGGGTCAGCTTGATCTTGCCGTAGCGGTACTCCCGGCCCTTCTCATAGGGCGCGGGGAGGTCGGGAAGGACCTTTTCCGCCCGGCTTTCGCAGACAATTATACCATTTTCGGTCATAATGTCAATCTCGGCCATGCGAAAAAGTGCTTTTTCCAGCAGCTCCGTATCGTAGGGCGGGTCCAGGAAGGCCAGGCCGAACCTCTCCCGGCAGGAGGACAGGAAGCTCAGGGCGTCGGCCTGGACCAGCCGGGCGGCGTTGGAAAAGCCGGTGGTCTCCAGATTCTCGGCCACCACCTTGGCGGCGGCGCGGCTCTGGTCCACAAAGGCGCACTTCTCCGCCCCCCGGGAGAGGGCCTCGATGCCCAGCTGCCCGGTACCGGCGAAGAGGTCCAGCACCTTGCGGCCCTCCACATCGAACTGGACGATGTTGAAGATGGACTCCTTGACCTTGTCGGTGGTGGGCCGGGTGTCCAGCCCCGGCAAATCCCTGAGCTTCCGGCCCCTGGCCGTTCCCGTGATGACCCGCATAGGTTCTCTTCCTCTCTTTATTGCAAAAGTTACACTTCAAATTCCACACGGTATTCCCCGTCGATGAGCAGATAGTCTGCCCCGTGCTTTTTGCACCCCTCCAGGGTCCTGGCGTTGTCCCGCAGCACAGACTCCAGGGTGCAGTCCCCATCGTCCCGCCTTCGCTCCGCCGCGTTGGCATACCCCTTGATGTCCTCAAAATGCGAGCGGATATATTCTCCGCTCATGACCAGGCAGACATACCGGATCTGCCGCCGCTCCTCCTCGGTGAAATCCGCCTGCCAGTCAAAGGGGATATAGCATCCCTCCACGATCAGGTTTTGCCCATTTTCCATGGCAGTCCTGACCATTTCCCGCACGATGGGCCAGAGATATGCCGTCAGGGGCTCATCGCCGCTCGTGGGTGTCAGGTCGGTGCTGCCGCTGCGGATCAGTCCCATCTTCAAGTGGTCCATGGACAGATAGGTGATCTTGTATTTTTCAAGCAGCCGCTGCGCCAGGCAGGTCTTGCCTGTATGGGACGCACCGCCGATGAGGATGATCATGCTTCTCACCTGCCGATGAAAGGATGGACGCCCCCAGGGACGGCGCGGGGAGCGCAAGCTGGCAAGGATGCTCCCCCCATCCCTCCGGCGGGGACCAGGCGCTATATCCCATATACCAGTATACCCAGAAGGGCCGACAGTACAATGAGGGCTATGGGCGAGACGGCTCTCTTCCCCGCCCACTTCCCGCCGGCCAGCACTGCCAGCAGGACGCCTGTGATGAGGGCGGCCCGGACGTCGAGCCCCGCGCCCTCCGGCCCCGGGAGGCAGCCGCCCGCCGCCATATACACACCGGTGGCCAGGACGATCCCCACCATACAGGGCTTCACCCCCCGCAAGGCGGCCTGGACGTATTGGTTCTTCAGGGCCGTCTTCAAAAGGACGGTGACCAGCAGGATGACCAGGAAGGAGGGGAGCACCACCGCCAGGGTGGCGAGGACGGCCCCGGGGAGCCCTCCCTGGCTGCTCCCCACGTAGGTGGCCAGATTGACCATGATGGGCCCGGGGGTGGACTCGCTCACCGCGATCATGTAGGCCAGGGTCTCCTCGGTCAGCCAGCCGTGGGAGAGCACCACGTCCCGGATGAGGGGGATGGCCCCGTAGGCGCCGCCGAAGGCGAAGCAGCCCACCCGGAGAAAACCCAGGAACAGGTCCAGGAAGATCATCTGCCGCCGCCCCCCTTCCCCTCCGGCGCCCCCTTGACCAGAAAGAGGGCCAGGCTCACCGCTCCCGCCGCCAGCATCAGGCTGATGGAGGAAAAGCCCCAGGAGAAAATGTCGGTGAGGAGCATGAGTACAAAGCCGCAGGCCATGATCCCCAGGGGCAAGGGCTTTTTCTTCATCTTCCTGAGCATGGTGACCCCGGCGTCCAGGATCAGCAGCCCCACGGCCAGCTTGATGCCCCGGAAGGCGTGGGCGATGACGGGGAGGGCCAGGAAATCGTCCAGGAACAGGGAGATGAGGTAGATGACCAGGAAGGAGGGGAGCACGATGCCCGCCGTGGCGGCCAGGGCCCCGGCCAGCCCCGCCTGCCGGTAACCCACGAAGGTGGCGCAGTTGATGGCGATGGGCCCGGGGGTGGACTCGGCGATGACCGTGATGTCCATCATCTCGTCGTGGGTGATCCACCCCTTCTTCTCCACGCAGACGTCCTCCATCATGGCGATCATGGCGTATCCCCCGCCGAAGGTGAACAGCCCGACCTTCATGAAGGTCAGGAGCAGGTCCGGTATGGGGCGGCTCTCGCGCATTGGTCTTCCCCCTTGGCTTCGGGCGGTCCCCTGTGCTGTCCCGGAAAAAGTGGGCAGCGGCGGGCTCTCCCGGCGATTTTTCGGTGGATTTCGTACGGATGTTCCACGTGGAACAGAGCGGATCTCGTACAACTATGGGAAGGGGGCAGGAGAGGGGAAAGGGGAAAAATGTACGGAGTTGTACGTCTTTCCAGGTTTTTTCCCGGTCTCTACCCCCGTGGTTTGGAACTCCACTGCCCAGGTTTGGGACTGGACGGCCCGGTTTTGGGATCTTACAAAATTTTGGATGCCCGAAGGAGCCCCCAGAGGGTCAGGTCTTCGGGTGGAAGTAGTCGTAGACCGCCTTGCCGGCGGCCTTGCCCACTGCGTGTGTCAGCTCGTCCAGGCTGGCCGCCTTGATATTCTTCACGCTCCTGAAGGTCTTGAGGAGCTGGGCCCGGCGTTTTTCGCCGATGCCGGGGATCTTGTCCAGCTGGGAGCCCTTCACCCGCTTGTTCTGCTGCTGGCGGTGGAAGGTGATGGCGAACCGGTGGGTCTCCTCCTGGATCTGACCCACCAGGGCGAAGACGGCGGGGATGCGCTGGATGCCGATCTCGGCGCCGTCGGGAGTGACCAGGGCCCGGGTGCGGTGCCGGTCGTCCTTCACCATGCCGAAGACCGGGATGGAGAGGCCGAAGCGCTCCTCCACCGCCACCGCCACCCTGGCGTGCTCCACGCCGCCGTCGATGAACAGCACGGTGGGCAGGGGGGAGAACTTCTCGTCCCCGTCCATGTAGTGTTGGAATCTTCTGGTGAGGACCTGGTCCATGGAGGCGTAGTCATCGGGGGAGGTCATGTCCTTGAGCTTGAACTTGCGGTAGTCCCGCTTCAGGGGCCGGCCGTCCTGGTAGACCACCATGGAGGCCACGATGTCGTCGGCGCCCTGGTTGGAGATGTCGTAGCTCTCGATGCGCGCCGGGGGAGGATCCAGGCCCAGCATGGTCCCCAGGAGCTCCAGGGTCTTGGACTGCCGCTCGGCCTTGGTGGTGGCCCGCTCCACCTCCTCCACGGCGTTTTTGTTGGCCAGCCTGATCAGGTCCATCTTGGCCCCCCGCTGGGGGGTGACCAGCTCCACCCGGTGGCCGCAGTCCTCCGAGAGCAGCCGGGCCAGGGGGATCTCGTCCTCCAGCTCACAGGGCAGTAAAATCTGTTTCGGCAGCCGGGAGCGGCCTCCGTAATACTGCCGCACCAGGGCGGAGACCGCCTCAGCGTCGGCGCCCTCCATGGGGGTCTCCATCAGGTCCCAGTCCTTGGCGCACAGGTCCCCGTCCACGAAGTGGAGGACCACAAAGCAGCTCTTGGCCTCCCCCCGGTGGAAACCCACCACGTCGGTGTCGGCCAGGGCCCCGGCCACCACCTTCTGCCGCTTGCCCAGCAGCTCGATGGCTTTCGCCCGGTCCCGGAGCTCGGCGGCCTTCTCAAAGCGCAGGTCTTCGGCGGCCTGCTCCATCTCGGCGGTGAGCTCGGCCTGGACCTCCTTGAACTGGCCCTCCAGGAGCCGGACGGCCTGCTCCATGGCCTCCCTGTGGCGCTGGGGGTCCATCTCCGGGCGGCAGTAACCGTCGCACAGGCCCATGTGGTAGTTGAGACAGGGCCGCTCCTTGCCGATGTCCCGGGGAAACTTCTTGTGGCAGGAGGGCAGGCGCAGGGCCGAGCGCAGGGCGGTGAGGAGGGCCCAGGTCTCGGTGCGGCTGCCGTAGGGGCCGAAGTACCGGGCGCCGTCGTCGGCCATCTTGTTGGTCAGGGAGAACCGGGGGTACTCGCTCTTCACATCCAGGCGGATGTAGGGGTAGCCCTTGTCGTCCTTGAGGAGGATGTTATAGTGGGGCTGATGGCGCTTGATGAGGGAGTTTTCCAGGATGAGGGCCTCGAACTCCGAGTCGGCCACAATGACGTCGAAGTGGTCGATGGAGTGGACCATGGCCCGGGTCTTCTCGGTGTGGGAGGAGAGGTTGGCGAAGTACTGGGAGACCCGGTTTTTCAGGGCCTTGGCCTTGCCCACGTAGATGACTTCGTTCTTGGCGTCCTGCATGATATACACGCCGGGCTTCAGGGGCAGAGCGTGGGCTTTTTCTTTCAGTTCGTCGAAGGTCACGGTCCTTCACCTCCCCTCAGTCAAAATCTTTCTTTCCTCAGGCCCAGTCCGGGCCCAGGTTGCCCTCTTTCCAGTGGCGGCGGCAGAGACCGATGTACTTGTCGTTGGCCCCCAGGACCACCTGCTCCCCCTCCTTGAGGACCTTGCCGTGCTCGTCGAAACGGGCGTTGTAGGTGGCCTTCTTGCCGCACCAGCAGATGGTCTTGACCTCCTCGATGATGTCGGCGCAGGCCAGCAGAGCCTGGGAGCCGGGGAAGAGGTCCCCCTTGAAGTCGGCCCGGAGACCGTAGCAGATCACCGGCACCCGCAGGTCGTCCACCACCTCGGTGAGGTACTGGACCTCCTGGTGGGTGAGGAACTGGGCCTCGTCCACGATGATGCACTGGTAGCTCTGGATCTCGGCGGCGGGCATGGCCCGCAGCTCGTCGAACCAGATACAGGGGTAGTTCAGGCCGATGCGGGAGTTGACGATGGCCTTGCCCTCCCGCTGGTCGATGTCGGGCTTGACCATCAAGGCCCGCTGGCCCCGCTCCTCGTAGTTATAGCGCACCATCAGGGCGTTGGCCGACTTGCTGGAGCCCATGACCCCGTAACGAAAATACAGCTTTGCCATTTGTGATTCCACCTTTTCTCTATATGTTTTCCAAGACGATATGCGCAAAGCACCGGAAGGCGCTGGGGAGGGCGTATTTCTCCGCCAGGGCGGCCCGGTCGGCCCAGACCCAGCCGTCAGGCAGGTCGGGGCACGTCGGGGCGACGGTATAGGCCGTCATGTGCCACTCGATGTGGGTGAAGATGTGCTTGCCTGTGGCGGCGAGATCCGTCTCCCCCGCCACGGGACACTCTGCCGGGGAGAGGTCGTTGGGATACTCCCAGAGCCCGGAGAGCAGGCCCTTTGCCGGCCTTTGGCGCAGGGCCACCCGGTTCTCGTAAAAGATGAGCCATACCGTGCGCTCCTCCACCCGGCGGGGGCGTTTGGGGGCCTTCACCGGCAGCTCTTCTTCCATCCCCTCCCGGTGGGCGGCACAGAAGTACCGGGCGGGGCACCTGTCGCAGAGCGGGGCGCCGTTGGGCAGGCAGACCGTGGCCCCCAGGTCCATGAGGGCCTGGTTGAAGGTCCCCGGGGCGTCCAGGGGGATGACCGCTTTCAGGGCTTCGGTCACCGTCCGTTTGGTCTCGGCCAGGGTCACGTCCCGGCGGTCCGCGGTGAGACGGCTCACCACCCGGAGGACGTTGCCGTCCACGGCGGGGACGGGGAGCCCGAAGGCGATGGAGGAGATGGCCCCGGCGGTGTAGTCCCCCACGCCGGGGAGGGCGCGGATGCTCTCGTAGTCGGAGGGAAAGACGCCGCCGTGCCTGTCCATGATGACCCGGGCCGCCCTCTGGAGGTTCCGGGCCCGGCTGTAATAGCCCAGGCCCTGCCAGAGCTTCATCAGCTCCTCTTCGGGGCAGGCCGCCAGGTCCCGGACCGTGGGCAGGGCCGCCAGGAAGCGGGCGTAGTAGTCCAGCACCGCCGCCACCCGGGTCTGCTGGAGCATGAGCTCGGAGACCAGCACGTGGTAGGGGGTGGGGTCGCTGCGCCAGGGGAGGGTGCGGGCGTTGTCGTGATACCAGGTCAGCAGCGGGATGGGCAGGCGCTCCAGCTCGGTCATGTCTCTCCCCTCCTCCCCGCGGTTTTCTCCATTATAACGGCTGAGGGGAAAAATTTCAACGGCGAAAGGAGCTTTTCTCCCGCTCCTTATGTAAAGCGCCCGCTGCCGGAGCAGCGGGCGCTCTTTGCGTTTTCTCAGTCGCTGAGGACGAAGTGGCAGAAGCGGAGCATCTCGTACCAGTCGTCGGAGGAGAAGAGCACGTTCTTCCCGTCCTCCAGGGCGGCGCCGGGGTAGAAGCTCTTGGAGTAGGCCGTCTTGTGCTCCCGGAAGCGCACCGTCATCTCGAAGAACTCGGGCAGGGCCACCTGGCAGTTCTTGGCGTTCTTCACCGCCTTCTTGGCCCCGTCCCTGATGGCCTTCACGGCCAGGTCGGGGTGCATGGACACCACCGCGCCCCCCCGGCCCTCGTTCACCGCCACGGTGGTGATGCCGGGGATGAGCTCCTCGGCAAACTCGCACAGGGCCCGGTCCCCCGAGAGGAAGACCACGGGCACCCCGTAGTACCCGGCGGTGTAGGCGTTCATCATGAACTCGCTCATCCGGGTGCCGTTGAGGGTGACGTACTCGTTGCGCAGGTTCATGGTGTGGCTCAGGGGGTTGCCCCCGCAGGCGGCCCAGGCGTGATAGCCGGTGAAGAGCACCGCGCCGTAGTCCCCGCTGTCCAGGCCGGACATCATGCTCAGGGGGTCCCCGGTCCAGCCCCGGAGGATCCGGGCGGCCTCGGGCAGGGCGGCGGGGTCCAGGTTCCGGGCGGAGTCGTGGGCGTCCTTGACGAAGACCTCCCCCGCTCCCGCGGCCAGAGCCCCCTCGCAGGCGGCCCTGACCTCCCGGGTCATCTGCTTCTGAAAGGGCACATAGTCCCGGGGAGTGCTCCGCTCGGTCTCGGACCAGTCGGCGATGCCGCAGGTCCCCTCAATGTCCGCGCTGATAAAGACGTTCATACGATCTCCTCCCATTTTTTCAAGATCTCCTCCAGCATCCGGAGCTGTTCGGGGGTGTCGGCCCCCAGCAGCTCCTCCGAGCGGCGCAGCTCTCCCTTCCCCACCCGCTCGCCTTGCTTTTCCAGCCAGGCGGGGGCGTCGGCAAGGTCGTACTCCCCGGCCTCGTTGGGCCGGAGGGTGGTCAGGCTCCGCCACAGCTCGGTGGCTTTGAAAATGTACACCCCGGTATCCGCCAGCTCGGTGCAGGCGTTGTCCTCCCGGAGGTGGGTGTCCCAAAGGGCCTCGTAGGTCTCCCGGCTGATGAGGGGCATATCCCCCAGGCACACCAGCACATCACCCGGGAAATCCTCCAGCTTCCCTTGGGCGCAGAGCACGGCGTGGCCGGTGCCCAGCTGGGGGCTCTGGAACACACAGGGATAGCCGGGGAAGGCGGCCTTCACCTTCTCGGCTCCGGCGCCCAGCACCAGCAGGGTATCTCTGGGGGGCAGGAAGCTCAGGGCCTGAAGGACGTACTCCAGAAGGGGCCGGCCCCCGGCCCGCTGCAGGACCTTGGGAAGCTCCCCGTCAGGGAAACGGGACCCCTTCCCCGCCGCCAGCACAATGGCTTTGAGCTGTTCCGACATCCTTCCTCCTCCTTCCGGGCCGCTTTGCCTGGTTTCCTCTCAGGATATGCCATCATTATATCATAGGTTTCCGGTTTTGCAACAAAAAGAGCGTCGGCAAAATTGCCGACGCTCTCTTTTTCCCGGAAAGCCGTTTCTTACTTGTGGTCCACCTTGTTCATGTGGCGGATGAGGTCCAGCACCTTGTTGGAGTAGCCGATCTCGTTGTCGTACCAGGAGACCACCTTCACGAAGGTGTCGGTGAGGGCGATGCCGGCCTTGGCGTCGAAGATGGAGGTGCGGGTGTCGCCCAGGAAGTCGCTGGAGACCACGGCGTCCTCGGTGTAGCCCAGGATGCCCTTCAGCTCGCCCTCGGCGGCCTCCTTCATGGCGGCGCAGATCTCGTCGTACTTGGCGGGCTTGGCCAGGTTGACGGTCAGGTCCACCACGGACACGTCCAGAGTGGGAACGCGCATGGACATGCCGGTGAGCTTGCCGTTGAGCTCGGGGATGACCTTGCCCACGGCCTTGGCGGCGCCGGTGGAGGAGGGGATGATGTTGCCGGCGGCAGCGCGGCCGCCGCGCCAATCCTTCTTGGAGGGGCCGTCCACGGTCTTCTGGGTGGCGGTGGTGGAGTGGACGGTGGTCATCAGGCCATCGGTGATGCCCCACTTGTCATTGAGGACCTTGGCGATGGGGGCCAGGCAGTTGGTGGTGCAGGAGGCGTTGGACACGAAGGTCATGTCGGAGGTATACTTGTCCAGATTCACGCCGCAGACGAACATGGGGGTGTCGTCCTTGGAGGGGCCGGTCATGACCACCTTCTTGGCGCCGGCGTCGATGTGGGCCTGGGCCTTCTCCTTGGTCAGGAAAATACCGGTGGCCTCCACCACGTACTCAGCGCCCACCTTGCCCCAGGGGATGTTCTTGGGGTCCATCTCGGCGAAGAACTCCACCTTCTTGCCGTTGACGGTGATGGAGTGGTCGTCGTAGCTGATCTCGCCCTGGAACTGGCCGTGCATGGTGTCGTAGCGCAGCATATAGGCCATGTAGTCGGGAGTCATAAAGGGATCGTTGATGCCGACGAACTGGATGTCATCGTTGAGGATGCCGGCCCGGAAGACCAGGCGGCCAATGCGGCCGAAGCCATTGATACCAACTTTGATGCTCATAGTTCATTACTCCTTTGACATTGAATTAACAAAGTTTAAGGCCGAGGATGATTATATCCCATTTTCGCGAAATATGGAAGGGGTTAATCGCAGTTTTTTGAAAAAATTTTTGGGTGCTTCCCCCGGCATTTTCCGTGTTTTCGACGGAAAAACCTAATTTTTGACAAACCTCTTGTTGTCTTTGTGAGATTTTGGTATACTGCTCTCATCAGACCTTGCACAACATAGTCATAACACCGGGACGGGAGGGAAGTTTTTTATGGACGGACGCTTGGAAGAAAACCTCAGCCGGGAGCTGCGGGAACAGGTCAACGACCTGCTCTGCGCCGTCCAGCTCCTCACGCCCTTGGCCCAGGAAAAGGGCACCGACCGGGACCGGGAGTACCTGGCCATCCTTCAGCGCAGCCTCTACCAGCTCATCCGCACGGTGAGCCACCTGGACCTGACCCGGGGGGACGGCCCCAGTCCCAGTCTGCGCACGGTGGACGCCGCCGGCGTGTGCCGGGACCTGGGCCGGAGCCTGGACTCCCTGCTGCCCATGGCGGGAGTGCACTTCACCTGCAGCCTGGGGGTGGAGCGGGTCCTCACCCTGGCCGACGACGCCCTTCTGGAGCAGGCGCTGCTCAACCTGGTGGCCAACGCCGTCCAGGCCGCCGGCAAGGGGGGCAAGGTGTCCCTCCGCTTTGACCGGCGGGGAAATTTCCTCTATTATACCGTCTCCGACAACGGCTCCACCCCCCCCTGTTTCGAACCTGAGGAGGACCCCGACCCCTTCCTCAAACACCCCGGCGGCGTGGGACTGGGTCTGGCCGCCGTCCGGCACATCGCCGAGGCCCACGGCGGCGCTTTGATCCTGGAGAGCTCGGCCACGGGCACCCGGGCGGTCCTCTCCGTCCCCCTGCACAAGGAGAAGTCCACCACCGTCCGCGGCCCCAAGGCACCGCCCGCCTGGCTGGGGGGGTTCTCCCCCGCCCTGGTGGAGCTCTCCCCCGTGCTCCCTCCCTCCGCCTTTCAGGCCGAGGACGTGGAGTAGGCACACGATCTCTCGGGCGCGGCCCCCGGCCGCGCCCTTTTTGCCCCCGGAATGCCTTGGGAGACAAGGGGTGCAACCCGGAGTTGACAAAAAGAAGCCGGCGGTTGGTGGCCCCTGTTCCCTGTCCTGTGATAGGGTGAGGGAGAAAGGAGAGATGTCCCATGACCCTGGGGGAGCGCATCCAGGAACTGCGAAAGAACGAGGGTCTGTCCCAGGAGGCCCTGGGAGAGGCCTTGGGGGTCACCCGGCAGTCCATCTCCAAATGGGAGTCGGACGCCGCCATCCCCGAATTGGATAAACTCATCGCCATGAGCAGGCTCTTCCGCCTCACCGTGGGGGAGCTGCTGGGGGTGGAGGACCCGGGGGAGCCCCACCGGGAGCTCACCGACCGGGAGCTCCAGGCCCTGGCCGCCATCGCCGAAAAGCTCACCCCGCCCGCCCAGGAGGCCCGGGACTCGGCTTCCTCCCCCGCCCCGCCCCCCAGAAAACGGCGGTGGCCCAAGGTCCTGGCGGTCTGCGCCGCCCTGGCGCTCCTCCTGCTGGGAGCCCGGACCGCCCGGCGGCTGGAGGCCCTGGAGCAGCAGGTGGGGAACCTTCAAAACAACATCAGCGCCGTGGACCGCAGCGTCTCCTCCCAGGTAAGCTCCATCACCCAGCGGGTGGAGGAGGCCCTGGAGAGCCAGAACCGGGTGGCCGCCGACATGGGCTGCGCCATTGCCCAGGCCGACCTCCCCGGCGGCACGGTGACCTTCCGGGTGTGGGCCGTCCCCCGGACCTACCGGGAGGGGATGACCGCCCTCTTCTCCGCCGCGGGCGGGGACTTTGACACCCGCACCGCCCAGGGAGCCGAGGGGGAGGGCCACCGGTTCGAGGCCCTGGTCACCTGTCCCCTGGCCGACGAGGTGACCCTGACAGTGACCTTCCAGAGCGGGGAGGAGAGCCAGAACCAGATCGTGGGCCGGGAGGGGGACCTGCTGACCTTGAGCTTCCCCCAGATCTACGCCGGCGCCGGCCTCTTCTTTGCCGACCTGGAGGAGGTCCAGGCCGGGGAGTACCACATCCGGATGGACCTGATGGACCTGAATTTTGACCCAGGATACCTGAGGACCGAGGACGGGGTCACGGAGATCCCGGCAGCAGAGTGCACCCTCCGCCTGTGGCGGGAGGGGAACTGCATCTGGTCCTGGGAGACGGGGAAGCTCAACGAGGACGGCTCCCCCAAGGAGCTGGAACCCGCCCTGGACCTGGCTTTGCCCGACCTGCGGGAGGGGGAGGTCTTCCTTCTCTCGGCTCTGGCCACCGACAGCGCCGGCCGGACCTGGGAGACCTTCCTGGACTGCGCCCAGGTGTGCCGCCGGGGGGAGACCGGCATCCCCCAGTACGACCTGGACCCCTGCTCCACTCCGGAAACTCTGCCCTGGGAATGAACCCGGACAATAAAAGGCGGCCCCCACCCGAAAGGGTGGGGGCCGCCGTGTTCTTCATCGGAAATCAGGTGTCGTCCTGGATCAGGCCGTAGCCGCCGTTGTCCCGCTTGTAGACCACGGCGAAGGCGCCGCCGGCGTCCTCATCCTTGAAGGCAAAGAAGGTGTGCCCCACCAGGTTCATCTGGAGCACCGCCTCGTCCACCGTCATGGGCTTGATGGGGAAGCGCTTGGTGCGCACGATCCGGAAGTCCTCCTCGGGCTCCTCGGGGGCGAAGGAGATCTCCTCCTCGGCGGGGGTGCGGACAAAGGCGTCCTTGCGGAGCTTTTTCTCCAGCTTGGCCTTATTCTTGCGAAGCTGCCGCTCGATGTCGGCCACGGCAGCGTCGATGGAGGCGTACATATCGGCGGTGGACTCGGAGACACGGAAGATGGTGCCGCCCGAGCGGACGGTGACCTCCGCGTTGTTGCGCCCCTTCTCCACGCTGAATACCACCGCGGCCTCGGCCCCGGCGGGGAAGAAACGGTCCAGCTTGCCCACCTTTTTCTCGGCGTACTCATGGACTTTCTTGGGCAGGGTGACCTTCTTGTCGGTGAACGTGAACTTCATAAACAGCCAGCTCCTTTCGTTGGATGGGCGTTTTCGGAACCAAGGGGCGTTCCGTATTTTCAGTATAGCATATTTTTACCAAAAAGTCATCTGTTTCTTGGGCTGCTTTTCACATTTTTGTGAGCAGACGCCGGGCAGGCCGGCGGCGCTCTTCCCGGCCCGGCTCAGGCGATGGTCAGAGTAAAGGTGAAGGTGGTCAGGCCCTCCTCGCTCTTCACCGTGATGTCCTCCTTGTGGTTGTTGATGATGGTCTTGACGATATAGAGCCCCAGGCCCACCCCGTCCCGGTCCATGCCCCGGGAGCGGTCGGTCTTGTGGAAGCGGTCGAAGACCTTGCCCAGCTCCTCGGGGGGGATGGTCTCCCCGTGGTCGGAGACCGAGATATAGGCCTTCTCCCCCTTCACCTGGACCTGGAGGCCCAGGGCGGTGCCGGGGGTGGAGAATTTGATGGCGTTGTCCAGCAGGTTGTAGCACACCTGGGTGATGGCGTCGGGGTCCCCCCACACCATCACGGGGGTGTCGGGCAGGTCGGTCTCCACGTCCAGGCCCCGCTGGTTGATCTTCCCCTCCAGGCTCACCAGGGTGCGCAGGAGCACCTCGCTGACGTCAAAGCGCTCCTGGGCGGTGACGTGCTCGCTGGACTGGAGCTTGCTCAGGTCCAGCATCCGCCGGACCAGGCGGGAGAGCCTTCTCGTCTCCGAGGAGATGGTCTTCAGGGCGTCCTCCTCCTTGTCGGGGGGGATGGTGCCGTCCAGGATGCCGTCGGCAAAGCCGGCGATGGTGGTCATGGGGGTCTTGAGCTCGTGGGAGACGTTGGCGATGAACTCGCTGCGCTGCTGCTCGCTCTCGGCCAGGGACTCGGCCATGGCGTTGAAGGCCTCGGCCAGCTCCCCCACCTCGTCCTTCCGGTTCTCGCAGCCGGTGACCCGCACGTCGAACTCCCCCTTGCCGAACTGGCCGGCGGCCTTGGCCATGTCCTTCAGGGGCTTGGTCTGACGGTGGGAGGTGTAGGAGCTGATGAAGGCGGCCAGGAGGAAGACCACCGCGGCGGTGAGGACGAAGATGGAGGCAAAGTCCTTCCAGATCCGGGTGAGGGTGGCGGTCTCGCTGGCCACCAGCACCACGCCCCGGCGGTAGGTCTGCCCGGTGATGAACACCTTTTGCAGGATGGGCACGGCGGTGACATAGTACTTGTCGGAGAGGAGCCCTCCCAGGCTGCTCAGCCCGGCATAGTTTCCGTTCTGGCTCACCGACTGGAGCAGGTCCTGAGGCAGGGTGCCCCGGAGCAGGTCGGCCCCTCCCGCCCCCGAGCTGGTGGCGGCATAGACGATCTCCCCGTCGTTCTCCGAGAGGATGACGGTGCAGCCCGAGATACTGGACAGGGAGCTGATATAGGCCTGATACCCCGGCTCCAGGATGGAGGAACCCGAGTTAGAGAGGTAGCTGGAGGTGAAGGAGGCAATGTAGTTGGCGTTGCGCTCCATGGCCTCCTTTTTGTCCTGGATGGTGTACTGGTAGCTCAGGCCCGCGAAGGCCGAGCCCAGCACCACAAAGGCCAGCAGGAGGAGGCCGGCGGTGAGGGCGAACTGCCGGCGGTAGAGGGTCTTCACGCCGCCGTCACCTCGAACTTATACCCCACGCCCCACACGGTCTTGAGGCTCCACTTGTCGCTGACCCCCTCCAGCTTCTCCCGCAGGCGCTTGATGTGCACGTCCACGGTGCGGGAGTCGCCGAAGTAGTCAAAGCCCCAGACCTCGTCCAGGAGCTGGTTGCGGGTAAAGACCCGGTTGGGGGCCGAGGCCAGGTGGTAGAGGAGCTCCAGCTCCTTGGGCGGGGTGTCCACCCGCTTGCCGTCCACCACCAGCTCGTAAGCGTCCAGGTCGATGGTGAGCTTGTCGAAGCTCAGGCGCTTCTTGCCCCCGTCGCCGCCGCTCTCCCCACCGGTGCGGCGGAGCACGGCGTGGATGCGGGCCAGGACCTCCTTGGTCTCGAAGGGCTTGACGATGTAGTCGTCGGCCCCCTCCTCCAGGCCGGTGACCCGGTCGGTGGTCTCCCCCTTGGCGGTGAGCATGATCACCGGGGTCTTGGCCTCGGCGCGGATCTTCTTGAGGACGCTCCAGCCGTCCATGACGGGGAGCATGATGTCCAGCAGCACCAGGTCGGGGGCGAAGGAGCGGAAGAGCTCCACCGCCTTGCCGCCGTCCGGGGCGATCTGGGTCTCATAGCCCTCTTTTTCCAGGTAGAGGTGGAGCAGCTCGGCGATGTTGCCGTCGTCCTCCACGATGAGTATCTTCTGTGCCACAGGTGATTCCCCCTTTTTGGACTAACTATATCACACTCGAAGGGTTTTCGGTGAATGAATTGTGAATTTTAAAGGGCGTAGGCGTGGTCGACCTGGATGACCGTGATGTACCGGCTGTCCCGCTCTCTGGCCAGGGCGGCCATCCTGGAGCGGACCTCCTCGTCGGACAGGGGACAGTCCCGGGGCACCACCAGGTCGAAGATCAGGTTGCAGTGGGTGCTCCCCTCGGTCATGCGGAAGTCGTGGAGGGTGATGGCCGGGTGGATGCTCCGGGCCAGCTCCAGCATCTCGGCCTTCCGGGCGTTGACCCTGGCGTCGTCGGTGGCGATGGGGTCCATGTGGATGGTGGCCAGGAGGTGGTACTTCTCCCCCAGCTCCCGCTCGATGTTGTCGATGACGTCGTGGGTCTCGGCCATGTCGGCGTCCATGGAGACCTCGGCGTGGAGGGAGGCCATCACCCGGCTGGGGCCGTAGTCATGGACCATCAGGTCGTGGACCCCCACCACCTCGGGGTGGGCCAGGACGGTGTCCTGGATGCCCCGGACCAGGGCGGGGTCGGGGGCCTTTCCCAGCAGTGGGTCCACCGTGTCCTTCACCGACTCCCAGCCCGCCTTGAGCACGAACAGGGCCACCAGGGCTCCCACCCAGCCGTCGATGGCGATGTGGGCGAAGTGTCCCGCCAGAAGGCCCAGGAGCACCGCGCCGGTGGCCACGCAGTCGGAGAGGGAGTCGGCGGCGGTGGCCGCCATGGCCGAGGAGTCGATGCGCCGGCTGAGGTCCCGGTTGAAGAGGTACATCCACAGCTTCACCAGGATGGAGGCCCCCAGGATGCCCACCGAGAGCCAGGAGAAGTCCACCAGCTCGGGGTGGAGGATCTTGCCCCCGGCGGACTGGAGGAGCTCCACCCCCACCAGCATAATGACCACGCTCACCGCCAGGCCGGCCAGATACTCCATGCGGCCGTGGCCGTAGGGGTGGTCGTCGTCGGCCTGCCGGGCGGCCAGCTTGAACCCCGCCAGGGTCACCAGAGAGGAGGCGGCGTCGGAGAGGTTGTTGAAGGCGTCGGCGGTGACGGACACCGCCCCGGTGAGGAGCCCGGCGGCGAACTTCCCCGCCGAGAGCAGGATGTTGAGCAGGATGCCCGTGCAGCCGGAAAAGACCCCGTAGCGCTCCCGCACGGCGGGGTCGGCGGTGTTTTGGTAGTCCTTGACGAACCGGCGAAGCAGAATTTCAAACAATGCGATCCCTCCAAAAATCAGGGCCCTTGGGAGCCCGCCGCCCCGCCCCGACAGGGGGAGGCGGTCACCCTTCGGCCGGCGGGTCTTCCTCGTCTCCGGCGGCCTGTTTCAGGTCGGCCTCGGTCAGGGCCATGAGGCCGTCCTTGTCCACGCTCTCCAGGGCGGCCACCCGGTCGGCCTGGCAGGCCACGCTGCGCTCGAAGAAGTTGCGCACGTCCCGGGCGTTGCCGAAGTTCTCGTCCCGGTCCTCGTACATCTCCGAAAGAAAATCCTTGGCGTAGGTCCCGGCGGCCTCGTCCAGGGTGTAGCCGTTCTTTTTGCACATGGACCGGAAGATGGCGAGCATCTGCTCCCCATCGTAGTCGTCGAAGTAGAAGTACTTGTTGAAGCGGCTCTCCAGGCCGGGGTTGGAGTGGATGAAGTCGGCCATGAGGTCGGTATACCCCGCCACGATGACGATGAGGTCGTCCCGGTGGTCCTCCATGTTCTTCAGGATGACCTCCACCGCCTCCTGGCCGAAGTCGTTCTGGCCGGTGTGGCTGGTGAGGGCGTAGGCCTCGTCGATGAAGAGGACCCCGCCGATGGCCTTGTTGATGACCTCCTGGGTCTTCAGGGCGGTCTGCCCCACGAAGCCGGCCACCAGGCCGGAGCGGTCCACCTCCACCAGCTGGCCCTTGGAGAGGACCCCGATGGCGTGGTAGAGCTTGGAGAGGAGCCGGGCCACGGTGGTCTTGCCGGTGCCGGGGTTGCCCATGAACACCAGGTGGAGGCTGAGGGGCGGCACGGGCAGGCCCTCCTTCTCCCGGAGCTTGCGGACCTTCACCAGGTTGATGAGGCTCTTCACGTCCTTCTTCACCTTGTCCAGGCCCACCAGCTCGTCCAGCTCGGCCAGAAGCTCCTCCAGGGACTTCTCGGGCTCGGGGGGCTTTTCCTCCTGAACGCTCTGGGTCTGGTCGGCCTGGGCGGCGGCGGGCTTGACGGTGACGAAGTCCTTGGCGTTGAGGGGGGCCTTGCCGCCGACGATGGCGTCCCTGTCGCACTGGGCGTTGAGGGCGTCGGCGCAGCGGTTGACGAAGGCGGCCTCGGCGTCGCTGACCACCCCGTCCACCGAGGCGAAGAGGAGCCCCATGAGGGTGAGAACGTCCACGAACCGGCGGGAGAAGGAAGTGCCCGCCACCTTGTCATAGGAGCGCATGCGCAGAAAGCTCTCCGGGGGCCGGAAGCCGGGGTAGTTCCCCACGGCGGTGCCCAGCTCCCAGTAGAGGATGGAGGGGGCGGGGGCGCCCCGGTGGTAGACGGCGTTGTAGTACTCCACGTAGCCGGGGGTCAGGCTCCCCCCGTCGGCGTTCCAAACCCCCAGGGCCAGGGAGCGGAAGAAGTCGTCGGCCTCGCCGCTCAGGCGCACCCGGAGGGTGGCGTCGGGCAGGGACTTGACAAAGGCGGACAGGGCCTCCTCGTACTGCCGATGGACCTCGGCGGGAGACAAGGGCGTTTTCATTGGGCTCACCTCGAATGTAGGTTGCCCCCATTATAGACTGTTTGGGGGCGTTTGGCAATAAAAAAGGACCGGGTCTCTCCCGGTCCTTGAAATCAAATCTACTCTTTCTCCACACTTCGGAGATACTTCTCAACTCCATCTGCCGCAATGAAAAAGTCATAGAGATACCTGCGGATATCATCACAAGCTTCCGAATGGCAAAGAGAGTCAAGTAAAAATCTACAGAAACAGTTTGTATTGTGATACTGAAGTAAAGCTGTCCGTAGTTTTTCTTCGCGCTCCTCCAATTTCTCGCCATTCATCTTTTTCTGTTCCAATCTATACAAAAAGTCGCGATAAGAAAAGAGCATCGTCTCAATTTCTTTCCTTCGCTCCTCATATTTCTGCGCCACGCTTTTTCTGTCTTCAGTATGGAGCATCAAAATCCGCCTACACTCTGGGCAAACGCAAATGCCTTCTCTATATTTAATCTCGGATTTGCAGCATGGGCAATTCACTTGCTCATCGCTTTTTGGACTCCTATCGAAAATCATCTTCATCATTCCATTCTATAAATAATCCTGTGCCTTCACACTATATAAAATCCCATCTATAATGTCAACATTTCTCTATTGCTCCCTACCCCTTACCTTAGCTTGTAAAAACTGGTTCATTTATTTTTAGCTTCCCTTCTTCTACAACCAGTTGTGGGAAAACACAGGTCCATCCTCCAACTCCGTATTTTCTGTTGTAGCCATGCAGTGTAAGCTCGCTATCTCTTCGGATTTCTAGAACTCCAGAATAGGATGAATTGAGGAACACTTTGTTTGGGTCATAGCTTTTCAATCCGTAAAGCAAAAGAAATCCACCATCAGGTGTTGTGACCGGGGTACGATCTACGGGAGACATCACTCTTCCATCATCGATGATTCCACACCTCAAAGCCAAGTCCTTTAAGTGCTTATTCCTTGTAAAGTAGTCCCGCAGTATCTCATTATTATCTAAGTTCATCGCTTGGCCTGTCCTCTTGTAATAGTCCTGAGCCATAGTGAAAACAATCAAGCTATAAAGCGTAATATAGTCAAATATCCATCTATATTCTTCATATTCCTTGGTCTCGGTGCTTTGGCTGTTTGAAAAATCAACATATGTCATAAATTGCGGTACGTGAGATATGAGCTTTTTGATTTGGTCACACGCACGGGAGTATTCATCAACAGGTGGAAGATGCTTAATGTCATATACATACTCCCCCCAATTGAACCATCCAATTTTCTTCAAAAACGCTGAAACATCTTTTGCCAGTGCAATGAATTCCGTTTCGCTAATGTGTGAAAGCCTATTGACTGCGGTTTTTTTGCTTTCCTCATCCTTTCTCACCGCACGGCCAAGCACACTCTCTTCCAGGTTTTTATACTGTGCTTTTAATACTTTCCATTCGAGCATAGGAAAGTTTGGATCGATCAGCGCGCGTTCGATCTTCAACAGTTGTTCCTGTGGCATGCAATAGGTAAGCGTCACCCCGCAATCGGGGCATTTATATACTGTTTGAGACTTTCCGCCCACTCCAGCGGCTGCTCCACCCATACCAAAAAGGAGACTCCCCAGTAATCCCTTCGAATAACTGTACCCACCGGTTTGTTTATCAACCATGACGCGGGAACTTCCGCATCCTGCGCAGCGATATAATGTCATATTGACCTCTCCTTTTACTATTACTGCTATCACAGTATCACAACCAATATTTGTTGTCAATAATTTTAACAATAATATAGAGTTATTCTTCACACGTTTAAGTTGTTACTATAAGGCCGTGAGGTGGTAGCATGGTCAGGAATTTGAAAGCCCTGCGCCTGAGCAAAGGGCTCAGCCAGCAACAACTTGCCGATGTCATCGGAACTACCCAGCAATCCATCAACAAATATGAGAATCACAGCACCGAGCCAGACATTGATACTCTGATCCGGCTCGCCGACTATTTTGAAACCACCGTGGACGAACTGGTGGGCCATGTTGTCACCGACGGCCCTTCCCCTTTGGAAAAAACGATACCGACCCACAAAGAATCCCTCTTTTTGCAGGACCTGCGCAAACTCACCAGGGATGAGCAGGAAAGTATCCGTCTTATTATCAAGAACTATTTGAAGGACAAATAGCAGCCGCCGGGAGGATTTGCTCCCGGCGGTCCTTATTTCTGTCATCTTCCCTTTCCTCTCATAGAGAAGTCCCCCCTCTGCCCTTCGGAAATTCGGCGAAAATTCCCGGTGAAATTCCCGGAAAGCCTTGACAAGGATTTAACAATGTGGTATACGTTATACTGCGGTGGGATTGGGATTTTGATAGGACCCGCCCAAATAAGCCGTGAGAGGGAGAGGGAATTTTATGCAAATCGCCATCATTCTCGTCATTTTCGCCTCTGTACTTGCCCTGTGCTTCGCCGCCTTCAACTTCGCCTTCGTTCGCAAGATGCCCGAGGGCACAGCCGAGATGAGCGAGATCGCCGACGCCATCCGGGTGGGCGCTGGCGCCTTCATCGACTACGAATACCGGGTGCTCTACACCGTCATCGCCCTGGTGGCGGTGCTGATGGCCGTGGTCACCACCTGGCACGCCGCCATTGCCCTGCTCATCGGCTCGGTGATGTCGGGCTGCGCCGGCTTCATCGGCATGCGCATCGCCACCTACGCCAACGTCCGGGTGTCCAACAAGGCCCGGGAGACCCGGGACATCGGCCAGACCGTGAAGGTGGCCTTCCGGGGCGGCTCTGTTATGGGCCTGTGCGTGGCCGGCTTTGCTCTGCTGGGCCTGTTTCTGGTCTATCTCATCTTCGGCCTGGGTATGGGCCAGCTGGACGTCACCGAGGCCACCTATGTGAACCTGCTGGGCATGAAGTTCGTGCCCTTCACCATGACCCTTTCGGGGTACGCCCTGGGCTGCTCCATCGTGGCCATGTTCAACCGTGTGGGCGGCGGCATCTACACCAAGGCCGCCGACATGGGCGCCGACCTGGTGGGCAAGACCGAGGCCCACATCCCCGAGGACGACCCCCGGAACCCCGCTACCATCGCCGACAACGTGGGCGACAACGTGGGCGACGTGGCCGGCCTGGGCTCCGACCTGCTGGAGAGCTTTGTGGGCGCCATCTCCTCGGGCATCATCCTGGCCTATCACATGTTCCTCCAGTCCCAGGCTCTGGGGACCGGCATGAGCAAGCTGATGCTGGAAAAGTGCGTCCTGTTCCCCATGCTCTTCACCGCCGTGGGCCTCATCTCCTGCTGCGCGGGCATCGCCTTCCTGCTCTTTAAGAAGAACATGTCCAAGGACCCCCACAAGGACCTCAACGGCGCCACCTACATTTCCGCCGGCCTGACCATGGTGCTGGGCCTGGCGGTGTCCATGCTCCTGTTCCGCGAGGAGGACCCCGCCATCCTGAAAGCCTGCCTGGGCTTCAGCGCCGGGGCCTTCTCCCCCTGGATCGCCGCTGCCATCGGCATCATCTCCGGCGTGGTCATCGGCATGCTGGCCGAGTTCTACACCTCGGCGGACTACAACCCCACCAAGCGCCTGGCCGCCGCCTCGGTGGAGGGCCCCGCCCTCACCATCACCCAGGGCCTGGCCCTGGGCATGGAGAGCTGCATGGCCCCCTGTGTGGTGCTGGCCGCGGGCATCATCATCTCCTATAATCTCTCCGGCATGTACGGCGTGTCCATGGCCGCCATGGGCATGCTCTCCTTCGTGGCCGCCACCGTGTCTGTGGACACCTACGGCCCCATCTCCGACAACGCCGGCGGCATCGCCGAGATGAGCCGCCTGGACCCCGAGGTCCGGGAGATCACCGACACCCTGGACTCGGTGGGCAACACCACCGCCGCCATCGGCAAGGGTTTCGCCATCGGCTCGGGGGCTCTGGCCGCCCTGGCCCTGATGATCTCCTACCTCTACTCCTTCAATGAGGCGGGCACCGACCTGATCCTCAACATCATGACCCCCATGATCCTCTCCGGCGCCATCGCCGGCGCGGCCCTGCCCTTCCTCTTCTCCGGCATGCTCATTGAGGCGGTGGCCAAGGCCGCCCGGAAGATGGTGGACGAGGTCCGCCGCCAGTTCCACGACCATCCCGACATTCTGGAGGGCCGGGAGAAGCCGGACTACAAGACCTGTATCGCCATCTCCACCAAGGGCTCCATCGGCGAGATGAAGGTCCCCTCCATGCTGGCCATCGTGGTGCCGGTGGTGTGCGGCTTCGTGTTCGGGCCCGACTTCGTGGGCGGGCTCATCATCGGCTCCACCCTCAGCGCCATCATGATCGCCATTTTCTCGGGCAACGCCGGCGGCGCCTGGGACAACGGCAAGAAGTATATCGAGGCCGGCGGCGTGCCCGGCCACTCCAAGGGCAGCCACGCCCATGAGGCCGCCGTGGTGGGCGACACCGTGGGCGACCCCCTGAAGGACACCGTGGGCCCCTGTCTGGACATCTTCATCAAGATCATGTCCACCGTCTCCCTGGTGGCGGTGCCCGTGTTCGCCAAGGTGAACCTGGTGTCCATCATCGCCGGGATGCTGAAGTAAGCGAGCCGAACCGCCGAGAGAACGTCCGAGGCCCCCTGGCACGCCAGGGGGCCTTGATTTCGCCCCGCGGGCTTGACTTTCCCCCTGTTTCGCATTAAAATGGTCGGGCTGTCATCGGTAAAATTCTGTACATTTAAGGGGGTCTCCCCATGATCTATCTGGATAACGCCGCCACCACCCCGGTCTGCCGACCGGCCATGGACGCCGCCCTCCGGGTCATGTCCCAGGGCTGGGGCAATCCCTCCTCGGGCTACCCCTACGGGAAGGCCGCCGCCAGGGAACGGGAGGAGGGCCGCGCCGTCATTGCCGCCGCCCTGGGCTGCGAGCCGGAGGAGCTCTTCTTCACCTCCTGCGGCACCGAGGGGGACAACTGGGCCATCATGGCCGCCGTGGAGCTGGGGAAAAAGCACGGCCGGCACATCGTCACCTCGGCCATCGAGCACTCCGCCGTGCTGGAGTGCATGAAGCTCCTCCAGAGCCAGGGCTTTGAGGTCACCTACCTCAAGCCGGACAGAGAGGGCAACATCGACGCCCAGGCCATCCGGGACGCCGTCCGGGACGACACCATCCTGGTCTCCCTCATGCTGGTGAACAACGAGGTGGGCTCCATCCTCCCCGTCTCCGCCGCCAAAGAGGCCATTCTGGAACGGAAAGCCCCCGCCCTGGTCCATGTGGACGCGGTACAGGGCTTTTTGAAGCTCCCCTTCACCCCCCAGTCCCTGGGGGCCGACTTTGTGGCCATCTCGGGCCACAAGGTGGAGGGCCCCAAAGGCATCGGCGCCCTGTACATCCGCCGGGCACTGCTGCCCAAGGTGAAGCCCCTGATGGTGGGCGGCGGCCAGGAGAGCGGCCTGCGCCCGGGCACCGAGGCCACCCACCAGATCGCCGCCTTCGCCGCCGCCGTGAAGGCCTGGGAGCCCGGCTTTGCCGAGAAGATCCGCCAGGTAAAGGACTACGCCGCCGACACCCTCTCGGCCATCGACGGGGTGGAGCTCATCTCCCGGGGGAGCGCCCCCCACATCCTGGCCATCTCTCTGCCCGCCTTCTCCGGGCAGAGCGTGGTGGAGGCCCTGGGGAGCCAGGGGGTGTGTGTCTCCTCGGGCTCGGCCTGCCACCGGGGCAAGCCCAGCCACGTCTTCCAGGCCATGCCTCTGCCCCAGAAGGTGAAGTACGGCGCGGTGCGGGTCTCCTTCGGCCCCCAGTCCACCAAGGAGGACGTGGACGAGCTCTCCCGCCTGCTGCGGCACATCTGTGAGAAAAAGAGCCTTCTTTTCTGAAGTTTGTTAAGGAGTGTTTCCCTTGTTCGCATACATGAAGCGGGGCTCCGCCTTCTACCGTGAGGTGGCGCTGCTGGCCATCCCCCTGATCCTGCAAAACCTCATCACCAACTCCCTGGGCCTGCTGGACACCTTCATGGTGGGCCGGCTGGGGGAGGCCGAGATGGCCGCCGTCACCCTGGCCAACATCCCCATCTTCGTGGTGCAGCTCATGGTCTTCGGCTTCCAGAGCGGCTCCAGCGTCCTCATCAGCCAGTTCTACGGCAAGGGGGATCACGACTCCATCAACCGGGTGATGGGCCTGGGCATCTACGTGGCCGGGGGCCTGAGCCTCCTGTTCGGCTGCGTCATGTTCTTCCTGCCGGAGCCCTTCATGGCCCTGTTCGGCAACGAGCTGGCCGTCATCGCCCTGGCCGCCCGGTACGCCAAGGTGGTGGCCTTCTCCTTCTTCTTCGACTCCATCGCCCAGGTCTACATCGCCGCCCATCGGTCCATGGCCGACCCCAAGCTGGGCCTGGGCATCCTGGCCACCGCCATGGTGAGCAACACCATCCTCAACTACGCCCTGATCTTCGGCAGGTTGGGCGCCCCCAAGCTGGGCATCGAGGGAGCCGCCCTGGCCACCTTCCTGTCCCGGGTCATCGAGTTCGCCATCGCCGTGGTCCATGCCTGCGTGGGCAGGCGCTTCCGGGTGCGGCCCTCCGTCATGTTCCGGCCCAACGGGGAGATGACCGGGAAATTCCTGCGCTACGCCAGCCCCGTGGTCCTCAACGAGACGGCCTGGGGCCTGGGCACCTCCCTCTACCCCACCATCATGGGCCACATGGAGGGTTCCCAGGCCATCCTGGCGGCCTTCGGCATCTCGGGCAACATCGAAAAGGTGGCCACCGTCATGGTCTTCGCCGTGGCGGGCACCGCCGCCATCATCATCGGCCGGGAGATCGGCGCCGGCCGGCGGGAGCACGTCTACGAGATCGGCCTGGCCCTGGACACCCTGGCCTTCCTCCTGGGCCTGGCGGTGGGCCTGGGGCTCATCGCCCTGACCTTCGTCTTCTTCTCCCCGGTGCTCTACCCCATGTTCAACCTCTCCCCCCAGGCCGCCGAGATCGCCACCATGATGAATGTGGTGACCTTCTCCTTCCTGTCGGTGCGCTCCTTCAACTCCACCAACATCGTGGGGGTCCTCCGGGGCGGCGGCGACGTGCGCATGGCGGCGGTGCTGGACCTGTCCCCCCTGTGGCTGGTGGCCCTCCCCTGTGCCGCCCTGGCCGGCCTGGTGTTCCAGTGGGGCATCTTCCCGGTGTACCTGTGCATCTCCCTGGACAACGTGGTCAAGTTCTTCATGGGGATGTGGCGCCTGCGCTCGGGCAAATGGATCCGGGATGTGACCATGGCTTGAAGACCACCGGCGGTCCTCTTTACGGGGGCCGCCGTTTTTTTGCCCGCATAGAATATATTGTAAAGCATATACTTGACATTGTAATTGCATTGTGTTATGCTTATTCAAAAGGAGGTGAGCACAAATGGCACAGGCTATGGTGAACTTTCGCATGGACGCGGACCTGAAAAAGCGCATGGAGGCGGTTTGTGACGAGCTGGGCATGAACATGACCACCGCCTTCACCGTCTTCGCCAAGAAGATGACCCGGGAGCACCGCATCCCCTTCGAGGTCTCCTCCGACCCCTTCTACTCCGAGAAGAATATGGCCTATCTGCGGGAAGCCCAGGCCCAACTGGAATCCGGCGATGTGGTGGTCAAGACGTTGAAGGAACTGGAGGACATGGAAAATGATTGAGCTTCATTTTGCCAAAAACTCTTGGGAGGAATATCTTTACTGGCAAACCCAGGACAAGAAGACTTTACGGCGGATCAATGCTCTGCTCCAGGAGCTCTCCCGTGACCCCTTCCACGGCACCGGCAAGCCCGAGCCCCTGAAGGGAGATCTCAGCGGCTATTGGAGCCGGCGCATCGACGAGCAAAACCGCCTGGTCTACCGGGTCAAAGACGGCGTGCTGGAGATCCTCTCCTGCCGGGGCCACTACGACGACTGACTCCGCCTTTGGCAGTCCCCCTTGTCCACCGCCAAATGTCCGGCGCTCTCCGTTTTGGGAGGGCGCCGGGCTTTTTTTCCGGAAAATCCCCAACGTTCATAATTTCTTTACATCCCCAGCTCTTGACTTTCCCCCCGGGGAGTGGTACAGTATGTTAGCACTCATAGAAAAGGAGTGCTAAATTCTCTGACGAGGGGTGACCGGCTTGGACTTGTCTGACAGAAAAAAGAAGATCCTCCGGGCCGTCATCGAGAGCTACGTCCAGAACGCCGAGCCCGTGGGCTCCAAGGCGGTGGCCCAGTGGGCCCACCTGGACGTGTCCTCGGCCACCATCCGCAACGAGATGGCCGAGCTCAGCGAGCTGGGCTATCTGGAGCAGCCCCACACCTCCGCGGGGCGGGTCCCCTCGGCCAAGGGCTACCGGCTCTACGTCAACGAGCTGATGGACGACTACAAGCTCTCCCTCCAGGAGACCCAGCGCATCAACGCCGCCCTCCACCAGAAGATGAAGGCCCTGGACAAGGTCATCGACGAGGCCGGGCGGATGGCCGCCAAGCTCACCCAGTACCCCGCCTTTGCCCTGGCCGCCGCCCCGGAGAAGCTGACCCTGCGCCGCTTCGACCTGCTGCCGGTGGACCAGAATTCCTTCATCGCCGTGGTGATGACCGACTCCAATGTGGTGCGCAACAAGCTCTTCCGCATGGAGCACGCCCCCGCCGAGGCAGAACTGCAAATGCTGGGCACCCTCCTCAACACCGGGTTCGCGGGCCTCACTCTGGCCCAGCTGGGGCCGGAACTGGCGAGAGTGTCCCAGCACGCCAACCAGGGGACCTACGAGCTCATCGAGATGGTGGTCTCCTTCGCCGCCGAGGTCCTGGACGAACTGCAAAAGCGGGAAGTCCACACCGCCGGCATCGCCAATCTGCTGGAGCACCCCGAGTACCAGAGCCTGGAGAAGGCCCAGAGCCTCATGAGCTTCCTGGCGGACGAGAGCTTCACCCCCCTGCCCGCCACCGCCGCCCCCACTGCCATGACCAACATCGTCATCGGCCCCGAGAACGTCAACGAGGCCCTGAAGGACTCCAGCGTGGTCATGGCCTCCTACGACATGGGCGGCGGGATGCGGGGCCTCATCGGCGTGGTGGGCCCCACCAGAATGGATTACGCCAAGATCTCCGCCCGGCTGAGCTATCTGGCCCAGGGCCTTGCCCAGCTGGTGAGTCAGGGGCAGCTGCCCCCCGGCGGCGAGCCGGAGAAACCCAAGTCCTAACCAAGGAGGAAGGCTCTTGTGAGTAAGAAGGAAAAAAAGAAAGGCCCCCTGGAGGGCGCCGCGGAGACCCCTCAGGAGGAGACCGCCGGGATCTCCCAGGAAGAGACCGCCGGGAAGCCGGAGGACGTCCAGGCCCCTGAGACCGCCCAGGAGGCCCCTGTCTCCGGTGAGCTGGAGGAGCTCAAGGCTCAGCTCGCCGCCAAGGACCAGGAGCTGGAGGCCCTCAGAGCCCAGCTCACCGCCGACCAGGACAAATTCCTCCGGCTGTGCGCCGAGTACGACAACTTCCGCAAGCGGACCCAGAAGGAGAAGGAGAACATCTACGCCGACGCCAAGGCCGACACGGTGAAGGCCCTCCTCAGCGTCTACGACAACCTGGAGCGGGCCCTGAAGCAGGACACCGCCGACGAGGCCTACAAGAAGGGCGTGGAGATGACCATGGCCGGCCTGAAGAAGGCCTTTGAGGGCCTGGGGGTCACCGAGATCGACGCCGTGGGCCAGCCCTTCGACCCCAACGTCCACAACGCCGTGATGCACATGGAGGACGACAGCCTGGGGGAGAATACCGTAGCCGAGGTCTTCCAGGCCGGCTTCAAGCTGGGGGACAAGGTCATAAGATTCGCTATGGTAAAAGTAGCGAACTAACTTCGTATAAAACAAATTTAACTATATTTTGGAGGCAAAACATTATGAGCAAGATTATCGGTATCGACCTGGGCACCACCAATAGCTGCGTGGCGGTGATGGAGGGCGGCGAGGCCGTCGTCATCCCCAACGCCGAGGGCAACCGCACCACCCCGTCGGTGGTGGCCTTCTCCAAGGAGGGCGAGCGGATGGTGGGCCAGGTGGCCAAGCGCCAGGCCGTCACCAACCCCGACCGCACCGTCTCCTCCATCAAGCGGGAGATGGGCTCTGACTACCGGGTGAGCGTAGACGGCAAGAAGTACACTCCCCAGGAGATCAGCGCCATGATCCTCCAGAAGCTCAAGGGGGACGCCGAGGCCTACCTGGGCGAGAGCGTCACCGAGGCGGTCATCACCGTCCCCGCCTACTTCACCGACGCCCAGCGTCAGGCCACCAAGGACGCCGGCAAGATCGCCGGCCTGGACGTCAAGCGCATCATCAACGAGCCCACCGCCGCGGCCCTGGCCTACGGCATCGACAAGGAGTCCGACCAGAACATCATGGTCTACGACCTGGGCGGCGGCACCTTCGACGTGTCCATCCTGGAGATCGGCGACGGGGTCATCGAGGTCCTGGCCACCGCCGGCAACAACCGCCTGGGCGGCGACGACTTCGACAAGTGCGTCATGGACTGGATGGTCGCCGAGTTCAAGAAGGACACGGGCATCGACCTCTCGGGCGACAAGGTGGCCATGCAGCGCCTGAAGGAAGCCGCCGAGAAGGCCAAGATCGAGCTCTCCGGCGTGACCTCCTCCAACATCAACCTGCCCTATATCACCGCCGACGCCACCGGCCCCAAGCACCTGGACCTGACCCTCACCCGGGCCAAGTTCGACCAGCTCACCGCCC
The DNA here is from genome assembly GCA_947629795.1 of uncultured Oscillospiraceae bacterium. Classification (GTDB taxonomy): domain Bacteria; phylum Bacillota; class Clostridia; order Oscillospirales; family Oscillospiraceae; genus Vermiculatibacterium. The sequence continues at coordinate 102,527 of CANRFC010000003.1, forward strand.
ACCTGGTGGACGCCACCTCCGGCCCCGTGCGCCAGGCCATGTCCGACGCCGGCCTGTCCGGCAATGACATCTCCAAGGTCCTGCTGGTGGGCGGCTCCAGCCGCATCCCCGCCGTCCAGGACATGGTGAAGAAGCTCACCGGCAAAGAGGGCTTCAAGGGCATCAACCCCGACGAGTGCGTGGCCATGGGCGCTGCCCTCCAGGGCGGTGTGTTCACCGGCGACACCAAGGGCCTGCTCCTGCTGGACGTCACTCCCCTGTCCCTGGGCATCGAGACCCAGGGGGGCGTGATGACCAAGCTCATCGAGCGCAACACCACCATCCCCGCCAAGAAGAGCCAGATCTTCACCACCGCCGCCGACAACCAGACCAGCGTGGAGGTCAACGTCCTCCAGGGCGAGCGGGAGATGGCCCAGTATAACAAGTCCCTGGGCCGCTTCAACCTGGACGGAATCGCCCCCGCCCGCCGGGGCGTGCCCCAGATCGAGGTGACCTTCAACATCGACGCCAACGGCATCGTGGAGGTCTCCGCCAAGGACATGGGCACCGGCAAGGAGCAGCACATCACCATCACCTCCTCCACCAACATGTCCAAGGAGGACATCGACAAGGCCGTGAAGGAGGCCGAGCAGTTCGCCGCCGAGGACGCCAAGAAGAAGGAAGAGGTGGACGTACGCAACCAGGGCGAGCAGCTGGTCTACCAGACCGAGAAGACCATGGAGGACCTGAAGGATAAGCTGGACGCCGGCGACCGGGGCACTCTGGAGACCGCCCTCAATAAGCTCAAGGACGCCCTGAAGGGCAGCGACACCGCTGCCATCAAGGCCGCCAGCGAGGAGCTCTCCAAGGCCTTCTACCCCATCACCGAAAAGCTCTATCAGCAGGCCAATCCCCAGGGCCAGCCCGGCCCCGGCCCCGACATGGGCGGCGCCGGCTTCGGCGGAGCCCAGGCCGGTCCCAGCGACGACGGCGTGGTGGACGCGGACTACACCGTGGTGGACGACGACGAGAACAAGCAGTAATTCTTCCGAAAAGGGCGGGCGGTTTGGAACCGGCCCCTGCAAGGATACTTTCTTGCGGGGGCGGGTCCCGGACCCGCCCGTTTCCCCTGTTTTTCATTCCTCATCTCAAGAGAGGTGAATCCATATGCCAGAGCAAAAACGAGATTATTACGAGGTCCTGGGCGTGTCCAAGGGGGCTTCGGACGATGAGCTGAAGAAGGCCTTCCGCAAGATGGCCAAGCAGTACCACCCCGACCTCCACCCCGGCGACAAGGAGGCCGAAGCCAAGTTCAAGGAGGTCAACGAGGCCTACGAGGTCCTCTCCGACAAGGACAAGCGGGCGCGCTACGACCAGTTCGGCTTTGCCGGGGTGGACCCCAACTACGGCGCGGGCGCCGGCGGCTACGGCGGCGGCTTCACCGGTGGCTTCGACATGGGGGACATCGACCTGGGTGACATCTTCGGCTCCTTCTTCGGCGGGGGCTTCGGCGGCGGACAGCGGGCCAATCCCAACGCCCCCCGGAAGGGAGAGAACCTCCGGGCCTCGGTGACCATCTCCTTCGAGGAGGCCGCCTTCGGCTGCAAGAAGGAGATCACCATCACCCGCTCAGAGCCCTGCCAGAGCTGCAAGGGCTCAGGCTGCGCCCCGGGCACCACGGCGGAGGTCTGTCCCGACTGCCGGGGCACCGGCATGATCCGCATCCAGCGGGGAGGCGGGGCCTTCAGCTTCACCACCTCCGCCCCCTGTACCCGCTGCGGCGGCACAGGCAAGATCATCCATACCCCCTGTCCCGACTGTAAGGGCGCGGGCAAGGTGAAAAAGCAGCGTAAGCTCACCGTCCAGATCCCCGCCGGCATCGACGACGGCCAGGCCATCTCCCTCCGGGGCCAGGGCGGCGCGGGCGCCAACGGCGGCCCCGCCGGGGACCTGCTCATCGGGGTGAGCGTCCGGCCCAGCGACAAGTTCCAGCGGGACGGCACCGCGGTCTACTACGACCATACCGTCTCCTTTGCTCAGGCCGCCCTGGGCGCCAAGCTCACCATCCCCACCATCGACGGGAACGTGGAGTACGACCTGCCCGTCGGCACCCAGCCGGGGACCCGCTTCCGTCTCCGGGGCAAGGGCATCCCGGCGGTGAACGGCCGGGGCCGGGGCGACCAGTTCGTCACCATCCGGGTCCAGGTCCCCACCAGCCTCAGCGCCGAGCAGCGCCAGGCCCTCCTGGCCTTCTCCCAGTCCCTGGGAGAGGATATCCAGGGGGAGGACCCCGGTCTCAAAGGTTTTTTTGACAAGCGCAGGAAGAAGAAGTAAAATAGGGGTTGACCCTCCGGGTCAACCCCTGTTTTTGTGTGTGCGTCTGGCATAGGGGCTGATCCTTCGGGGCAGCCCCTATTATTTTTTATACTTTTGGGAGTCTGGTCATGAAATACATCACCCCCTCCATCCTCTTCGCCCTGGCGGTCATCGCCTTTGTGGTCTGGTTTTACGCCAGATACGCTCTGGCCCAGGGCCCCCTCCGGGCCCGCCTCTCCCCTGCCGCTCCCCTGCCGGGGAAGCTCACCTTCGCCGGGAAGTGCCACCCCATGGAGAAGGCCGACCGCCTGCCTGTGCTCCTCATCACCCTCCTCTACGCCCTTACCGCCTTTTTCCAGCTGGGGAACCTCTCCGCCCCCACCACCGTCCACGATTTCGCCGACGGGGAGAGCGTCACCATCGAGCTGAGCCAGACCATCTATCTCACCAAGCTCAAATACTTCTCCGGCCTGGGCACCGGCACCGGAAGCGACGCCTCCAACTGCGGCTATAACATCGAAATTTCCGAGGACGGGGAGCATTGGTCCACCCTCTGGCGGCGCAAGGACGACCCCAATGACAAGGACAAGGTCACCGGTTACTTCTGGGCCGATGCCGAGGGTTTTGCCCCCGACTACGCCATGAAGCAGGCCTATAACCAGCTCTACAAGTGGCTGGAGATCGAGCCGGAGAACCCCCAGAATGTCCGCTATCTCCGCATCACCGGCAAGGCCGACCCGGGCAAGAGCGTCCTCCAGCTCTCCGAGCTGGCCCTGTGCTCCAGCGTGGGGGAGAGCCGGGACCCCGAGGGCCGGCTGAACATCTCCCCCACCGGCGACCCCGAAGGCAAGGGCATCACCGCCACCGGCTGCGACGCCCTCTTCGACGAGGGGGACACGGTCCCCGCCAAGTCCACCTGGCACAACTCCACCTACTTTGACGAGATCTACCACGCCCGCACCGCCAAGGAGCACATCGACGGGGTCTACCCCTACGAGGTCACCCACCCGCCCCTGGGCAAGCTCATCCTGGGCCTGGGCATCCGGCTCTTCGGCATGACTCCCTTCGGCTGGCGGTTCATGGGGACCCTCTTCGGAGTGCTCATGCTCCCCATCCTCTATGTCTTTTTGAAGAATATGTTCGGCAAGACCCCGGTGGCCGCCTGCGGCACCACCCTCTTCGCCTGCGAGTTCATGCACCTGACCCAGACCCGCATCGCCACCATCGACACCTACGCCGTCTTCTTCATCCTGTGCATGTACTTCTTTATGTACCGCTACCTCACCCTCCCCGCCGGGACGCCCTTCTCCAAGGGGGCCCTCCCCCTCTTCCTCTCGGGGCTCATGTGGGGCCTGGGAGCGGCCAGCAAGTGGACGGTGTTCTACGCCGGGGTGGGCCTGGCAGTGGTCTACTTCATGGGTCTCTGGCAAAAGCTCCGGGACTGGCCCGCCCCGCCCTCCCGGGAGAGCGAAGCCCCCGCCGGGACCGCCCCCGCCTCCGGCCAACGGGCCAAGCAGGGCTCCACCCAGGCGCAGGCCGCCCCCCGCACCCCCCTCCGCACCAAGAAGGGCGCGGACGGGGCCTCGGACATGCCCGACGGGACCGCGGAAAAGGCCCAGTGGCTCACCGCCACCCTCCTTTTCTCAGTGCTGTGCTTTATCCTCCTGCCCTTCGCCATCTACACCGCCGCCTATATCCCCTACGCCCGGGCCCTGGAGGTGGACCTGTTCGCCCACAGCGACAAAAACGGCCTGGCCCTCCTCTTCCGGAACGTGTGGGACACCTTCTCCGGCGCCGCCGGCGCCGAGGGCTACAAGGCCGCCTACATTCCCCAGGACAATCTGCTGAACATCATGGCCAACAACCAGTGGTATATGTTCCACTACCACAACGGGGTCACCTCCTCCCACCCCTACTCGGCCTGGTGGTTCCAGTGGGTGGTGGACGCCCGGCCCATCCTCTACTACATGGACAACGACGTCTCCGGCTTCACCACCCGGTTCGCCGCCTTCTCCAACCCGGTGGTGTGCTGGGGCGGGATCCTGGCGATTCTGACCTGTTTTGCCCGGTCCTGGCGGAGGATCTGGTCCAAGCTGGTCTTCTTGTGGGGCTTCGGGCTCTTTGCCGCCCTGGTGACCTGCGAGGTCCAGCAGACCCCCAACGGGGTCTTTGAGCTGGGGTTCCAGACCTTCTTCTCCGGCGAAGGGAGCGAAGCGGAACGGGGCGTTTTCGCTCGGAATTTGGTCATTTTAGCGGCATTTCTGGTACTTTATCTTGCTGTGTCCGGGGTCATCGCCCTGCTCTCCCGGGGACAGGCGGACGGGCAGAGCGCCTTTGTCACCGTGGCGTTTCTGGCCCAGTTGGTGCCCTGGATGTTCGTGGGGCGGACCACCTTTGAGTACCACTACTTCCCCTCCATCCTCTTCCTGGTTTTTGCCATTTCCCTGTTATTTGACAAGATCTGGAAGGAAAGAGACCGTCTCTACCCCCCTGTTTTGGGCCTGGTGGGGCTCTCGTTGGGGCTCTATCTGGTCTTCTACCCGGTGCTCATCGGACTGCAGATCCCCACCTGGTACGAGCCCCTGGTGAAGTGGATCGAATCCTGGCCGTTTTAACATTGCGGGGGTATTGAAAAAGACTGCGTGCCCGGCCGCCGGGGACGGCAGCCCCTGCGCCAGCCCCTCCGGCGGCGGGTGGTATCCCATGACCGAGCCGCCCGGCAAGACATACAAAAACCGCGCCCCATCCGTATGTGGAGGGGCGCGGTTTGTTTTCCGTAAGATCGGCGGGGGCTCAGCCCTTGACGCCGCCGGAGGCCAGGCCGCTGACCAGATTCTTCTCGATGCACATGAAGAGGATGACCACGGGGACGATGGCAAAGATGGAGGAGGCGAAGAGGTACTGCCACTCGATCATGTCATAGCCGTTGAAGATGTTGATACCCACGGTCATGGGCTTGAGGGTGTTGGAGGAGATGAGGGTCAGGGCCACGGTGTACTCGTTCCAGGCGTTGATGAAGATGAAGATCAGGGTGGTGACGATGCCGGGGGCGGCCACGGGGAGGAGCACCTTGAGCATGGCCTGGACCCGGCTGCAGCCGTCGATGGTGGCGGCCTGCTCCATCTCGGCGGAGATGGACATGAAGGTCCCCCGGAGGAGCCACACGGTGAAGGCCTGGTTGAAGGCGGCGTTGATGAGGATCAGGCCCAGCAGGCTGTCGGTGAGGCCCAGGCGCATCATCACGCTGTAAATGCCGATGAGGAGCACCACCGGGGCGAACATCTGGGAGACGATGATGAAGCCCAGGAAGGCGGTCTGCCCCTTGAACCTCATGCGGCTGAGGGCGTAGGCCGCCGGGATGCCGCAGACCATGGCGATGACGGTGGAGCCGCCGGCGATGATCAGGGAGTTGAGCATGTACCGGGCCATGGGAGCCTTCTTCCAGATGTCGATGAAGTTGCTCCACAGGGGCTGGATGGGGAAGACGGTGCCGTTGGCCGAGAAGATCTCCGAGCGGCTCTTCAGGGCGGTGCAGAACATGGCGAAATAGGGATAGAGGGTGATGACGCACACGTCCAGGACCACAAAGTAGAGCAGCAGCCGCAGGACCACCTTTTTCAGGGACAGGGGCTTTTTGTTCAGGGTCATGGTATCCGGCTTGCTCATCAGCTCTCATCTCCTTTCCGCAGGGTGTAGACCATGTAGACGCTGGCGCACACCAGCAGGATGAGGAAGCCCAGCACCGAGACGGCGGCGGCCTCCCCCTGGCGGCCCCGGTAGAAGGCCAGCTTGTAGAGGTAGGTCACCAGGGTGTCGGTGCGGTTGGCCGGGTCGCCCTTGGTGATGACCCAGACGATGGGGAAGGAGTTGAACACGTAGATGATGTTCAGCACCGTGGACACCGTCAGGGAGGGACGCACCAGGGGCAGAGTGATGTGGAAGAGCTTCTGGAAGTAGCTGGCCCCGTCCACGGTGGCCGCCTCGTAGAGGGAGGCGTCGATGCTCTGCAGGCCCGAGAGGACGCAGAAGGTGACGAAGGGGATGGTGACGAAGATGCCGCAGGCCATCTCCCAGCCGAAGTACGCCTCGGGGGTGGGGGTCCAGTTCACCGCCTGCTTGATGATGCCCAGGCGCAGGAGCAGGGTGTTGAGGGTGCCGAAGTCGGTGTCGATGATGAACTTCCAGGTGCTGGCCTGGATGACCAGGGTGGTGGCCCAGGGGAAGACCACGATGGCCCGGGCGATCTTCCGGCCGTGGAACTTGTTGTTGAGCACCAGGGCCAGCATGAAGCCCAGCACGGTGGACAGGACCACCACCACCACGGTCCACACCAGGGTGTTCTTCAGGATCATGCCGAAGGCCGGGGTCTTCAGGACCTTGGCAAAGTTTTCAAAGCCGGCGAAGTCCTTGATGAGGCCGGCCTTGGTCACATGGCTCATGGACAGCCGGAAGACGAAGAAGATGGGCACCAGGATGAACACCGCCATGAGGATCACACTGGGGGCGATCCAGATGTAGGGCTCCACCCGGCGGAATCTTTGCTTTCCGGTCAGCTTTTTCTGTTCCCCCTGGGCGGGGGCGGTCTGCTCGCTGCGTTTCACCGGGGCACCTCCCTTTTCTTGTTTCGATTCGTTTCTCCCCGGCCAACGTGGCGCGCTGTGCCTTCCGAGGGGAATGGCCCGCCGGTACGCCCTCTCCGGGGCGGTCCGGGGGAACTTCGGGGCCGCTTTTCCTCTTTGGATAATAGCAGAGGGACCGGGCCAATCGCCCGGCCCCTCGCTGCTATCTCATTTCAAGCGGCTGGGATCTGTTTCAGGTCTTAGCCGGCGATCTCAGCCTGGAGATTGTCCAGCAGCTCGCGGACGTCGCCGCCCAGGAGGGCCTGCTGCTCCACGTCGATGACGCCCTGCTTCACGTCAGCCCACTCGGCCTTGGCCACGGGGTAGAACTTGCAGGAGCCGATGATGTCCACCCAGGGGGCCTGGGCGGGATCGGCAGCGGCCAGCGCCTCGCCGCCGGCCTCGGTGGCGGGAAGGAAGCCCTCCATCAGGACCCACTCGTTGTAGCGCTCGTCCTCATAGAAGAAGTCGAAGAAGGTCTTGATGGCCTCCACCTCGGCGTCGGTCCGGCCGTCCTTCTTGAAGCACATGAAGCGGTCCATGACGCCGGCGGAGACGGAGGGGTTACCGCCGTTGGTGGGGATGGCGCCGAAGCCGTAGTTGACGGAGTAGCCGTTGGCCTCCACGTAAGTAGGAATGGAGTTGGGGCCGATCATCATGGCCAGCTGGCCGGCGCCGAACATATCCTGGAGGGTGTAACGGTTGTCGTTGGCGGGGTCGGTGTTGGTCAGGCCGGAGTTGACCAGGTCGATGGCGTACTCCACGGCCTCCACGTTGGCGTCGCAGTTGAGGATCCAGTTGCCGTCGGCGTCGGTGAAGCCGCCGCCGTTGTTCCAGGTGTAGTAGGCGAAGCAGGCCTGGCCCTCGTCGGTGGTCATATCCACGCCCCAGGGATAGATGTTGGCGTCATAGGCCTTGATCTTCTCGCAGGCGGCCTTGAGCTCGTCCCAGGTGGTGGGGATCTCGGTGACGCCGGCGGCGTCAAGGATGTCCTTGTTGTAGTACATGGCCCGGGCGGAGGCCAGGTCGGGGATGGCCCAGATGGTGCCGTCCACGTTGGACTCCTCCAGGAAGGCGGGATAGAGCTTGGCATAGGTCTCGTCGGAGACCACTTCCTTGATGGGCACCAGCAGGTCGTCGGCCTGATAGTCGGCGAACACGTCGATGTTCAGCACGTCAGGGGCGTTGCCGTTGGCGATACGGGTGTTGACCACGGTGTAGATGTCGGCCCAGGAGACCACTTCCAGGACCAGGTTGATGTCGGGATAGGTGTCGTTGAACTCCTTGACGAAGTCGTCGTACCAGGCGTTGGTGTTCTGGCCGTACTGGGCGGCGATGACGTTGATGGTGACCTTCTCACCGGAGGGCTCGGCGGCCTGGCTCTGAGCGGGAGCGGGATCGGCAGCCTTGGACTCCTCAGGGGCCTTGGACTCGGTAGTCCCACCGCCGCCGCAGGCAGCCAGGGACAGGCTCATGCTGAGAGCCAGGAGCAGGGCAAGGGGTTTCTTCATAGTATTGTACTCCTCCTTAATCCGACCTGCCTTCGGCAGGTCGGAGATTATAATGAAATTATAATCTCTTTTTTCACTTTCGTCAATATGCTGGAAGAACTTTTTCCCGTTTGTGCCGGAATTAGTCACTTTGACAAAAATGTAACGAGGTGAAACAATTGCCGTAAGAAAGAGCCTTTGCGGGCCTCCCCGGGAGCGAAAAAAGTCCCCTCCTTTTTCAGGAAGGGACTTGAAAATCTGGAATTTTTTGTGATGTCTCCGGGCTCAGAACCGGCAGCGCACGATGCACTTGAGGGTCTGCCCGTCCACCGTGGCGGTGACGGTGCAGGTGCCCTTGGCCACGGCGGTGACGGTGCCGTCGGAACCGATGGTGGCCACGCCGCTGTCCGAGGAGCTCCAGGTCACGGCGGAGTCGCTGCCCTTGACCTGCATGCGGAAGGTCTCCCCCTTGGAGAAGAGGGAGAAGTCCTCCCGGTTGAGGCTCAGGCCGGAGGCGGGGGCGGCGCTCTGGGCCGGGGCCGCGCTCTGGGCGGGGGCGGCGCTCTCGGCGGTATCCTTGAAGCTGCAGCGCACGATGCACTTCTTCTCCCCCACGCCCTCCACCTTGGCGGTGACGTTCACCGTGCCCTTAGCCACGGCAGTGACCCGGCCGTTGGCGTCCACGGCGGCGATGGAGGGGTCGTCGGAGGTCCAGGTCACCGTCCCGGTGGTGCCGGCGGGCTGGAAGGTCACGGCCACCCGGTAGCTCTCCCCCTTGGAGAAGAAGGTGAAGTCCTCCTTGCTCAGGGTGAAGCCGGTGGGGGTGCCGGCGGGGGCGGAAGTGGCGGGAGGCTGGCTCTCCGCCGCCGGGGTGCTGGGCTGGGCAGAGGGGACGGCAGAGGGCTCGGCGCTCTCCTCGGCAGGCGCGCTGGGCACGCTCTGGTCCGGGGTGGGCTGGGCCGAGACCACCGCCTGGCTCTGGGCCGGGGCCGGACTCTGGCTCTCCTGGGCCTTGCCGCCGCCCAGGAGGGGCTTGACGATGGACACCACGATGCACACCGCCGCGGCGATGAGGGCCAGGGAGAGGATGGTGAAGAGCACCTGGCGGACGCTGGGGCCGTCCCCCCGGGGGGCGTCGTCATAGTCGTAATGGCTCTCCCGGTCCTCGGGGGCCAGCCGCTTGCCGCCCACGGGGGCCTCCCCCTCCTCGGGGGGCTGGGGCTGGTCGGTCTCGTCCCAGCGGCCGGTGCCGTCCCCGTTGCAGAAGGGGCAGCGCCTATATGTAGCCGAGTACAGCTCGCCGCAGTACTCGCATTTGATCAGTTCGTTCTTTCCGCCTAACCGCTTTGCCATGGTCCTTCCTCCGTTTCCGAATTCCCCTCTATTTTACACGCTGAAAGGGAAATCGTCAACCCAATGGGGGAAATGTTATCATTTGTTAAAATCTCCCCGGCGCTGTCAGGAGCTGAGCTTCCGGTAGACCTCCCCGGCCTCCAGGGTCAGACCGTGCTGGGCGGCCAGCTCGTCCACCGTGACGAAGAGGAAGCCCTTCTGATGGAGGGCATCCACGATCCGGAGGGCGGCCTCCACCGAGGTGGGATAGATGTCGTGGAGGAGGATGATGTCCCCATCCTGGGCCTTGCCGGTGACGTGGTCCACGATGCGCTCCGCGTCCTTGTCGTCCCAGTCGGTGGGGTCCACCGACCAGAGGATGATGGGGCAGCCCGCGCGCTTTTTCACCCCGGCGTCCACCATGCCGTAGGGGGGACGAAGGAGGAAGTCGTTGTGGCCCAGGGCCTCCTTCAGGGCGGCCCGGGTCCGGTCCACCTGGTCGGCAAAGTCGGCGGCGTTGAGCCCGGTGAGGGCCACGTGGTCGTAGGTGTGGATGCCGATCTGGTGGCCGGCCTCATCCATCCGGCGCAGGATGTCCTCACAGCCGGGGATCTGCTCGCCGATGACGAAGAAGGTGGCCTTCACCCCCCGCTCCTCCAGGCCGTCCAGCAGGGCGGTGGTGGTGCTCCGCCGGGGGCCGTCGTCAAAGGTGAGGGCCACGGTGGGCCGCTGCCCGGAGTGGTCGGGCTCGGCCGGAAGGGCCTGCTCCGGGGCACTGGGGGCGGGCTCCTCCAGGGGGACCGGGGCGTCGGCGGGAAGGGCGGGGACTTCCCACTCCTCCAGGGGGAGCAGGATCACCGCCAACAGGGCCCAGCAGAGCACCACCCCGCGCCAGATGTCCTTCAAAAAGCTCCACCGCCCTTTCTTCGCTTTACCGACAGTATGACGCGGCGGGGCTTTTTTTATGGTGGAAATTTTTATGCCGAAGGGCCGGACTTGCTCTTCTCCGCCGGGGCTGATACAATGGACAGGGCGGACCATGTCAAGTCTCTGAAATTTTTTTGAAAAGCCTGTCACATCCTCCCTCTCCTTTGCGACTATACAGGCAGAGGGACCTCTTGACATCCCATTTTACACCGAAGGGGGGCCGGGCCGTGGACGACCTTGCCATTGTGGAGCTCTATCACCGGCGCTCTGAGCGGGCCATCGCCGAGTCGGACAAAAAGTACGGCCCACTGTGCCGCTCCATCGCCCTGAGACTGCTGGGAGTGCGGGAGGACGCGGAGGAGTGCGTCAACGACACCTGGCACGCCGCCTGGAACAAGATGCCTCCCGACCGGCCCCGGGCCCTGGGGGCCTTTCTGGGGCGGATCACCCGGAACCTGTCCATCAGCCGGTGGCGGCGGGACCACGCCCAAAAGCGGTATGAGGGCATGGAGGTGCTGCTCTCCGAGCTGGAGGACTGCGTCCCCGCCCCCGACAGCGTGGAGGAGGCCGTGGGCCGCGCCCAGCTCTCGGCGGCCATCAGCGCCTGGCTGGACGGCCTGACGGAGGAGGACCGACGGCTCTTCCTCCGGCGGTACTGGTACGGCGACGGGGTAAAGGAGCTGGCGGAAGCTGCGGGCATGGGGGCCAACGCCCTCGCCCAGCGGCTGCTGCGGCTGCGGAGGGGCCTGCGTGCCTTTTTGGAAACGGAAGGAGTTTTTTGATGGACCGGGAAGATATTTTTGACGGCGTCACCGACGTTCGGGATGACCTGATCCAGGGGGCCAAGGAGGCCCCCGCGAAGAAAAAGCGCTGGGCCAAACGGCGCTGGATGGGGGCGGTGGCGGCGGTGCTGGCGGTGGCCGTCCTGGGGGGCGTCCTCCTGCGCCCCGGCGGAGGAATGACCGCCCTGGCCATCGCCCAGGCGGAGTACCCGGAGATGGCCCCCTACCCTGACGAGGGCAAATTCTGGCCGCCCGGCGGGGACCGCGATGAGGAAGGCTTCCATGCGGCCTACGACGCCTGGCGGGAGGACGTGGTGGCCCAGCGGCGGGACCTGGGGGACGTGACCCCCCTGCAGGAGTTCTTCGCCAAGAGCTCCTGGACCTTTCTGACCGGAAAGCCGGGGGAAAACCGGGTGTACTCCCCCCTGAACGTCTACATGGCCCTGAGCATGACGGCCCAGCTCACCGACGGGGAGAGCCGGGGGCAGATCCTGGAGCTGCTGGGCTCGGAGACCATGGACGCCCTCCGGCAGCAGGCCAATGACCTGTGGAACGCCAACTACCGGGACGACGGGGCCCTGACCTCGGTCCTGGCAAGCTCCCTGTGGCTGAACGAGGATGTGAAGTTCAATCAGAACACCATGGACACCCTGGCAAAGGATTTTTACGCCTCCTCCTACCGGGGGGAGATGGGCTCCAAGGCCCTCAACGACGCCCTCCAGAACTGGCTCAATGAGCAGACCGGGGGGCTTCTGAAGGAACAGGCCGGGAATATCGAGCTGGACAGCGAGACCATTATGGCTCTGGCCACCACCGTCTATTTTAAGGCCAAGTGGCGGAGCGAATTCAACGAGGAGCGCACGGAAAAGGCCGTGTTTCACGGCCCCGCCGGGGACGTGGAGACCGACTTCATGCACCAGTCGGACGAGCAGAACTACTATTGGGGCGGGAAATTCGCCGCCGTGAGCCAGGGCTTTGAGGAGGGGGGCGCCATGTGGTTCCTCCTGCCCGACGAGGGGGTGAGCCCCGAGGAGCTGCTCTCGGACGGAGAGGCCATGGACTTCCTCTTCACCGCCGACAAAGAGGAGTGGGAAGAGCAGAAGTTCCTCATTGTGAACAAGGCCGTGCCCAAGTTCGACGTGTCCTCCCAGTTCGACTTGGGAGAGGGGCTGCGGGAGCTGGGGGTCACCGACGTGTTTGACCCGGAGAAGTCCGACTTCTCCCCCATGACCGCCGGCGGGGCCGGGGGCATCGTCCTCTCCAGGGCCGACCACGCCGCCCGGGTGGTCATCGACGAGGAGGGCTGCACCGCCGCGGCCTTCACCGTCATGGCCTATGCCGGGGCGGCGAAGCCCCCCGACGAGGAGGTGGACTTCGTACTGGACCGGCCCTTCCTCTTCTGCATCACGGGGATCAGCGGCCTTCCCCTCTTCGTGGGTGTGGTCAACTCCCCCGCCGGGAACTAAAACATCCCCCTGTTTCTCTCTTTGCGGGAGAACCAGGGGGATCTTTTCATTCAAGCGGATCTCGCGGGTCGGGGTCGCCGTCCACCGTGCTCAAATACCGGTACATGGGGGTCAGCTTTTCCCACTCCTCCAGCAGGTAGGGCACCAGGTCCGGGGAGAAGAGCAGGTCGTCGTGGGAGCGGACGCACTGGAGGGAGAAGCCTCCCTTTCGGTTGTACCAGGGCTCCAGGAGAGCGGAGGGGGCCTTTTTCGGTCGCTTGAAGGTCTCGCCGGTGAGGGTGAACTCCGGGTATTTGTTCACCTGGCGCACCAGCCTTTCAAACTCCTTGGGCCGGTTGTCCATCCGGGCGCGGAGTTTGGCGGCGGTGTCTCCCTTCACCATCCAGTAGCCCAGGCCGAAGTTGTAGTCCTCTGGGCCCACCTCGAACCAGAAGGTAGCCTGGCAGGCCCAGATGTCGGCGGGCTGGGACAGGGTGAGCCACAGGTGGTCCTTGTAGGGCCCCCGGCCGTGGAGCCGCCGGGCGTCCCGGTAGATACGGCACACCCGGCCCGCCAGGGGGAGGTTTTTGTGCTTCTGGGAATAGCCCTGGTAGAGCTCGGAGAGCAGCTCCTTCATGGGGGTGTAGAGGGTGGTCAGGTAGTCCTCCTTGTGGGCCTCGAACCAGGCGCGCTCGTTGTTAAATCGGATCCCCCACAGAAAGTCGATGGTCTCGGGGGAAAAGCCTTCAAACATGTCCGGTCTCTCTCTTTCTCCAATTTGCGGAAAAACAGGGCGGGGTTTCCCCGCCCTGTTCCTTTTCCAATTGTCAGGCCGCGGGGACCTCGGGGGCGGGCGCCACAGAGGGCACGGGCTCCAAGGGGACCGAGGGCTCGGCAGGGGGCGGGGTGAACACCGGCGCCTCGCTGGCCACGGGGGCAGAGGGCGTGTCGGTCACGTCAGGGGGCAGCAGCAGGCCGGGGTCGGCAGAGGGGACCACCGACGGGTCGGTGGGGGTCACGCCGGGATCCACGGTGGGGGTGACGTTGGGATCCACCGGCACGCCGCTCTCGCCGGGCAGGGGGCTCTCGCCGGGCAGCAGGCTCTCGGTGGGCACGGGGGTCTCGGTCTTCAGGCCGGTGTTGGGGTCGATGCCCCACAGGCCGGCGTCAGCGGGATTGTAGTAGATATAGGCGTCCCGCTTTTTATACTTGTCCACGTGGAGCAGGCTGGTGCTGATCACGTTGCCATTGGCGTCCACCAGCTTCTGGTAGGCCTCCACGCTCACGCCGTTGTAGGCGGTGCGCTCCTCGTCCTTCTGGGTGGTGCCGGCGGGGATGGCGGGATTGGGCTCGTAGATGGTCTGGGCGTAGGCGGTGATCTTCCGGTTTGCGCTGTACGGCTCACCGTGGATGCCGGTGGTGTCGGTGCCGTAGAGGGTCACATGGAGATAGTTCTTGCTGTCCATGTAGGCCTCGATCTTCAGGGGATACTCGGTGCTGTTGACGAAGCGGAAGTTGGGCCCGCCGCCGGCCACGGTGGCGTCCAGGCCCGCCGGGAGGTAGGAGGGCTCATAGCCGTGGGGGTGGCGCTCGGTGACCTCGATGTTGGCCTTCAGGATGGCCCAGTAGAGGGTGGACGAACCCTGGCACACACCGCCGGCCAGGGTGGCCTTGGACAGGCCGCCGATATAGGCCGTGGCCTTGCCGTAGCCCTGGGAGGCCACGTAGGGGCCGCAGATGTCGTTGTAGGAGAACTCCTCCCCCGGCAGGAGCACCGTATCGTTGAAGAGGGAGGCGGCGATGCGCACGTTGTTGCGGCGCACGGAGGTGCCGGTGACCTTGGTGGAGGCGGCGCCCAGCACGTCCTTGAAGAGGTTGGCCCGGAGGGCCTCGCCGGTGACCTTGGGCTGGGTGAGGGTGATGGGCACCTTCACCTGGCTGCCCTCAGCGGCGGCGGAGACCGCCTTGCGGGCCTCCTCCACGTCAAAGTCCTTGCCCACCACGCCCTCGGTGATGTTCCCGGTGGCCTTGTCATAGGAGGCGTCGGCCACCTGGGTGAAGACCTGGGTGTGGATGGCGTCCATATCGGGCTCGGCGGGAGGCGCCTCGGTGAAGCTCACCGAAATGTCCCCGGCGGCGGAGGGGTCCTTCACCATGGCGCTGAGGGTGGTGAGGAAGTCGGCGCGGGCCTGTTCCACGTCCACCGCCCGGCCGGTGACCCCCTTGGTAAAGGTCACGTCGGTATCGTTGACCACCCAGGTGGTCTCGTTCTCATCGGCGCCCACGGTGTGGGCGATCTCCTCCAGGGCGGCGTTCATGCGGCTCTGGCCGTCGGCGGTCATCTTCACCTCGCCGGTGACGTCCCGCCCGCCGGACATCATGGCCTGGAGATAGGCGATACCCCGGCTGAGGAAGCCGCCGTCCTTCAGGGCGTCGTCGGTGAGCTCCACGGTCTCCACCAGGCCGTCCACCTCCAGCACGGTCTGGGCGCCGCTCACCGGCTCCTGGAACCGGATCTGCTTGCCCGAGAGGCGGCTGGGCAGCTCCTGGGAGAGCTTGGCCTCGGCCTGGGCGGGGGTCAGGCCGGCCAGGTCCACCCCCAGAGCGGTGGTCTTGGGCATCAGCTTCCCGCTGCCGGCCACGGCGCACAGGACCACGTACCCGATGACCAGCAGGACCGCGATGACGCCGATGACAATAAGGGGAGCCTTGCTCCCCGAAGAGGGGGCCGCGCGCTTGCCGCCGGCCGTACCCTTGTTCTTCTCGTCCATATCTGAATCACTCCGTCTTTCTGAAGTCCTTGTTTAACCACAAGATATAGCCCATTATACCGATTCATTCCACAAAAAGCAATATCAGAACGGTTACAGAATCAAGAATTTTTAGCGGTTTCTTCGGTTGACACCCTTTTCCCTTTTGTCTATAATGACTCTAATATCCCGAACTATGTAAGGAGGTCCTTCCAAATGGGAAACGCACGGGTCTATAATTTTTCCGCCGGTCCCTCCATGCTCCCTCTTGAGGTCCTGGAGCGCGCCGGCGCTGAGATCACCAACTATCAGGGCTCCGGCATGTCGGTGATGGAGATGTCCCACCGCTCCAAGGTGTTCCAGAAGATCTTTGACGACACCCAGGCCAAGTTCCGGAAGCTCTTCCGCGTGCCCGAGGGCTACAAGATCCTCTTCCTCCAGGGCGGCGCCTCCAGCCAGTTCTCCATGGTGCCCCTGAACCTCATCGGCGCCACCGGGAAGGCCGACTACGCCGTCACCGGCAACTTCTCCAACATCGCCTTCAAGGAGGCGAAAAAATACGGGGAGATCTCCCTGGCCTGCTCCAGCGAGGACCAGAATCACACCTATATCCCCACCCAGGACCAGCTCAAGCTCTCCCCCGACGCCAGCTACTTCTACTACTGCGCCAACAACACCATCTACGGCACCGAGTGGCAGTACGTGCCCGAGACCGGGGACGTTCCCCTGGTGTGCGACATGTCCTCGGACATCCTCTCCCGCCCGGTGGATGTGAGCAAGTACGGGATCATCTTCGCCGGAGCCCAGAAGAACATGGCCCCCGCGGGGCTTACCGTGGTCATCATCAAGGAGTCCCTGGCCGGCCGGGAGCTGCCCTATACCCCCCTGATGATGAACTACAAGACCATGATCGACAAGGACTCCATGTACAACACCCCTCCCTGCTGGTGCATCTACATCCTGGGGCTGGTGCTGGACTGGCTGGAGAGCCAGGGCGGCGTTCCCGGCATGGAGAAGATCAAGCACGGCAAGGCCCAGATGCTCTACGACGTCATTGACGACTCCAGGCTCTTCACCTGCGCCGCCCAGCCCGGCTCCCGCAGCGACATGAACGTGACCTTCCGCACGGGCAGTGAGGAGCTGGACGCCAAGTTCGTCAAGGAGTCCATCGAGGCCGGCTTCACCAACCTCAAGGGCCACCGCCTGGTGGGCGGCATGCGGGCGTCCATCTACAACGCCATGCCCGTGGAGGGCGTGGAAAAGCTGTGCGAGTTCATCAAGAAGTTTGACAAGGAGAATTGAGATGTATCAGATCAAGACCCTGAACAAGATCTCCCCCGTGGGGCTCTCCCAGCTCCCCGGGGAGCTCTATACCGTCTCCGACGGCACGGAAGACCCCGACGGCATCCTGGTCCGCTCGGCGGATATGCTCAGCTATGAATTCCCCGCAAACCTCCGGGCCATCGCCCGGGCGGGGGCGGGGACCAACAACATCCCCATCGACCGCTGCTCCCAGGCCGGCATCGTGGTGTTCAACACCCCCGGCGCCAACGCCAACGCCGTGAAGGAGCTGGTGGTCTGCGCCCTGATGCTCTCCTCCCGGAAGATCGCCGCCGGGGTCAAGTGGATCGACGAGCAGATCGCCGCCGGGGTGGACATCACCACCGTGGTGGAAAAGGGCAAGGCCCAGTTCGTGGGCCCCGAAGTCCTGGGCAAGACCCTGGGAGTGGTGGGCCTGGGGGCCATCGGCGTCCAGGTGGCCAACATCGCCACCAAGCTGGGCATGAAGGTCATCGGCTACGACCCCTTCCTGTCGGTCCACTCCGCTCTGTCCCTCAGCCGCATGGTCCACGTGACCACCGACCTGAATGAGGTCTACCAGAGCGCCGACTACATCTCCATCCACGTCCCCCAGAACAAGGACACCAAGGGCATGATCGACGCCGGCGCCATTGCCAAGATGAAGGACGGAGTGCGGCTCATCGACCTGGCCCGGGGCGGCCTGGTGGACGAGAGCGCCGTCATCGACGCCCTCCGGAGCGGCAAGGTCTCCGCCTTTGTCACCGACTTCCCCACCAACGCCCTCCTGGCCGCCCCCAACGTCACCGCTCTGCCCCACCTGGGGGCCTCCACCCCCGAGAGCGAGGAGAACTGCGCCGTCATGGCCGCCCAGGAGCTCCGGGATTATCTGGAGAACGGCAACATCACCAACAGCGTGAACCTCCCCGCCTGCGAGCTGCCCTGGTCGGGCCCCGCCCGGCTGTGCGTCATCCACCGCAACAGCCCCGGCATGCTCACCTCCATCACCAGCGTCCTCTCTGCCGAGGGCATCAACGTGGAGAACCTGACCAACAAGTCCAAGGGGGAGTACGCCTACACCCTGGTGGATATCGGCGCCCCCGCCGAGCAGAAGGAGATCGACGCCATCCGCGCCATCGAGGGCGTCCTGCGGGTCCGCTACCTCACCCGCTGACCTACCTTCTTTCGAGAAAGAAGGTAGGCGAAGAAAGCTTCCATAAAGGCCATGCGTTCCCCGGCAGGGTCAGCCTCTCTTGGAAAAGAACGCCGACAAAGAAAGCTTCCATAAGAGGCCATGCGTCCCCCGGCAGGGTCAGCCTCTCTTGGAAAAGAACGCCGACAAAGGAAGCTTCCATAAGAGGCCATGCGTCCCCCGGCAGGGTCAGCCTCTCTTGGAAAAGAATGCCGACAAAGGAAGCTTCCATAAGACCATGCGCCCCCCGGCAGAAACTGCTCTGCCGGGGGATTTTTGCGCTTTTTTGCGTTTGCCTATTGACAGGGGCATGGTGTGCTGTTATACTGTGTATGCTCGATATATACAGTAAGTACGGAGGCGAGCAGATGGACATTATCATCCGCAACACGGGGCAGACTCCCATCTATGACCAGATCACCCGGCAGATCAAGGGCCTGATCCTCTCGGGGGCGATCCAGGAGGGGGAGGCGCTGCCCTCCATGCGGGCCCTGGCCCGGGACCTGCGCATCAGCGTCATCACCACCAAGCGCTCCTATGAGGAGCTGGAGCGGGAGGGGTTCATCACCACCGTGCCCGGAAAGGGCTGCTTTGTGGCGCCCCGGAACCTGGAGCTGGTGCGGGAGAACGCCCTGCGGCAGGTGGAGGAGCACCTCCAGAAGGCGGTGGACGCCGCCCGGGCCGGCGGCATCAGCCGGGAAGAAGTGGAGGAAACGCTGGATATCCTCTACAAAAGCTGACTTTTCACGCAAAAAAGTGCTGACACAGAAAAGGAGTGACCGAATATGGAAAACGCCTTCACCACCCGGGAGCTGACCAAGGATTTCGGGGCTTTTACCCTGGGGCCCATTGATCTGGACCTTCCCGGCGGGACCATTATGGGCCTGATCGGGGAAAATGGGGCGGGAAAATCCACTCTCATCAAGTGCCTTTTGGGCGCCATAAGGCCCACTTCGGGCGCGGTGACCCTGTTTTCGGGCGCCATGGACAGGGGTTTGGAAGAGGTGGGTTACGTCCCCGACGAGTGCCCCTTCTCCTCCGTTCTGAAAGTGGCCCAGGTGGGCAAGGTGTGCGCCGGGATGTTCCCCGGCTGGGACGACGCCCTCTTCGCCCAATATCTGGAAAAGTTTGAGCTTCCCCCGGACCGGAAGGTGAAGGACCTGAGCCGGGGCATGGGGATGAAGCTGACCATCGCCGCCGCCCTGAGCCACCGGCCGCGGCTCCTGCTGCTGGACGAGGCCACGGCAGGCCTGGACCCGGTGGTGCGGGACGAGATTTTGGACGAGTTCGCCGCCTTCGTCTCCGACGAGGACCACGCAATACTCATCTCCAGCCACATCACCAGCGACCTGGAGAAGGTGTGCGACTACGTGACTTACCTCCACAAGGGCCGGGTCACGGTGACCGGGGCCAAGGACGAGCTGCTGGCCACCTACGCCAGGCTCACCTGCTCCAAGGCCGAGCTGGAGGGGGTCTCCCCCGAGCTGCTGGTGGGAGAGCGGACCACGGAATTCGGGGCCCAGGCCCTGGTGAGGAACCGGGAGCGCTTCCAACGGGCCTACCCCGACCTGGCCCTGGACCCGTGCACGTTAGAAGATATCATGATTTTCACCACCCGCTTTTCCTGAAAGAAGAGCGGGGCAATAGAACTACTGTGTAAAGACCACTCCACTTTCGAAAGGCGGATCAAATATGAAAGGGTTTTTGAGACGGGACCTGTACTTTCTTTCCATCAATGGGAAATTTTACTTCTGCTTTATGGGCGTGATGGCCATTCTGGCGGCGTTTACCGACTTCGGCGCCAGCTTTCTCTACCTCTACGCCACCATCTTCTGCGCCTCCAGCATCATGGGTCTGTTCAGCTATGACGAGGCCAACCACTGGGGCGCTTACGCCGCCGCGGTCCCCGACGGCCGCAGGGCCCAGGTGGACGCCCGGTATCTGGCGGGGGTGTTGGTGACGGGGATCGCCATGGCGGTGATGCTGCTGATATCTCTGCTGACCCGGGAGGCGGGGAGCTGGGCCCTGGTGCTGCTCTACGGCGGCGTGGCCTTTATCTATCTGGCGGTGGTCTGTCCCCTGGAATACCGTTTTGGGGTCCGCAGCCGGCTGCTGATGATCATTCTCATCGCCGCACTGGCCGGGGCCTTCGGCGCGGTGGGGGGCGCGGTCATGATCTCCGGCGGGCCGGACGCGGACAAATTCCCCATGCTGCCGGGGGCCCTGTTCCTCATCGCCGTGGGGCTGGCGGGGCTGGTGATCTCCCGGCAGATCTCCCTGGGCATCGTGAGGAGGAAGGAATACTGAAAAAAGGGCATGAAAAGGCCGGCATCCGCGGGATGCCGGCCCTTTTGTGTCCTTATGACGGAAGGCCCTCAGCCGCCCAGGGTCATGCCGGAGCCCAGGCCGTCCTTGTCCAGCATGCGCTCCAGGACCTCCACGTCGGTGGTGATGTCCATGACCTCGGTCTTGAAGAGCTGGTCAAGCTGCTTCTCGAAGCCCTCCACCACCTTGTCCATCATGCCCTCGATGCGGTGCTTGGCCGCCGAGATGTTCTCTCCCTCGATGCCCTGGGAGTCCATCTGGGCGTAGGCGTTGAGGATCTTGAGGGTGGTGGGGAGATAGTAGTTCAAAAACTGCCGCAGCTCCTGGGCCTTGGCGGGGTTCTTCTTCTGATAGGCCAGGATCTTCCGGGTGATCTCCTCGATGCGGTCGATCTTCCGGGTCATCTCGGCGTCGGGGATGGCGTCGTTGACCTCCCGGATCTGGCGGAGGATGGCGTCGTCCGGGTCCTCCTTGGGCTGGGCGGCCTTGGCCCCGGTCTTGGGGGCCTCCTTTTTGACCTCGGCCTCGGGGGCGTAGCCCTGGTCGGTGAGGACCAGGCGGCCGCTGGCCTTGTCGATATAGCCCATGGGCAAGGTGCCGTCGGAGAGCATTTTCTGGAGGTCGGAGAGGACCTTTTTCTCGCTGACCCCGGCGGTGGAGGCCAGGTCGGAGAGGAAGACCGAGTTGCGCTGGCCGATGACCCCCTGATAGAGCTTGGCCCGGCGGCTCAGGCGGGTCTTGGAGATGCCCTTGCCCAGCAGGAAGAGCCCGGCGCACAGGAAGCCCAGGACGGGGAACCACTCGTCGATATAGGTCAGGGGGCCGTACCGGAGGGCAAAGGAGAACTCCTCCACAAAGCCCAGGGCGAAGACGAAGCTCATGATGGCTCCCACGATGGTCATGCCCTTGCCCGACTTGGGCTCCTTGAAGAAGCGGCGCAGGCGGCCGCCGGCCTTGGTCTGGGCCTGCTGGGCCTGGGTCTTGCCCTGGGCGTAGCCGTAGTGGTAGGTGCCCTGGGTGGCGCCGCCGGCGCCCTGGGTAAAGCCCTGGCTGGTCCCCTGGGCGGCGCCCTCCCGGCCCACGTAGCTCCCCTGGGCGCCGGCGGGGGGCGTCTGCCGCCGCTGGGCGTTCTGATAGCCTTGCTGGAACTCCCGCCTGATCTTCCCCGTGGGGATCCTGACCCCGCCCAGGCTCATAAAGAGCAGGACCATGCCGATGGGCCAGCAGAAGATGAAGCCCAGCACGATGGCCCACCAGGGGATATCCGAGTATTGGTTGTTGGAGTTGTTGACCATGGGGCGCCTCCGGAATCATGACGTCGTCAAATACGGTATTATCATACAACGATTTGCGGAAGTTGTAAAGGAAAAAAAGCGCCGCGGAACCACAGTTCCGCGGCACGTTTTTTCTTGTCGGAGCCGCCCTGATCAGTCGGTGACGTAGGGCAGCAGAGCCACCTGACGGGCCCGCTTCACCGCCAGGGTGAGCTGGCGCTGGTGCATGGCGCAGGTGCCGGTGGTCCGGCGGGGCAGGATCTTGCTGCGCTCGGACAGGAAGCGCTGGAGCTTCTTGGAGTCCTTGTAGTCGATGTGCTCCACCTTGTCCACACAGAAGGTGCAGACCTTGCGGCGCTTGCGGCCCCGCATGGGGCGCTGCTCCCGGGCGGCGGGGGCGGGACTATTTTCCATAGGCATAGCGATTGACCTCCTTCACGTTACGATATGTGCCGCTCTCAGAACGGCAGGTCACCGTCATCGTCGGACAGTTCGGCGAACTGGTCGGCGCCGGCGGCGGGGGCGGCGTAACCGCCCATGGGCTGGGGCGCGGGAGCGGAATAGCCGCTGCTGGCGGAGTGGGGGGCGTAGCTCCCATCTCCCTCCCGCCGGGAATCCCCGAAGTAGATGTTCTCGGCCACCACCTCGGCGGCGGTGCGCTTGTTGCCCTCCTTGTCCGTGTACTGACGGATCTGGAGGCGGCCCTCCACCACGGCCATGCGGCCCTTGGTGAAGTACCGGCTGACAAACTCGGCAGTCTGGCGCCAGGCGACCACGTTGATGAAGTCGGTCTCCCGCTCGCCGGTCTGCTTATTCTTGAAATCCCGGTCCACCGCCAGGCGGATGGTGGCGACGGTGACGCCGCTGGGAGTGGTCCGGAGATCGGGGTCGGCCACCAGCCGGCCCATGATGGTAATGTGGTTCAGCATGGTCCTTCTCCCTCGTTAGTCCTCGTCCTTGCAGACGATGATGGAACGCATCACGCCGTCGGTGATCCGGAAGATACGGTCCAGCTCGGCGGGGAAGGCCGGCTGGCTCCCGAAGGTCATCAGGACGTAATGGCCGGTGGTCTGGTCATCGATGGGATAGGCCAGCGTGCGGCTGCCCCAGTCGTCCATCTCCACGTTCGTGCCGTTGGCCTCGGCCAGCGCCTTGAACTTCTCGATCAGGGCGGTGGTCTCCTCCTCGTTCTTCCGGGGGTCGATGACGAACAGGGCCTCATAGTTTCCGTTCAGTTTTGCCATGATTGTGCACCTCCTTATGGGCTTATGGCTCCCGCTCACGGCGGGAGCAAGGAGCTCTGCCGCCTTTGGCGACAGGCTATATTATTATATCGGAATTTTCCCGGTTGTCAAGGGCTTTTTCCCGCTTTTCCCCATCCCTGGGGGCAAAAAAGTCCGGATAAAAATCGTTTTGGAGTTGCGAAACGCTCCGGGACCGATTATAATAAGTCTATAATGGGTCAATGGGCCGCCGGACAAGCCCGGCGGCCGCCACGGAGCAATGAAAGGAGCGGAAAACTATGTCTATTCTTGTCAGCGGCGGCGCAGGCTATATCGGCAGCCACACCTGCGTGGAGCTCATCCAGGCGGGCTATGACATTGTAGTGGCCGACAATCTGGTCAACTCCAGCGAGGAGGCCGTCCACCGGGTGGAGAAGATCGTGGGGCGGAAGATCCCCTTCGTCAAGGCCGAGCTGTGCGACCCCGGCGTGGTGGAGCAGCTCTTCACCGACTACCCCGACATCACCGCCGTCATCCACTTCGCCGGGCTGAAGGCCGTGGGCGAGAGCGTGGCCAAGCCCCTGGAGTACTACACCAACAACCTGGTGAATACCCTGGTGCTCCTCAACGCCATGCGCAAACATGGGGTGAAGGACTTCGTGTTCTCCTCTTCGGCCACGGTGTACGGCGACCCCGCCAGCGTGCCCATCCGGGAGGACTTCCCCACCGGCGGCACCACCAACCCCTACGGCACCACCAAGCTCTTCATCGAGCGCATCCTCACCGACGTCTGCGCCGCCGACCCCACCCTCAATGTGGCTCTGCTGCGCTACTTCAACCCCATCGGCGCCCACGAGTCCGGCCTTATCGGCGAGGACCCCAACGGCATCCCCAACAACCTGGTGCCCTACATCGCCCAGGTGGCGGTGGGCAAGCTGGAAAAGCTCCACGTCTACGGCGACGACTACCCCACTCCCGACGGCACCGGCGTGCGGGACTATATCCACGTGGTGGACCTGGCCAAGGGCCACGTGGCCGCCCTGAAGAAGCTGGAGGGCAAGCCCGGCCTGTTCGTGTGCAACCTGGGCACCGGCAAGGGCTACTCGGTGCTGGACGTGCTCCACGCCTATGAGAAGGCCTGCGGCAAGACCCTTCCCTACCAGATCGACCCCCGCCGGCCCGGGGACATCGCCCAGTGCTACGCCGACCCCGCCAAGGCTGACTCCGAGATGGGCTGGCGGGCCCAGTTCGGTATCGAGGAGATGTGCGCCTCCTCCTGGAAGTGGCAGAGCATGAACCCCGACGGCTACCATACTTTTTCTTGAAAGACTGTAACGACACTTGATTTTGCGAAGCAAAATCTTAGTGGAGTACGTGCCTTTAGGCAAAAGTAGGCAAAAAGAACTTTAATTCGCTGCCAACCTCTTGCTGTATCAAGGCTTCGCGCCCGGTAACGAACGCGCTCCCTTCCCCGGGGGTTGGCATACTATAAAAGATACGAAAGGAAGAGAGCACAATGCATAAGGCATCTTCCAAACCTGTTCTGGTGGTCATGGCGGCCGGCATGGGGAGCCGGTACGGCGGTCTCAAGCAGATCGACCCCGTGGGCGAGCACGGACAGCTCATCATCGACTACTCCATCTACGATGCCAAAAAGGCGGGGTTCGAGACCGTCATCTTCATCATCAAGCGGGAGCTGGAGGACACCTTCAAGGCCGCCATCGGCGACAGGCTGAGCAAGGTCATCGACGTGAAGTACGCCTATCAGGAGCTCTCCGACCTCCCGGAGGGGTACGCCGTCCCTGAGGGCCGCGCCAAGCCCTGGGGCACCGCCCACGCCGCCCTGGCCGCCCGCCATCTGGTGGACGGGCCCTTTGCCGTCATCAACTCCGACGATTACTACGGCGCCGAGGGCTTCCGGGCCATCTACGACTACCTCCTGACCCATCAGGACGACGAGTTCTACGAGTACGCCATGGTGGGCTTCCACGTGGGCAATACGGTCACCGAGCACGGCACTGTGGCCCGGGGAGTGTGCGCCGAGGACGGTGACCACTACCTTAAAGAGGTGGTGGAGCGCACCAAGATCGAGAAGACCGCCTCCGGCGCCCGCTTCACCGAGGACGACGGGGCGAGCTGGACCGACCTGCCCTTTGACACCATCGTGTCCATGAATCTGTGGGGCTTTACCCGCAGCTACCTGGACGAGGCCTGGGCCCGGTTCCCCGCCTTTCTGGACAAGACCCTCAGGGAGAACCCCCAGAAGGGGGAATACTTCCTCCCCACCGTGGTCAGCCAGCTGGTGGACGAGGGCAAGGCCCGGGTGAAGGTCCTGCGCAGCACCGACAAGTGGTACGGCGTCACCTACCAGGCCGACAAGCCGGTGGTGGTGGCCGCCATCGCCGAGAAGACCAGGGCGGGGCTCTACCCCAGCGATCTGTGGGGGGTGGCGGAATGAGCGCCGAAGCCCAACTCCCCCAGGTCCTGGCCGCCTTCGACTTCGGCGCCCCGGTGGTGGGGGCCCTGCGCTACGGCAAGGGCCACATCAACGACACCTTCTGCGTCCACACCCAGCCCGAGGACGCCATGTGCCGCCGGTTCATCCTCCAGCGCATCTCCCCCTCCGCCTTCAAGCACCCCGACGAGGTCATGTCCAACATCCTGAAGGTCACCGACTACCTGGCCCAGGAGATCAAGGCCGCCGGGGGCGACTGTGAGCGGGAGACCATGCGGGTGGTGCGCACCAAGGGGGACGGCCACGCCTGGTATACCGACAGCGAGGGCAGCGCCTGGCGGGTATACACCTTTGTGGAGGACACGGTCTGCCTCCAGGCCGCCGAGACTCCGGAGCAGTTCGCCGCCTCGGGCCGGGCCTTCGGCAAGTTCCAGTACATGCTCCGGGACTTCCCTGCCGCCGAGCTCTTCGAGACCATCCCCCACTTCCACGACACCGAGGACCGCCTGGCCCGGTTCAAGGCCGCCCTGGCCCAGGACAAGCTGGGCCGGGCCAAGGAGTGCGCCGGCGAGATCCGGTTTGTCCTGGACCGGGAGGAGGACTGCTCGGTGGCCCTCCGGGCCCAGCGGGAGGGGAAGCTCCCCCTCCGGGTCACCCACAACGACACCAAGCTCAACAACGTGCTCATGGACGTCACCACCGGCGAGGGCATGTGCATCATCGACCTGGATACCGTCATGCCCGGCCTGTCCATCAACGACTTCGGGGACTCCATCCGCTTCGGCGCCAACCACTGCGCCGAGGACGAAAAGGACCTGAGCAAGATGTCCATCGACCTGGAGCTCTACGAGACCTACGTGAAAGCCTTCCTCGACGGCGCCCAGGGCAGCCTCACCGACGCCGAGCTGGAGTACCTCCCCTGGGGGGCCAAGCTCATGACCCTGGAGTGCGGCATCCGCTTCCTCACCGACTATCTGGTGGGGGACGAGTATTTCCACATCACCCGCCCCGAGCAGAATCTGGACCGCTGCCGGACCCAGTTCAAGCTGGTGGCCGACATGGAGGCGCACTGGGACGAGATGAACGCCATCGTAGCGAAGTATCGCTGAATCCCGCCCTTCAAGGGGCGGCCCGGGCGGGCCGCCCCTTTTTTTGCGGGCTCCGGCCAGGGCCGGGAACCGCTCTCCGGGCAACTCTTCCGGCGGCTGCGCAAAATAGGGGTTGACAGGGGAGGAAATGTCTGGTATCCTTAATTCATAGCAAAATGCTATCATTTTGACTCAACATACCAACACCGACCTTTGAAAGGAGCTTGACCCCTATGAACAACGAGCGCAAAAAGGGCTTCCTGGCCGGCGTGCTGGCCTCTGCTCTTGTCCTCGGCCTGGGCGGCGCCGCCCTGGCCGCGGGCCGCACCATTTCCGTAGACGACGGCATTGCCGTCACCATCAACGGCGTCCCCTTCACCCCCAAGGACGTCAACGGCAAGGAGGTCCCCCTCTTCCTCTATGAGGGCACCACCTACGCCCCCGTCCGTGCCTTTGCTGAGGCGGCGGGGCTCAGCGTGGACTACGACGCCGAGGCCTACACCGCCCGCATCGAGACCCCGGACTACACCCTTCAGTCCGACCCCGCTTCCGGCAGCTATATCACCGCCGACAAGGCCAGGGAGCTGGCCCTGGCCGACGCCGGGGTCAATGCCGCCGACGCCCTCTTCCTCAAGGCCGCCCTGGACTGGGAGGACTACTATGAGGACGGCAAGAAGGTCAACAAGGTCATCTACGAGGTGGAGTTCTGCGCCGGCACCACCGAGTACGACTACGAGCTGGACGCCCTCACCGGAGCGGTGCTGAAAAAGGAGCTGGACCTGCCCGACTTTGACTGGGCCCGCCACGACGGCTACCACATCGGCCATCACGGCGAGGAGGACCACCACGACGATGACCACCACACCGCCGCCCCCGCCGACCTCATCACCGCCGACAGGGCCAAGGAGATCGCCCTGGGCAGGCTCCCCGGCGCCGCGGTGGTCCAGTGCGAGCTGGACTACGAGGACGACAAGGGCCGCTGGGAGTACGAGCTGGAGCTGGTACTGAACGGGGTGGAGTACGACTGTGAGGTCCACGCCGCCACCGGCGAGATCCTGAAGTGGGAAAAGGACTGACCAGCAGCAAAAAGCGGGCCCGGAGCACAGCTCCGGGCCCGTTTTCTGTTCTCTTACAACCCCCTGGCCTTGTCCTTGAGGAACCCCCGCAGCCAATCCCCCGTCTCCGGGTGGTCCAGGGCGAAGTCGATGGTGGCCTCCAGGAAGCCCTTCAGGTTGCCGGTGTCGTAGCGCCGGCCCTGGAAGTCCACCGCCACCATCTTCTCCCGCTTGCACAGCTTCCGCAGGCCGTCGGTGAGCTGGATCTCCCCGCCGTAGCCGGGTTCCAGGTCCTCCAGGATGTCAAAGACGCCGGGGGAGAGCACGTACCGGCCCAGGATGGCGTAGTTGGAGAAGATCTGGTCGGGCCGGGGCTTCTCCACCATGTCGGAGGCCAGGAAGACCCGCTCCTCCAGGGGAGAGACCTGCACCGAGCAGTATTTTCCGATGACCTCGGTGGCCACCTCCTGCACGCCCACGGCGCTGGCCTCGTACTTCTCGGCGGCCTCGATGAGCTGGCCGATGACCGGCTTTTCCGAGCGCATCACATCGTCGCCCAGGAGCACGGCGAAGGGCTCGTCCCCCACGAAGCGGCGGGCCCGGGAGATGGCGTGGCCCAGGCCCTTGGTCTCCTTCTGCCGGACGTAGAAGATGTTGGCCAGGTCGGCGGCCTTTTTGACCTCCTCCAGCTCCTTCTCCTTCCCCGCCGACTCCAGGCGGCGCTCCAGCTCGGGATAGTAGTCAAAGTAGTCGTCCATGGCCGACTTGGCCCGGTTGGTGACGATGAGGATGTCCTCGATGCCGGCGGCGACCGCCTCCTCGATGATGTACTGGATGGCGGGCTTGTCCACCAGGGGAAGCATCTCCTTGGGCACCGTCTTGGTGGCCGGCAGCATCCGGGTCCCCAGCCCGGCTGCGGGGATGACGGCCTTGCGAACTTTCATTGGGCATCCTCCTTTGGATACAAGATTAAAGGGCGGCCAGGCGCTTTTCCGGGATGAGCGCCCGGAACACCTTGACCTTGGGCAAGAGGGCCAGCAGGGCCAGGCCCAGGATGTAGCAGACCACCAGCTCACCGAAGCCCACGGAGAGGGCGTTGGCGGCGTAGAGGGGCCAGAAGCTCCCCCCGAAGCCCCCCGCCAGGGACCAGGCGATCTCCCCGCCCACGATGACGGCGTTGCAAAGCACCGGGGGCAGCGGGGCCAGCCACCTGTTGGGACAGTGGGCCGTCAGGAAGCAGGCGAGAGCCGTAGCCAGGGTGCCGAAGACCCAGTCCAGCACATAGGGCGAGCCCAGCAGATTGGCCAGGAAGCAGCCCACGATGAGCCCCGGCGCGGCCCAGGGGAACAGGAAGGGCAGCACGGTCATGGCCTCGGCCACCCGGTACTGCACCTCCCCGTACTGGAAGGGCAGCGCGAGGGTGAGGACGGTATACACCGCCGCCACCACGGCTCCGTAGGCCAGGTCCTTGGTGGAAAATTTGCGCATGATGACATTACCTCCATTTTTTGTTTAGAGTACGCGCGCCACGTACAGCGGCAGCGGGTCCTTACCCCGGGGGCACGGCGCATCGCCCCCGGACGGCTTTCGCACTGCCGGTTGGACTGGGTGGGGAACCAGTCGAGGGTATTATAGCACAGGGTTTTCAAAAAGGAAAGAGGGAAAGCCCAAAGGCTTCGGAAGGAGGAAAAGTGTGAAAGGGGACTATCAGAGTCCCCTTTCACACTTTTCAGTCAACTTTTTGAACTTGTTCAAAAAGTCCTCAGTCTGTCAAAAAAGCCTTCCCAGGCTTTTTTGACAGACTGAGGAGGGGCCGGGGCCCCTCCTCTTTTGTGCGGATTTTTTCTTGACTTTTCGGACCGGCTGGTGTATGCTGTCTTATCATTTAGATATTCATCTAAATAATTATTTCTCCGGCAGATACTCCAGGGGATCCACGCTGACGCCGGCCTTGGTCATGGACAGGTGCAGATGGCTGCCCATGCCGCTCTCGGCGATGGCGGTCTTTCCCACCGAGCCGATGACGTCCCCGGTGCGCACCGTGTCGCCGATCTCCACCGTGGGCACCTTCTCCAGATTGGAGCAGGTGGACATGACCTCGTTGGCGTGAAGGATGACCACCGTGGTGCCCATCAGGTCGTCCTGGTAGATGTCGGTGACTGTGCCCCCGGCGGGGGCCATCACCGCCGTGCCCACAATGGCGGCGATATCCACGCCGTCGTGGGTCCGCCAGTCGGCCATGGTGGCGTCATAGGACAGGGTCTCCACCGCCCAGGGCCGCAGGAGCTCCCCCTTCACCGGCCAGGTGAACACCGAGGCGGTGGCCGTCCCCAGCTCTGCCTCGCCCACGGTCTGGGTCTCCGCGGGGGCGGGGGTGGGAGCCGGGGTGGGCTTCACCGTGGGTGTGGGAGAGGGAGTGGGTCTGGGTGTGGCAGTGGCAGGCGGGACCGGGGTGACCGAGGGACGGGGGGTGGCGGTGACCACCACCTGGGCCGGCCCTGAGACCGGCTGCTCCGGCCCACTCAGGCCCGAGAAGAGGAAATAGCCCGAAACTCCAAGCGCGGTGACGCACAGGAGAAGGACTATGTAGAAGCCCTTCCCAGCCATGAAGTCGCTGACGCGCTCTGCCATGGAACGTTTTTGCATTGGTTTTTAACACCTCCGAGGGTCATTTTGCCCGCTGTGCCGCCATTTATACCCTCCAAAAGAAAAAACTTGCTTTGACTTGCCCCCCGTTTTGCCGTATAATGGTTCAAATGCGAAAAATTTTCCCTGTCTTTATTAAAAATTAATCCTCTATTTACACTTTTTCCATTCCGCCGTGATATACTGCCAACTTGAAATGGATCAGAAGGAGACTCTGCTTATGGCTCAGCAAACATTTTCAGGATCCGCTCCCGCCGTGGAGACCCCCGCTGCCGGGGCGTCCGCCGGGACTGCCGCCAAGACTGCCCCCAAGTTCCAGGCCCCCAAGAAAAAGAAGAAGTGGATCAAGCGGCTCATTGTCATCGTGGTGATCGTGGCCCTTCTGGCGGGGCTTCTGGCCATGTGCTCCAAAAAGGGCACCTCCGCCATCTCGGGGGCCTACCTCCCCGCCCAGGCCCAGACCAGGGACATCACTGTGGCGGTCACCGGTCCCGGTACCATCAAGCCCAACGACACCTTCCGGGCCACCACCCTGGTGCGGGGGGAGATCCTCTCCGCCCCCTTTGAGGAGGGGGACACCCTCTCCAAGGACGATGTGCTCTTCACCATCGACGCCTCCAACGTGGAGGACGCCATCCGCCAGGCCGAACTGGGGGTGGAGCAGGCCAAGGACACGGTGGAGCGCTCCCGGGCCGGGGTGGACTCCTCCCGGCTCTCGGTGGACTCGGCTCAGCTCCAGTATGACAGCCTCCTCCGCACCCGGAACGACAACGCTGAGGACCGGCAGGTGAAGGCCAACGCCGCCGGCGTGGTCAACAAGCTCTATGTGGACCCCGGCGACACCGTCTCTGCCGGCACCCCCATCGCCGATATCCTGGACCGGGACAACATGAAGCTCACCGTCCCCTTCCACAGCGTGGACGCCAAGAGCTTCACCATAGGCCAGAGCGCCACCGTCCAGGTTGCGGGCACCGCCGAGACTCTCTACGGTTCCATCTCCGAGATCGCCGCCACCGACTCGGTAGGGCTGGGCGGCACCATGACCCGGAATGTCACCGTCACCGTGAGCAACCCCGGTGCCCTCTCCCCCGCCTCCCTGGGCACCGCCCAGGTGGGGAGCGTCACCTGCGCCGCCTCGGGCCCCTTCGCGTACAGCGAGAGCAAGCAGCTCATCGCCCTCTACTCCGGCAAGCTGGAGACCCTGAACATTCAGGAGGGGGACCGGGTCTATAAGGACCAGGTGGTGGGCGAGTTCGAGGAGAAGGACTTCCAGGACCAGATCGACGCCGCCGAGATCGCCCTGAAGAACGCCCAAATCGGCCTGACCAACGCCCAGATCTCTCTGCGGGACGCCGAGCTGGCCCTGGAGAACTCCGAAAACGCCCTCCAGAGCGCCAAGGACAACCTGGACGACTACACCATCACCTGTCCCATCGACGGCACGGTCATCGAGAAGAACTACAAACAGGGGGACAACATCGACCCCTCCACCGCCTCGGCCACCGGGGGCAGCGCCTTCATGGCGGTCATCTACGACATGTCCCGGCTGACCTTTGACATCAACGTCTCCGAGCGGGACGTGGTCCAGCTCTCGGTGGGCCAGAAGGTCTCCTTCACCGCCGACGCCCTGGACTCCGCCGCCTTCACCGGCGTGGTGGAGAAGATCAACATCAACGGCACCACCGTCAACGGCAACACCTCCTACCCCGTCACCGTGGCAGTGGACGGCAACGGCCTGGACCTGGCCCAGCAGGGCCTTCTCCCCGGCATGAGCGTGTCGGCCAACATCATTGTGGAAGAGGTGGGCAGCGTCCTGGCCATCCCCGTGGACGCGGTGAACCGGGAAAACGGCGGCACCGTCCTGGTGGCCCTCCCCGGCGCCCTGGACGAAAACGGCAACCTCACCGACCTCACCAAGACCGAGCAGCGCCAGGTGGAGCTGGGCCGCAACGATTCTGAGTACATCGAGGTCCTCTCCGGCCTGGAGGAGGGGGACACCGTCCTCATCAAGAACTCCGCCTCCAACCTGTTGGACGCCATGATGGGGATGTAAGCCATGGAACACCTCATTGAGTTCAAGGACGTCTACAAGATCTACCAGATGGGCGACGAGGCCGTCCACGCCCTGGACGGAGTGAGCCTGACCATCGACCCCGGGGAATTCGTAGCCATCGTGGGCCAGTCGGGCTCGGGCAAGTCCACCGCCATGAACATCATCGGCTGCCTGGATGTGCCCACCTCGGGCTCCTACCATCTGGCGGGGGTAGACGTGTCCACCATGGACGACGACCAGCAGGCCGAGATCCGCAACAAGATGCTGGGCTTCATCTTCCAGCAGTATAACCTGATCCCCAAGCTCAATGTGCTGGAGAACGTGGAGCTCCCCCTTCTCTACGCCGGGGTGGGCGCCGAGGAGCGGCACCAGCGGGCCCTCCGGGCCCTGGATCGGGTGGGCCTGAGCGACAAGAAGAAGAACCTGCCCTCCCAGCTCTCCGGCGGCCAGCAGCAGCGGGTGTCCATCGCCCGGGCCCTGGCGGGGGACCCCTCGGTCATCCTGGCCGACGAGCCCACCGGCGCCCTGGACTCCCGCACCGGCCGGGAGGTCCTCTCCTTCCTGCAAAAGCTCAACGCCGAGGGAGACACGGTGGTCCTCATCACCCACGACAACTCCATCGCCGTGAAGGCCAAGCGCATCGTGCGCCTGGCCGACGGCAAGGTGGTCTACGACGGGGACGCCCACGACCCCCAGGCGGTGGTCCAGCCCGAGGAGACCGACGACCTTCCCGGCGAGGGCTTCACCGAGCCGACGGGAGAGGAGGCGCCGGTATGAATTTCGGGCAATCCTTCAAGCTGGCCATCAAGAGCCTGCTCACCAGCAAGATGCGGGCCTTGCTCACCATGCTGGGCATCATCATCGGCGTGGCCGCCGTCATCATCATCACCTCCCTGGGCAACGGCATGCAGAACTACATGAACGACCAGTTCGAACAGATGGGCTCCAACCTGGTCCAGGTCTACGTCTACTCCTCAGGCACCTCCATGGACGTGGATGCCGACGACATGTTCACTCTGGTCTCCAAGTACCCCAAGTACCTCACCGGAGTGACCCCCTACTCCAGCGTCTCCCCCGCCGTGCGCCACGGCTCGGACGACTATAAGCGCACCAAGGTCTACGGCGTGGGCGAGAGCTTCTTCAACGCCGACAAGGGCACCACCATGCAGGGCGAGGAGCTGGGGAAGGGCCGGTTCCTCTCCTATCTGGACGTGGAGCGGGAGCAGGCGGTGTGCGTCATCGGCTCCTACCTGGAAAAGGCCGCCTTCTCCGGCGACGCCCTGGGCCAGACCCTCACCCTCTCCGGAGCCCCCTATACCGTCATCGGCGTCTTTGACCAGGGGGGCGACGGCAGTGAGGGCAGCGGGGACGACGTGATCTATATCCCCTACACCCTGGCCGGGCGCATGGGCAGCAGCTACATGGATATGTACCTGTTCACCTCGGCCGACCGCTCCACCGCCTCCACCGCCAAGGGCATCGTGGAGAACTTCCTCTTCAAGGCCTATCAGGATACCGACTACTACCAGGCCATCACCGCCGCCGAGATGATGGACGCCATAGACTCCATGGTGGACCTGCTCATGAGCATCCTCACCCTCATCGCCGCCATCTCCCTGCTGGTGGGCGGCATCGGCATCATGAACATCATGCTGGTCTCGGTCACCGAGCGCACCCGGGAGATCGGCGTGCGCAAGTCCCTGGGGGCCAAGCGCCGGGACATCCGCAGCCAGTTCATCATCGAGGCGGGCACCACCTCGGCCATCGGCGGGGTCATCGGCATTGGCCTGGGCATCGTCATGGCCAACGTCATCACCTTCGTCATGGGCCAGATCGTGGGCACCGGCAGCAGCGACTTCCACGCCATCCCCACCCTGGGCGGCATCGCCGTGGCCTTCGGGGTGTCGGTGGCCATCGGCGTCCTCTTCGGCTACCTCCCCGCCAACAAGGCCGCCAAGCTCAATCCCATCGACGCCCTGCGGTACGACTAAGGTCCGGGCGGATGAGGACATCCGCCCCTACGAAAACCGTGGCACCCACCGCCCCCATCGGCCCACCGGGTTTTCCCCCAACCTCACATAAGGAGCGAACACCATGAAAAAGCGAATTCTGCCCCTCCTGCTCACCCTCTCCCTCACCGCCTCCCTCCTCCCCGCCGCCTGGGCGGCCCCCGCCCCCTCGGTGGATGAGATGGCCCAGGTCCTCGCCGCCCTGGACATCATGACAGGGGACGAAAACGGGGACCTGATGCTCTCCCGGAACGTGAAGCGCTCGGAGTTCACCAAGCTCACCATCGCCGCCTCCCCCCTGGGGGACAGCGTGGGCTCGTCCACCTCCGTGTCCCCCTACCCCGACGTGCCCTACACCCACTGGGCCGCCCCCTACGTGGAGGCCGCCGTGGCCGCCGGGTACGTCAACGGCTATCTGGACGGCACCTTCCATCCCGACGAGAACATCACCCTGGCCATGGGCGTGACCATGGCGGTGCGGCTGCTGGGCTATCAGGACAGTGACTTCTCCGGGGCCTGGCCTTCGGGGCAGATGACCCTCTACCGCAACCTGGACCTGGACGAGGGCATCTCCCTCGGCCAGAACGACAATATGACCCGGCTGGACGCCATGCGCCTTTTTTACAACCTGCTCACCGCCAAGACCAAGGCCGGCCAGACCTACCTGCTCACCCTGGGGCACACCCTCACCCCCGCCGGGGAGATCGACCTGGTGGCCCTGGTGAACTCCGCCATGGAGGGCCCGGTGGTCCAGGAGACCGGCTGGCAGTCCAAGGTGAACTTTGATGTGAGCACCGCCAAGGTCTACCGCGCCGGGAAGGCCTCCTCCCTGGCCGCCCTTCAGGCCGGCGATGTAATTTACTGGTCCAAGCCCATGCGCACCCTGTGGGCCTACACCGGCAAGGTCACCGGCCTCTACCAGGCAGTGTCCCCGGCGGCCTCCACCCCCTCGGCGGTGACCGTGGCGGGCAAGACCTATCCCATCGAGACCGCCGCCGCGGCCTACGCCCTGTCCAACCTGGGCGAATTTAAGGTGGGGGATACCGTCACCCTTCTCCTGGGCCGGGACGGCGGCGTGGCTGCCGTCACCCGGGGCACCGCCCTCAACGGCACGGTCTACGGCGTCGTCTCCGCCGTCATGGACGCCCCCTATACCGACTCCGACGGCCACAGCTACACCGCCAAGACGGTCACCGTCACCGCCACCGACGGCAACTCCTACTCCTACCCCGTGGAGGGCAAGTCCTCCTGGGAGGCGGGGGACCTGGTGAAGGTGGCCGCCGCCGGCTCCACTGCCCAGCTCTCCAAGCCCGAAAGTACCTCTCTCTCCGGCAAGGTCAACTCCTCCGCCACCCAGATCGGCTCCGTGAAGCTGGCGGATGACGTGGAGATCCTGGACGTGGACACCGACACCGGCGCGGCGGTGAAGATCTACCCCGACCGGCTCGCCGGCATGACCCTCTCCTCCTCCGATGTGAAGTTTGCCCGGAAGAATTCCGCCGGAGAGGTGGACGCCCTCATTTTGGCCGACGTCACCGGGGACCTGTGGAGCTACGGCGTGCTCACCGACGTCACCGAGACCGATTCCTCCTACGCCGGCATGTGGACCCTCTACGGGACCTACCAGTACACCGTAAACGGCACCCCCTACTTCTACACCTATCAGAACGGTATCTTTAACCTCAAGCCCGGCCCGGTGAAGATCGAGGGCTCCCTCCAGGTCCCCGCCAAGATGGAGGCCCTGAAAAGCGTGAAGCTCACCTCCGCCGACGCCCAGAGCGCCCTCACCGCCCAGGGAGAGACCTTCCCGGTCTGGTCCGGGGTCACCGTTTACCTCCAGGAGGACGGGGACTACCGCCTCACCAGCCTGGAGCGGGTGAATGTGGGCTATACCCTCACCGGCTGGTATGACCGCGACGCCGCCTCCGGCGGCCGCATCCGCATCATCACCGCCAGGGCCCAGTGAGCTCATAAGGCAAGGACCGGCGCCCCTTCCGGGACGCCGGTCCTTTTTCTGTCACAGCGCCAGCCCCACGCACCACAGCACGGTGGCCAGCAGGGCCCCCAGGGCCACGTAGCCCACTCTGGGCAGCCGCCACCGGAGCGTTCCCTTCCGGGCGTAGCCCTCGGCCACCCTTCTCGCCTCCTCCACCACCTGGTCAGCGGAGACTCCCTCCTTGCCCAACACGCCCTCCCGGACGATGAAAATGGCCTCCTCGAAAAAGCGCCGGTCGGGCGAGCGCACCACGATGACCCGCCGGCTGATCCCCTTGATCATGCCGTCCCTCCTTCCGTTCTCCCCTGTAGCATGGGCGCTTTGGAGGGAAAATATACAAGGCATGCGCCCCCTCCCTCCGGCGTAAACTCCTCCCGGAGGGATGAGGATGGAACGCCCCTGGTTTGCCCTGAGTGTGGTCTTCGCGGTGAATATTTTTCTGATCCTGTTTTTCCAGTCCTTGACATAGCCCCAAGAGGCGAAAAACGCCCCCTCTGGAGTCCTCCACCGCGCCGAAAACACCCCGGTAGAGGCCATAAAAACAGCCTGTTTTCCGTGGAAAACAGGCTGCTTTCTTACCCCTCCATGTGCCGGCCCAGGAAGCCGGAGACCGCCTGGAGCAGCTTGTACTCGGTCTCTCCGCCCCCCAGCTCATCCTCGGCGGCGGCAAAGAGCACGCACCCCAGCACGTCGCCCTCGGCCAGGATGGGCGCGGCGGCGGCCACGTAGTACTTGTCCGATTCCTCGCTCACCGGCATGGGGGCGTCGCCGGGCTGGAACTGATAGATCTTCCGCCCCTCCAGCACGCCCTCCAGCCGCTCGCTCAGCCGTTTTTCCGCCAGGTCCCGGCGGGGCGCCCCCGCCACGGTGAGGACGCTGTCCCGGTCGGTGATGACCGCCATACGGCCGGTGGTCTTGTTCAAAGTCTCGCACATCTGGGCGGCGAAATCGCTCAGGCCCCCCATCAGGGAATACTTCTTGAAAATGACCTCGCCGTCCTTGTCGGTGTAGATCTCCAGCGGGTCGCCCTCCCGGATCCGCATGGTCCGGCGGATCTCCTTGGGGATCACGACGCGCCCGAGATCATCGATCCTTCGGACGATCCCAGTTGCTTTCATATCTCTCTCCTCCTGCGGTTTGCGTTTCGATTGACAGTCCTTAGTATCCGCAGGTCTGTTTTTCCTATGCGGCGGGAAGAGGAGGTATCATTTGGTAAAGCGGGCCCCGGCTCCGGCACGGTCCCTCACCAAAGCAGAGGAATGAGCCTGTATTTTACCTTCTTTTGATAGTCCCGATAGCCGTCCAATCGTTCCGCAAGGAGCTGCTCTTCATTTCTGATCCGTTTGACCAGGAGCAGCGGATAGGCCAAAAAGAGCAGGAATGAGATCGGAGAGCCCAGGACAAGGGGCATGGATAAAAACAGCAGCACGGTGGCCAGGTACATGGGATGCCTGACAACACCATACAGGCCGGTGTCCACTACCTTCTGCCCCTCCTGGACCTCCACGGTCCTTGAGAGATAGGCATTCTCCCGCATGACCTGCGCATACAGGGCATAGCCGCCGAGGAAGACAACGGCCGCGAGCGCCGCTGCCCACGGCGGCATGACCAGCCAGGAAAAGCGGTAATTCAGTCCGCACAGGACAAAACCGGTCAGGAACATCATCCCACTGAAAAGGATCACCGTCCGCTGCTCCGGCTCCTTCTCCTTCGTCCGGAGGCGCTTTTCCAGCAGTTCAGGGTCCCTGATGAGCAGGAACACACCCAGCGCAAGCATGGGGACAAACAGGATGCCCAGGAACAGCCAGCCGTTCCAATAGGCGAGGGTCCCGGCGCTCAGGAAGAGTAGCAGGGCCACGGCGGCAAAACCCGCAAGGTATCTCGTGAGGGCCCGTACCCACAGCTTTTTGTCCATTCTCCTTCCCCTCTCTATACCAGTGCCAGCCAAATGAGTTTCGCGAGGATATGCGTTCCGGCGTGACCCACCATGGCGTACTGGATCCCGTATTTCCGATAAAGCCGGCCAAAAGCCAGGCCCAAGCCACCGTTGAGAAGGAAACAGCGGGCCACGACCGGAGGCGTAAGGGAGCCGTACATGGAGGCGGTAGCAGGCAGATGCCCAGCAGCGAACAGAAGGGCGCACAGGATGTTGGCCGCGATAAATACACCCTGGGGGATCTCCCCTCTGTCCCGTCCCCGGAAAAACAGCTTCCAAAGGAGAAATACCGCCAGGGACATGCAAAACAGCCGCAGCAGGACCTCCTCCACCACCCCGCCGTAAAAGACGGCGGACAGCCAGGAGTCCGGGCGCCGGGTGAGAAGGACGCTTTCATAGCTCGCTCCTACCTGTGGCAGCCATTGGCCGAAGGTCCAGTAGTCCAGGGAAAAGGCCGCGCCGCAGGCCAGGGTGATCCCCAGGGTGGGAAGCAGCTTCGCCTTTTCCGGTCTCAGCGGGCCCATCAAGCCCACAGCCCGGGCCAGGACACAGCCCACCAGGCCGCAGGCGAAGGCCAGCAGAACGCTCTGAACGACAGCGGCGAAATACAGGGGCATGGCACCCCCCGCCTGGGCCAGTGCGCTCTGACGCAGCTCCTCGGGGAAAGAGGCCAGTGAATAGCTGCCCGTACACCAGCCACCCACGGCGGCAAAGGGCAGCAGGCTCAGGGCAAACAGAAGAGGTCCCATCCAGGGCCGGGGGCTCTTGCTCATTTCCGTATCCTCCTTTTGTTATTCTATCACCGTGTCCCACCCTTGTCCAGGCATTGTACTGAGGCTGTATTGACTCATCCCTTCTCCAAAGAGATCCTGTCCATCCTCAGTCCTGTATGGCAGCACGGAGGAGATTTCACCGCTGGTGACGTGGTAGTCCAGGGTGAAGGCCGCGCCCTCCGACAAGGCCAGGTCCATATCGCCGGAGGTGGTGTGGTCCTTTTCCCCTTCCGCTTTTCTCCCGCCTGTTTCAATTGCCCGTGGAATAGGGGCGCGCGTCCAGAGGCCCTGTGCACCCCAGTTTCTTTGCCATCCGGCCCATAAAGAGCCGCTGTACCGGCCGCCCGAACAGGCGGAACATCCGGCATTCCTTTGCCGACAGATACTCCGGGCCGGCAAAGGCTGCCACAGTCTCCTTCTCAAACCGATGGGTATCCGCAAAGTGCCGGCCCATCCGGGTGAAGGGGCGCAGCAGCTCCTGCCCCTCCTTCTCGTCCATCAGCCGCAGGCCGAACATGTCCCCCTTGATAAGGGTCCCGGCATAGGCGCACCCCAGCAGCTCCGGCAGCTTCTCCAGATATTTCTCACAGCACCGGCTCTGGGACGCCTCGGGAAAGCCGCCCTGGACCAGGAAGGCGATCTGGGTCCCCGGGGTGGTCTTGGGCTCCAGCCCCGCCAGGAATTCCAGCAAAATGCCGGGGACGTTCTCCACGTAGAGGGGCAGCGCGATCAGGATGTTGTCCGACGCTGCAAAGGCCTGCGCCGCGCCGGCCCACTGGGCCCGGTCCGAGAGATGCCAGACCTCGGAGGTGCTGCCGCTCTCCTCATAGCCCATCCGGAAGGCGGCGATGATCTTCGCCGTGTTGCTCCTGGACTGGGGCCTGGCCGCGCCGTTGATGATCACAAGGTGCATGGAAACGCCTCCTTTGCCTGCTCCATGGGATAGGCACCCAGACTGACCCCGCCCAGGTTCAGCATGACCCGGTCCATCCACAGGTCCAGGTAGTCCCGGTCCGCCTCGCCGTCATACAAAAGCCCGAAGCGGTATTTCTTCTCGTAGCGGGGCACATGGCGGCACTGGCCGTCCACGATGTGGGTATACATGGTGGCCAGGGGCAGGAGCCGGTCCACCAGATCTTTCATGCGGTGATCCACAAAGTCCAGGGCGGTCCCGGCCAGGAAAATCGCCGCGTCGTAGGTCAGATAGGCTTTCAGGAGCTCCTCATAGCCGTCCTGGATGGAGCAGCGTCCCGGGGTCTTCAACCAGCAGAAGTTGCAGCCCACGCAAGGGTGGATGTTCAGCGGCCCGGTGTGGATGACCCGGCTGTGGGCGCTGCGCGCCGTCAGGCTTCGGACGGCCTCCCTGGCCCGGTCCTCCGGCAGCGTATTGACGATCAGCAATGACATATCATTCCTCCTGTTTTTCTCAAGCCGTCTTCCCGTCGGTACTCTCCCGCAGCTCCGCGCCATGGCGCAGGACCAGGGAGAACAGGATCAGGGCTACGCCCAGCACCACAGCGGCGCCGTTGCCCCAGTCGCCGGAGCGGGTCAGGCCGAAGCACTCATAGATCACAGCGGAGAGAATGACCGCCGCCAGGGGCATGACGATGGTCTTGATCCCCAGTCTTTTGACCTGCTCGGCGCCTGTTGCCGTGAAAGGCGTCCCGTCCGCCAACTCCTGCTTGAAGTAACGGTGGGCGAAGAAAAACAGGAGGCCGTCCGTCACGCCGAACACAAAGTCAGCCAACAGGGTCCCGATCAGACCCGGCACGCCGCCCTGGGGCCGCAGAAGGTCGGTCAGGAAAGTGACCGGCAGCTGTCCGGTGCTGTACCAGGCCAGACAGCAGAACACGCCCAGGGCACAAAGTCCCGCCCAGATAAAGGACAGGATCATGGCGAGCATGGCCAGGGTCTTGAATACTTGATAGGTCTTTTGAATGGATCCCAGTGTTTTCATAATGCTCCTCCCTCTCTGCTCTTTCGGTCAGATCTGGCCGCCGGGGGCCCGGGGAACGATGACCGCCGCAATGATATAGGCGATGACGCCGCTGCCGCCCAGGGCGCACAGCAGCACCCACAGCAGCCGCACCAAAGTGGGGTCGATGCCGAAATACTCCGCGATACCGCCGCACACGCCGTCAATGATCTTGTTCCGGTCGGACTTGTAAAGCCGTTTTTCCATGTGGAACACCATACCTTTCTTTGATCGTTTCCGCAAAAACGCAGAGCTGCCCGAAGGCAAAGCTCTGCGTCAAAGCGTCTGGCTTTTGCTGATTTTGCTTAGGGGGATCCCCTTTCCGTTTTCGGCTGTCTCCCGGTGTGCTGCGAAACAGGCCGATGAAATGCAGGAACCTTTTCCTCCCCAGCCGGGTCCTGCTTTCCTATTCCTCTCTGATATATTCTGCGTATACCTCCCTCCAATCGTTTTCTACCCAATATTCCGAACCGTCCCTCTGCCTTCCAAGGAACCTGTATTGGACCATTTCCCTTCGGATCAGCTCTATATC
Source organism: uncultured Oscillospiraceae bacterium (assembly GCA_947629795.1). Classification (GTDB taxonomy): domain Bacteria; phylum Bacillota; class Clostridia; order Oscillospirales; family Oscillospiraceae; genus Vermiculatibacterium. The sequence goes on from CANRFC010000003.1 coordinate 143,998, forward strand.
CTGGAATGCAATGCTCTGCCGGATCCTTTCGTTTATCTCCTTTTCTGTATATTTCCTGCCGGCGTCCATTCGTTCCGCGATCCTGATAAGTGCAAGGATCCGCATGGGTCTTTTGGCTGGATACTGGATCAATCTTCCATCAGGATCATAGAAATGATCCAGCTTTTTATCATAGTTCTTCAACACGGTTTTCCTCCGCAATTTCAAAATTTATCTTTTCATTTCATACCCTTTTTCGAATTTTCCCGCAAAAAGACAGACGCCCAGCACCGCGTTGAATATCACGGCTGAAAATGTACTGAAGCGTTCAAACAGTCCAAATACAGCTTCCGGCATGACGCCGGTCCCCATGGCCCCCAACAGCATCATCGCCAGACAGAGGACCGCCCACGCCGACAGCGCCTTATGTTTTCCCTTTCTGGCGCCCCATGCGATCAGTATCAGGGAGGCGATGGAAAAAACGACCACCAGGACTGTCACAAGCAGATGCATGATGTTTTGCGGATCTGCTCCGTCCGCGCCTGACACCCACGGGAACATCTCATATCCCACGGTACACACCCATTCCATGGCGCAGAAAAAATAGACGCCGAGGCGCAGCAGCCTCTCCGTCACATGCTCCATGGACACGCAGACCGCCATGATGGAGACGATGCCGCAGGGGGCAAACAGGGCGTTCAGCCGACTTGCCAGAGCCGCGGACGGCGCGCCCACCGCCGACAGGTCGCTCACCGCCATGCTCAGCCAGTCATATCCCGGATAGGCCAGGGGAGAAAAGACGACCATCGCAGTATAGGAAAGCAGGCTGACAACGCCCAAAAGGCCGCAGAAATGGAGCAATGTGCGTTTCATAAGATGTCTCCTCAACTTGATCTTATATCGCGTTCCAGATGAAGCAAAAGGCGAAAACACAACCCCAGGCGTTCCCGGTCCGCTTTTTGACCAGCAGCATCCCGTAGATGGCGGCGAAGCTGGTGGCCATCTCCACGATGCCCCAGGGAGTAAACACCATCGGGTGGAACAGCACGCAGACGACGGCGCAGGTGATGGCCCCATAGTCCAGCCAGAAGTTTTCGGAGGGATACCGGCAGTTGATCTTCTCGCTGATGACCGCGTAATTGAACCCCTCAAAGAACCCCCAGACCACGGCGATCAGAGCCATACCCAGGAGGGAGAGGGGCAGGCCCCCGGCCAGCACATCGGCTGTGATCATGATGGTGAAGGGATGGTATCCGTGAAATTGTCCCGAGGCGACTATGCAGCAGAGCAAGGGGACAAAGCAGAGGACGGTGCCCACAACGGCCCGGAGCGTATTTTCCTTACGCAAGCCAAAGCGTATGAAGCTCTCTTTTCGCAAAATGCAGACGATGGTAATGCCCAGTCCGGCCACCCCGAACTGGACGGCGGCGTTGACCAGCAGCCGGGGTAAAACATGGAGGCTGCCGTCCGTGACAAAGTCCATCAGCCGCTCCCCGGTTGCCACATAGCCAAGAAAAGCGACCAGAGTGACCAATCCGACGATCCAAAGGTCTGTGTCCAGCCGTTTTTCCTCCGCTGTGAGTGATCTTTTTCTCATATGTTTCTCCTTTGTCAGATTACCATAACGCCATCCCGGTCATCAACCAGAGGTACCGCCGTTGTTCTTTCGCTGTCCAATAAAAATCATTGTCGCTGCAAAAAAGCTCAAAGCAGCGGCGCCCCATGCTGCGGTGTGCCCCATAAATCCGGCGGCGCAAAAACAGGCCGCCGCAGTATACAGTACACGATACAATATTTTCATAATTATCCTTTCCTTTCAAATTCCAGTCTGCCGCTTGCCTTGCCGGCGTTAACGGAGATGACATACTCGCCCTCCTCCTGAATGGGGAGTTCAAAGGTCCCTGTTTGGACATCGTTTCCACGGTAGATCGGGTCCTGTCCGTGCGCCAAGGTCCAAAAAGGCATGCCGAACCGATCCCCAAAGTAACGATCAGAACACAAATTCGAATGACTGTCTTTGTTCTTTTCCGCATTCCATGCATCTCCCGTTAAACTCTTTCTGTTTGGGGACCTCTCCGCCGCTATCATTTTCCGACTGTTTTATCGCTTCCCCGCCGCGCTCATTGCGGCTCCCGTCATCAACGACTTCATGACAGCGCCTGTTTCGGGCAGGCCTTTACGCACTCCATACATAAAATACACTCGGTCCCGTTGAGACGTTTCCGGGAATTGTTCGTCACTTCCACATTCATGGGGCAGACCTTTTCGCACATTCCGCAGGATACGCACTTGTCCTTGCTGCACTTGACCCGGATGGCGGAGAAATAGCTCATGGGCTTCAGGAATACGGTGATGGGACAGATGTATTTGCAAAAGGCCCGATTATCCTTGAAGCGGAAGGCCAGAATGATCCCCACGGCATAATACAAAAGGTTGCCCACAAGAAAGCTCCGGAACATGATCCGTTCAAGCCCTCCGACCCTCATAAGAAAGAGGCCCGCCACAAACAGGAGGGAAAGCGCGAATACGATGTAACGGACGAAGCCCAGCTTCCTGCGCGGCGCCTGCGGGACTTTATACGGCAGAAGATCCAGCACCATGGCTGTCCAGCAGGCGTACCCGCACCAGCCGCGCCCGAAGATCAGCGGCCCGAAGATCTTCGCCACGGCGTAATGGATCGTCGCCGCCTCAAAAACGCCGGTAAACAGGTAATACCAAAAGCCCTCGATCTGCATATTCTCATTGCAGATCAGGCCGAGATATACCAGCATATACAGGCCCACAAGAAGCTGCACGGTCCTCCTGGCGTGCCGATGCCCCCGCATAAACAGGAAGACCCCAAGTCCCAGCGAACACCCTATGTAGCTGAAATTCAGCAGATAGAAAAGGTTGTCCTTCATCTGCCAAAGCAGGATCGCCACGGCCTCAAAAACAGCCCATATCACAATGGCCGGAGTATCCTTTTTCATATCCGTTCTCCCTCTCTCAAAATTCCGCTTTAGAAACAAAGGATCGTCTTTTCATTACGAGACCGCACTTATTCCTCATCAAGAAGCTGTCATTCGATCGTGCCTTTTGGCGTGTTTGGACAGAATTAGGACAAATGCCAAAGACAGCACATTGGACAATACGATCCTAAGTATCTGCATTTCATCTATCCCGGTATCTGTGACCATGTGCAGAGAATTTGTGATGAAATTATTGAAAAAGTGCTCAAACACGCCTGCCCAGATGGTTCCCGTCAGTGAAATGCATAGCCCCCACTCGTAAGCGAGCACTCCTGCCAACAAGACATAACCGACTGCCATAACACACGCCATGGGGATACCAATGCTGCCGTCCAGCAGCCATACAATCACCGTCACGATATGCCACAGGCCAAACAGCAGCGATTGGATCAGATTGCTTTGTCTTTCCGTGAAGGCCGTTTTTGTCATCCGAAATAAGAGCCCCCGAAACAATCCCTCCTCCGCCCATACATTTACGATATTTCCCATGATACATATCACGACCGCAGCAAGGGACGCCCCGCCGATGTTCTGATCCTTCAGGGCGAAATTCGTAATGAAAAACTGAATATTCGCCGCTTTCCCCATTGCGGAGAGGACAAGGTATTCCGTCAAATAGGACAGGAAAAATGTACTCACCCCCAAGAGCAGGCCCAAACCCGCACTTCTCAGGATCCCGCTCTTGCGAAAGCCTATTTCCTTCCAATTCAGCCCGAATCGCGGCAAAACGATCAGGAGAACCGCAAGGATGAACAGCTTGCAGATGATATTTTCCGCCAGGATCGTCTGGTCGGTCTTGATCACAAGAAATTCGATGTCCTTCACAACAGTGCAAGGCAGGAAGACTGCCAATACGATTGCAAGCGTTTTCTTTCTGCTGATCGGCATCATACCTTGATTCATGTTCAAGCCCCTTTTTGACCGTTTGCAAAACGCATTTGACGGTTATTTCTGCCCAGGTAACGGTTCACTTGCCGCTGATATTCCCGGTAAGGTGTGCCGAAGGCGGACGCCAAAAAGGGTTCCTCCACCTTTACGATCTGGAGATGGAGCATCCCGATGGCAAAGACGGACGCCGCCAATAGGGCTGGGTTGAAGAACATCAGCAGGATCCCAAGATATACAAGGTCGAAACCAAGGAAGGCCGGGTTCCGGCTGATTCGGTAAATGCCGCTTGTAACCAATTCCGTCCGCTCCTGTTCGGAAACGCCGGCCCGCCAGCTGTCCCGCATGGTAAGGACGGAGAGAAGAAAGACCGCCGCGCCGCACACCGCGGCCACAGCGCCAACGATCCGTCCCCAAGGAGGCAGGGCGGTCGTTCCCATGACGATGCTGATGACCTCAACCACCGGGGCCACGATCGTGGCGATCCCCAATGTGACCTCTATGCGCTTGGCCGTGCCCGACTTTCCTTTGCCCATCTGGTCGGTCTGAATGCCTTTTTTCTTTTGGCGGAACATCTTGACAAAATAACAGCCGTAGAACGCCGCCAAAACCAGGATCCCTATTACTTGAAATGCCACCTCTTATATCCTCCGTGGTTTTTGAAAACGTTGAAAAAGCAAAACACAGAGCCTATCCATCTTCTTCGGGATCATCGGCTCTGCGTCTAAGCGTCTGGCCCTGTGATGATGGATCTCTTCCCGTCAAATTGGAATTTGTTACTCCGTCCCATGCACAGCTATCTCCAGGTAGCTGACGATTTTAGGCTGTTCTGCAACTTCTGAACCATAATATCTTCCTTTATACCAAAGCTTAAATCCGCCATCAATATACGCAATGCAACATCTTGGCATACAGACATCTTTGCCTCTTGGATAAGCCATTTTAGGGGCATATTGAATACCGTAATAGTCTAAAGTTTCCATTATCTTAGACCATGAACCTTCCGCTTTTCCCATTACCTGCAGAACATCATGTAGGGAAACCCCTGCAAGCATTGCAACGCAGCAGTGCCCGCAATATCCCGGAACGATTTCCATCTCCTCAATCGAATCAATCGCTCTAATTGGATGATCCTTACTATAGGGACTGTTGTGATTAATTCTGGAAAGAGTATCAACGACCTCAAAAGAAACTTCAAATGTTTCTTTCAGTTTTTCAGCTATTGCTTTTTTCACAGGAATATAATAGCAGCCGTTTCCTTTTGGTATCAGTTTGCATTCAAACAAAATGCCATCTACGACGACTTTTACCGGAATGTTTCCCGTGCGTCCTGTTATATCCCACATATTAAAGGGAATATCTATGAATGTTCTGTTTCCATCTACTATTTTCTTTCCTTCAAATGTATATTGCATTTTGTTTTATCTCCTCAAATTTCGATTTACCGCACCACTGCGACCAGTGCCCCGGCCAGCACGCAGGGAATCAGCCCGATGACCATGCCCATCAGCGCCCGGACCACGTGGTACTTCTTCTGATGATATGCCCTGTCCATATGTTCCGTCCCCGGCAGACGGATGCGCTTGACGTTGGCAAACAGCACCCAGTCCAGGAAGAAGCAGTCGTACCAGTTCACCAGCATCCAAAGACCATAGGAGTATAAAAAGCCCGTTTTGAAATCCTTCGCCCCTGCCGCCAGGACCAGGGCCGTGAGAACGGCCAGGGCCAGCAGCACCGCGAAGGCCTTTTTCAGGAACACCGGGGCGCTGAGCACCTGGGTAGGGATCCGCTCATGGGTCTCAAAGTATTTCTCCTGAATGTCCTTGGGGTAATCATGGATCCACCACACCGGGTCCCGGCACAGTGGGATCATGATCAGGCAGGTAAACAGGATCAGCGCCCCGACACACTCCATTCCATAGATCGTCCAGTTCATTGTTTTTCTCCTTCTTTTGTTACCCGGCAAGGACTTTACAGACCAGCTCCGGGTCTGTCAGGTGGATGTAGTGGCTGCTGTGCTCCGCCCGGTGGTGTGTGCCGTCCGGCGAACAGGACAGATACTCCCCCATCAGCTCCTGCCAGACGGTTTCGATCTTTTGGGCCTCTTCCTCCGAAGCACCGCCGAACTGGCAGATCTCCTGCTCTTCGATGCCCGAGTCGTGGGTGATCAGGACAAGCGGAATAGACGGGAAGCCCTCCGGCGACGCCAGCTCGCCGAGAAGCCGCTCATCGTGGGCCGCCGCATATTCCCGCAGGGCGGTCTCATAGGTCTGCGGCCTGCTGACGGCGGCCAGGATGTACTTCGTTTCTTCCTCCGAGAAGCCGTCGCAGTAGTAAAAGGGTGGGGCGGTACGCATGATCCTGCGGAGCAGCCAGCCCAGATGGAGCCGGACCAGGAGCAGGTTCAGCCGAAGGCCGCCAGTCTTATCCACGCCACTCTTTTTGAACTCCGACCTTGTCAATCTGACGCGGAACTCGTTGTCCCTGGGCGACAGCGGGTCCAGCAGCACCAGCCGCTCCACCAGCTCGGGGTAGCAGCGGGCAAACTGCTGGGCATACAGCCCACCCTGGGAGTGGGCCAGGAGGGTGATCTTGTTCTCATGGCCCAGGGCTTCCAACAATTCGTGCAGCTCCCAGGCAATGTTTTTCGGCGTGCGCTCCGCCGGGGAAGGGTCGCTGGAGCCGTACCCGGCGCGCTCATACAGGAGGACAGTATAATTCTCGCTCAGCCGCTGGGCCAACTGCCGCCACTCTCCCATCACAGCGCCCAAACCCATCTCGATCACCAGGTCGATTTTCCCTGCCCCGAAGGTGCAGTAAGCCAATTCTCCTGTCCCGACAGATACCTTGTTAATCTCCATTTGATATCTCCAAAAACTTCTCAAACTGATTTGCCTCTGTTTGCAGTGCGTCCAAAAAGAGGCCCACGTGCCAGCCGTCGGCAGCGGCGTGATGGCAGGTGATGGACAACGGCAGGCAGACCTTGCCGCCTCTCTCCCGGAGCTTGCCCGCCTCCACGGAAGGGAAATAGTAGGGCTTGTTCTCATAGGAGTGGACGGCGAAGTGTTCAAAGGACACCCACGGGACGCAGGAGACCGTATAGGCGTTGGGTGGCGGGAGCTGCCCCGCCTTCGCCAGAATACCGTGATGGGAACCATGCTCCCGCTGATCCGCCAGGTAGGCGGCATGAAAAGCCAGGAAGCTGTCGTCATACTCGGTCCACATCAGGGAAAAGGTCTTGTCATCCTCGTGGAAGGCGGCGTAGAGTGGCGTCAGCACATTGTAATAGCCAAGTTGGCCGTCCGCCTGGGCCAGTTTGAACTCAGTCTGCTGGCTCAGCAGCCTGGTCACCAGCCACAGATAGGCGGGAAAGAACTTGAAGCCCGCCACCTTCAAGACGGCGCGCATCCGCGTCACATCCAGCTCTGCCGTCAGGGAATAGCCCGTGGGAGCCATTTGGGAAAAGTAATAAAATATCTCTCTCCGGCCCCATGTCTCCAGGTCGATGGGGGTAAAGGTGAGCTCATGCTTCATGTTCCGCGCCCCTTTCAGACCGTTTGGCGGAACAGCCCATGCCGGTTGCAGCAGACAAAGAGCTTCCCGGGACCCATCCTGCGGAAGCGAAGCTCCGCCGCCTGCTCCGGATAGAGCTTTTCCATCTGAAGGCCGTTGTCCGAAACGTAGGCGATGAAGGAAATGAAGTGCCCTTTTTCCATGGGATGATTCAAAGAAACAAACATTTCATCCTCCACGGTTTCCACCGTGATCCGGTGTTCCCCGTCGGGCACTTCCTCCTCCAACGGAGGCAGGCGAAGGCCGCAGCAGGAAAAGGCCCCCTCGCCCATGGCATGGATCACATTGCCGCAGATGGGGCAGACATAGAACTTGCTCCGCTTCATATTGGCGGACACGTTTTGGTTGGCGGCCACGTCCCCGGTCAGCAGCTCCGGCACAGAGACCGACAGCGCCCCGGCCAGTTCAGTGAGGAGACTGACATCAGGAAATCCCCTGCCCGTTTCCCTTAATTAAAGATATTGTTGGGTAAAAAAAGAAAGGTCAGTCGATTTTGCCGATGAAGCGGTAGTA